>JAEWZY010000029.1 GCA_023394955.1 Bacillota bacterium
GGTGAAGGGTAGATAGACCCTACCCGCTCACGCCCCATGCTTATAGTCTACTCCTTCACCACTACCTTTTTCGGCCATACTTTAGTATTATACTCAACCACACTTCCCGGCTCCACCACACATTCATCGCTCAAGATTACTCCGGCGCCGATCACCGAGCCGTCTTTCAAGTAACATTCGCTGCCCACTACGCACTCCACTAGGCGGGCGTTGGAACCGATCTTCGTATTTCGCCAAATAATACTGCCGAAGATGGAGGTTCCCTCTTCAATCAGGCAATTATCCCCGATTACAGTCTCGCCGAAGATCTCCACTCCGTCGCCGATATGACAGTTACGGCCGATGACCACCTTGGAACCGATCCGGGCCGTAGGGGCAATCGTAGTCCGATCGCCCACATAAACAGCGTTAGCATGCCATATCCCCGGTATTTCCATTTTAACCATGCCTTTTAAAATATCATAATGGGCCAACCGGTATTGGGTCAAGGACCCGATATCGCACCAATAGTCTTTCATTTGATAACCGTAAAAGGCCGCGCCGGCCTCAACCAATTGGGGGAAAAGTTCTTTTCCAAAGTCGAAAACGGTCTCAGCCGGAATCAGCTTAAAGATCTCCGGTTCAAAGACGTAAATCCCGGTGTTGGCTAAATTGCTCAAAGCCTCCTCCGGTTGGGGCTTTTCTTGGAAAGCCTTGATTTTACCGTCATCTCCAGTGATCACTACCCCGAACTGGCGCGGATCGGCTACCTCTTTTAAAGCGATGGTCGCGATGGCCCCAACTTTTTTATGATAATTGACCATATCCCAGATGTCCACATCGGTTACGGCATCCCCGGAAATAATTATAAAAGTGTCATTTAAAAACGATTCCAGTTTTTTAACTCCGCCGGCTGTGCCCATCAAGTCCTTTTCAACGGAATACCTAAGCTCCACGCCAAATTCACTGCCGTCTCCGAAATACTCCTGGATCTTCTCCGGAAGATACCAAAGATTAGCGGCTACTTGAGTAATACCGTGTTTGACTAGCAAATTAATTATGTGTTCCATTGCCGGACGGTTCACCACCGGAACCATTGGTTTTGGTATATTACAAGTAAGCGGTTCCAGCCTTGAGCCCACTCCGGCGGCTAAGATCATCGATTTCATTAGTTCCCCTCCCTTTGCTACAATCAAATTATGCTTGATAATTGTTAAATGTTAGTCAACTTATTCTCCATTCTTTTCGCGGTTTTATAGGTTTTATCCTGCTGTTTAGATTAATTGAAATAAGTTTAAGTCATTTTGGTCCTTCCTTAACCTTAGATCGCTAGAGAATAGTAAGGTTTTATTGTAATTTCAACTATATAGATAATTTTTCATAGCCTTCCAAGATAATTTGTGATTTCTTACGGGAAAATCATTGACAACACTGTTATTCCTGATTATAATATTAACTAGTCGATTGTATGCCCAGGTGGCGGAACTGGCAGACGCGTACGTTTGAGGGGCGTATGGGCAACCGTACCGGTTCAAGTCCGGTCCTGGGCACCAATTCCCTTATTTAAAAACTGACCGGACTAAAGGTTCATATCTCACCTTCAGTCCGGTTTTTTTCTGCTCTTTTGATTTCTTACGGTTAATAGCCAATCTCCGCATCATTAATATCCGTTTTACATCCGGCCAAAAGTATTATTCCTTATCGTTTAGCTTGATCACTATACCTCCGACAGCCGCTGCAAACCCATTATAGATAAAAGCTCCCGCCGCGCCCAAGACCCCAGTTATCAGCCCATAGGCCAAACTTGCCAAGATCACCCCAATGATTGCAGCCCCAACCTGTAAAGGGCCACCCCCCGGACTAAAAGCTCCCCATTCCAATCCAACGGTTTTTAAAGTTGCGCCGACGATTAACATGATAATACTGATTAACAATCCGAAAACAACACCAACAATAAAATAGAATTTAAAAACTGAACCCGGTCCAATCTTTTTAATTTCGTAGCTTTTCATAACTACCCTCCTCCCAATGTTAAACTCTCTAAAGAATTCTATGGAAGACAAGGGTTAAGTATGACTTAATAAACTATTATCTCCTTCGAGCAAGGCGTTAGTAACTCCGGGCCAGCCTGCTTAAGAACTACCGTATCTTCGATCCCTACAACTCCAACTCCGGCCAAAGCTACCTTGGGTTCAATCGCTACCACCATATTTTCCTCCAATAACTGCTCCATCTTTGGGGCAATAAAGGGTGGCTCGTCCAATTCCAATCCGATACCATGTCCGACAAAGCGGACTTTTTCAGCCCCGAGGCCCATGAACTCTTCGGCATAACCATATTCGGCGGCTAATTGCTCCGCCCTACGGTATCCTTTTTCCCAAATTACTCCCGGCCGTAGCAGTTCAAAGATTGATTGCTCGATAGCAACCATCCTTTGATAAGCTTGGATCATCTTTTCCGAAGGTTCTCCCCAACAAAACATCCGGGTTTGGTCCACATGATATCCATCAAAGTTGAATGCATAGTCCAGCGTTACCGGCGCGCCTTTTGGGATCGGCTCCCAACCGGCGCCAAAAGAAACCGCCTTGGAAGTCCCTATTCCGGCGCAAACCCCGTCAAACTTCGTTCCAATTAAGGAATTTAGTCCTGCGGAACAAACTCCTAGACCCATCTCAATTCCTTCGCAACGGCAACGGACCAGGCCGGTATGGCCCATCTCCCGCAAATATTTTTCAATTACCGCGCTTAACTCAAGTTCGGACATTCCCGGGCGGAACCCCGACCTCACCACTTCCGGAAGACCGGCCATAACTGCCCCGGCTTTCGCTTGGATCCTGAGCTCCGCCTCGGATTTTACCAACCTAAGGCCCCTGATCTCCCAAGTAAGATCAATGACGTCAGCTCCGGGAATCAACTGCTGCCAACGTTGGACCGATGCGTAAGAAATATTATCAAGAGTAAAACCGATCCGCTTCGCTCGATCCCAACGATACCGGTTGACTATTGCTGATAGGTCTTTAGTGCTATTAAACGCTTCCACTGACAGATGGCTTGCTTCAGCCTGAATCCGCTGTATCGTTTTCCTAGCCAACACCAGCCCCGGATCATTAGCCGCTATTATGAAATAAAGGGGTTGCGCCGAACCGGTATAATAATAAAGATCCGAATTCTGACTGATAATCGCAAGATCGATTCCTGTGGCTTTTAATAGGCCTTGCAACCGGTTGATTCGTTCCAGGTATTCCTTTTGAGAAAAAGCGGACATTTGGATCACTCCAATCAATCACAAATTAGTAAAACGGCGCTTGTAATCGCAAGCGCCCACGACTCAATCAATAGATGACTTTATTTAAAGGATACTCTACAATTCCCTGGGCTCCGGCCCGTTTTAACTGTGGGATGATATCACGCACCTTGTTTTCATCGCTGATTACCTCCAAGGCGATCCAGTCCGGATCGGATAAAGTTGAGATCGTAGGGTTCTTTAAGGAATCTAAGATTGTCAATACTACATCAATGTCCTTTTTAGGAAGGTTCATTTTCAGCCCTACCTTCCCTTCGGCCATTAAGGCGCCTTTTAGCAACATGGCGGTGTTCTCAATTTTTTGCCGTTTCCAAGGATCTTCCCAGGCCGCCTTGTTGGCGATTAACTGATTTTTCACTAATAAAACCGTGTCAATAATCCTCAATTTATTGGCCCGTAACGAACTTCCAGTCTCCGTAATCTCTACAATAGCATCAGCCAGCACTGGTGGTTTTACCTCGGTCGCGCCCCATGAAAACTCAATTTCCGCCTTTACTCCAAAACGGTTAAAATAATCTTCGGTTACATGAATCAACTCGGTAGCAATCCTTTTGCCCTTTAAATCCTCTGCTTTTTCGTAAGGCGAGTCATTAGGGACCGCCAGTACCCACCGGCAGGGATTCAAGGTTTGTTTCGAATATACCAGGTCCGCGACGGCGACCACATCGGAATGATTGTCTAAAATCCAGTCATTACCCGTTATTCCAACATCCAAAACCCCCTCTTCCACATAGCGGGACATTTCCTGGGCTCGGATCAACATTCCGTCCAGTTCAGGATCATCAATCACCGGATAATAGGACCGTTCGCGGGCTAAAATATTGTACCCGGCCTTTTTAAAAAGGCGGAAAGTCGATTCTTGCAAACTTCCTTTTGGTAAACCTAGTTTCAATTCCAAACCAACCACTCCTTATTGACAAAATAATATCGCGACCTATTTTCTTAGATAAATGTTATGGATTATTCGCCAAATTCTTCTTATTTCCTACTATATTTATAATTCAATTAATCATCTAGTCAGTAAACCGTCTTAAGTTGCAGTTATTACGTTAAATAGCTGTATAATAAAACCTCTCTCCAGCTATTATTCTATCGAATTTGCCTTTCGTCTCTTGAAATATTCAGCTACTGACTCCGCCTTCCAAGTATTAAAAACATCACTGCCTTCCAACCAACCTTTTCTAGCTACGGCTAAGCCTGACCGAACCAAGTCCAACTCACCGATACTATGGGCGTCCGGGTTAATCGCAATTTTTACTCCTTGTTCTTTAGCTTTCCGGCACCAACGCCAATCCAGATCCAACCGGTAGGGGTTAGCGTTGAACTCAATGATAACCCCTTTTAAGGCAGCTTTCCTAAGCACGGCGTCCAGATCCACTTCATAACCAGGCCTCTCCAGCAAAATCCTTCCGGTTGGATGGCCCAACATTGTTAGAAATGGATTATCTAGCGCTTTAAGTATCCTGGCAGTCATCTCTACTTTGCCCATCCGAAATTGAGAATGAATGGAACCTATTACAAAATCAAAACCAGCCAAAATCCCGGGACCATAATCCAGTTCCCCGGAAGGGAGGATATCGGCCTCAATGCCTTTAAAAATTTTAAAACTTGGATATAAGTTGTTTAATGCTTCGATTTCTTCAAATTGCTTGTTAAGTTTCGCTTCAGTTAATCCCCCGGCGTAAACCGCAACCTGGCTGTGATCGGTAATGCCCAGATATAGATAACCCCGGCTGATAACCGCCTCAACCATTTCACGTAGGGAATTAACGCCGTCACTATAATCGGTATGGACATGAAAAATTCCTTGAATCCCTTCCGGCACGATTAACTCCGGCAATTTCCCGTTAAGAGCGGCCTCGATTTCCCCCAGATCTTCACGAAGTTCCGGCGGAATATACGCCAAGCCCAATTTCTGATAGATTCCTGCCTCATCTTCGCAATAAATCGGCTTCGCATCATCCTCTTTAAACAAACCATACTCATTAACTTTATAACCTAAATCTTTGGCATGACGGCGTAATGCCGTGTTATGCTCTTTACTTCCGGTAAAATGTTGCAACGCATGAGGGAATTCCAGAGGTTTAACAACCCTCAGATCAGCTTGGACCCCGTTTTTGAGTAGGACCGAACCTTTAGTCTCGCCGCTGCCGATTATTTGAGTCACCATCGGTAAATTTATAAATTCGCGAATGACTCTTCCCGGATCTTCGGCTGAGGCAACCAAATCAATATCTTTCACCACTTCTTTAAACCGGCGCAAGCTGCCCGCGATTTCCACCATTAAGACCCCGGGTAATTTCCCAACCTCTTCTCTGAGCCGGACCGCTTCCGGCCAAACCTCACCCAATAGAAATTGGCCCCGGTGTTCTTTGATGAATTGAATTCCGGCGCAGATTTTTGCCTGAGTCTTAGCGCCGAACCCCGGCAAAGACAGTAGTTTATCCCGGCTACATGCTTCCTCTAACATCTCTAAGCTAGCGATACCCAGGTTCTGATAGAGAACGTTAATCTTTTTCGCCCCTAAACCCGGCACCCGCAATAGTTCAAATAGCCCCGGAGGCGTAGTATTCTTTAGGTTTTCGTAATATTCAATACTCCCGGTGCCGTTCCATTCCTCAACCTTCTTTACCAAAGCCGCGCCGAAACCGGGCAACTCCGACACCCGTCCCTCTTCGATTATTCCCGCCAGGTCTTCGGTCAGGTTCTCAATAGTCCGGGCGGCATTATAATAAGCCCGAGTCTTAAACGGGTTTTCACCCTTTAACTCGAGTAAGAGACCGATTTCATTGAAAATCCGAGCCAGATCATGTTTCTCCATTATATCACCTGAAGGTAATTTCTTGGAAACCCTATTAAATCCTTTAAAATGTTTCCTCGAATTGTCCACTTCAATACTTTTGAATGTAGTTTAACCCTATTTCCAGCCAAATCAATGATATTATTTTTTTAGTGAAAATGTTGAATATTATTAGCTAAAAATATATAATATAAATAAAGATAATCGCAGGGGAGGTTTAGTTAATGATTTTGACAACTACCGAATTACAAAATAACTTCGGAAAATATCTTAATCTTATGCAAAATGAACCGATAATTTTCACTAAAAATGGTAAAATCATCGGTAAATTAGTGCCGATTAAAAGTGATAAAAGGACGGCCTTCGAAAAACTGGAAACGTTAAAATCAGGTCTTCATGATGTTTCTGAGGACGAAAAAATCAAAGGCAGGATCGAAAAATACCATGTATAAAGTTTTTCTAGATACCAATATCCTATTGGATTATTTAATTGTTGAAAGAACTGGGAACTCCTTTGCTCAACGCATAATGGAATTAATTGTCGAAGATAAACTAACTGCTTTTATTTCTCCAATTACAATATTAAATATTTTTTTCATATTAAGAAAACAACGAACCGAGCAAGAAAGAAAAGATATAATTGAAAGTTTTCTCGAAATACTGGAAATCATCGAGTTGGATTTTGATCTTCTGCAAACAGGGTTATATATTCCGGTATTGGATTATGAAGATGGGGTGCAATATATGTCGGCTGTTAAAGCGAATGTGGACTTTATCATTACCGGCGACCAACAATTGCAAAACTACGATCTGGAACTTAAAAGGATCGGCGCTCAAGAGTTTCTCAACATCTATGACCAAAGACAAGGTAAATAGTAAATCTTCAAATCGCCCGTTCCTCAATTCGCCAAATCCCTTTTTCTATTACCTCCTGTATCTTTTAAAATTAAGCCAAGGAGTTTTGTAATTTCTCTAGAGGAATTTTCTAGTTTCTCTAGTGAAACTTTTTTATTAAGCCTAAGGAATTTTAAAATAAAGCCAAACAATTATCATCTCTTATTGTTTACCCTGACACAATAACGTCACTAAAAAACGGTTTCGGATTCCAGCCGTTTGGCTGAGCACGGACCCTTCCACCCGCGCCGCTTCCGGTGTCGCGGGAATGGTTACCACATCTCCAGCCAGCGCCACCCGGGCCGTTTCGGCGCTAAGCCGGATCTCCGCCCCTCCGGCGCTTACGCTAGACTGCCCCGCGCTATGAATACCGATAAACGCCAGCGCTTGATGGTTATTTGAATATAATAACGTCATCCCGTACAGCAATAACCCAGCCACTAAAATTAACCGCGCCCCTCTGAATAAACTGCTTTTCATCGGATACTCCTTTCAATGATTTATATAAAATACAAAATTGGTCCTATTTGTATTCGCTTTAGAAATGCAAATCTTGTTTCTAGTAATTTATTTTGGATAAACATCATCCGGCGTATTTACGCTGAAGGTATTACCGCCTTCGCCGGTCCAGGTCCCGCTATAACAAAGATAGATAGCGTATCCTTCATTGTTGTTAAAATTGTTCCCTCTTCCCGTCAATATGCCGGTACTGCCCACATAACCCCGCCGCCGGTACCGCCGTCACCACCCTAGGCCACGTTTCCGGAGATCTTATTGTTTTGAATGGTTGGATCGCAAATCCCGGAGACGCTTTTCCCAATAAAAATCCCGTCCCAAAAATGTTTGATGATCAGAAGATAAAAAAAGACCCGGCTTTCCCGGGTCTTTTAAGTTATTACATATCCATGCCGCCCATGCCGCCGGGCATTCCGCCACCGGGCATCATCGGTTTTTCTTTTTCCGGAATCTCGGTCACCAAACATTCGGTGGTTAGGAGCATACCAGCGATACTGGCTGCATTTTGTAATGCGCTTCTGGTTACCTTAGCCGGATCAACGATACCAGCGGGAACCATCTCCACATACTCGCCGGTCAAAGCATTAAAGCCTTTACCTTTCGGCATTGAAGTAACTTTTTCAACAATAACCGAACCTTCAGCACCAGCGTTATTAGCAATCTGCCGTAACGGCTCAGCCAATGCCTTTCTGACAATGCTGATTCCTGTGGCCACATCGCCGCCCTCTTGGATGCTATCTAATGCTGGCGCAATTTGAAGCAACGCCACTCCGCCGCCTGGGACAACACCTTCTTCAACTGCAGCCCTGGTAGCGGAGAGCGCATCCTCGATCCGGTGTTTTTTCTCTTTCATCTCAGTTTCGGTAGCGGCGCCGACTTGAATTACAGCAACCCCGCCCGAGAGTTTCGCCAGACGTTCTTGGAGTTTTTCCCGATCATAGTCGGAAGTGGTCTCTTCAATCTGGATCTTGATCTGGTTAATCCTGTTCTTGATCTCCTGATTACTGCCTTTACCATCAACGATAGTAGTTTCGTCTTTGCTCATTTTCACCTGGCGCGCTTGACCCAGCATCTCAATGGTGGTATTCTCTAAGGTCATCCCCACTTTTTCGGAGATCACTTGGCCGCCGGTGACAATGGCGATATCACTAAGCATAGCTTCGCGGCGGTCACCGAATCCAGGGGCTTTAACAGCCACTACATTTAATACTCCCCTTAACTTATTAACCACCAGGGTTGCCAAGGCCTCCCCCTCCACATCCTCGGCAATGACTAACAAAGGTTTCCCTCTTTGCATCACTTTCTCTAAGATTGGGAGCAAGTCTTTGATCATTGAAATTTTCTTGTCGGTAAGTAAGATAAAGGGTTCGTCCAAAACCGCTTCCATTCGTTCGGAATCGGTAATCATATAAGGAGAGACATAACCCCGGTCAAATTGCATGCCTTCCACAACTTCCAAGTTAGTCCCCATGGTTTGGGACTCTTCCACTGTAATAACGCCGTCTTTACCGACTTTCTCCATGGCCTCGGCAATCAAGGCTCCGATCTCATCATCAGCGGCGGATATTGCGGCCACATGAGTAATGTCTTCCTTGCTGTCCACCGATTTACTTTCTTTTTTTAGTTCCTCAACTACTACTTGCACTGCCTTTTCAATACCTTTTTTCAGAACCATCGGGTTGGCTCCGGCGGCTACATTTTTTAACCCTTCTCTCACCATAGCTTGGGCTAACAACGTGGCCGTAGTTGTGCCGTCCCCGGCAATATCATTGGTCTTGGTAGCCACTTCTTTAGCAAGTTGGGCTCCCATATTCTGAAACGGATCTTCAAGTTCAATTTCTTTGGCAATGGTCACACCATCATTGGTGATGGTGGGTGACCCGTATTTTTTATCCAACACAACATTCCGGCCTTTAGGACCCAGAGTCACCTTAACCGCCTCGGCCAAAGCGTTAACCCCACGTTCCAAGGCATGACGGGCTTCTTCGCCAAATATCAACTGTTTAGCGGCCATTGAATTCACCTTCCTTATATAGAATTAATTTATTGGTTCACTATGGCCAATACATCGCTTTCTTTTAAAACCATATACTCTTCGCCATCCAACTTGACTTCGGTTCCGGCATATTTCGCATATAATACTTTATCGCCAACTTTGACATCGAGAGCGACTTTTTGCCCATTTTCAAGCACTTTTCCCGAACCAACCGCCATAACCTCTCCCATTTGTGGTTTTTCTTTAGCGGTATCCGGGATAAAAATCCCGCTCTTGGTTTTTTCTTCACTTTCCAAAACTTTAATAACAATTCTTTCTCCTAACGGGGTAATGTTCATACCTTCCCTCCTCTCGACAAAGATTAAATTTATTAGCACTCATTAAAAGTGAGTGCTAATCAATTATGATTTTATAAAACTATTCCGAGATTAGCAAGAGCCTTGATACCTATTCTAATGTTATTTTATCTAAATAAGGTTAATTTATGCAATATATCTATTGATATCTCCCCCATCATGCTTATTTTAATTTGAAAAATAAGGAGTTCTAAATACGAGACTAACATATGGATAAGGTCTATAAAATGACTAATAAAAAACCATATTAAGTAAAGACCTCAGATGGAAAAGTATTTATTTTCAATTTGGACTTTCACCGAATCTTTGCTTATTATTTCCTTGTGAGATCTGAATTTTAAGGATGGTGATAAACGATTCAGCTTCCTTTGTATATCAAACCAATGCTTGCCTCAACGACTAAACCATTTGACTCTGATGAATTTACCTATGAAATCAAATGGGATGGTTATCGTTCCTTAGCTTTTTTAGACTCTCAAACTATATTGCAAAGTAGAAACCTGAAAAATATTTCCTTTGTCTTCCCGGAGTTGACAAATATACATCGCCCTCAAAAAAAACAAGGTATCGTACTGGATGGAGAGATAATTGCGCTTCGTAATGGAAAACCGTGTTTTCTTGAACTCCAAAAAAGTGGCCGGCTCCGCAAGGAATCTCAAATTAGCAATAGGACTAAATCCATTCCTGTTGTTTACGTAGTCTTTGATCTCCTTTATTTAAATTATCAATCAATAATGAATGAACCCCTTGAAAAACGCCGTTCATTACTTGTAGAAAATCTAAAGCCCTTGGATCAATTAATTATAACCGAATTTATCCAAAACCAAGGTGTAGCTTATTTTCAATCAATTTCGGAAATGGGTTTGGAAGGCGTAATAGCCAAAAAAAAAGGCAGTATTTATCTCCCTGGTAAACGTGTTAAAACATGGTTGAAATTTAAAAGAAAAAGGACTGGACCCTTTATAATCTGTGGTCTCATGTATAATCATAGTTCCCGCGGGGACTTACGCTCAATTTTACTAGGAGCTTACCGTGACAAAAAACTTACTTTTTTTGGCATGGTCGGAACCGGGTTTTCCCGGCTAGAATTGGAGATCCTTTTAAAAGAGTTGGAAAAGATAAAAACCGATATTTGTCCGTTTACGAAGTCATCTAATCTTCCACCTAAAAATGTGATCTGGACTAGGCCAATTATCGTTTGTGAAGTTGAATATTTGGAATTAACTGATGAAGGAGTTCTAAGGCATCCTAGTTTTATCCAAATCAGATCGGATTTAAGGCCGGAAGACTGTATTTTTGATGAAGTTAGAAGTTAATACAGCAGGCAGGAGAAATTCAGTTAATCAGTTGAGGACTGACCATGCAATCAACCATTCTTGTCAACCAACATCAAGTGCCGGTCAAAAATCCGGATAAGGTCTTCTGGCCGGAGGACGGGTATACCAAGGCTGACATCATACAATATTACGCTTCAATATGGCCTTATATCGCTCCCCATCTCAAGGGCAGGCCGGTCTCGCTAGTACGTTACCCGGAGGGGATTAATGGTAAATTTTTTTACCAAAAGGATCCTCCCCGGCCTCCGGCATGGGTAAATACAGTTCCTATTCAGTCGGAAGACCGGATCATCAATTACGCTATGGTCAATAACCTAGAAACCCTGATTTGGTCTGTTAATCTCGGTTGTATTGAGGTCCATCCCTGGCTTTCGACAGTAATTAACCTCGATCTCCCAACTTATCTTATTTTTGATTTAGATCCTATGGAACCGGCTGTATTTAGCGATGCAGCAAAAATTGCCCAATTCATTAAGACGTTATTATCAGAACTTAATCTAAAGGCTTTTCCTAAAATATCCGGGGCCACTGGAATTCATATTTACCTTCCTCTGGCCCAAAATTACTCCTATAAACAGACCAGTAATTTCGTAAAACAACTCGGCGCGGTTATAATTGAAGCTTTCCCGGAATTGGCCACCAATGAACGAAAAATCTCTAACCGGAATGGTAAAGTATATATCGATCACTTACAGAATTTAAAAGGAAAAACCATCGCTTCGGTTTATAGTTTACGCCCTTTACCCGGTGCTCCGGTTTCGATCCCGATAACCTGGGATGAATTATCCGATGTTCATCCTGGAATGTTCAATATTCTAACCGCCCCTGAGAGAATAAAAGCAACTGGCGATTACTTCAAACCATTACTCCATCTAAAGCAAAAACTACCCGATTCGTTTTTAACCTCATGACTTAGAAAGAAAGACGCCTGACACGCTCGTATGAGATACGAAAAAATGTTACAGTTTTCCTTACTTCATCAAGTTACTCTATAAATGATTAATGCTTCACCGATAATATACCGGCTCTC
This sequence comes from Bacillota bacterium, assembly GCA_023394955.1. Classification (GTDB taxonomy): domain Bacteria; phylum Bacillota; class UBA4882; order UBA8346; family UBA8346; genus JAAYHS01. The sequence goes on from JAEWZY010000029.1 coordinate 12,213, forward strand.
CCGCTGTTTCATTCCAGGGAAGGCCCATTTCAAATTCACCATAGACCGGTAAGTGATCAGATAACTCGTTTTCATACACTTTCATACTTTTTAATACCAAATTTGCGCTGGTAAAGATCATATCAACTTCAGGACCAATTCGACCGTCGCTTAATCTCAGGGTCCCCCGGGTCTGAGATGGTTCATGCTTAATCCAATTTCTTTTTATTAAATTCAGTTCAGGGCCACTTGGATCTTGATTAAAATCCCCGGTGATGATCAACGGTTCACCTAATTGAACTCCAAGATTGACGATCTTACCTACCTGAGCTAGACGTTCCGAATTCGATAACCCTAGATGAGTGGTTAAAAAATTAACTCTAGCCCCAGCGGCCCGGACTTGAACAGCTAGACAACTCCGTGCTTCAAGGTTTCCAGGAAGTATTTCGGTCCAAGAATTAATAATCGGGAATTTACTTAAGACTAGATTTCCAAAAAAGCCTTTATTATTACACTTAAGCATAGCTGCGAAAACCGGATGCATTCCTAGCTTCTCCTCTAATAAAGAAACCATATCCTGATAATCAGTTTTTATAGACCAAAAACGGCTAACCTCTTGGAGCCCGGCTAGATCCGGTTTGATTTTGCCGATAAATTCGGTGATTTGCTCTAGATTGTACTCTCCATAAGGAGTTATCCCATTATGAATATTAAAAGTTAAAACTTTAAGATTCTGTTTACAGTTTGAAAAATAAGAATCCCGCCTCTGCATTAAAACTAATATTCTCCTTGTAATTAAGAATTCTTTTTATTAATTGTTTTTAATATTAGGCCATTAACCTTCATTATTATTCTATGTTAAAGTTATCCAAGATCATGGTTTATTATTCCATTCCATTTTTTAACAACAAAATTTAAAACAAGACTGCCCTGATCCATTGAAAAAATTATTCTAAACTGAATAATAAAGAGGAATAATACGAAAAATATCTTCCTGTAAGAGACTGTCTTTACCCTACTCTTAAAAAATCCTAAATCTTAAAGTATTTATTCCTATTTATATTATTTCCAACATCATTTCCTGTTTGAGGTAAGTTTTGTCATCAATACTAGTATAGATCCGCTTTGAAACGGCAATATTATAAAAGTTAATTGTAAGCTTTAGAAAGGGGGATAGGAATGACCCGAGAGGAATTGGCGGGAAAAACAAAAATTAAACTAGTAGAGATCGCCAAATCGTTAGGAGTAAAAGGTGTCTCCAAACTTACTCGGGATGATCTCATTGAGCATATCTTACTTTTAGATCCGCCATTTTCTGCCAATCCTAATCAAGAAAAGGAGATATCTCAACATTTAAACAAGACCCTGGTAGATACCGAGCCTTTATATGTGCAACCTCCTCTGCCCGAACACTTAACCGGAGTAACAGTGACGGAAAACAAGGAGATTCAAATTCCTCAAACATATAACGACACCGGAATTGTACTGATGGTTCGTGATCCTTATTGGCTATATTCTTACTGGAACATCAATCATGGTACCAAAGAAAAGATTGCTTCGGTCCATGGCCCATGGGAAGATTTATCCCTGGTCTTGCGAGTTTATGATACTACTGATGTCAATTTTGACGGTTTTAATAGTAATTACTATTTTGACATCCATATTAACCATCAGGCTAGTAACTGGTATGTCCATGTAGGAGGGCCTAATCGGACATTTTGCGTGGATTTAGGATTTTTTCAGGCTAACGGCAACTTTTATACGATCGTTCGTTCCAATTCAGTAACTACTCCCAGAGATAACATCTCCGATGTAATTGATGAAGAGTGGATGGTTATTGAGGAAGACTTTCGACGGCTCTATCGGTTGGCTGGTGGAGAAATGGGTAATAGTTCCGCAGAACTTGTTGAGGCGCTGATCAAGCGTTTGGAACGAGAAATTGGTTCCGGAGTAGTTAGTAGTCTGGCAAGTCCGGTCAAATTCCAACCAAAAGAACGCAAGTTCTGGTTAGTACTGAATACAGAATTGATTGTCTATGGAGCCACCGAACCTGATGCCCAAGTTTTCATCCAAAACGAACCGATTAAGCTGCGTCCGGATGGAACATTCACGATTCGTTTCGCATTGCCCGACGGAACACAAAACATACCGGTGACGGCTCATTCGGCTGATGGTGTTGACGCCATTACCATCACCCCAATCGTCTCCAAACAGACTACCTAGAAATATCATTGCTGTTTTACGATCACATTAATATTTTTATTAAAAAGTTATTGATGTGGATGACTACATAAGGAGTTGATCCGATGGAAAAAGGGTATCTGGCTTTGGTTTTTCATGCCCATTTACCATTTGTCCGCCATCCGGAATATCCGGATTTCTTAGAAGAAAATTGGTTTTATGAAGCCGTTACTGAAACCTATATTCCTTTATTGAAAATTTTTCAACAATTGGTTGAAGACGGTGTCAAATATCGAGTTACCATCAATCTTTCACCGCCGCTGTTATCTATGTTCAAAGACTCATTATTACAGCAACGGTATTTAAAGAAGATTGAAAATTTAATTGAACTTGCCGAAAAAGAACTGGAACGGACCAGATGGATGCCGGAATTTCACGATTTAGCCAACATGTATTTGGATCATTTCCGATTTTGTCATTATTTTTTTGCCGAAAAAAACCGTTGCGACTTGACCAACGCTTTTCGGCAACTTGAAGAGTCCGGAAATATTGAGATTATCACCTGCGCGGCTACTCACGGCTATCTACCGCTAATGTTAAACCCTGCCGCTGTCCGTGCTCAAATAAAACTCTCCGTTCAATACCATTACCAAACTTTAAACCGCTTCCCTCGCGGTATCTGGTTGCCAGAATGTGGATATTATCCAGGGTTGGATGAGATTCTTAGAGGTGAAGGTTTAAGATACTTTTTTACTGACGCTCACGGCGTGCTTCATGCCTCGCCCCGTCCTAAATATGGCGTCTTTGCGCCTATCTATTGCCCTTCGGGAGTGGCGGCTTTCGGAAGGGACTTGGAGTCCTCAAAACAGGTTTGGAGCGCTAACGAAGGATATCCGGGTGACTATGATTATCGTGAGTTTTACCGGGATATAGGCTATGATTTAGAATATGATTATATCCGGCCCCATCTTCCGGCAAATGGTTTGAGGGCTTTTACCGGTCTCAAGTATTATCGGATCACTGGAAAAACCATGGACAAACAGCCCTATAATAGATGGACCGCTAAAGAAAAGGCGGCGTTGCACGCCGGAAATTTTATGTTCAATCGCGAACGACAAATTGAATATCTAGCATCAATCTTAGATCGGAAACCGATTATCATCTCACCCTATGATGCTGAACTGTTCGGACACTGGTGGTTTGAAGGGCCTAACTGGCTAGATTATCTAATTCGAAAAATCGCCTACGATCAAAAAAGCGTCAAACTAATTACCCCCGGAGATTATTTAGAGGTTTATCCTCGTAATCAAGTTTCAACACCGTCAATGTCCAGTTGGGGTTATAAAGGGTACAATGAAGTATGGCTTGAGGGGAGTAATGATTGGATCTACCGTCATCTTCATAAAGCTGCTGATCGGATGGTAGAATTGGCACAACACTTCCCCCAGGCGGAAGGAGATCTAAGACGGGCTTTAAATCAAGCCGCTCGTGAAGTTTTACTCTTACAAAGTAGTGATTGGGCGTTTATTATGAAAACAGGAACCATGGTCGAATATGCTGTAAAAAGAACCAAAACTCATATCAATCGGTTTAACAATTTATACGACCAAATCAAATATAACCGTATTGATCCTCAATATCTACAACAAGTGGAAGAAAAAGACAATGTTTTTCCTGAATTAAGTTATCAAATTTACAATCCAAATTATTCCTCCTTAGGACCCTCAACTGAAGTGGCTGCGGCACAAATATAGTAAAAGTAGTATTCAGGAGTTGAGGAGTCAGAAGTCAACAGTGAAAGTTATATTTTCTAACCTTATATCAGCAAAGAGCTTCTGACTTCTAGCTCCCGGCTCCTGACTTCATTTTACATGAAAATTCCCTCTCTTCAAACCGACTTAGTAGATAAGTAAAACCATAGGCTAGACAGGTACCAAGAGCAACCACACCGGAATCGTTAATTAAAAAAGCGGAGGTTCCTGATATAATAAGCGTTTTCCAAACTATACGCTCACTGTAATCAATCATTTTTTTAGCGATTAATTTATTTAAAATAGTAATCGCAACCGCTAATAAGACCGTCTTGGTCCAAGCGCTATATACAATCAATTTGAGATTCATAGCCGCCTTTCTCGCAAAAATTTGCCAAGTTTGAGAAAAATTTAAATCGGTTATTAGTTGAAAAAAACGTCCTAAGTGAGTTTGAAAATTTGGATCTCGAAGGCTATCCCACAAGCCAACTAACACAACCCCCAGAACAATACCGCCAAATGCCAATAATATTTTCCGGTTTTTCCAATCCAAACTATATAATTTAAAAACATAAAATGAAAAGCCCATCAGCGCAGCCAAAGTCCCTCCAAAATTAATACCCCATTGAGGCCATCCCAAAACAATAACAGATAAACCCATAATTACTAAAGCAGGCCATTTACATTTGATAATTTCAGTAACCAAATGCGCTAATACTATAGTAACCGCTAAAAAAACGCCCATATACTCATTACCGATTCCATAATACCTTGAACCTGCGACAGCGCTATATCCAAGAGCTGAAAAACGGATCAAATTCCAACCGGTGAACTGGTCTAAAATAATCCCCAACCATAAGCCCACCGATAAAAGCAGATAGCGTTGATTGGCCGTTTTTACCTTCATTACCTTAAAAGATAGGATAAATGTCAGTATGAACAAGCCGACTTCCTGCCAAAAAGCGACCGGGGTCAAAGGCATAATTAACATCGCCAAAGGCAAGACAGAGATTATAATTAATAAGAACCCTCTACCAAGCCTTTTATTCAATAAAATACTAAGAGTGACTGCTAGCCACCCGGTGGAAATGGTCCACAAATACCAGTCCAGTAAAGAACGTTGTGCCGAGTTCATCCGGTTAATTTTATCGTTTAATTTCATTAACTTAGCCAGGTGCCTATGGGAAGGATTAGAATGGATTGTTCTTCCTGCGATAGGACCGCCCGGTTTTAATCCCGCCATGTTTATCAACGTCGGTAATAGATCAATGTTAGCCACTAACCCTTCCCAATTAGTAGTCCCGGAAGTCAATAATCCTTTGGGGTACCCAGCGCCCCTAATTATAATCGGAGCCAGCATATTCCGTTTGCTAACTCCTTCCCTTGATAAAGAAGGGCTTAATACTATTATCCGGCATTGATCGACAGACCATTTTAGAGTAGCGTCTCTGAGAAACCCGTCTAGACGTTTCCAAATTTCCCTCTTTAATCGTATGTATTGAGCAGAAAGAAGCTCTTCACGAAACTTATCTAACCGGGCAAAATCTCCGAATTCTATCAAGATCAAACTACGGGGTTTAAATTGACTACTTATTTTATTTAATACTTCTTTGGAGTTAAAACGGTACCGATAAGGAAAAGAATGATCCTCTTCATTAATTTCCACGCCAACCTGGCCACTGTCTAAAATCCCTACTTGATCCATAAGAGTATAACCCCCGGGACGACTGGCGCCCACGAAAGTATCCTGATCACTATATAGATAAGTTTTCCAACCGTTGGAACGAAAAATTTGACCCAATAACCCAGGTTGGAGTGGCAAAGATTCAAGCTTAGCCTGGTTTTCGAGCCAACCAATCTCAGGAACTATCAAATTATTATTGTTCGGATGAAATCCGGTACTCCATTTCCAGAAAGACCCCGATTGCTTGGACTTTATTGGTTCATCGGGTTTATAAGCGCCGCCTTTGAGCGGCGGAACAAAGCTGCGATTACCGCTTCCCAAGGTTAAAAAACCGCTTCCAGTATTAGTGTAACCGCTTCCAGTCCTAACGCTCATCACCCCGCAAGCCGACTCCCCAAGGAACTTACGGATAGTTGAATGTTGGCATTCAAGCAACTCAATACTTTCCGCTTTATCGATGGTGAGAAGTATAATCGGCTGGTCCTTATCATCCAACCGATCTGTCGGCAATGCTTTGGAATCAGTCACTATCAAGATCAAACCAACTAGGATAAGTAAAGCGATTTTTCCGAAAAAACGGTTCATTTTTTCGCTCCCTCTTAATAGAATACTTCCTCCAAACACAAGCCTTTAGCAGGTGCTGTCGGGCCAGCTATCCTACGGTTCTGTTCCTCAAGGATGGTTTTGAATTGTCCAATGGATGACTTATCATTACCTACCAGAATCAAACTACCGATGATGTTGCGTACCATATGATATAAAAAACCGTCGGCATTAATGGTTAACTTAATAAGAGGACCATTTCGCTCCAAGCGGCAAAAATGAATTGTTCTAATAGTATTGAGCACGGTTGACCCGGCAGCTTGAAAACATTTAAAATCATGCTCGCCAATGAGCAAACTGATGGCTTGTTTCATTTTGCTCAAATCCAATTGGCGCCGGTAATAATAGACAAAATTACGTTCGAAAAGCGGCCGTAATTGATCATTATAAATCAAATAAGAATAGGTTTTATTTTTTGCTGAATAACGGGCGTGAAACTCTAAATCCATTTCGTTTACTGATTTAATTAAAATATCCTCTGGTAACAAGCTGTTTAGCGCCTTATGTATTTTAGCAACCGGCATTTGGTTCTCTGTTTTAAAGTTAACTACCTGGCCTAGGGCATGAACTCCGGCATCGGTTCTCCCCGCTCCGATGGTAGTAATCTTACTGTTTAAAATTTGGGACAAGTTATCTTCCAAGATCCCCTGAATTGTCGGGCCGTTTATTTGACGTTGAAATCCGGCGTAATTGGTGCCTTCATAAGCCAGTACCATTTTTAGATTCCGAATCAAGGTCAATTTAAATCACCAAACTTCATCTTGGATTTAGTAATCAAAAAAAACAAATATTGTCTTATTTCAATTTATGGTCAATGATAATCTCTTGATAATCTTATACTTCATTTAAGGGAAATTATCGTGACATATATTGTTAAAAGAGAGGATAAGCCGATTATTAAGTAATCCGGAACCTTTAGTTTTAAATCCTCTATTGAGCTTCGACGGATCCCCGGCTGGTAACCCCTTGCCTCCATTGCTACAGCCAATGCGGTAGCTTTTCGAATGCTGCCTAAAAATACAGGAATAATCGTGCTTTTGATCCAACCCGAGCAGTTTTTTAAAGTGAACCCTGGTTTAATACCTCTGATCCTTTGAGCTATCATGATGTTTTCGCTCTCATAAAACAATTCCGGCATTAATCTAACTACTAATCCCACCATTAATGGTAGATCTATTCCTCTACCGAACCTTTCCAAAGGTTTAAATAATCTGGTAAGCCCTTCCACCAAAACAAGGGGTTTAGTGACATAAATTAACCACATGGCTATTAACAACATCACCGCTAATCGTAATAGAATAGTTAGAGCGCCGGGAAAATTACGGTTTAGTCTAAAAAGCCAACTTTCTTGGAAAGGTGCTAGCAAATTAACGACAAACGGTATTAAAAGCAGCCATTGGAACTTTCTAACGACTTTCCATCCTAAACGCCAAGGCAATTTAGAAGTCCGATACAAAATGATCGTTACTAAACAAATAAAACCAAGGCTGATTCCCCGGCTGGATAGTACTAGCAACATTATTGCCAAAACGAAAACGATTTTACTACGAGGATCAATATTATGCCAAAACGAATGCCCCTGGTAATAGGTTCCAATCCAATTCATAATAATTAAACCATCAATTCCTGTTTTAAATCTTCCGGAATTCCTTTCGCTTTTAATTCTAAGATCTCCGGAATAGCTAACCCTAGCTTAGTTATTAACTCAATATTCTTGTCAAAATCATTTTTATCAAAATCAGCCACTAACTTTCCTTTATCTAAAACCAGATACCGATCGGCCTGCCGGTAAAGAAAATCAAGGTCATGACTGACGATTAACACCAATTTATGTTCCTTTCGAAAGCCTTCGATTATTTGAGTAGCCATCTCTAAACCGTTAAAATCCAGGCCAACTGTTGGTTCATCTAATAATAACACCTTCGGGTCAAGAGCCAAGATACTAGCCATAGCTACTCGCCGTTGTTCGCCGCCGCTCAACTTAAACGGTGATTGATTGGTTTTTCCCAAATAACCAATTTTTTTTAGGGCTAATTGAACTTTTTCATCAATTTCAGTTTTATTTAGACCGCGGTTTTCCAAGGCAAACGCCATCTCTTGGTATACTGTTTCATTGAAAAATTGGACTTCAGGTTCTTGGATTATTAAACCAACTTCTTGCGGAATCCGGTTTTGACCGTCAAATAAAACTGCGCCGGAATCCGGTATTAAAACACCTGCTAAACACCTTAACAAACAACTTTTCCCCGAACCGCTCGGGCCGATTATGCCGATGATCTCCCCCCGGCTGATTGAAAAAGATAAGTCATCAAGCGCGAAAGTTTGATATTGATTCTCACGATTATATATATAAGATAAAGATTTGACCTCAATCAATTATAATCCTCTCCGGTCCAAAGATCGCTCCGGAAATTCGCTCCGGAAATTCCCACTCTAAGAACTGCAATGGAGCAGGTGTCAAACTATGCCCTTTCAAAAAAACTTTTGAATTCAGATCCTTTAATGACACTGTATTAAGCTGGCCTTCCTTCGTTAAAACCATCCAACTTTTAGTATGCCTAATACTACGAACTTCATGGTCAAACCAGATAATCGCTGTTTCCTGGAGAACGTTTTCCGATAGGCATTTTAGGAAAATGGTTTGGGCTTCCTTATCCAGCATCGCCATTGGTTCATCTAGGATTAAGATTTGAGGTTCGGTGATTAAAACCGATGCTAAAGCCAGACGGCGTAATTCACCGCCTGAGAGTTGGTTGATATTATAATGCCGTTTCGCTGTTAGCTTAAATTTAGATAAAAACTTTTTCACTCTATTTTGGAGTTCATCGGTAGCCAAATTCTTAAGGCTTAAACCAAAAGCCAGATCATCCTCCACAGTAGAACCAACCATTTGATGCAAACTATTTTGGAAGACCACTCCTACCCTTGGCCGTTCCCTAAAACAGCAAATCTCACCCATGGTAGGAGCGATTAAACCGGCGATCAAAAGCGCCATAGTGCTTTTACCGCTCCCATTTGGGCCCAAGATGGAAACCCGGTCTCCTTGGTTGATTTCGAAATTAACCGTAGAAAGGATTGGGGCCTGCTCTGGATACCCAAAGCCGACCCCATTCATTGCTATCAATTTCGTCATTTACTCTTAAACCAGCTCCAGGATTACCATTGACGCAGCATCGCCCCGTCTGGGCCCAATCTTTAAGATTCTGGTATAACCTCCATTACGGTCGGAATAACGACCGGCGGTAGTCTCAAACAATTTTTGCAAAACATCCGGCTGGGTAATCACTTCAGCTGCTAAACGCCGGGAATGTAAATCCCCTTTTTTGGCTAATGTGATCATTTTTTCAGCTAACGAACGGGCCTCTTTCGCTTTAATCTCTGTAGTGACAATCTTATCATTAGCGATTAACGAAGTTACCAACGCCCTAAACATTGCTTTTCGATGAGACGAAGATCGTCCTAACTTTCGTTTCAGCATCTTTTTAATCCTCCTTAACTACCAAATGCTAACGATGGGGGGACAGTAAACCCTGAATCATAATAACCTAGGCCAACAAATTTTGCCCCAGTTTACTCTTCCGACTTTCGTAACGAAAGCCCCAAACTGATGAGCTTCTGTTCAACTTCTTCCAAGGATTTCCGACCCAGATTTCTAACTTTCATCATGTCTTCTTCAGTTTTACGAGTCAATTCTTCGACACTGTTAATTCCGGCCCGTTTCAGACAGTTATATGACCGAACGGAAAGATCCAGCTCTTCAATGGTCATTTCTAAAATCTTATTCTTCGATTCTTCCTCTTTCTCTACCATAATCTCAGCTTTACCCGCGGTCTGGCTTAAGTTCACAAATAGCATCAAGTGTTCATTCATAATTTTAGCAGCTAACGAAACCGCTTCCATCGGGCTAATACTTCCATCCGTCCAGACTTCCAGCACTAATTTATCATAATCAGTAATCTGACCGACCCGGGTATGCTGTACCACATAATTTACCTTGTTCACCGGGGAAAAGTGAGCATCCACTGCAATGACGCCAATTATGTTCTCAGCATTTTTAATCCGCTCCGCCGTCAAATAACCCCGTCCACGATCGATGGTTATTTCCGCTTTTAAAACCCCGCCATCCGACACAGTCGCCAGATAGAGATCAGGATTGAGAATTTCCACATCGCTAGGAACTTCAATATCTGCGGCTGTTACTCTTTTAGAGTCCTTAATATTCAAGTAAACTCTTTTCGGACAATCACCATGGACCTTTATTAACAGCTGTTTTAGGTTCAGAATAATATCAGTGGTATCCTCAACAACCCCCGGAATCGTTGAAAACTCATGAAGAACTCCATCGATTTTGATTGATGTGACTGCATACCCCGGCAGGGAAGAGAGGAGGATCCGCCGTAGCGAATTGCCCAGTGTTGTTCCATAGCCTCTTTCCAAAGGTTCAACGACGAAGACTCCGTAACGTTCTCGGTCATCAGTTTCTTCTATGGTAATTTTGGGCTTTTCAATCTCGATCAATAAATAACCCTCCTTCTTAAGTTTCTACCTCGTTAAACCAATTGCTTAAATTTAACAAAGTAACTAATAACAAACGCTATAATACTTTTCTATTCTTACCGGGAATACAACTCAACGATCAAATGCTCTTGAATCTGAATATCAATTTGTTCACGAACCGGTAAAGTCTTAACTTTGCCACTATGACTATTGACATCTACTTCCAACCATTCAGGAACAGTATGACTGGCCGCCCCTTCTAAAAGCTCCTTTAGCTTTGGCGAACCCAGGCTGCCTTCTTTAATACTAATAACATCACCGGCTTTAACTAGAAAAGAAGGAATATTAACCTTTTTCCCGTTTACTAGAAAATGGCCGTGCCTGACTAATTGCCGGGCTTCCTTCCTGGAAACCGCATAGCCCAACCGGTAGACCACATTGTCCAGCCTACTCTCTAAAATTTGGAGTAAATTTTCACCGGTGATGCCTTTCTTACTCTCAGCCAATGAAAAATATCCTGAAAATTGGCGCTCTAAAATTCCATAAATCCTACGTAATTTTTGTTTTTCCCTTAATTGCAATCCGTATTCCGAAATCTTCTTGCGGCTCTGTCCGTGTTCTCCAGGGGCATAGCTACGACGTCCGACACTGCATTTATTTGTATAGCATCGTTCCCCTTTTAAATAAAGTTTCTCGCCTTCACGGCGGCATAATCTACAAGCTGCTTCAGTGTATCGTGCCATAGAGTTTCAAACACCTCCCATTTATACTCGACGACGTTTTGGCGGACGACACCCGTTATGTGGAATCGGTGTGACATCCTTAATTAAATTTACGAACAAACCTGCAGCTTGCAACGAACGTATCGCTGCTTCCCGTCCGGCCCCAGGTCCTTTAACGTAAACTTCGACATTTTTCATTCCATAATCCATAGCGACTTTGGCAGCTTGTTCAGCAGCCATTCCCGCCGCAAAAGGAGTGCTTTTTCGGGAACCTTTAAATCCCATATTTCCGGCGCTTGACCATGCCAACACATTTCCCGTGGTGTCGGTAATGGTGACAACAGTATTGTTAAAAGTGGAATGAATATGTGCTACTCCACTGTCGATCTGTTTGCGTTCCTTTTTACGGGTCCGTGCGCCTTTTCTTGCAGTAGCAGTTCTGGCCATTTATTCTTTACCTCCTTTATTTCTTTCGCTTGCCCCCAACCGTACGTTTAGGCCCCTTCCGGGTTCGCGCATTTGTTTTAGTGCGTTGGCCTCTAACCGGTAACCCACGGCGATGACGTAACCCGCGATAGCTGCCGATCTCAATCAAACGCTTGATATTCATTGATTCTTCACGCCGAAGATCGCCTTCAACCTTGTAGTCCCGGTCAATCACTTCACGCAGTTTAGTAATTTCTTCTTCAGTAAGGTCCCGTACCCGGGTATCAGGATTAATTCCGGTTTTGGCTAAAACTTCATTCGAAGTGGTCCGCCCTAAGCCATAAATATATGTCAGAGCTATTTCTACCCTTTTTTCACGGGGTAAATCCACACCTGCAATACGTGCCATTTTATTACCTCCTTATTTTCCGGACGATAGGCATGGTTCAAAGGCTAACATCCTAATACCTAAATTCCTTTGCCTAAATGCCTGTAGCCACTAATTAACCTTGTTTTTGCTTATGCTTAGGATTAGTACAAATTATCCGTAAAGAACCTTTTCTTCTGATGATTTTACAATGTTCACAAATGGGTTTAACGGAAGGTCTGACTTTCATGTAAAATCCTCCTTATTATGCCAACTTTATTAGTTTCTATTGTAAACACAAGAGTAAGGGTTATCCGGTAAATTCGAATTATTTGTAGCGGTAAATAATCCGGCCTCTGGATAAGTCATAAGGAGATAACTCTACCGTTACCCGGTCACCGGATAAAATCTTGATAAAGTTCATCCTCATTTTACCAGAGATATGAGCTAAAACGCGATGCCCGTTCTCTAACTCCACTCGAAACATGGCATTAGGTAATGGCTCAATCACGGTTCCTTCGACTTCAATTACATCCTGTTTAGCCATGAAACCGGCCTCCCTCCTCATGTTGATTTTTCAAACGTTCAATTGCGGATCTAATCTGGAAATTCGACAATGGTTCACCTCTTAATAATCTCTCCTCAAAATCTTTATCAACATACATCGATATTTTAACATGTTTGATGTTTTTCTTCTTCGGTTTAGCCATCGGGTGTTTTACTCCATCTGACAAAGCTAAATACTTATCCCCGATTAAACCAACGATTAGATAATACTGATGACAATCCCTGCCTTGGCTTGATTGAACCATTTGGCCGTAACGTAATCCATCAACTGTGGTAATCATCGTTCAGACCTTCCTTGGTAGAATCCCTTGATTTAAAATGGTTAAAATCTCCGGTTCTCCCTCAGTTACCGCAATGGTATGTTCAAAATGCGCCGAAAATTTACGATCATCAGTCCGAACCGTCCAATTATCCAAAGAATCAACATCAACTTCATAAGTGCCTTCGTTAACCATCGGTTCAATCGCCAAAGTCATTCCCGGTTTTAATTTGGGATTAAAATCGTTCCCGACAAAGTTGGGAATTTGCGGCTCCTCGTGCATTTTTCTGCCGATACCATGCCCAACAAAATCCCGTACCACGGAAAATCCGTTATTTTCAACATGTGCTTGAATAGCCCCGGAAACATCATATAGCCTATTGCCGGTCTTAGCTTTGGCAATTCCTTTATAAAGAGCTTCCTTGGTTATTAAAAGTAATTTTTCTATTGTTGGAGAGATTTCACCCACCGGAACAGTAATGGCCGAATCGGCGTAAAAATCCTGGTAAATTGCGCCAAAATCGAGTCCAACAATATCGCCGGATTTTAAAGCCCTATTTCCCGGTATCCCATGGACCACTTCTTCATTGACCGAGGTACAAAGAGAGGCTGGAAACCCATTATAATCTTTAAAAGCAGGAATAGCGCCAAAACTTTTGGTCAACTCTTCCGCCCTCTTATCAAGTTGATTAAGGTGGATTCCTGGGCGAACCATACTTCTCAAGTCCTCAAGCACTGCGGCCACGATACTTCCTGCAACCCTCATGATCGCAATTTCGGAAGAGGATTTGAGAACAATCATATTATTGTCTTACCTCCAGTGCCTGACATATTTTCCCAAACAAATCCTTAACCTGCTCTTGCCCATTAAAACTTTTTAGTAAACCTTTATCCCGATAATAACGGATCAAAGGTTCGGTTTGATTTTGGTAAACTAGGAGCCGTTTTTGAACGGTCTCCGGGAGATCGTCATCCCGCTGATAAATCTCGCCACCGCATTGGTCACATATTCCGGGAGACTTTTCACGTTTATTTTGAATATGATAGATGGCGCCGCAATTACGGCAGACTCTCCTTCCGGTAAGTCTAGCCATTAAAATTGCAAAATCAATTTCAATATTAATTACTGCTGTAACTTCTTTATCAAGTCCGTTTAGAAATTCTTCAAGGGCATCCGCTTGCGGTACAGTTCGCGGAAATCCGTCGAGTAGAAACCCATTACGGCAATCTGCTTGTTGTATCCGAGTAGCAACGATTCCAACCACAATTTCATCGGGTACCAGTTGCCCACTTTCAAGATACTTCTTTGCCTTGACACCAAGGGATGTCCCTTCTTTTACAGCGGCGCGGAAAATATCACCGGTTGAAATATGTGGAATACCGTATTTCTCAATGATTAATTCCGCCTGTGTACCTTTACCGGCGCCCGGAGGCCCTAAAAGAATCACGTTCATTAGCTGCACTCCTATCCTGAAAACTGATAATCATTGTGCCCGCATGGTGCTAATAACTTAATGTGAGCACCGATTATTCTTCCAGATCAGCTTGATTTGAACAACTAAACAAATCAACTATTTCTGAAGAAGAATACTATTTGAGAAATCCTTCATACTGCCTCATCAATAACTGAGCTTCAATTTGTTTCATAGTATCAATAGCTACTCCGACTGCAATCAATAAAGCAGTACCGCCAAATTGAACTTGTAATCCCCGAAAAGCTGGTATAAAATTCATTAAATAAGGTAGTAGGGAAACCATTGTCAAAAAGAGCGCTCCCGCTAAAGTAATTCTAGTCAAAACCCGGTCCAAGTATTCAGCCGTAGGTTTTCCCGGCCTAATTCCCGGAATGAAGCCACCATATTTTTTCATATTATTGGATACTTCTATTGGGTTAAAGGTGACTGCCGTATAGAAATAGGTAAATACAAAGATCAATAAAGCATAAAGAAACAAATACAAACCTCGTCCCGGATAAAAAATTTGTAAAAATTTATACAGCCAATGAGTGTGAGGCAGCCATTGCCCGAGAGTCGGTGGGAAAGCTAATAATGAAGATGCAAAAATAATTGGAATCACACCTGCTTGGTTTACCTTGATTGGTAAGAAGGTGGAACCGCCTCCATACATTTTTCTTCCGACCACGCGTTTAGCATATTGAACCGGAATTTTACGTTCGCCCTGAGTAACAAAGACAACTCCGGCTATAATAAAGATCGCTACCGCTAAAAAGAGGATTATGCTAATAAATGAGGTTCCGACCCCTTTAGCTGTAATCGTGCTTAAAGTAGCCAGCGAACTTGGGATAATCCGGGCAACGATACCGGCAAAGATCAACATGGAAATGCCGTTGCCAATACCCCGTTCGGAAATAACCTCGCCAAGCCACATTAGAAATACGGAGCCAGCAGTTAAAGTCGTTATAATAAGGACAAAATCCCAAGTGCTCGGATTAATTAACACTCCTCTTAAACCCAGCGACATCGCTGAACCTTGAATCAGGGCTAAAACTACAGTACCGTATCTGGTATATTGTGAAATGATTTTTCGACCTTCAGCGCCTTCTTTAGCCAAGGCTTCCAATTTAGGAATGACCATTGTTAAAAGTTGGATGATAATCGATGATGTGATATAAGGGCTGACACTCATGGCAAATACCGACATCTTCCGAAGAGCGCCGCCACCCATCAAATCCATCAACCCGAAAAGGGTGTTTTCACCGCCGAAAAATTCTGCTAATCCGCGAGGATCCCATGGACCCGGAACCGGTATATGAGTTCCCAACCTAAAAATCCCGAGTAAGGCCAAGGTCCAAAGCATTTTTTTTCTTAAATCAGGAAGTTTAAAAGCGGTTTTAATCGCTCCCAGCAATTAAATCACCTCCGCTTTACCGCCAGCTTTTTCGATCTTCTCAACTGCCGATTTACTAAAACCATTACTCTTAATGGTCAACTTTTTAGTGATTTTACCATTCCCTAAAATCTTAACTCCATCCGCCAACTTTTTGATAATTCCTTTTTCCAGTAAAATTTCCGGAGTTACTTCAGTACCATTATCAAAAACGTTAAGCTTCTCTAAATTGACCTCCACCAATTCGCGTTTAAACCTATTAGTAAAACCGCGTTTCGGCAATCTACGTTGGAGCGGAGTTTGACCGCCTTCAAATGCCGGTCCTTTACCTCCGCCGGAACGCGCCTTTTGGCCTTTATGCCCTTTAGTGGAGGTTTTACCCATACCGGAGCCTATTCCCCGTCCAATACGTTTCGGAGATTTTTTTGCTCCTTCAGCAGGTTGTAATTCATGTAATTTCATCAGAGGATACCCCCTCACGCCTCTTTTACTTCTATTAAATGTTCTACCGACTTAATCATGCCACGAATCGCGTCGTTATCAGGTTTCTCAATGGTTTGATTTAGTCTCTTAAACCCAAGAGCTTTAATTGTTCTTTTCTGGACTTCATTACGACCGATGGCGCTATGCTTCCAAATAATTTTAATGGTTTTCTCGTTACTTTTTTTTCTTGGCATTAAATTCCCCTCCTAACCGAGGATCTCTTCTACTGTTTTACCCCGGATCGCAGCCACTTCTTCAGCTTTTTTAAGACCTTTTAATCCGGTAATCGTAGCATTAACCACATTAATGGCATTGGAAGAGCCAAGTGATTTAGTTAGAATATCCCTGATTCCGGCGGATTCTAAAACAGCGCGAACTGGTCCTCCAGCAATAACACCGGTTCCCGGCGCGGCAGGCTTCAAAAGGACTTTGCCCGCTCCGAAGATTCCATGGATTTGATGCGGGATAGTAGTACCTTTTACCGGAACCTCAATCAGGTTCTTTTTGGCATCTTCAATACCTTTACGGATGGCTTCCGGAACTTCAGCGGCTTTACCAAGGCCAGTTCCAACATGTCCTTTACCGTCGCCAACTACTACTAACGCGCTGAAACTAAATCTTCTACCACCTTTAACAACTTTAGCAACCCGGTTGATATTAACAACCTTTTCGGTCAATTCAAGTTGTGCAGGGTCGATGCGTTTCATTTAAATTCACCCCTTGCCTAAAATTCCAGGCCGCTTTCTCTGGCGGCTTCCGCCAAGGCTTTGACCCGGCCGTGATAAATTTGACCGCCCCGGTCAAAAACAACCTGTTTAATACCTTTTGCAATAGCTTTTTCCGCAATAGCGGAACCAACGGCCTTGGCAGCCTCAATGTTCCCACATTTACCCTTTAATTTACTTCTCAATTCAGGTTCAACGGTTGAAACTATCATTAATGTAGTTCCGTTTGAATCATCAATCAATTGAGCGTATATATGATGCAAACTGCGGAACACGCTTAACCTTGGACGTTCAGCAGTTCCGGAAATCTTTTTACGCAAGCGCACATGACGACGAAGTCTAGCGGCACGGCGGTCGGGTTTATGGAACACAATAGTCACTCCTTTCCCGAATCTTATTTCTTACCGGTCTTACCGGCTTTTCTCCGGATAACTTCGGATTCATATTTGATACCTTTGCCCTTATAGGGTTCAGGTTCACGAGTAGCTCTAATTTCAGCCGCCATTTGGCCAACAATTTGCTTGTCAATTCCTTTGACAATAATTTTATTGGGTGCGGGAACATCAAATTCAATTCCCGGCAATGGTTGGATCTCTACCGGATGTGAATACCCAATCGTCAGAACCAAATTTTTTCCTTGCTTGGTGGCGCGATATCCTACTCCGTTAATATCTAGGGCTTTTGTATAACCATTGGTGACACCGCTGACCATATTAGAAACTAAGGTGCGAGTCAATCCGTGCAACGCGCGATGTTTCTTCTCGTCAGTGGGCCGCTCAACCGTAATTATACCATCATTTAAAGATACCTTCATGTCAGGATGTACAACTTGGCTTAATTCTCCTTTAGGGCCTTTAACCTTAACATTATTTCCCAAAATGTCAACTTGTACTCCCTCAGGTATGGTAATGGGCTTTCGTCCAATACGAGACATAATTACACCCCCGATCCTTTTCAATTAGCAGTTAGCAGTGATTTTTATCACTTTTCAATTATTTTATCACTGTTTCCTGATGATAATTTTACCACAAGTAACAGATTACCTCACCGCCGATTCCCTCAGTCCGGGCCTTACGATCGGTCATAATTCCCTTTGAAGTAGAAAGAACGGCGATTCCTAATCCACCTAAAACCTTAGGAATTTCATGTTTTTGAGCGTAAACTCGCAAACCGGGTTTGCTAATTCGTTTCAATCCTGAGATAGCGTTTTCTTTTCCGACATATTTCAAATGTATGCGAATCGTTCCTTGTTTACCGCTATCAACAAATTCTTGATCTTGAATATAGCCTTCTTCCTTCAGGATTTTAGCCAATTCTTGCTTGATCTTAGAAAAAGGAACTTCAACCGTTTTATCTTTAGCGGTAGTCGCGTTTCGAATCCGAGTTAACATATCGGCAATTGGGTCAGTCATAACCATTTAGAGAAAACCTCCTTTCATCAACGGAGACTCAGCAACACAAACTAAAGCTGAGTTACATATAATCTTAAATCACCAACTAGCTTTAGTTATGCCCGGAAGCTCACCACGGTGGGCTAATTTACGGAAACAGATACGGCACATTCCAAATTTACGCATATAAGCATGGGGCCGACCACAAATTTGACAACGATTATGCCGTCTGACTGTAAATTTGGGAACTCGTTTCGATCTGATCACCATCGAAGTTTTTGCCATCTATAACCCTCCTTTTGGTTAAGCCCTAAAGGGCATTCCCATTAACTTCAAAAGTTCCAAAGCTTCTTCATCATTTTTCGCAGAGGTAACGATCACGATATCCATTCCCCGCAGCTTATCAACTTTATCATAGTTGATTTCAGGGAAGATTAATTGATCGCGAACTCCCAGCGTATAATTGCCCCGGCCGTCAAAAGATTTCGTAGATGTTCCCCTGAAATCACGGATTCTCGGCAGGGCGATATTAAACAATTTATCAAGAAAATAATACATTCTTTTGCCCCTAAGGGTTACTTTACAACCAATCGGCATTCCGGCCCTGACCTTAAAAGCGGCGATCGATTTTTTCGCCTTAGTCACTACCGGTTTCTGACCGGAAACCGCAATGAGATCGTTGACAGCTGAATCAATAGCTTTAGCGTCTTGAGTAGCATCGCCAACTCCCATATTGATAACTACTTTCTTGATCTCAGGGATCTGCATCACATTTGAATATCCAAATCGGCTTTTCAAACCGGGCACTACTTCTTTCTGATATTTCTGTTTAAGCCGCGACACTGGTCGCACCTCCCTCCGTTACTAGTCTAAAGTTTTGCCGCAATTTCGGCAAATTCTTACAACAGCGCCATCAACCGCTCGTTCTCTACGTAATCTGGTGGGTTGATTACAACCTGAACAAACTACCATTACTTTAGAGGCTTGGAGCGGTAAAGCTTTATCCATTACTCCACCTTGCGGGTTAGCTTTGGTTGGCTTAGCGTGTTTTTTAGCTAAATTTAAACCTTCGATGATAACTGCCTCAGTTTCTGGAAAAACTTTTTGGACTTTACCGCGACGGCTTTTATTTTTACCGGATATAACTACAACTTCATCGCCTTTTTTTAAGTTGCGGACTGACATTTAAATCCTCCTCTCGGGCCATTACAAAACTTCAGGGGCTAAAGAGACAATCTTCATAAAGTTTTTGTCGCGAAGTTCACGAGCAACCGGCCCAAAGATACGTGTTCCTCTGGGATTCATTTGATCATTTAAGATAACAGCGGCGTTATCATCAAACCGGATATAAGAACCGTCCGGTCTTTTTGTTTCTTTAGTAGTACGAACTACTACCGCTTTCACGACATCTCCCTTTTTAACTCCAACTGCTCCAGTACCTTTCCTAGCAGCTGATGGAGGTAAAGCGTCTTTGACAACCGCGACAATCAGGTCCCCAACCCTGGCATATCGCTTCTTAGAACCGCCTAAAACCTTAATGCACATAACTTGTTTCGCTCCGGAGTTGTCAGCGACATTTAAATAGGTTTCCGTTTGAACCACGGCCGGTACCTCCTTTCACGAAATTATTTTGCCTTTTCAATAATATTGACTACGCGCCATCTCTTATCTTTACTTAAAGGACGAGTCTCCATAACTTTCACTTTGTCCCCGACTCTACACTCGTTAGCCTCGTCATGTGCTTTAATTTTGCTGGTGAGTTTGACAATTCGGCCATAAAGCGGGTGTCTGACCAGTCGTTGAACAGCTACTACTACTGTCTTTTCCATTTTGTCACTAACGACCATACCAATCCGTGTTTTACGAAGCGCACGATCACTCATTACTAATCCTCCTTCGGGCACCGGTTAAATCAAGCCTGACCCGCTTTAAGTTCTTGTTCATGCAGAACTGTTTTAATGCGAGCGATACTTTTACGAACATCCCTTACTCGCATGGGATTATCTAAT
Organism: Bacillota bacterium; assembly: GCA_023394955.1. Classification (GTDB taxonomy): domain Bacteria; phylum Bacillota; class UBA4882; order UBA8346; family UBA8346; genus JAAYHS01. Next base: position 32,704 of record JAEWZY010000029.1, read on the forward strand.
TGTCCGGTAGCAAGTTGAAAGCGCAAATTGAATAATTCTTCTTTAAGACTAACCAATTTACCTTGTAATTCATCAACAGTCATATCACGAACTTCTTTACTTTTCATGGATTTCTCCACCCGCTTCCTCTCGTTTTATGAACTTACATTTGATCGGAAGTTTATGAGCAGCTAAACGCATAGCTTCTTGAGCTAGTTCTTCCTCAACCCCGGCGATTTCGAACATTATCCGGCCCGGTTTAACCACAGCCACCCAATGTTCCGGAGACCCTTTTCCGCTACCCATACGAGTCTCTGCCGGTTTGGCGGTTACTGATTTATCAGGAAAAATTTTGATCCATACTTTACCGCCCCTTTTAATATACCTAGTTAAGGCGATACGGGCTGCTTCGATCTGAACATTGGTGATCCAACCCGGTTCCATTGCTTGGAGTCCGAAGTCGCCTTGATTTAGTTGCGACCCTTTAATCGCTTTGCCTTTCATCCGGCCCCGGTGCAATTTCCGGTATTTAACGCGTTTTGGCACTAACATTTCAAACTCCTCCTTCAGCTTTCGCTTTAACCCGTTTCTTAGCCGGGAGGATTTCACCTTTATAAATCCATACTTTAACGCCAATTTTACCATAAGTGGTATTGGCTTCGGCAAAACCATAATCGATATCCGCTCTCAAGGTATGAAGGGGAACCTTCCCTTCGCTATAACCTTCGGTTCTAGCGATTTCAGCGCCCATCAAACGACCACTACAAGAAACCTTAACTCCCTGAGCGCCTAATTTCATTGCGCGGCCAATCGATTGTTTCATGGTCCGTCGGAATGAAACCCTTCGTTCTAATTGAAATGCTATATTCTCCGCCACTAATTGAGCGGAAAGCTCCGGGACTTTAACTTCAGCAATGTTTAACTGAACCTGTTTCCCAGAAAATTTCTCGATTTCCTTCCGGATTACATCAACTTCCGTACCTTGTCTGCCAATGACCATTCCAGGCCGGGCAGTATAAATGGTAACCTTAAGCCGGTTAGCTGCCCGTTCGATTTCAATCTTTGCAACTCCGGAAGCATAGAGACGCTTTTTAACATAATTTCGAATTTTAACATCTTCCAGGATCAGGTTTGCGTAATCGCGTTTTTTTGCAAACCAGCGACCGTCCCAATCCTTAATGATTCCTACTCTTAATCCGATGGGATGGACTTTCTGACCCATATTAGCCCTCCTTCTCCGCCACAACAATCGTAATATGACTGGTTCGTTTATGAATCGCCGAAGCGCGGCCTTGGGCTCTAGGCATAAACCTTTTCATCGTAGGCCCTTGATCGACGTATGCTTCGGAAACGTACAAGCGATCCCGGTTCATGTTATGATTGTTTTCAGCATTGGCAACCGCCGAATTTAAAACTTTTCCAATCACTTCTGCCGCAAACCGCGGTGTAAACTTCAAAATCGTTTGCGCATCGCCCACCCTTTTCCCACGAATCATATCGATCACTTGACGGGCCTTCCGGGGAGCTATCCGCGAAAAACGAACTACTGCTTTTACATTCAAAACAAATCCCTCCTACTAAATCGAGGTAATAAAAATCATTTTACGGCTGTAGTCTTTTCCGAGTGAGAACCGTGACCACGGAAAGTACGAGTGGGAGAAAATTCTCCAAGTTTATGACCGACCATATCTTCGGTAATATAAATTGGAACATGTTTTCTGCCGTCATGTACGGCAATGGTATGTCCCACCATCTCCGGGAAGATAGTTGAACTTCTGGACCATGTCTTTAAAACTTTCTTCTCACCTTTAGAATTCATATCCGTAATTTTCTTTAAAAGACCTACTTCAACATATGGACCTTTTTTCATTGATCGCGACACTTTAGTCCCCTCCTAACTCCTTACGCCTTTTCTGAATTCCTTATTCCATTTGAATCCCTGCGAAACCGACTCAAAAATAACTAAATACCATAGTAGTTATTTATCCGCGTCGCTTTACGATTAGGCGGTCAGAAGCTTTACGTTTGCGGGTGCGGTGTCCCAACGCCGGTTTGCCCCAAGGAGTAACCGGTGCTCTACCAATCGGAGAACGGCCTTCTCCTCCGCCATGTGGATGGTCAATTGGATTCATAACTACGCCACGGTTAGCCGGTTTAATTCCCTTCCAACGAGAACGGCCTGCTTTACCGGTAGCAATATTTTCATGCTCGATATTCCCCATCTGACCGATAGTAGCCATGCAATTAACCGGAACTAAGCGCATTTCACCTGAGGGAAGCCTAATGTTGGCATAATCGCCTTCTTTAGCCATTAACTGGGCTCCCACCCCGGCGGTGCGGACTAATTGGCCGCCTTTATTCCTGATAAGTTCAATATTATGAATAATGGTTCCAACAGGAATGTTGATAAGCGGTAAAGCATTCCCTGGTTTAATATCCGCATTAGGTCCAGATTCAATTGTATCGCCGATATTAAGCCCCAAAGGAGCTAAAATATAACGCTTTTCTCCATCGGCATAATGTAAAAGGGCAATTCGAGCCGTTCGGTTAGGATCATACTCAATAGCCGCCACTTTCGCAGGAACATCAAATTTGTCCCTTTTAAAATCGATGATTCGATACATCCGTTTATGTCCGCCGCCACGATGACGGACTGTCGTTTTTCCGGAAGAATTACGTCCTCCGGACGATTTCAACGGTTCCAATAAGGACTTTTCCGGTTCGCTCTTGGTAATCTCCTTAAAATCGGAGACTGTCATAAACCTTCTGCCAGGCGAGGTTGGCTGGTATTTTCTTACCGGCATCTTCCTGACCTCCCAACTAATTAGTATCTAATATTCATTCGGGCCTCTGAATTCAGAAGACAAAAGCTAGAATTCATAAGGGATCTAATTAATCCTTTGAAGCCTATCTTTCAAGGTCCTTTTGAGCCTGAATTCTGGCTTCCGGATTCTATACCCAATTAAGAGCCCAATCTCTATTTATCAAGTTCCTTCAAAGAATTCAATCCTGCTGCCGGCTTCCAGAGTAACAACTGCCCGTTTCCAGCTGGGCCGACGGCCTTCATGGCGTCCCATCCGTTTAATCTTGCCTAACCGGTTAAAAGTATTAACCGCTTTAACTTTAACTTTAAAAATTTCTTCAATCGCTTGTTTTATTTGGGTCTTGTTGGCTCTCGGATCAACCAAAAAGCAGTATTTGTTTTCTTCCATCAATTTGGTTGTTCTTTCGGTAATTAACGGACGTTTGACCAGTTCACGAAGTTCCATTACGCCAACGCCTCCTCTACCTTACTCACTGCATCTTTGGTAATAACCAAATGGTCATGAGCAAGTAAATCGTAAACATTAATACCATCACTAGTAATGGTAACAACTCCGGGAATATTCCGGGCTGATTTGGCAACAGAATCTTCTTGATTGCCTAATACAATTAACGCTTTATTGGCTTTTAGTTTCTCTAAGATGCTTACCATGGTTTTAGTTTTGGGTTCTGCAATTGATAGTGAATCAACCACAATTAACTCGCCAGCTTCAACTTTAGCTGATAAAGCTGAACGCAACGCTTGTCGGCGCGCTTTCTTGGGCAGGCTATAATCGTAATTCCGGGGCATCGGCCCAAAGATTACGCCGCCGCCAGTCCAAACCGGCGAACGTCGGCTACCATGCCTAGCCTGACCGGTTCCTTTTTGCCGCCAGGGTTTACGGCCGCCGCCACTTACCATGGACCGATTTTTAACAGCCACAGTGCCAAGACGTTTTGACGCCAACTGCATGGTTACAGCTTCATGCAATAAGGCCTTATTGACCTTAGCGCCAAAAACTTGGTCGTTTAAGGCGATTTCACCTACCTGTGAGCCTTTAATATTATAAACAGGTACGGTCGGCATCGTGTTTCCTCCTCGTAACAAAGATAAATAGATTACTTAAGATAAACCAAAAATTACAGCAACTTATTTTTGGTTCTTTTCTTTAGCATGAATAACGGTCTTTTTTACAACCACAAAAGAACCGTTTGCGCCAGGAATTGCTCCCTTAATCAATAACAAGTTCCGTTCCGGATCGACCTTGGCGACCTGTAAGCCTTGAACCGTGGTTTTGACTCCGCCTAAGCGTCCGGGAAGTTTTCTACCCTTAAACACCCGGGCCGGGTCCGTAGCCCCAAGCGAACCGGGGCGGCGGTGATACATTGAGCCGTGAGTCATTGCAGCCCGGTTAAAGTTCCAGCGTTTGATAACACCGGCAAAACCTTTACCCTTAGAAGTCCCGGTAACATCCACGAACTCCCCTTCGCTAAAGACATCTGCTTTTATTTCTTGACCAAGATCATAATTCTCATCGGAATTAACCCGTATCTCATGAAGAAACCGTAAAGGCTTAACCCCAGCTTTGTTGAAATGACCTTTCATTGGTTTATTGGTTAATCGCTCTTTTTTTTCGGCGAATCCTAATTGGATCGCATCGTATCCATCAGTAGCGACTGATTTTTTTTGAACCACCATACAAGGTCCGGCTTGAATAACCGTTACCGGAACCGCTTGCCCTTGGGAATTAAAAATTTGCGTCATACCGATTTTTTTACCTAAAATTCCTTTGGCCATTTCCTGCACCTCCCTCTGACAAATGCTTCTTGTTTCAAATGCCACTTTCCGGATTCTTTGTTTCAAGTCAGCTCAATTCAATTCCTAATCGGAAAAACTGTAAGACCAACTCAAAACTGGAAACTTTAATTACAATTTAATCTCAATATCAACGCCAGCTGGAAGATCAAGTCTCATTAAGGCGTCTACCGTTTTCGAACTGGGATCTAAAATGTCGATAAGCCTTTTATGAGTCCTCATCTCAAACTGTTCCCGAGAATCTTTGTCAACATGGACTGACCGGAGAATGGTATAAATGTTCTTTTCGGTTGGAAGTGGAATCGGTCCGGATACATAAGCGCCGGTCCTTTTCGCCGTCTCGACAATCTTCTCCGCTGATTGGTCTAGTAATTTATGGTCAAACGCCTTAAGGCGGATTCGGATTTTCTGAGTGGCCATAATCGTTCCCTCCTCTTAGTAACAGCCTGATATTATAAAACGCCAAACTGTTTAAAAAATTAAACCAAGCATGCCCGACATCTCTGATAACACAGGCATGCCCGCCTGCTAATTACTCAATCACTTTGGTAACCACACCGGCTCCGACGGTACGGCCGCCTTCACGGATAGCGAACCGTAATCCCTCTTCCATGGCAATCGGGGTAATTAATTCAATGGACATTTTAATGTTATCGC
>JAEWZY010000050.1 GCA_023394955.1 Bacillota bacterium
CAACGGTCTGCCAACCATAGGCATTACTATAAAGGATTGGCCCAGGCAGTGTCGCATCAACAGAAAGCCCGCCGCCTGTATATGTCAGGATTTTATCAAGATGCAATTTTCCATTCTTTAAGGGCGCGGCGGATTGCGATACAGGTAATCCAGGGAAATAGGGAAAGTTGGACTGGTTCTTGGGATGCTAGGGAAGAGTGGTACTTTAGCCTTTCTCCTCGTGACAATGACCTTGATGTTAAATTGAGTTTCAAATTTGGTGATAAAGACGCCGTCCGGATCTCCATTGATTTAGACCTTTGATAGTGATTTTAAGTAATGAAAACAGTAAATACTAAAGCCGGGGTCCTAGACCGTGGCTTTAGTTTTGAGAGTTAAAGTAGGAAAACCTATAAAAAAATAGAAACTATATATGTCGTAATAAATTTTGACCGCGTGAGGATTATTGCGACATTTTTTCCTTGATCTATAAATTGAGATTAATATGGTGCTCCCATCCTTGACTTGGGGACGGAAAACATAAGCAAAAATTTAATTTCAATTTATATATTGATTAATGTATTTAGGAAAGAGGCACAATAATGAACCGAATCATCGCATTTACCGGAGCGGGAATTTCCAAAGCCAGCGGCATCCCGACTTTTGAGGAATTGCCCGGACTCCGTGACTGTTTGACTCGGGATTATTTTCAGCGAGAACCGGTTAAGTTCTATGATAATCTCCACGAGTTGTACATACGGATTCAGCAGGTTAAACCCAACCCGGCCCATTTGGCCTTAGCCCGGCTGGATATCCCGGTAATTACAATGAATGTAGACGGATTACACCGCCGGGCGGGAACGGAAAATTTAATTGAGATCCACGGAAACCTGGATTGGGTCATCTGCCCGGAATGTCATAGGAAAGCGCCGTTTATGACGATTCAAAAAAGGATTAATTGTCCGAAATGCAACCGGATATATGAGACCAATGTGGTCCTTTACGGAGATGAGCTCAAAGAATTCCCCCGGGCGATTCAATTGGTGGAAACCGCGGATCTGTTGTTGGTCATCGGGACTTCCTTTTATACATCCACTGCCGGTTATATTGTAGATTATGCCAAATCCATCGGTTGTAAAGTAGAAATTATCAATCAAAGCTCCGAAAATAAAGTCCCTCAATTTTTAGAAGCGAGTATCTCGTGATGCTCAAACAATTAGGGGTTATTTTTTGGACCTTCTTTAAAATCGGAGCTTTCACCTTTGGGGGCGGTTTGGCGATGCTGCCCTTGATTCAAAGGGAAGTAGTGGACAAGCGTCGGTGGGTGAATGAAGCGGAGATATTGGATATTTTTGCGATATCTCAGTCGGTGCCGGGGGTCATTGCTATTAATTCGGCCATTTTTATCGGTAAAAGGGTGGCCGGATTAAAGGGGGCGGTAGCCGCTACTTTAGGTGTGGTCTTGCCGTCCTTCATCTCAATTATTCTAATAATAACGATCTTAATAGGCCTTCAAGGAAATAAAGTTGTTGAAAAGGTTTTTACCGGAATCAAAGCGGCTTCGGCTGCTTTAATACTGTTAGCTGCTGTGAAACTCGGTAAAACCGCCATTAAAGGTAAGGTTGGTTTTTTTATTGCGCTCATCTCTTTTGGAATGATTGTCATCTTTGACATTCACGCTATGTGGGCGGTGGTCTTAGGGGGCATAGCCGGTTTAGGTGCCTATTTGATGAATCGGGAGCAATGATAAATGCTGGGAAAATTATTCTTGGTTTTTTTTAGAATTGGGTTATTCAGCTTTGGCGGCGGTTATGTGATGTTACCTTTGATTTATAAAGAAATTCAAACTTTGAGTTTAATTCCGGTCCAGGAGTTCTCGGATATTGTCGCCATATCACAAATGACTCCCGGACCCATCGCTGTCAATGCCGCCACTTATATCGGATATAAATCCGCTGCTTTTTCAGGAGCAGCCTTTGCCACACTGGGAGTAACCGTGCCGTCTTTTATTATAATTCTATCGATCGACTCCTTTTTTACCAAATTTAAAGAAAATAAAACCGTCAAAGCGATCATTTCCGGGATTAGACCGGCTACGGTTGGAATGATTGCCTCAGCGGTAATCTTTTTCGCGGAAACCTCGATCTTTAAGGGTGAGTTCTCCGCTATCGGCTGGCGGGAACCGTTAAAATCGGTCAACCTCTCCGCTTTCATAATCTTCATTTTAACCATTATCGGCGCTAAAAAGTTTAAAATAGGCCCGATTACTTTAACGATTCTGGCGGGGATAATCGGCGGGTTAATCTTGTAAGGGTTGTTACTTAATGTATAGATATTGCAATCAGTTTTTTGGATAAAGATCTTTATTACAACATACATTCATTGATTCATAAGTTGAAAAAAGTCCAATTGTTATTTTAGTGCAGCCGGCATACCTCTTTACATTTGAAACAGAAAAGCCTAAGCGTAAATACGCTTAGGCTTATTGTTTTTCCAAGAAACCGTTGTTTCGATTTTGACACCTATCTCTCGATAGGTGGGTGATCGCACCATAACCGCAGCCTTCCCCGGAAATTTTAGGGCCCGGCATTAGTCATGAAATATAAATCTCCCGTAGTTGCAATGTAGGTTCAAAATTGAAACTGACGCATATCTCAGAAATGGTTAGTTAATCGACATTCGTTATTTTACATCGAAAACCAGTGGAGATCAAGAGGAATATTATGCAAGATCGTTAAAAAACATAGTATTTGCTTAATCTATTTAATATCCATAATTTTTATTTAAACTTTGCCACTTACCATCCCGTAAGGGAAAACCTTCTTTGTAATAGGCATTCTGTTTTCTTTCATGCTTTTCATGATCTTCATGATGAGTACGGTTTTGATTTCAGTTCACTTTTATTTGCTTTGTCCCGTATTGCCTCTTGCCTATCCCCTAAATATTTCCGGATGGCGTCCAAGAACAAAGGGCCGTAGCGTTCCAGTTTGGACTCACCCACGCCTTTAATAGCCAGCAGTTCCTGGGCTGTGGTCGGATTGAACTTGGCCATTTCCCGCAGGGTGCTGTCGGCGAAGACGATATAGGGAGGAACCCCTTCCCGGGCAGCAATATCCCGGCGGAGGCGACGTAAGGTCTCAAAGAGGGCGGTGTCTTCTTCCAATTTGGTTTGGCGCTTCACGATCCTTTGGTAGACTTGGGCTTCGTTTCTTAAGACAGCGGCCGCTTTCGGCCTTAACTTGACCACGGGATATTGGCCTTGGGTCAGGAAGAGGTAATCTTCGGCAATCAGACTGTTGATCAAGTCCTTAATCACAGTCAGGGAAGCCTCCTGCAGCGCGCCATAAGTGGGTAAGGCGTTCAACTTCAATTGGAGCAGTTTTTTCGTGGCCGAACCTTTCAATACTTCAGCCACCATCGTAATCCCAAACCGTTCCCGGAGCCGGGCGACGCAGGAGAAGACCTTTTGGGCGGGAATAGAAATGTCGGCTAATTCCGTCTCATCATTGCAGTTGCCGCAGTTCCCGCATGAGGGTGCGATATTCTCCTCCCCGAAATATTCGAGAATGTAGCCCCGTAAGCAGCGGGAGCAATGGACGTAATCGACCATAGCCTGGAGTTTTTGATATTCATTCTGTTTTCGGGCCGGAGAGAACACGGTCTCTTCGATTAGATATTTTTGAATGAAAATATCCTGAGGTGAAAAAAGCAGGATACACTCGCTGGGTTCGCCGTCCCGCCCGGCCCGTCCGGCTTCTTGATAATAAGCTTCCATATTTTTAGGAAGGTTGTAGTGGATGACGAAGCGGACGTTGGATTTATCGATTCCCATGCCGAAAGCGTTAGTAGCGATCATGATCTTGATATCGTCATAAAGGAAGGTTTCCTGGTTTTTAGCCCGTTCCTTATCGCTCATTCCGGCATGATACTTGCCAACCGCCGGATTTTTCTTGCTTAATAAGGCGTATAATTGGTCGACCTCTTTCCGGGTGGCCGCATAAATAATGCCCGAATGGCCCAGGTTGGCCGCTAAGTATTTTAGGACGAAGTCCCGTTTATTCTCGCCCCGGACCACTGAAAAAGAGAGATTTTCCCGGTTGAAGCCGGTGACTACCAATGTCGGGTCATGCAAGGCCAGCAGTTTGACGATGTCTTCCTTAACTTCCGGAGTGGCGGTGGCGGTGAAGGCCGCTGCCACAGGACGTTTCGCCAGACTTTGAATGAAAGGGCCGATCCGGCGGTAACTAGGGCGGAAGTCGTGCCCCCATTGGGAGACGCAATGGGCCTCGTCAATGGCGATCAGGCTAACTTCCAATGATTTAACCATCGTTAAAAAAGAATCAACCTCAAGGCGTTCCGGCGCGATATAAAGGAGTTTATATTCGCCCGCAGCTGCTTGTTGAATCCGGGCCGCCACTTCCCGGGCTGAAATAGAGCTGTTGATAAAAGAAGAAGGGATACCCAGGGCGTTCAAAGAGTCGATCTGGTCTTTCATCAAGGAGATCAGCGGGGAAATAACGATAGTGGTCCCAGGGAAAAGGAGGGCGGGGATCTGGAAACAAAGGGATTTCCCGGCCCCGGTCGGCATGATGGCAAAGGTGTCCTTGGACTCCAAGATGCTGGAGATGATCCGGGCCTGTCCCTCGCGGAAACTGGGATAACCGTAATATTTTTTGAGGATCGCTTCGGCTTGCTGGAGCACGTTACCCTCCTGGTTGCGTAAGAGTCGAAAGTTGAAATTCGAAAGTCGAAAAGATAAAACTGGGAAGGTTCCGACTTGATTCACGTTTTTGTATTTGACCCTTTAGATTGACTATTGTTTTATTATATCATTTTAATCTTAACATGTTTTGGAACCGGAGGAGTAACTTTTTTGTTTTTGGGATAATGACTGAACCTGATGTCAATCCGTAGGTTTAAACCAACCGTGGGCTTTTAACCCACGGATTGGCCAGATACAATAGGATAATCGGCAGGTAATTCCTTCCTTAAAACCAACAATCCGGCTTTTCCGGCTCCATTTTCATGAAATTTCCGGGGTTAAATCGGCGTTCTAACTATAGAGAAGAATTTTGATCGGCGACCCTATTATCTATCCGGAAAGAAAAGAGGAACTGTCAGTGAAGAAAAAAACGGCGATAACCATTGGGATCTTGGTCTTGATTTTGGCGGGGTCAATTTTTACGGCGGTTTCCCTTAAGGGCCGTCCGGTGGATCTAGCTCGGAGTCATGACTTTTATCCGGTGAAACGGATGGACTTGAGCGAAACCGTTGACGCTACCGGGACGGTGCTGGCTTTGGAGAAAAAGGACCTTTACGCCGATTACGAAGGGGCGGTGGAAGCGGTCAATATGAAGGCAGGTGATACGGTCAAAAAGGGCGATATTTTAATCACCATCAAATCATCGACCTTAAAGGAACAATGGCAGGAAGCGGAGGCGGCTTTGAAACAAGCCCAGTTAAACCTGGGACAAGCCTCGGCCATGCTCGCCACCGAACTGACTTTAAATAAAGTCCAAACCAGTAACGCCCTGCAACTGGAGAACTATACCCACCAAGTCAGTCTTTACCGGGAACAGGTGGATCAGGCTAAAACCCGGTTGAACGCCCTGGAGGAAAAGAACGATGGTTACTACATGGCGGATAATGAGAAACTATTCATCCGGGCGCCTTTTGACGGCAAAGTGGCCTGGATCGATGTCCGGGCCGGAGATAAGGCTTTACCGCAAACGCTGTTGGGAACGGTAATTAAACCGGATGCCCTGGGAGTGGAGGCCCAGATTGACCAGAACGACATTGAGCTGGTAAAGCCGGGGCAAGAAGCGATCGTTACCGGAAAAAACCAGGACCAAAGTGAGAATTTAGGCTCGGTCTATGAGACCAGCATTTTAGGAGTGGAAAGCGAGGAAGTGGTTAATTTTCCGGTCCGGATCAAAATCAACGGAACTCCGCAAGGCTTGCAACCGGGAATGGAAGTGGATGTGACGCTATTAACGGCGGAACATGCCGGAGTGTTGGCGATACCGGCGGGCAGCGTCACCCAGGAAGAAGATCACTCCACCGTCCAGATCAAGCGGGGCGACCGGCTAGTCACCGTGCCGGTTACCTTGGGTCTGAAGCAAGGTAAGTATTGGGAAGTTACCGCAGGGCTCAAGGAAGGCGATCAAGTGGCAGTAGCCAAACCGGCTCAAATAGCCACATCCGGGAATGGCCGGAGCGCTGGGCCTAGAATGCCCGGTTTGAGGAGGTAAGGCTAATGTTACAGCTGGAGCGATTGGCTAAGGTTTACCAAAACGGCGCTATTGAAGTCCGGGCTTTGGCCGATGTCACTTTGATCGTAAAAAAGGGCGAGATGGCGGCGATCATGGGGCCATCCGGGTCAGGGAAGTCAACTTTCATGAATATTTTAGGCTGTTTGGACCAGGCGACCAGTGGTTCCTATTTGCTGAACGACCGGGAAGTGGCGCGCTTAAGCCAGCGGGAACTGGCCGGGATTCGCAACCGGGAATTGGGTTTTGTTTTTCAGTCATTCAATCTGCTGCCGCGCTTGACCGCTCTGGAAAACGTGGAACTGCCGTTAGTCTACGCCGGGGTTCCGGCGGGACACCGACGTAAAATCGCCGTGGAGGCTTTAGAACGGGTGGGCCTGGCCAACCGGGTCCGGCACAAACCGAAGGAACTATCGGGCGGGCAGCAACAAAGAGTAGCCATCGCCCGGTCCCTGGTCAACCGACCCCGGCTAATTTTGGCAGATGAGCCAACGGGCAACTTGGATTCCAAGGCAAGTATTGAAATCATGGCTTTATTTCAAGAATTGCACCAAAGCGGAATTACTATTGTCCTGGTGACCCATGAACCGGAGATTGCTGTCTATGCCGGACGGATCATCCGTTTTTTGGATGGTCGGATCGTGGCGGACGAGACGATAACTCAAAAATCAGCCCGTGAGGAAGTGAAGGCGTCGTGAGAATTACCGAAAATACGGCAATGGCCTTGAAGAACCTCCGTTCCAATAAAATGCGTTCCTTTCTGACCATGTTGGGGATTATCATCGGCGTCGGGGCGGTGATCACCATGGTTTCCCTGGGAGAGGGGGCTAGAAGTCAGATCACGGAGCAGATTAACGCCATCGGATCCAATCTGATCATCGTCTCGCCGGGCCGCAACAGCGAGGACAACATTAATAACAACACCGTCGAATTGGTGGCGGAAGCTTCGGAATATATTGAAATGATCGCCCCGACGGCGCGGGGCTCGAAACTGGCTGAAGCCGATGGCCGAAGTTTGATGGCGTCGCTCATTGGTTGTACCCCGGAATATGCTCAGGTCCGTAACGTGAAAACCGGTTCCGGTAACTTCATCAACGCCGCCGATTATACTAGCCGGAGGCGGGTGGCGGTGATCGGTTCCTATCTGGCCGCCGAGCTGTTTCCCGGCCGGAACCCCATCGGCGAAGAATTGAAGGTGGGCAGGGTCAGGCTGGAAATCATCGGGGTTTTAGAGGCCAAGGGCGCAGCCTCCCGGAATGGGGATAACTCGATCATCGTGCCGTTGTCCACCGCCCAGGAACGGATCTTCGGCTCCAAAAATTTGAGCGAGATTAACGTCAAGGTCCAAGACGAGGCTTACGTGGATTACACTTACGACCGGATTGATCAAGCCTTGACCGAAGCTTTGGATGAAGAGGATGAGTTCAATCTGAGTAATATGGCGGACCTGCTCTCCGCCGCCCAGGAAATGTCCAAGACCATGACCATGCTTCTGGCGGGGATCGCCGCGGTTTCACTATTGGTCGGCGGCATCGGAATCATGAATATCATGCTGGTTTCAGTCACCGAGCGGATCCGGGAAATCGGGATCAGGAAAGCCATTGGAGCCCAGCCGGAAGAGATCCTGGTTTTGTTTTTGATTGAGGCCGTCACTTTAAGCCTGCTTGGCGGAGTCGCCGGGATTGCCTGGGGAGGCGGAATGGCCCTCTTGATCGGCAAAGCCATCGGTTGGGCCATCAGCATCTCCGGGGCGGCGGTAGTAGTGGCCTTCCTTTTCTCAATGGCGGTCGGCCTATTTTTCGGAGTTTATCCGGCCTATAAAGCGAGCCGGTTGAATCCGATCGAGGCATTAAGGCATGAGTGAATAAGAGACAGCAGAGTTTCAATTGGGAAAAAAGTTTTGATAATAATTGACCACAGAGGACAGAGAGAACTCAGAGGGATGATAATAGATAACCCATTAGAATGAGGTAGTTTCATCCGTGAACTCTGTGCGTTCTGTGGTAATAATTTAAATCACATTAGCCTTTTTACTTTAACCAATTTCCTCTATACTATCGTCAACCACGGGCTTGCGTAATAAGACATTGAGGTTGGCCCGGAAATGGACTACGAACTTTAACAGCCACACCGAACTGCCCGGATAGAGTTCGGTCATGCGGTCCAACTCCAGGCGGCGCTTGTGTAGAGTCTTTAGTTTATGAAATTCTTTCTGAGGTATCTTGGGGAGATTGTTAATGATCGCATAGTACTCAACCGCTTGAATCTGTAATTGCTTGTTCTCCTCCGGACTGCCAGTTTTAGCCTTCTCGTTGCATTCGGCTTTCAACCGATTCAATATTTCAGCGGCCCGGCCGAAATCAGCGGCTCGGGTTTTCCAATTACAAATGAAAGAAAACACGGAAATAACGAAAATCACAACAGATCCGCTTCCAAGTATGATAAAAGATTTATTGGAAGGAATATTAATATATTCTAATATTTTGGGGTCGACAAATGAGGCCAAGCAAATGATGATGGATGTAATTAGTAAAGCATAATCCAGAACTCTAGCCCGGATAGAATAACGGTCGGCTAAGCGTTCGTAGATCGTTAACAGCAGGGCGATTTTTTTTTCTGGTAAGTAAAGTTCATTAACCGGCGAATCAGCAGCTTTAATAGCCATTTTTGCATCCTCCAAAGGCAGGTTTTTTATAAGTGGGTCTATCAATGAAATCGGATCATTTTTGAAATATAATTAGATGAAAAAATAGTATAGGAAACAATTTGTTAGGAATGTATCTACAGCATACTGTAAAAAGAAGACATTTCAAGAAAAAGCCCTAAAAAAATGGATTTATATTGTTAAAGGTCAATCTGAGTAAGGCTGACTTTTTAATTGTGAGTGGCTAAAATTAAGGATAAATGCTGGGAAATCAAGGAATATCAATAATTTTTTATGGAGGGAATAGATGGTTCTAAGTTGAAATATGTTAAATAAATCCCAAGTTAGATTCTGAAATAGGTAGTATTATTGTTTATCGGCTAAATTTCAAGGAGAAAATTGAGGGGGGAGTTTTGGGATAAATGTTTTCATTATTCCAGATAAAAAGAGGGATTACGGATGAGGTTATTGTTAGTTGATAATCACCCGTTATACTTGGAGGGGCTCCGCAGTTTGGCGTTGTCCCATGGAATAAACGTAGTAGGAACCGCCAAGGACGGGTTAGAGGCTTTGGACCAAACTCGCAAACTATTACCGGATACGATTTTAATGGAGATGCAGCTGCCTAACTGCGACGGTTTGACCGCTACCCAATTGATCAAGGCTGAGTTTCCTGGAACCAAAATCATTATTCTTTCCAATTATAATGATGAAGAATTTGTTTTCAAGGCGCTGAAAGTAGGCGCTTCCGGTTTTTTGCCGAAGGACCTTGACATTAATGAATTTAACCAACTAATCAAAGACCTTTCCCAAGACGGGCCAGTATTCCCATACTGCTTTATCGCTAGAATATTCAATAATTTGGCGGCCAAAAGGGGTACAACTAGAGAGTCCTTTATTGATATGGCTTTTAAGGAATTAACCGATAGACAAATGGAAATATTGTCGTTAGTAGCCAAAGGATTCACCTATAAGGAAATTGGCGCCCAATTATACTTAACTGAAAGAACAGTGAAATATCACATGAAACAAATATTGAGCAAGTTACATCTTTCCAGCCGTAAACAAGCGGTTGGGTATTTAAAGCAAATGCAAAAGTGCTTAAAAACTGATGATATGGTTGGAGCATATCAGTAACCATAAAACAGTGAACAGTAGTACAGTCAAAAGTACAGTTTAAATTCATTTTAAGCTGTACTTTTTTGATGCAAAAAACTATCCTTATTATTCGTTGCTTACGCGCAGATAGGGTGTTATATTTTAACCGGTATAATAATGGAATTTTCAGACAGACTTAGAATATAAATAATTGGAATGAACGAAAAATTTTATATAAATGGGTAGGCTGAAACGACATGAAAGTTAAAACCCGCAAACCCCTTTTAATAGCATTTCTATACGGATGTATTATTGCCGTGTTTTTTTTACCAATCGTTAGGGGGAGTTCGGGCCCTGAAGTGACAAAAAAACAACCTTATCAGCCTATGATAATCATTTCCGGCCAATTAAGCTTTGCTCTCAGCGGAGTTCCGGGAGAATATCGGGAAACTAAACCCGTTATCATAAAAGTCCACCGTAGTGTCAGATGTATTCATATTTCAGCCAGTCCTTTTTGTTATAGCGGCACTTTGACTAAGGGGAAACAGATATTGAAAGCCACCTATTGGATTGATAATACGCGGCAATGCTTTGATTCAAGAATGCCCCTCATTCTTTATACAGGCGCCTTAAAAAAATGGGAAAAACCTGGATATATTGAATTGCGTCTGTATGGGAAAGTAACCATAGATCGAATATCCGCTCAGCCTGCCGGAGAATATGGGGGGAATATTATGGTTACTGTAACCGAAAGGCTGTAAAGCGGCTTTCGCAACCGTGAAAGTAATTGGGAGGTGGTCTTTGGCACGGGGAAAAATTTAGTAGCATCAAAGAAGGTAAAAACAAAAAACGAATGGGGGAAACTAAAATGAAAAAATTAGTAGTATTCTTGTTGGCCTGTAGTTTAGTCATGGTAGTGGCCGGCGCGGCTCTCGGCGCCACGAAACTTGATTCGGCAACGACTCCGTTAGTTGCATATGTAGCTCCGTATGCGCATGTTTGTTGGGATTATGCGCAACCTCTCACCTTTTCCGGTTATAAGGGAGAGATCGAAAAGGGCAAAGCCAAATATACAGTTGAAAGCAATTGCCCGATTATTGGTATCACCGAGGGCGGAGATTTTACCACGATAATTCCGTTCATTGGTGTTTATAAGCTGGAAACCGATTATGGCACAAAAGAAGGCTCTTATAGGTATGACGCGGGTCAGGAATTTATTAGCGCTACCGCGTTACTCTTGGGCAAAAAATCGGTTGATGTTTACTATAAGGCTCAACTCGGAGATATCAGCGATCAACCGGCTGGATTCTATGGCACTACTTTAACGACTACCATATATACTTTCTAAATTATAGACCGGCTATAACTGCACAGTTGTGGGGCGGACGGGTTTCGCCCCACAATTAATGTTTCAATCCATGGCTACGCCTTGAAGGAGGATGAATCATGCAACGTTACATAAATGTTTTCATTAAAGTACTTTTCGGA
Source organism: Bacillota bacterium (assembly GCA_023394955.1). Lineage (GTDB taxonomy): Bacteria > Bacillota > UBA4882 > UBA8346 > UBA8346 > JAAYHS01. The sequence goes on from JAEWZY010000050.1 coordinate 11,479, forward strand.
ATATTAATCATATTGACCCCTGCCGCGCTGGTTGATGCTTTGGGCGTCCAACCACTGGTTATCGAAATGAAACCCAAGCCGGGAGAGACTGTTCCGTTCACCATCAATCTGATTGCGACGGAAACAACCTCCGAACAGGTAAAAATAAGCCTTTATCAGCCTTTACAACTGCCAACCGGAGAATTGAACTTCCGGGAACCGGACCTGGCCGGTTTTCCGGAAGCCCAGTGGGTCAAGTTGAACAGCGTGAGCGCACTAGTAATGTCGGACGGGAAAGCGGAGATTAGCGGTGAGGTTAAAGTTCCTTTAAACGCCAAGGGGAGCCACAACATTATTGTCATGGTCGAACCGGTGGCAGCTCAGAAAAGGGGCTCCATGGAGTTGCGGGTCAAATACGCGGCCCGGCTGGCCATCGAAGTTGACACTCCGGGATTGCGGCCTGCCGCCCGGGTAAGCGATTTTGAAATAGCCAAGGGAGAAAAGGGCGAACCGATGATTAATATAAAAGCGGAAAACACCTCCCTTTTAGATTACTTGACCACCGCCAATGTAACAATTCGTGATAACCGCACCAAAAGACTGGTGGAAAGGGTAGAACTCCGGCCGGAAATCGGTTGGCGGTATCAAAACCCGGAGATGCGGCTAATGCACGGCTGTGTATTGCATTATTACGGTGTTCCTCAAGAAGCGCTTTTGCCGGGTGAATATGATTTGCGATTATTTTTTCAGTTCGGCGCTTCCGGACAAGTATTGCTTTCGAAGACACTGAGTATTAAAGAGGGCGATTTTGTTTATCCTGCCGCAAAGCTGAGAAGGATAAAGATTGCTCCGGAAGAGGTCGCTTTTTCGGGCAAACCGGGAACCGCTTCAACTAAAGGAATCAGGTTTGAAAACCGCGCCGATAAGCCCGTTAAAATAGTTTTACAGCCCCAGGATATCGCTCCGGATTATCCATTCTCCCTGATCAAAAATACTGGGATCGAATTTAGAAGTAATCAGGAATTCACCCTCGAACCGGGACGAATGGCTGTATCAATAATGGGTGTTAAGTTTTCGAAGGATGCTCCAGCTCAAGGATACTACGGTTTGTTAAAAGTCACCGTTTTATCGAATGATTCAGCTCCGGTTGTGCTTGAAGAATACAAGATTAATTTAGAAGCGGTTGTACCCGGAAAGCATCAAATTTCCGCCCAGTTGACCGATGTTTCCGGAGATAAGGACGACCAGAAATATCTACTGTCGGCGATAGTAAAGAACACCGGAAACGTTAAAATCTCGCCTCATGCCGAATTGGTTTTAAAGGATAAGGATAATAATTTAGTAGCCGCAACTAAACTGGCGGTTGAAGGAACCGGGGCTCCATCCGTTATTCCCGGGAGATTGATTACCTTAACCGGAGCGGTAGACAGTTTAAAACCGGGATTATATAAAGCCGAAGTAAAATTTTTTGAAGGAACTACTGAAATAGGCTTATCTCAAGGCAATTTAGAGGTAAAGTAAATTTTGGAATATTGAACCCTTGATTGCATAAAACTTAGGGATGTAAGTAGAGAAAGGGTGAATTTTTATGAATGGGAAAAGTGGGTTAAAAATTTTATTCTTGGTTTTGTCTCTATCGATGATATTTCAATTCGCTACTTCTATTAAAGCAGCAGATCTAGATCAGAGTGAGTCGTTGGTAACAGCTGTTTTCTTTGATTCCGATTTACGGGAGGCCCTCAAGGAAGTATCACTTCAGACTGGGACCATTATTGTTATGGACGAAAACATTAAAGGCGTTGTTACAATGGATTTAAAAGAGGTTCCTTTGGAAAAAGCCTTGCGGATAATGGTTAGTGGCGGGGGATATATGTTCCGTAAGATTGAAGATTACTATATTGTCGGTTTGCCGGATCCTAAAAACCCAACTTTTACCCTTCTTTGCGAGACCGGAATATATTATTTTCGAAATATCAACGTTGAGTCCGGAAAGGCGCTATTACCGGAGATTTATAAAGGTTATGTCCAATTCGATACGGAAAAAAACATGGCTACCATCAACGCCCCTTCAAGTATTCTCAAAACCATTATCGCCGATTTGGAAAAGATGGACGGCGCCAAAAAGCTAATTCAAATCAAAACTTTAGTTACTGAGGTCAGGACCGATTCCATCAAAGAATTGGGAACCAACCTGCTTAACTTTAGCAGCGCCACAGGAGACTATTTCCGCTCCGGCACATTTGACGCCGATAGAAGATTAATTACTTTAGAGGGGGTAGGGAGCTTCGGGACTATCCTGGCTGAGATTAAGCTGTTGAGTGAGAAGAAAAAAGCCACAGTGCAGGCAGATCCGGTTGTAGTAGTCACCGAAGGGAAGACCGCTCAACTTTTCGTCGGTGATAAGAAGACCATCATTTTGCAAACGGAAGATTCAAGTTATAGCAACCAATCGGAAACCGTCGAGGCGGGAATATCTTTAAAAGTTACACCGCGGGTCTATTCGGATTATTTGGAACTGGCTATAAATCAGAAAGTCAGCGGAATCGAACAGGAAGAGAAAGATCGAATTCTAGTAAAGACCAGAGAATTTGAATCAGTAGTTCGGTTGGGGTCAGGACATACAATGATGATTGCGGGACTGACTGAGAAACAAAGCAAAAGCGTTGAGCAGAAGGCACCCTTGCTGGGGGATATTCCCATCGTTAGGTTCTTTTTTAAGGAAAAGAAAACCGAGCAAATTGACAGTCAGATGCTTATTTTTCTAACTGCCGAGGTGCTTAAGTAATGTATGCCATGGCTCAGTTTAGTCGAATAGGGTTAGCTGTTGTGATGTTTTTTTTATTTTCAGCTTTTAATAGTGTCAGCGCCAACATGAGAAGATATGGCTATGAATTGAGCTTTCAAAATACACCGCTTACGGAAGCGTTGGAGGAAATAGGGTCTTATCTCGGTTTTACTTTCATAGTTGATCCTAATTTAAAAGGTTTAGTCAACCAAACGATACAGTATGATTGGTCGGCTGAGACAGTTTTAACCAAAGTCTTGAAGCCCTTCGGTTATTCTTATCATAAAATTGAGGATTATTATCTGATCGGAGGACCAGGATCGCCTTTAACCGTCTTTGCGCAATGGGATTCCTTTCAAATTCCGGTAGGTTTCTTAACGGCTGATATGAGTAAATGTTTGGAGGATTTCAAATCTTTTCTCAGTTACGATAAAACATTGGGTGTTGTGTTCGTTAAAGCTCCATCTTCCATGATTAATCAGGTACTTGATGGAATTTGGAAAGCTAATGAAGTGGGAGCGCAACTTTCGGTGATTTATAATTTTTCCGTTATCGAACTGATAAATATCAAGGAGTTGGATCTGCTCTTTTCCGGCTCCCTATCCAATTCGAATTCTTCCAAAAATAAGGAAGCAATTATTACTCCCGACCAAATATCGATGGAAGGACACTTACGGTTACAGAGTAAAATGAGGGAATCTAAAAGTTCGGAAGGCCGGGTTAGACAACCGCGAGTTATGGTATTACCCGGAAAAACAATGAAGGTAAGCTCCAAATTTCATTATGTAGGCGATGAGCCGGAAGAGGACCAAAACTTTTCATTGATAGTGACCCCAGTTAGCGTCGATCCATCCAGCGGGGTGGTACTTTCAGAAGTTAATATTAATGGGGATGAAAACCGGATTAATTCAGTATTAACAACTATCCGCACCAAACCGGGGACTTCACAGATGATTGCGGTGGTCCGAAAGGTTTCACAGAAAAAGGAACGGCTTTTTTTAGGAAAATATGAACACCAAGAGGTCCGTTATTACATGTTGACAGTTGAAGCTTTGCCTTTGAATGTTCAGCAAGCGTTAACAGCCCTACACCAAGATATCCTTCCGGTAGCCGCTCTGGATGGACTCTTTTTGAACGGTTTTAGTTCTTCCAAAGACATACCGGTTGTTTCAAATTCATTGGAATTAGGTCTATCAGTAAAAAAATATGACCGGGTCGATCCGTGGATAAATCTTTATTACGCCTCAAGTCCAATGACTAGTTATAAGTTATGTTATGAAGGGCAGGATTTTTATTCAATAAGCTTGAACCGAAAATTTAGGCCTGATGACGAGGGTTATTTTGATATTTCAGCCGGGGAAGGAATAGGACCGGATGGGAAAAAGGCTGTTTTAATAGGTTTCGGGGACCAAACTAAACCTTTGAATGGGGTTGCCTTTTTTGCTAAATATTATCCATGGTCGTTCCTGACAGCAACTGAGAAATTTACCACTCGGTATGTATGGGATGCAGGACTTGCTATTTATGAACCATGCTATCAGTTGGTTTTATCTGCCGTTGGTAATCCGGATTTTGAAGGTTACCGTTGTAAACTTAGCATAGAGTTGAAAGGACGTACTTTGGTATTGGGAGTGGATACGACTGAAAATAGGTCGGCTTTGTTGGGGTTAAAATTTAAATTATAGCTAATTTTATTCAAACAGGCCCGAAATTTCAATCAGATAAAAGTTATCAGATGAATATCTATAGACTCTTAGCCGGACAGTCCCGGGCTGTTCGAGATGGATTTGGAATGGGTGAGTTTGTGAAATGGGTTTTTAATTATGCTTTTTATTCCCTGATAAATTCCCCAGGTAATTAATAGACCGGCCAAGGCGTAGATTAAGCTTTCCATAGTGAGGGGAAGCCCCGGCGTATATTGGGAGCAGGTTTGCCTAAAGATAGCCGGGTCTAAGTTTCTTATAAAAAGCCACCAGCGATTGAAGAGGGTCCCTTCCGCTAAAGCATGAAAAGAATTCTCTAAATCGGCCAAACGGGCTAGGGAATTATCAATTATAGAGCCGGTTGATTGGAGGACCGGATTAGACGCGGACAGATGAATCCGGACGTATTCCTGCAGGGAGAGATTGAAAGAGGTTGCGGTTTCAGAATACTCTGCTACAATACGACGGGCTTCATCCAGATGCCCGCCTAGTCTTTGCAGGTACTGGCTGTAAAACTGGGGGAATTGGGCTAAGGTGATCGCTCCGACTATCGCCAATGCCCGATCAAATAAACTTTCCAATGCCCAAAAAGGGTAAAAAATGAGTCTTTTCACAAGATTCTCCTTTATGATTATCAGGATAAATATTCTATTAATTATGATTGAATCCTTTTTAAATTACAAAGTTGACGATGAAAAGAACAGATAAAGACAAAAAGACCGTTTATTATCTTAAAAACGGTCTTTTACTTTTAAAAAGTATAGCGTGGCCCAAATGTTTTATCCTAGTTATCCGTTTCTACCTTGATGATTTTCGTCCCACAATTGCTACAGAATTTGACGCCTTCAACCACGGCCGCGCCGCAGGATTCACAGATAGTTTTACCGGCAGCCTCTTGGACTGCTTGATAGATTTTTTTCAATTCAACTTCTTTAGCTTGAATTTGTTGATCCAAGTCGGCAAGAGATTGACAATTTTCTTTAATGGCCTCTTCACTGTTATGGTTTTGATCGAGCGACATCTGATAAACAATCTCCCCGGTTTCCTGAAGGGTACGAATTTTTAATTCCTTAAGCTCTTCAATCTGTTTTTTGATTTTTGTGGTTTCAATTATCTCTTTCGATTTGGCGCCAACCACCGCGATTCCTTTATCCAATTCTTTCTTTAGGCCTTTAATGAATTTCTCCACCCGTATCACCTCCAAAGATTAAACTACCTCTAAAAAAAGTAACGGTATAATTAACCAGAAGTTCCCCTAATTGATAATACCATAAGGGAAAAGATGAAACCCTATACAAAATTTCCATTGGGGCTAGATTTGCGATTTAACTCTTAAAGGACCAAAGACATTAATAAAAAGACCGTTCCGAACGAATTCAAGGACGGTCGTAATAAGAGATTATATTTTCCTAACTATAAACTTCTCGTCCATTAGCGGCCAATTTTGGGGGAAGCCATAGGGTTCGTTGGTAAAGCTCCACCACCCGACTCCTCTGAGATTATATTCGTTGGCGGTATCATATTTAACATCGATGGAACGGGCGTCTTCGAACCAAACTTCATGGGATACGCCTGAGGCATCGGTATACCGAAACCAAGGCGCTTGGGCGGTCATATCATAGTTGATCGTGGCGTTAAAACGATAGGCTAAGGAATAGACTTCAACCAGATTTAACGGGACCGCTACGTTTTCTGGAGTGTCCGGCAGCTCCCAGTTGTAACCATAGAAGGGTACTCCTTGAAGAATTTTTTCTCTTGGGATTTGGGTAACGGCATAATCCAGCGTCCGCCGGACCTGATTGATTGGGGCGATGGCCATGGGCGGGCCTCCGACCCAGCCCCATTCGTAAGTCATCAGGAAGATGAAATCGGCCAGTTCGCCTAAGACACGGTAATCAAATGTACCAACCCAGGAAGCATTGGGTAGATCGGCGGCCTTGGGCGGTACCGCCAGAGAGATCGTGAAATTACGGGGTTGAAGAGTGTCTCTTAAATCTCTGATAAAGTCATTGAAGAGGGGCCGATCCTCGGGGTACATGTTTTCAAAGTCAACGTTCACTCCGGCAAAACCGTAACGTTCAATTATTTGGAGGGTGTTCTCGATTGTGCGGGCTTTAACCGCCGGATCGCTCATAATTGCCCGGGCAAGGTCTGAATCGAAACCATCCGGGCCCCAATTGGTGATTACTAGTAAAGGCTTGACATTATTGCTGTTTAATAAATTAGCCGCCTGTTGGGTATTGGGCGGAACGGCGATATCCCCCGTAGCGGAAACCGGATATTGAAACAGTCCCCCATAAGTAAAGTAGCGGCCGAATGTGGCTAAAGTGCGGCCGAGTCCGGCCAGGTTGGTGAGGTGAAAATAGCCCATGGTTTCAATGATCTGCCTAGTCGTAGGAGACACCGGTTGGGGTATGATTAAGGTTTGGCCGGGGAAGATCAGGGACGGATCGGTGATTTGATTGCTTCTGACGATTAGATTGATAGGGATTCCGAAACGGTTGGCAATGAGATATAAAGTATCGCCGGAACGGACCGTATAAGTGGTTTGGGACCAACCAGGGATGGTCAATACTGTGCCGACTTGGATCAGGTTCGGGTCAGAGATTTGGTTAGCTTGGGCGATTGCCGCTACAGTCGTGTTGAAGGTTTGAGCGATTTGAAACAAGGTATCACCGGGAGCCACCGTGTAACGGAGTGGTTCCCTTGGGGAAACAGGGATTAAAATAGCCTGGCCGATGACTAATTCGGCGGGATTGACGAATTGATTAACATTGATGAGCTCGGCGATGGGTACCTCGAAACGGCTGGCTATGCCGTACAGAGTATCTCCGGGACGGACTACATAGATTTCCATACTATCACTTCCTATATTTAACTATGCAATCCATCTTATGTGATTTGCTCCCGCTAAGTTACGTTTTGATAGGGGATTTATCCTTTATGGTTCAAGGCCGGGGAGAACCGGAACATGGTTGTCGCTGAGAAAACTTTCCACCGCTTTAGTGTATTTGAAATCATTAACGCGTAGTACATGGTAATAACGGTTGATCAGATTGGCGCTTTTCGTATGGACAAACTTTTTGGCGAAATCTTCATAGACCTTTCTGATTTCCGGTTTTAACAGTTCTTCCTCAAATACTTTGTAATTGTCTATTCCAAATAGAAAAGTACCCAAGTAAAGTTGATACTGGAAGCCGGCCAATTCTTTTAAGGGTGAATCGGGGTATTGCTCGTTATATTTTTCCCAGGCAACTATCCGTTCGCCTATTTTAGCAAAGGGTATCTGCAAACCGGATTCCCCGATAAAACCTTCAGCAGCTTCATGGCGGCGAAGTTCCAAAAACCCCCGGAGGGACTCGGATAAATATTTAGAAAACCGGTTATAGAGAAAATCGGGATTTTCGGAAAAATAGAATCCTCCCTCACTCACGGCTAATATTAAACCGCTAGAGCTAACTTGTTGCGCCAGGTTCTTGATCTCCGGATCCTTTTGCAAGGCGGAGGGGGTGTTTAAAAATTCGAATGCTTGGGAAGGGGAGAGGTTTCGGGTGGCGGATTTCAATTTTGCGTTTAGGTTTTCATTTTGCCAAAAAGTTTCATTATAGTGGTTGAGGGACTCAATATAAAACGTGTTAAAAGCTAAAAATGATTGGTCGGCTTCTTCTAGGGAATAGTTGGGGATACTTCGTTCTAACACTTTGATTCCGCTTGCTAATGACTGGAGTTTGGAACGGTCGAGGGAACCTAGGTAATCTTGATAACCGGGCAAATCCAAAGGTTGGTTGGGCTCTTTGCGGGGTCCGGCAGGCGTCGGGGTGGGATTGGAAGTTTGATAAAGGAAATAAGGATGAAAAAAATAGATAATACCGGCTCCGATTAGCACTAGTAAAAAGATACCGGCAACAATAATTTTTTTATTCATTGAGTTCTCCTTAAGACGCTGATGTGATACTTATTTAAATAGATCTAAATTCGTGATTAACCGTTGGAATCCTTTCAAAATTATTTGGAAGGTCAAATTAAAATATTAATCTCGTAACATTTGGAAATATTCTTGAAATAAATTTTCAAGGTTTAGAAACTGTCCGGCAATATCTTTCCCTTATAATAAAGCACATGAAACAGAAAGGAGGATGGAAATAACCTAAAGCAGGTCGGTTATAAAATTTTGCGAATAAATTGAACGCAAAAGACTAGTATTTTTGATTAGTATAACTGAAAGCAGAAAGGGGAAAGATTAATGTTTAAAACTAAAAAACTTATGATTATGTCAGTGGTTTTTGTATTGGGCGCCTCTTTATTATTTAGCTTTGCCTTTGGTCAAGAAGGAGAGAAAAGCGCTGAAGTAAATACCGTTACCGCTACTGCTACCGGTATTTTAAAGGAGATCGATGCTAATGCCGGTACAGTTACAATCGTTCCTGTAAGCGGTGAAGAACTTATATTTACACTTAAAGAAGAAAGTAAGATTCAAATCGGCGGCTCTCTTTCAGACCTTACTCAGTTAGCTGTTAATTCCAAGGTTACTGTGGAATATCAAGTTGAAGAGAGAATTGTGACGGTTATTAGTGTCGAGTAGAAGATAAGCAATTTTGTGATTGGAAAGATGTGAATGGTAAAATTGCTCTTTTCATTAGATCGAATGAATCAGGAATATATCACAAGTTAGATGTTATTGTTTGAAGTTTTAAAGGGCTGAGAGGCAACCGCTTCTTAGCCCTTTTCTAACTATTTGAGGTTGAGCCGAGAGCAGTCGGCAACGCGATTGATCTTTTTTCTAAACTTATCTATAATTACCATTGAAACCACTGCTTCACTTGGGGCGAATTTTAGAAATTAAAGAAACGATACCGTTAAGGGGAGAAAATAATGCCGTATTTAGGCAAGGTTTTGGTAATTGATGATGATCAAAATGTATTGGAATTGGTCAAGTTATACGGTGAAAGGGAAGGTTTTGAAGTAATCGGAATAAACGATGGTAATTTGACATTACCAATATTTGAACGGGAAAAGCCCGATGTGGTAGTATTGGACATCATGCTTCCGGGCAAGGATGGACTTACTCTATGTCATGATTTAAGAGCGGTACGGATGATTCCAATTATAATGCTTACGGCCAAGGGAGAAGAAGCTGACCGTGTTTTAGGCCTGGAAATGGGCGCAGATGATTATGTTTCAAAACCTTTCAGCCCCAGAGAATTAATAGCCAGAATAAAAGCAGTTTTACGCCGTACCCAAACGGTTGACACTGATATGAACTGGCAATTGAAATATCCGGGACTGGATATCCAGGCCGATACTAGGAGAGTTTTGATTTATGGTGAAGATATCAGAGTAACACCTAGAGAGTTCGATTTACTTTATCACTTGGCACAGAATCCACGGCGAATTTTTACCAGAGATGAACTGTTGATAGTTGTTTGGGGATTTGACTATTATGGGGATCAGCGTACAGTTGATGTTCATATTCGTAGGCTAAGAAAAAAGCTGGCATCCTTGTCTCACGAATACTTAACTACCGTATGGGGCGTTGGATATCAGTTCACTCCCCCTGTTAAAAGGGGAGAGAATACATAGTGGCAAATACCCGTTTACAGCATAATAATAAGAAAAGACTCTATGGTAAATCCCAGATTATATATTGGTTGCGGCTCATTATCACTGATTTGTTACAAAAGCGATTCAATAAAAAAATTTATACAAAGATATTATTTTCCAATGTAATGCTCTTTGTTGTCAATCTGATTATTATGATGATCCTTTCCGGCTTTATAGTGAAACAGGCAACCAATGTTCAGCTTCAACAGGACTTATTACGTAAGGCTAAGCGGATAAATTACGTTTTACAACAACTAACTGATCAGAGATGGGATGAAACTTCCGACATTACCAAACGAGCTGGAATCCATCTTGAATCGGCGCGTCAAGATTGGGAAAAGGCTCAAATATTATTTCGAATACGCGCTATTAGTAAAATAGAGTATGATAAAACTAAGGCAGTTTATGAAAGAGCGACTGACGTGTTGTTCAACGCTCAAAACCAGGCTAAACAGGAACAGTTAAAATTTTTGGCCGACCTTTTTAATGCTAAAAGGATTACGATCTTTAACAAGGCAGGCAATGTGATAGGCGCTTTTGCAGAACAGAAAGTAGCATTAAACAGTAAAGTAGAAAAAGACTGTGTTGCGGCTCTTAATCGAGGAGAAATAGAGATTTTTCAAGCAGTAGACCGGAAAACAAGACGGCCTATATTTAAGGCTGTTGTCCCGATAAGGAATAACCAGAATGTTATCGAAAACGGCGTTTTACTAGAGATAAAATCATCTGGTCTTGACGCTAATTTAAAGGGGATGCATTTATACTTCATCATCGTGGGAATGGTCATATTGGTGGTTATAATTATTATCTCCGTTTGTTTAGGGATGTCTATTTCAAGGCCGATTTTTCTGTTAACCGCCAATATAGCTGAAATTAGCAGAGGAAATGATGTATTAAGCTTTGAGAGCCAATCCTTTGAGGAAATTAATGTCCTTGCCGATAAACTTAATAAGTTGGCGGTTAGATATCAAAAGATACAGACTGAAAGTAGTAGAATGGAAGAAGAACGGGCCCGGCTTTTTACGGAGATATCGCATGAGTTGCGTACCCCTTTAACATCAGTTCAGGGTTTTGTTGAGGCTATTCGTGATGGAATGGTACGAGATAAAACTTTATTAGAAAGATATTTAGATACAATCTACACTCAAACAGTTCACATAACAAGGTTGGTAGATGATATCTTGGCGCTAGGGCGGTTGGAAAGCGGTAATATTACCATAGAAAAACAACCATTGGATCTAGTTGCTTTGATCCAAAATGTTGTTATGTCGTTCGAGGCTGAAGCTAATAGCAGGAATACTTCACTTCTTTTGGATAAGAAAACAGAAAAAGCCATCGTATTGGGGGATTTCGATCGGATGGAGCAAATTGTCAGAAATCTCCTGAAAAATGCGATTGTAGCGACAGAGAACGGTACCATCCTGGTAGGTGTAGATGTTATTCGAAGTGAAGTGTTATTGACCATTCAAGATGATGGTATTGGTATCGCAGCAGAGGACTTGCCGCATATTTGGGAACGATTTTTTCGGGTCAAGAACCGGCGTGGTAGTCAAATAAAAGAAAAAGGGACTGGCCTTGGGTTGGTGATTGTTAAAAAACTGGTTCAATTACAAGGCGGAATCATTAGTGTTAAAAGCCAAACAGGAAAGGGTACGAGTTTTAGGATATGTTTCCCTTTGCATAAATAATATTTATTCGAAGTGGGACATCCAAGTAATAAAATGTTTTTCTAGTAATATAGTTTATAGGAATTCTCAATAATTTTTTATTTAAACTGTGAGAAGCAGGAAAATATCGGAAGATGTCAAATTTAGTAATAAATTGTTATTGATAAATTGATAATAAGGAGGAAATTAATAATGGATAGAAACGGATGGCTCAATTTTACCCTTGGCTTACTTGGTTTCTATTTTGTTTTTTCCCTGCTGAACACGATCTTTGAAAGCTTCGGCGCCAAAGTGGTTTCCACCATGAATCTTCCCGGCAATTATTATTGGTTGATTTCTTTCGGGGCGGCCTTTATCATTGCAATGGTGTTAATCTTCGTTTTTTGCAAACCCCGTTCACCGCTGCTGGTTGGATTGGCTATTTTTTGCGGTGGAATCCTCGGGATGTATTATACCTTATTTACTACGATAATGAAGTTGGATAGTTACTTCCGGGGTGAGGGCCTAAACGCTATATATCATCTCCTCCCCCATGCGGCGATAATTTTGGCTTCGATATTGGCTTTCTTTATTACCATGTTTACCAACACAGAAGACTCCGGCAACTGACTAATGTCTACTGCTAATTGATCACTGATCAAGGGCTTGGGAAAAACCAGGCCTTTTTTATTCCCCGTTTCACCTTTGAGAATAGTTGATCTAAGAATTTATTTGATTCAAATTAAGATAATAATTAATCTTGTTAAGAACCGCGCCCCCCATTTTATAAAAGTTGGCACCTGGGTCTTTATGAAACCATAAAATATCTAAGGCTTTTTAGAAAGGCTAGGAAAGGGGAAAATTGATACTTTTATCAAATAATAGGGCCGGATTGTTGTTTGTTGATTGTTAATAAAAGCAAAGGAGAACCTAAATTGGGCTTGCGATTTGATAGGGCTAAGTGTAACGGTTGTGGGCGGTGCGTCGATATTTGTCCCGGGGATTTGTTGAAGATCGATGAAAACGGAAAGAGTTCAATTAGAAATCAGGCTGATTGTTGGGATTGTATGGCCTGCGTTAAAAGCTGCCCGGAGGGGGCGTTGGAAACCAGACTTCCTTTTAGTCTGGCTGATTTTGGGGCGACATTAAAACCAAAAATGTTTTCCGATCGAATTGAATGGGAGTTAACTTACGCCGACGGTCGGTTGGAGGAATTTGTTATTCCCCGGGGTTAATCGATTTATGATTAGCGACAACTTGTGATTTCTGCTATTAGCGATAATTGGGTTTTACTTGTTGCCTAACGATAACTTTAAGTTAAAAGCTAACAACTGGCAGGATGAATTCGAGTTTACAAATATGTTAGAGGGTTGCCCTCTTTATTTTTTTTGTGTTATACTTACTTATGTTTGAAACACTTTAACTAATTTTACTTTTTTTGAAATTAAGACAGGAAAAGTATTTAATTCCGTTCCGAGGTGATCGATTTGAAAGTGCTGACCAAGACGGTCTTGGCCCCGCGAATTGTAAAGTTGGTAGTTGAGGCTCCGGCGATAGCGGCTAAAGCCCAACCAGGCCATTTCGTGGTGGTGCGTTTAAATGAACAGGCGGAACGCATTCCGCTGACCATTGCCGATTTTGACCGAGTCAAAGAAACAATTACCCTAATCATTCAAGAAGTTGGCAAGAGTACAACCATGATCAACCGGATGGATCCGGGGGATTCATTTTTAGACATTCTTGGACCTTTAGGCACACCGTATCCGATCGAGAAAATGGGTACGGTAGTTGGCGTGGCAGGTGGCTTGGGCGCAGCCCCTTTATATCCGAAAGTCAAAGCTTTATACGAAGCTGGAAATAAAGTCATCGTTATTTTGGGAGCGCAACGCAAAGAACTATTAATTTTAATGGATGAATTGAAAGCTGTTAGTCAGGAGCTAATAGTAGCCACTGACGATGGCAGCTATGGGATGAAAGGTTTGGTGAGCGAACCTTTACAGCAGACGCTGAATACGGAAAAGGTCGATGAGGTAATTGCTATCGGGCCGGTACCAATGATGGACGCCTGCGTTAAGGTTACCAAAGAACGGAATATTAAGACTGTCGTCAGTTTGAACGCAGTAATGGTTGACGGCACCGGAATGTGCGGCGGTTGCCGGGTTACGGTCGGCGGCGAGAGCAAATTTTGTTGTGTGGACGGCCCTTCATTCGATGGCTTGAAAGTCGATTTTGCCGAACTGCGCCAAAGGCAGCGTTACTACAGAGAACAAGAGCAACAGGCTCTCCATCAATGCCGGATTGGAACGGAGGAATGCGGATGTCACGCCAATTAGTCCCCAAACAAGATCCTAAAGTCAGAAAGTCCAATTTTGAAGAAGTTGCCCTTGGCTATACTAAAGAACAAGCCTTGGCTGAGGCTTCCCGGTGCTTGAATTGTAAAAAGCCTCTTTGTGTCCAGGGATGTCCGGTTGAGGTCAGTATCCCTGAATTCATAACTAAAGTCAAGGAAGGCGATTTTTTAGGAGCGGCCGCCAAAATCAAGGAAAAGAATAGTCTGCCGGCCATCTGTGGCCGGGTTTGCCCTCAAGAAAGCCAGTGTGAGTACTTATGTATCTTAGGTAAGAAAGGCCAACCGGTAGCTATCGGAGCGTTGGAACGATTCGCCGCTGATCAAGCTGCAGCCGAGGCTGTAGGCGATCCGGACCCGACTAATAAAACAAACTGCGACGCGGCGATCATCGGGGCAGGGCCGGCCGGATTGACTTGCGCGGCGGATTTGGCATTACAAGGCTTCGAGGTTACGGTTTTTGAGTCTTTGCATGAAGCCGGAGGGGTATTACAATACGGGATACCTCAATTTCGTCTTCCAAAAAACATCGTCGGTCGTGAAGTGGAATATATTAAAAAGTTAGGCGTCAAGATTGAGACCAGCGTATTGGTTGGGCAGACCGTAACCATCAAGGAACTGATGGCCCAAGGTTATGATACGGTTTTCATCGGGACCGGGGCCGGACTCCCTTATTTTTTAAATATTCCCGGTGAAAATTTGAACGGAGTTTATTCAGCCAATGAATTTTTAACCCGGGTCAACTTGATGAAAGCATACCGTTTTCCGGAATATGACACTCCGGTCCGGGTCGGTGAGAGGGTGGCGGTTGTCGGAGGCGGTAATGTGGCGATGGATGCGGCCCGGACCTCCCTGCGGTTAGGGGCGAAGGAAGTTTATATAGTCTATCGCCGTTCCCGGGATGAACTCCCGGCCCGGTATGAAGAGGTTGAAAACGCCGAAGAGGAAGGAATTATTTTTAAATTGTTAACTAACCCGACCCGGATTATCGGGAACGATCAAGGTGAAGTGGTTGCCTTGGAATGTATCCGGATGGAATTGGGTGAGCCCGACACCAGTGGTCGGCGTAAGCCGGTACCGGTTCCCAATTCGGAGTTTCAATTTCCGGTGGACAACGTGGTTGTAGCTATCGGGCAGGGTCCGAACCCGGTTTTATTAAGAAATACCCCTGGTTTGAAACTGAATAACCGAGGTTATATCGAGGTCGATCAGGAGACCTTGGAGACCAGCCTGCCTGGGGTTTTTGCCGGGGGGGATATTGTGACCGGAGCAGCTACCGTTATTGCGGCAATGGGCGCAGGCAAGAAAGCCGCCCGGCAGATGTTGGAATATTGTAAAAAAAACAAAGCTAAAGTTGGTTAATCTAGGCCGAAACGGCACATTCGTTTAAATAACTCTCATGGGGATTAAAGGCTGTCAATCTTCGGCAGTCTTTATTAATTGGGGGCGATTATTCTTTGGAACCGGTTATTGTTTTCGTCCCTTTCGTCAATCATATTTTCGGAATCGATTACCGCGCTAATCTCTTCCGAATCCGATAAAGAAAGACTCCCGGTAATATAGACTACTCTACCGTCGGGTTCGGTAAGTTTTCGACGGGGATCAATAGTTTTTAAGGGAACTCTGCCCCAGCTTTGGCCATTACGGTAGATTTCAAAATAGACCGGAACCCGGTCCCAATATTTTGGGTCGATCTTTTTCGACCCGGTATTAATTATTTGTATGGCTAGCAGGTTACCGTTAATAACCCAAAGATCAGTGACGGCTAAATCAGGAGTAGGGCAGGCCAGTAGTTTTATAAAGGAGTTATTGGTTTTATTTGATTCGCGGACCGTATTTTGGGGATCGATGATAACCTGAATTTGTGAGGCCTTATTAAGGATGATGTTCTTGGAGATATATATGGTTTTGGATTTTGGATAATGAAGTTTTTGGGAGGGATCACAAATTTTCAGGCTGATCCCGCCCCAGAGTTTTTCGTCTTGATAGATAAACAGGGAAACCAAAGAGTGCTCCCAATATTTTTTGGGCAAATATCCGGCGCCTAAATTGGCTATTTCGATAGCGAGCTGATTAAGGTCAGTCAGAAAGATGTCCGACACGGCCAAGTCCGGGAGCGATATGTCCGGATCGTTGTTGGAAACGGCATTGATATTAGAAAAATTGGCTACTGATGATAAAATGGAAAGAATTAGCAATAAAGGCAGTTTGAATCGCATTCTGGACTACCCCCTTCTTTTTCCTTTATAATTAAATTAATAAGAAAGTTTTAGTTTGAACCCAGAGTGCTTTGATTAACAGAAACCCATCACCATTTATGTAAATAATTAGCCTAAAAATCCCCAAATCCTTTTTTTGTCATTAAACTGGTCGGATACAACTTAGGTTGATAGGGGGTTATAATAAAGAGAGATAAATAATGTAGTGGAGTTGGAAAAATGGTAGAACAGAATGTCGGACCGCTAGACCGGGCGACGCGGATTGTTCTAGGCGCCTTATTGATCGTAATCTGCTATGTTATACAAATAGGCGGAGTCATTGGCGACGGTATGGTTCTCTTGGGGGCTGTCTGGATTTGGGAAGGCCTCTTAGGGTACTGCTTATTATATGGAATACTTAATTGGTCGACCAAAAGACGAAAAAAGAAGACTTCAGTTTGAAAATTGACTGAAGTCTCATTATTCAAGCGGATTAACTCGCCTCTTGATCCCGGCTACGCTTGGCCGCCCGCTCCCGTTCACTCCGATCAAGGATCTTCTTGCGCATTCGGATTGATTTGGGAGTGACTTCCACCAGTTCATCGTCGGCGATATATTCCATCGCCTGTTCCAAGCTGAAGACTACCGGCGGAGTCAGCCGGATTCCCTCTTCGGCGGTGCTGGAACGCATATTGGTCAAGTGCTTTTTCTTACAAACATTTACCTCGAGATCGCCTTCCCGGGAGTTTTCACCGACAATCATTCCGGCATAGACTTGGTCCATCGGCTTGATGAAGAGCGTACCCCGTTCTTCCACGTTATGAATGGCATAGGCGGTTGCTTCTCCGGTTTCGAAAGCAAAAAGCGCTCCGCGGCTGCGGCCGGGGATTTCTCCTTTCCAGAGCCCATAATGGTCGAAAAGGTGGTGCATGATACCCTCGCCTTTGGTATCGGTCAGGAATTCGGAACGAAAACCAATCAAACCACGGGCTGGAATTAGGAACTCCAGTTTAAGATTGGATTCCCCAGCCGGTTGCATATTGAGGAGTTCGCCACGGCGGCCGCCGAGGTTCTCAATGATTCGACCGGAGAATTCCTCAGGTATATTGATGAAGAGCCGCTCATAGGGCTCGCATAATTCGCCGTTAATCTGCTTTAGGATCGGTTTCGGCTTTGAGATTTGAAGCTCATAGCCTTCGCGGCGCATCGTTTCGATTAGGATTCCCAGATGAAGTTCGCCCCGGCCGGAGACTTGAAAGGCATCGGGGGCGTCGGTCTCAACCACTCTTAGGCTGACATTGGTCTCCGCTTCTTTCCAGAGCCTGCTCCGCAGGTGGCGAGAGGTGATATATTTGCCGTCCCTTCCGGCGAAAGGACTATCATTGATCATAAAGGTCATCGTCAGAGTAGGTTCATCCACGCTAAGCAGGGGTAAAGGAAGTGGATTATCCGGATCAGATACTGTCTCTCCGATATTGACTTGGCCTAGCCCGGCTACAGCCAAGATTTCGCCTGCGATGACCTGTTCAACCTCGCGGCGTTTTAGTCCTTCATAAGTCCAAATCTTGCCGATTTTAATCGTCTCTACTTGGCCGTCTCGTTTACAGAGCCCAATCATTTGTCCTGCTTTCAAGGAACCGCTATAGATTCGTCCGATCCCGACCCGGCCGACATATTCATCGTAATCCAAGGTGTTAATCTGCAGCTGGAGCGTTCCATTGGGGTCCACAGCCGGAGCGGGTATTTCCTTAATAATCATCTCAAAGAGAGGCTGCATATTTCTACCCGGTTCCCGGGTGTCTAGAGTAGCCACTCCTTGACGGGAGGAGCTGTAAATCACCGGAAAGTCCAATTGCCAGTCATCGGCTTCCAGTTCGACAAAGAGGTCGAAGACTTCATTTAAAACTTCATCAGGCCGGGCGTCAGGCCGATCGATCTTATTAATGACTACAATGATCCGCAGGCCGACTTCGAGGGCTTTTCTCAGCACGAACTTGGTCTGGGCCATGGGGCCTTCAAAAGCGTCGACTAAGAGTAAGGCGCCGTCAACCATTCGTAAAACTCGTTCCACTTCACCACCGAAGTCGGCGTGGCCGGGAGTGTCGACGATGTTTATTTTAGTGGGGCCATAGGTTACAGAGGTATTTTTGGATAAGATGGTAATACCCCGTTCCCGCTCTAAGTCGTTGGAGTCCATCACTCGTTCGACTAGGCGTTCATTCTCCCTGAAAGTACCGGCCTGCCGGAGAAGGCAGTCCACCAGAGTCGTTTTACCATGATCGACATGGGCGATAATGGCAATGTTTCTCATATTGTCAATTGTCTTTGATGTCATTTAGGTTCACCTATACTTTCTATATTAAATGGGCAGGATTATTTAGAACTGAGGCAGCCATATAATTCCAAAAGATAATCCCAGCATATATTTTATCCGCAACTATAAATTAAAACATGAATAGGCCGAGAATGCAAGGGAAATAGGGGAAATTTAACGGAGGTTTAAATTTTAAATGCCTAATTTATCAAATCTCATACTAGCGCCGTTGATAAAGATCCGGAGATAATTTCCGGTACCTTCGTCTTCAAATCTCGGGGACATTAACATAATTGACGCCATTGGTGGAAGGGACGGATTTGTTTGAGGGTATAAATGTTGATGGAGGTGGCCTGGTTTCTTTCATTTACTCCTAGGTAGGCAAGAGACGCGAGCGTGGGAATAGCGCTCTGTCGCCTAGTTTCATCCTTATAATGTGCTCCGGCCAGCCGGGAGGAGATTGTTAGTAAAAGTCAATCGGCTTCAATTAGGGCTAATACTTGTCCCGGTTCTACCATTTCTTCAGTCTCCGTTTCGATGACGATCAACTTTCCATCTAAGGGTGAAGGAAGTAAAAAAGGTTCATCGTTAATATCCAATTCAACCAGGTCTTGGTCGATCTCCACCAGTTCGCCGACGGTTACCAGCCATCGGCGGACAATCGTTAGGGATTCCTCCCCGCTTAGCAGCGGGACTTTAATCTCAACGATCCTTGGTCTAAGCTTCATTCAAATATCTCCTGGGAACTCGATCACTGATCATACAAGTTACTTCATAATTAATGGTGCCCAAATGAGCGCCGATTTCTTCAGCGGTTATTCTTTCCGTTCCTTGGGAGCCGATCAGGACCACTTCTTGGCCGATCTCCACCGGTTCATCGCCGACATCCACCATACATAGATCCATACAAATTGACCCTACAATCGGAAACCTTTTTCCGGAGATTAAGGCCTCGGCCTTGCCGGAGAGCCTCCGGGACCATCCATCGGCATATCCGATGGGTAGGGTGGCAATGGTGGTCTCCGCGGGAGTGAGATACTTTCGCCCGTAACTAATGGCTGACCCTTGAGGAACCCTTTTTTTGAAAACAACCTTTGTTTTTAAGGAAAAGGCCGGTTGAAGCCGGATCTTATCAATTTTAACTTCTGAAGAGGGATACATCCCATAAAGAATTAACCCGGGACGGACCAGATTATAATAGGCTAACGGCAGGTCAATTATACCCGCGCTATTAGCCAAATGGGCTTTGGAAGGAAGCAATCCTTCAGTTTTAAGATCGACAATGACTTTATTGAAAGTTTTCATTTGGAGTCTAGCATACTCTTTATCCAGTTCGTCGGCAGTAGCCAGATGAGAGAAGATCCCCTCGAAAACTATTCCCGGAAGGGGTTGCATTTTTTTGATGAAAACGATGCCTTCATTGGCGGGAATCCCGATCCGGTTCATTCCGGTGTCGATCTTCACATGAAATGGGACTTCTTTTCCCGCGGCAGCCGCCATCCTTGACAAAGCTACCGCCGGTTCCAACATACAAATGGTTGGAGTGAGATCAAACCGGACCATAATCTCGGCCTGGTCGGTTTGCAGAGGACTAAAGACTAAAATTGGAGCGGTGATACCGGCTTTGCGGAGGGCGATTCCTTCTTCGGGCAAAGCCACACCCAAACGGTCAGCGCCTGATTGCAGAAGTGTTTGGGCGATTTTAACCACGCCATGTCCATAAGCTTCCGCTTTAACGACTGCCATAATCTCGACCGTCGGGCCGGTTAATCGTCGAGTTTCAGTAAAATTATGACGGACCGCATTAAGATCGATCTCGACCCAGACCGGCCTGATAATATCTTGGTACCTACTGCTCATTTTAACACCTTCTTGACCGCTGCCGGATATTTTCCTATTAAATCATTGGTAATGATTCCCGTAGGGCCATACTTGTCCTTGGCTAGATCTCCAGCCAAACCGTGAAGATAAGTCCCGCACGCCGCCGCTTCTGTGGTTCCCATTCCTTGGGCTAATAACCCTCCGATAATCCCGGCTAAGGCGTCACCCATTCCGGCAGTAGCCATTCCCGGATTTCCGGTGGGATTGATAAAAATATTTCCGCCGTTATCAGCAATGATGCTGCGGGCGCCTTTAAGAACCAGAGTTCCGCCCCATTCCTTGGCAAAACGGCGTGCGATCTCAATTCGGTTACCCTGAATCTCAGCCGTCGATAATCCGGACATCCGGGACATTTCCCCAGGGTGGGGGGTGAGGATGAACGGAAAACTAAATTCCCGTAAGTTAACGGATTCCGTGGCTAAAAGATTTAGCCCGTCGGCGTCAATGACCAAAGGCGCTTTGCATTTAGTCAATAGCTCCTTGAATAAATTCAAGCTTTGCTCTCCGGCAGAGGCCCCGGGGCCAAAAATAACCGCCGCTGCTTTATCCAAAAGAGCCAAAATCCGGTCCCAAGAGGTGGCCATCACCTCAGCCGGTTTCTCTGGAAAAGCATTGAAGTTTTGTATTCCGGCTGTAACCAAACCAGCGCCAGCCCGTAATGCTCCTAAGGAACATAAAGCTACGGCTCCGGTCATTCCCATTGCCCCACCAATAATCAGAACATGGCCGCAACTACCTTTATGAGCGGTCGGAATCCGTTCCGGCAATAACCCTCCTACTTCAGGGATTGTTAAACAATTCATTTTCAGGCTTTCGGATTCGAGTAACAGAGCCGGAAAGCCGATTGGGTCAATTACTAATTCGCCGCAGGCTTCTGCGCCTGGGTAAACCAACAACCCGGGTTTGGGTAGCCCGAAACTGACTGTAATAGTTGCTTTGATGGCTATTTCGCCGACTTGGCCATTGTTGGCATTAACTCCCGAAGGGATATCCACCGCTACTATAGGCTTTTTTGAGCCGTTAATCATGGTGATGATCGAGGCCAGGCACCCGCCGGGAGACCCTATAGCACCGGTTCCCAACAAGGCGTCGACAATTAAATCGGCCTGTTGCAATTCCTGAGCGCTGATCTCTTGCCAATTAACTATGGGAAGCCCGAACTTTGCCGCTGAAGACAGATTTTGCGAAGCAAGGCCGGAAAACTGAGAAGGCTCAAAAGCTAAAACCACTCTAACCTCAGCGGCGGATTCAATCAACAGTCTTGCTAAAGCCAGTCCGTCTCCGCCATTATTTCCTTTGCCACAGAAAATATATATTTTTTGCCCAGCCAAATTGAAATGCTCCTGAATTATGCGGAGCAGGGCCAAAGCAGCCCGTTCCATTAGGACCGCTCCGGGAATTAGATAATCTTCCTGAGCCAGACGGTCAATTTGTTTCATTTCGGCGGCAGTCGCCACTTTCATCATCCATCGCCCGCTTCCAAAATAACTTGAGCCACGGCGTACTCTTTGCAATGAGAAATACTCAGATGAACTCGGCCAACCCGGTTTTCGGTTAAGAATAACCGGACTTTGCCGGTGGGTTCCAAAAAAGGGGCCCCTTTGGGATCATGCCGGACTTCGATTTCCTGCCATGAAAAATTGGACAAACCGGTTCCCATAGCTTTCAAGATAGCTTCTTTGGCCGCAAAAAAGCCAGCCAACCGGTGAGCTAACATTTTACTTTCATGGATCTCAGCTTCGGTAAAAACCCGCTCGCAAAAAAGAGGGTTTTCAATTGCCTTAGCGATCCGGGAAATTTTAATCAAGTCGACTCCGTTACCGATAATCAAAGCGATTCCTTCCAGCCTTAAGTATTTGAATTAAATGGTTTCTGATAGAAAGAAATTGAACTGCTAATAAAGCCCATTTTTTTATAGTTTAACAGTGGCTCCGTACCGCCGACCAGCAGATAACCGCCGAGCTTTAAAGATTCATAAAATTTTTGATAAAGGACTTTCTTAGCCTCTTCCGTAAAATAAATAACCACATTGCGGCAGAGTATCAGATCAAAACTGTCGAAAAATGGGTCCTTTAATAAATTATGACTTAAGAATTCAACCATACTTTTTACAGTATCATTTAAATAATACCGGTTGTTTTGAATTGTAAAATATTTGGCTAAAAATTGCGGAGGCAGATTTTTAAGGTCATTGTATTCATAAACCCCTTCACGGGCTTTAGCCAGGATCATTTGATCGATATCGGTCCCAAAAATTTGGACCCGATCGGCGGCGCCCAGTTCCTGTACTATTAAAGCTACTGAATATGGTTCGGCCCCATTGGAACACCCCGCGCTCCAGATCCTTAAATGGGAATTGTTATTTAATAATTCGGGGAGCACCCGCTGCCATAATTCTTCAAAGCGTTCCGGGTTGCGAAAGAATTCCGAAACATTGATGGTTAGCTTTTTAACAAATTCTTTATACCGCTGGGGATTGGTCTTTAACAGTTCGAAACAACGATCGTAATTAGAAACCTCCCAAGACTGCATTAGGGAATGAATCCGGCGATCCATTTGTTGGCTTTTATATTCACTAAGATCAATTCCTACCAATTGGCCGGCTAGTCTTTTAAATTCCTGATAATCGATCAAAAATTATCCTCCTTACACTAATGCAATTTGGGGACCTACCCCGGTCTATCTGGGGGAGGTGAAGGATGAAAATGAATCATAGTCCACCGTCATAAAAGATTCTACCTTAAGGGTTTGAATCCTTCATATTAATTCTTTTATAATGGGGCCTCCATTTAGATGTCGCTTCGTTAAAAAATGGTCCCGGCTTCAAATCCTGAAAGAACGGCTATCTGTTGTAGTTGAAATAATAAATAGGCGAAGCACTGTCCTATCAAGCAGTGGAAAATTTAGTTAATCAGTCTAAAGAGCGGGGACCAAGCGGACCTTCGATCCAGGAAGGGTTAATTGCCATTCCGGCTAAATTATCAATTAATCTTAGGTTTTAGATAAATTTTTGAAGATCAAAAGTATTTTTTTCATCTAATTTAATTTGATATCTTTCTCCGATCTTTACTTCAACCGGGATACACCAACAAAGGATAGTACCGTTAGATTTCAGAGCCACCTTGGTTATTACCCACTTTTGGCCTCCCGGTTCATTGGAACCCATCGAAAATTCATTTTCGCTATTGGGTGGTAATAGACCCACTTTTTCCCCGGTTACTTTCTTGAAAATAGCATCCCAGGCTACTTGTAGGTTTATTAATATATCATCATTGAGTTTTGGGTTGCTGCGTAAGAACGCTAGATTGGCCTTAAACATAGGTAGGGGATCTTCATTAACAATCGCATATTGGATGGCTGAGGGGTAAAGATCGTTTACCTCCGTAACAAACATAATCGTCCAGGTTTCCAGTTGGACCTTTTTAATATCTTCCTCTGTCAAAGCCGTCGCGCCGGTGTTAACAATTCCAAGCAAGAAAACGCTAAGTAGGAATAACAAAACGATTCGTGGGCATTTCATAAGTTTCACCTCGAATAAGTTCTTATCAAAAGAGGATTATTTTCTAGTTTAATTGTTTGATAATCACATTTAACGGCCGCTTTTCCGGTCCCCTACTTTCTTTGGCTGCATATCCAATAGGAATGACCGCCATAAACTCTCCCTTCGGTTCTCCGAGTAGTTCCAATACTTCATCTTTAATTAAAAATAATATACCCAGCCAAACCGTTGCTAAGCCCAAAGAAGTAGCAGCCAACAATAAACTTTGGACTGCCGCGGCGGAGCTTTGAATCTCCATAGTTCTAAAAAAGTCAAGGGCCCGCTCCCGCCCAGTTTGGAATAGTTTGGTTCCGTGGTCGATTAAATCGCCTGTGTTAGCTACAGCCACTACCACCGGCGCGCTAGCAATAGACCTAGAGGCCATCCT
Organism: Bacillota bacterium; assembly: GCA_023394955.1. Taxonomy (GTDB): domain Bacteria; phylum Bacillota; class UBA4882; order UBA8346; family UBA8346; genus JAAYHS01. The sequence goes on from JAEWZY010000050.1 coordinate 35,859, forward strand.
AAGTAAAACCGAAGAAGATTTAGGAAATACAGCAGCCTTTGAATTAACCAGCTCTACCAGTTCCCGTTTCTTCTCACCCCTAATGATAATAAAACGCCAGGATTGTTGGTTGTGGGCTGAGGGGGCCATATTGGCCGCATTGAGGATTATTTGTAAGTAATCATCGGGAATAAGTTGACTGGTAAACATTCTGATACTATGCCTTCGTTTTATAGTCTCCAAAGTTTGATTCCATAATGTACTATTAATTGACATAAAAGCAATCACCCCTATGGAAACCATTTTAACACGAACTTCTAGTTCTGGTCATTAACAATTCTTGAATATCAGTTAAATATTAACTATACCTTATAATTAAACAATATGGCATGTATTAAAAAAACCAGAGTAGATCAGTGTACTATTTTTGTCAAAATGATCTTCTTCTTAATAATAGGTCGAAAGCGGACAACCTTCGTTCAATAGTACTTGGCCCGGTAATCGGTGAATCCGGTTTGACCACCAATTGGGCGCCTGAGTCGTAATACGGATCGGAAAGTTTCACTTTCTTTCGGAACGGCTGAAAATCGTTTGTCCCAGCCCAAAACCCGTCATATGCTTGGGCAAGCAAGCCTTTAACCGCTCCGTTCCATGGGATATTTATCAGAAGACATTTAATATCCAAACGTTCGCAAAGGGCTTTGGCTAACTCGACTTCGAAACCGGTCAACTGGTTTTGTTGATCATAATAACAAAAGGGGGAATTATTAAAGACCATGCCGAATCCGATCATGCCTTTTTGGCGGACTTTATCCCAGGAACCATCCTTAGGCCTTATTTGAAAGGTTCTTGCGGTGCGCTTGATCTCTTGATTTTGGTCAATGCCGAAATATTTTAAACTGAGCCGCTGATAGGTTCCGTCTTCAACTAATTCTAATAGAGCCTGGTTAAATTTTTGACGAAGAGCGTCATCCTCCGGTTTAAAAGCAACTCTCCCTTTGCTATGAGTCAATCGTTCCCCGGCTAATTTTAATTCTCTTTTTATTGATTGGTTCTTAATATTTAAGATGGATAAATAGTCCATGATAACAACGTCAACTTTTTCGGCTTCCAAATCAGCCAAGGCCTTGAGATAGTCGTGGTATTCAAGGTAATCCCGCACATTTCTTAACCTACGGATCTGGTCTTCCGCTTTGATCCCCATAACAACAGCAACAGTCCATCCGGGACGGCTTTTGAGGGTTAATAGAAGCGAGGCTATAATGATGATAAAAATAATGAAGAAAACTTTTTCCTTAAAATTCATCGGCCTTGTCTCCAAGAAAAGTAATTAGGTTTGCCTCTCTTTCTTAAACCGGCGGCTTAATTAATAGGGGAAAAAGATTATTAAACCGTGATACTATAATGGCTTTAAAAATGGCTTTAAAATTAAAGCGCCGATACACTATTTACTGTGCCGGTTATCCAAAGGATGAAGTTTGATTGCCAAACTTAAGCGAAACAGGACAAATTGTTCAAAAGATGCATCAATTATAACTTAGTGTTCATATTCAGTCAAATTTAGCATCCTTATGGTTCGATTGGATCCATTTAAACTCCGGTATTAATATTTTCGGCAAAAATCCGAAATACCATGAAGGAGCTTGATTTTATCTACCAAATATAAAAGCCGGGAAAATCCTTTCCCGGCTTTTAATCCTTGCAGCTCTTGCTTTACTATTTAATGATACCGATCGCTTTCAACCATTGGCCACAAAGCAACGGCCATTGTTCACAGGTTTTACCGTGAGTGAACCGGATTGAGTATCCATGGCCGCCATCTTTAAAGAGATGCATTTCTGCTGAAACTCTTGCTTTTTTCAATCCCAAATAAAAATTGATCGAATTTTCGATTGGCACCGAACGGTCGTCACCGGCATGCATAATAAATGTCTGAGGTGTATCTTTGGTGACATGTAACTCATTGGAATAAGCGTCGATCTGTTCCTTAGCGGGTTGTACGCCCAGAAGTTGGGTACGGGAACCTAGATGAACGTATTCGTCCTTCATGGTGACGACCGGATAACCGAGGATTAAAAAGTCGGGCTTAGCATTGACTTCATCGATGTCGTCAATGGGTTGGTAAATCATCTGATTATATTTTACCGCCAAACTGGAGGCGACATGCCCCCCGGCGGAGAATCCCATAACACCGATGCGGTTGGGATCAATGCCCCATGCCGGGGCATTTTTACGGATTAGCCTCAAGGCCCGTTGGGCATCCTGGAGTGGCGCGTCGGCGCCCGGGCGATGCCCTTCTCCGGGTAAACGGTAACGCAGGACAAAGAGGGTGATCCCTAAAGAATTAAGCCAAGGGGCAAGCTCGTCCCCTTCCTTATCGACGACCACTCGCTGATATCCTCCGCCGGGAGCGGCTATAATCCCGGCGCCGTTGGGTTTTGCTGACAAATGTACAGTTAGCGAGGGGTTAGTAATTTTCCATACGAACCGGTCATTACCCTCTGCCGGATTATTACTGCGCTCGATTATTTCTTCGCTTAAGGATAAGCCTTCCGAACCAGGAGCGGTGTCCGACCACAGATTAATCGTTTGTCCGTCCCTAAGAGGCAGATCTAAATCAACTGCGGATATTGGGATAATTAAGATTTTTTCAAAAAAGAAGATGGTTACCGCTATAGCATAAAGAGCCAGGACTAACGTTATGACATTCATCGCTTCTTCCTTTCTACTGTCAATTCTGATAATATATCTAATTACTACAATGTGTCAATTGTAATTGAAGGGATAGTGCAATGTCGGCCTCAAGATTATTTAATGCCGGAAAAGTTCCCGGAGCCATTTGAGGAAATAGCCTTTTTCCCGGCACAACTCGCAAATTTCGACCGGTTCTTCTCCCAGTAAAAAGGTTTCTTCTCCGGCGCGGCAATAAGGCCCGGGGAGTAGGCCGGTTCTTTTACAGATTTCGAGCTTGATGAAACGGTGTTTAGTGCAGTATTCGGTTGGTTCGGTCCCGGTTAAAAAGTATTCTGGAATTTGTTCGCAAAAGGATGTCGCCTTGGAGCCGGTTTCCTTACAAACCTGAATTTTGAGGACTTCATTAGGAATTATGAAATCTAGTTTAGGTTGTTCCGCTAAGGCTTTGCCGATGAAATCAGCCCAGATCGGAGCGGCGATTCGATTGCCTGAACCAGGAAGGGGTCGTTCATTATAATCGCAACCGACAAATACCGAAACCAATAAATCCGGCGTATATCCAATAAACCAAGCATCCCGGTTATCTTCGGTGGTTCCGGTTTTACCGGCCACGGGACGATTGATTAAACCCCGGATATTTGAGGCGGTCCCACCCGCCTCGAAGACACCGGTTAGCGCTTGGGTCACAAGATAAGCCACCCCGGGGTTTAGGACCCGAGGATAGGTTGTCGGGGCTTGATATAAAAGCTTGCCCTTTTGGTCGAAGATTCGCCGGATCGTGGTCGGCTGGATTTGATAGCCGCCATTGGCCAGGGGTATGTAAGCTTTGGTCAATTCTAAAGGGGAAACTTCTCCCGATCCCAATGCTAAGGAGAGCTGCTGGGGCAAAGTGGAAACAACCCCCAACCTTTTAGCCATATCCAGTACCGGTTCAAACCCGATCTGATTGAGTAATTTGACGGCGATGACATTGCTGGAACAGGCTAAAGCATCCCGTAACGATAACGGCCCCCGTTCGGCAGTTGACTGGTTATCAAGGGGTTGGTAGATTTGAGGCCCGATATTGTAAGATTGAGGCGTGGCATCAATCCGGCTACTCAAGGTATATCCTTCGTTAAGAGCCGCCGCATATAAGATCGGCTTAAAAGAGGATCCTGGTTGACGTTTGGCTTGGATGGCGCGGTTGAATTCGGATTTTTGATAGTCAGTCCCGCCAACCAAAGCCGCAATTTGACCGGTCCGGGGATCTACCGCAATTAAGGCGCCTTGAGGTTGGATCAAGCCGTTTTTATCATATAACAGCTTAGGTAAGCCTTTTTGGAGAGCCTTTTCGGCTAAAATTTGAAGCTTGAGATCTAAAGTCGACTCAATCCTTAATCCTCCAGTATAGATAAGCCTTTGGGCTTTGGGGAAAATTTTATCCAGTTCCGCTTGGAGCAGATCTAAAAAATAAGGGGCGGGCTGGGTCTTTCTTTGTAAGCCGGGTAGATGCAACGATTGCCCGGAGTAGTGTTTGAATTCGGTTTCACTTAGATAGCTACAATCAACCATTCTTCGTAAAACTTGTTTAATCCTTTTTTGGGCTGAATCCCGATGGCTATATGGCGAGTAATATGCGGGCCCTTTTGGTAAACCGGCTAATAACGCCATTTCCGCTTGATTCAGTTCTCCCAAGTTCTTGTTGAAATAGGTCTGAGCCGCTACTTTGATTCCATAAGCGCCATGACCGAAGTAAATCTGGTTCAAATAGTTTTCAAAGATTTGATCTTTGGATAGATGCAATTCTACTTTGACGGTATAGAATAATTCTTTTAGCTTGCGAATAACTGTTCTTTTTTGGTTCAGATAAGCGTTTTTGACCAATTGTTGAGTGATAGTGCTCGCCCCTTGTTCAAGGCGTTGGTGAATTACGTTAGTGATTAGGGCTTTACCGATCCGTCCTAGATTAATACCGCGATGTTGGTAAAAACGATGGTCTTCCACGGCTAGGAATGCTTGGCGTAGAAAAAGCGGAGTTTCAGCCAGGGGAACCGGGAGACGGTTTTGTAAATAAAAAGTAGCCGCTAAATTCTGACGGCAATCGTATACTTCGGAAGCTGTCGGAGTTAAAGAATATGGCAATGGGAGATAAAAAAAGACTAGGGTTGCAACTGAAAGGGTAAAGATTAGAAACAGGAGCGTTTGGTTCCAGGAAAGTTTGGCGGCGGGTATTTTATCCCAGTATTGTTTAATACGGCTTAACATCAAAATCCCTTTCCTACAGATCAATAATTGAATATTTGCGAATAACTCATTCATTTTTACAGGCGTCAGTTTATAATTATGTCCTTACTATCCGTTTTTATGAGATTATTTGTGTACAAGCGCAACAATTAGCCGGGCAAGTATTGGTTTAAGAATTAAATGATTCAAGAAAATCGCATCTTAATCCGATAAATTAAAGAGAATCCTCAATTTCATTAATCTTCTTGGAGTCTCCGTTGATGTTGAACGCTAAAAAAGTAGTAACCATTTATAGTGGTAATTATTATGTCTCAAATGATCCCGAAGTAGTAATCTATACTTTGCTCGGTTCATGTATCGCCGTTTGTTTATTTGATGCCCAAAAGAGAATCGGCGGGATGAATCATTTTATGTTGCCACGACAAAGTCCGTATTCTTATAAGTCTAAAGGTTCAACGCCGGGTTGGTTTGGTTCGGATTCTCTCGATTTATTGATTGGCGAAATTTTAAAAATGGGAGGTTCTCTTTCCCATCTCAAAGCTAAAGTCTTTGGTGGAGCACAAGTGGTTGAGAACCTTGACCTCTCAAATGCCAATGTTTCAACCTCCAATATTAACTTCACCCTTGATTATCTCGGAGAGAAAAAGATACCGGTAATCGCCAAAGATGTAGGTGGTTACTCCGGACGAAAGGTTTTTTATAAATTAGAGGACAATTCAGTTATGGTCCAGCGCTTGGAGAAGGAGCTGAAGTCTGATGGGTGATACAGCCACCAATATGAAAGAATCTTTAGTATTCTTGTTTAAGAATGAAACCCGTGAACAGTTGGAACGGTTTACTGAGATCCTTCTGGAGCTGGAGCAAAATCCAGATAAACAAAGCGAAGTCGTTAATGAGTTATTTCGGTTAGCCCACAATATAAAGGGCTCTTCCGGAATGATGGGGCTGAATGTTCTTAAAGACACAATGCATTCAGTGGAAAATTTATTTGACGGAGTTCGTAAGACGGTCTTCCGGTTGGATGAGACTAAGATCGATAAATTAATTCAATATTGCGACGAAGTTCTCGAATATATTGAAGGCGGTTGTTGGGATCAGGAGGATCAAATTAGCCGTTGGACGGAAGAGTTTAATTATCAAACCGGACAAGAGAATTTACCGCAAGACCGCTATAATAACATCCTGACCCTAGATGATTCGGAAAAACAAGAGGTTGCCTTGTGGCAAAGTTCCGGAAAAGATGTTTACGGGGTAGAAGTCCAATTCTCCCTTGATGCAGTGATGAAATCCGCATCGGCATTAGTCTTTGTTAAATATTTAGAAAAGTATGGTTCCATTTTTAAAATGGTTCCGCCCCTTCAAGAGCTTGCGGGGGAGAAATTTGATATCCTTAAAGCGGTTTTATTAGTTGAAAGACCCTTGACACCCGAACAAGAAAAGACCATTGCCACTTATCCGGTTAATGACGCCTTAGAGACTAGGCTCCGGAAATGGGTTTATCGTCCGGAAGAGGCGAAAACTAATAGCGACACTAATACCAATACCAACCCAAATTTCTCGCCGGAGCATCAGGAACATTTGGCCCTAGCTACCTATGACCGTACTATTAGGGTGGAGTCGTCAAAAATTGACAAACTCCTTAATAATGTAGGTGAATTGCTTAATATCAAAGCTAATTTGGTTCAATTAACTCAATTAGGCTATCAGGGTCAGAACACTTGGAACCAACTGATTAAAACAGTCCAAAAATTGGAACAGGTTACCACTTGTTTTCAAGAAGATATAATTGATTTACGAATGGTCCCGGTACGACAACTTTTCTCGCGTTTTCCCAAGATTATCCGGGATGTGGCTAAAAAAAGAGAAAAACTGGTTGAACTTAGTGTTTTTGGTGAAGATACGGAAATTGATAAGCAAATGGCTGAGAATTTGGTTGACCCCTTAACCCATGTCATCCGGAATGCGGTTGACCATGGATTGGAAAGCAAAGAACAACGGCTGGCCAAGGGTAAAACGGAAGTGGGGCGGATCAAAATAGGGGCCTACCAGGATGGCGATTATATCGTAATCAGCGTCAGCGACGATGGAAAAGGGCTTGATGTTGATAAGATTAAGGAAAAAGCCGTTAAAAACGGTATTATTAAGGCTAACGATAAAATCAGTGACGAAGAAGCTTATAAGTTAGTATTCGCTCCCGGATTTTCCACCGTCGATGCCATAAGCGATATTTCCGGACGCGGAGTGGGGCTGGATGTCGTTTTAAGCAGTATTAACGCTTTAAAAGGAGATGTTGAAGTCGATACCCGGTTGAACCAGGGGACTACCTTCAACCTTAAAGTACCGTTAACTTTGGCTATAATTCAAGCTTTACTGGTTAAGGCTGGCAATCAACCCTTTGGGATACCATCCGGTGATGTTTTAGAAAGTTTGATGATTGAAAAAGATCAGATTCATTACGTTGGGGAACAGCAGGTTTTCACCTTGCGCCAGGAAGCTTTTCCAATAGTAGATCTTAGAGAGTTATTTGGTTTTGAAACATCCGCCGCTATGGAGGAAATTCCGTTGGTGGTGTTTAGAAACGGCCGTGGCAAGATGGGTTTAATTGTTGATGAATTAATCGGTCAAGAAGAAATCGTAATCAAGCAGATTAACCCCGCATTTCCGAACAATCCGAAGATCGCCGGGGCTGCCATTTTAGGCGGCGGTGAAATAGCGTTAATTATCAATATCCATAGTTTTCAAACAAACACCTAAGCTTGATGGGGAGTGCTGGGGAGGTTTTGGTTAATGTTAAAAATCAGTCATTCAATTGAAAATTTAAACACCGGCCATACCGAGGTTAAACAGACGGAGCCATATATAATCTTTACGGTTAATAACGAAGAATTTGGCGTCGAAGCCTCTAAAGTATTGGAACTCGTAAATTATTTAGCGCCTTTAAAAATGCCTAATAATTATGGCAACGTACAAGGGATGGCTAGTTATCGCGGTAAAATCATCCCCATCATCGATTTGCGGATGATTTTTGGGTTAAATCTTATCCATTACGATGACAATGCGGTAACCATCGTGGTTGAATCAAATTGTGCTTTTGGGGTTACCGCCGAGCAGGTTTTGGATTTGGTTTTTATACCCTTAAACTCCATTAAGAAAGTAAGCGCCTTTAATTTTGGAGAAAGAACGAAATATTTGAAGAGCGTGGCTAATTTTGGAGAACGTTTAGTGTTATTGCTTGATCTGGAAAAACTGGTTGAAACCGAAACGGCTCAGCCAATCCTGAAAGAACCGGACCCGCTTGAATGCTCAACTAAAGTTGAAGCCCTTAGTGGTTATTACGAAACAAAGCTTGAAAGTTCAAGCGTGCCGGGGAACATTTTAGCTGTAGAACAAGACGCCAATTTAACTAACGGAGAATCCACTGAAAACGGACTGGTTAAAGTTACACGGGAACTAATCGAAATAGGGTCGATCGAGAAAACCAGCCCGAAGCTTTCTGAGATATCTCAAGTAAGCCAGAGTTCACGTGATGACTATCTAATTGATCCCAAGGAACTTGAGGATCTTTTGAAGGGGATTCCCCAACTGGGGCAGGAAGAGGAAGCCCGTTTATCGGATGAGGTAATCGAGGATCTTTTAAAGGAATTGGAAGCCAAATCTCAGTCTGGTTCTAATGGGCCGTTATCCGATGGGGATTTGCCAAATTTAAAAGCAGATCAGTTTAAGGGTCCCAAGGAGAAATGGGATGTATAACTATAACCTGACCAGGGAAGCCAGTGACAATGAAGTTGAACAAATCTGCCGTTTAATCAATCAAAGGCTTGGATTTAATTATGACACTCAAAAGAAGTATTTGGTCCAGTCACGTTTGAATAAAAGGCTTATTGAGCTAAACCTGGATAATTATCAAGCTTACCTCGACCTATTGGCAAAGGACCCGTCCGAATTTAATAGATTAGTTTCTTTAGTCACTACTAATGTAACTAGTTTTTTCAGGGAATCTTACCAATTTCAGATTTTGCGGCAAGAGTTGCTTCCGGATTTGATCGCCGGTACCGGTAATCGAAAGGATAAAAAAGTCAGATGTTGGTCGGCCGGATGTTCTTCGGGTGAAGAAGCTTATACCCTTGCTATCGTGATGAATGAAGCTCTTGGAGAAGGATGGGACCTTCGGGTCCTTGCTTCCGATGTTAGTATTGTCAAGTTGCGGGAAGGAATGGCTGGCGAGTACCACCAAGAAAGGATTGGAGAAATACCCAAGGAATTGCGGGAAAAATATTTTACGCAGCTGAAAGGGAGACCAAATTATTATAAAGTCAAGCCTAGATTACGTGAACAAATAAACTTCCAAAAGATAAACTTGGTAGAGCGGATGGATATTCCCGATTCGATCCGATTTGACCTGATTCTGTGTAGAAACGTCTTTATTTATCTGGCCCGGCCGGCCCAAGAAAGGGTGGTCCAAGGTTTTTATCATTTTCTTAAGAAAGGCGGTTATCTGTTTTTAGGACTCTCGGAATCAATAAACTTTGCGGATCCTAAATGGATACCGTATAAGCGAAGTATTTACCGGAAGAAATAAGCAATGGAGAGAAGGCTATGGGTCAAAAGTATCGCGTGTTGGTGATTGACGATTCCGCATTATTTCGCCAACTTTTATCGGAAATTATTAATTCCAGCCCGGACATGGAAGTAGCCGCGTCGTTGGGAGATCCTGTCGAAGCATTGGAACTATTGAAAACTATCCGGTTTGATGTGGTAACTTTGGATGTAGTGATGCCCAAGATGGATGGGTTGGAGTTTTTAGAACGTTTAATGGAATTTAAACCAATGCCGGTGGTAATGATTAGTTCCTGGACTCAAGTGAGCAGCAAGATTGGGATTAAATCTTTAGAATTGGGAGCAGTCGATATTATCGCCAAACCGCAAACCAGCTATAAAGAAGGCATTAAGTTTTTAAAGAGTGAAATTATCACTAAATTGCGAACCGCTGTTCATATTAAAGTCGGCGTGGCTTCGAACCAGAATCCGGCGCCCTGTGCCAAGGAACCAAACGTTTCTAAAAAAATCGGGCTTTCCCAACGTTTAATAGCGATTGGAGCTTCTACCGGAGGCACTACCGCTATTAGGGAGTTATTTAAAACCTTGGATCCGGATTTGCCTGGGATAATAATCATTCAACATATGCCGGCCATGTTTACCGGCGCTTTCGCCCAGTCATTGGACCAGGTGGGACCCGTCCGTGTCAAAGAAGCCGAGGACGGTGAGGAGCTACCGACAGGAAAAGCATTGGTGGTGCCGGGCGGTAAAAGTTTAGCTGTGGTCAGCCGGGACGGAGGATACTTGGTCAAAGTGGGGCCGCCGGTTGACGATACATTTTATAACCCGTCAATCGACTATACTTTGAAATCTATCGCCCCTCTCGGGGGCAAAGCGTTGGGGGTGATCCTTACCGGCATGGGGGATGACGGGGCTAAAGGATTAAAAGCGATGCGAGATCAAGGGGCTTTTACCATTGCTCAGGATAAAGATAGTTCAGTGGTGTATGGAATGCCCCAAAAAGCGGTTGAATACGGTGGGGCGCTCCAAGTAGTTCCACTTTGTCAAATCTCAGCGGAGATTAATAAATGGGGGCAAGGGGAATAAGCGCAAAAATAGAAATTGTATTTGACTTAAGAAACGCGGCGAAGTATCATTATATCAAATCATAATTTAAAATTCCGCAGTTATATGTGAATCAAGAGAAATAGCAGCAATAACCGCGCGCGTTTGAGAACTCATTGCGGTATATAACAAAAGAGGTGTGCCTATGAAGATCCTGGTGGTTGACGACGCAAACCTGGCGCGAGCGATGCTTAGGAAGATGCTTGAAGACAACGGCTATAGAGAAGTGTTGGAAGCAGCAAACGGCTTGGAGGCGATCGATCTTTATCAAGAGCACCATCCCGCCCTAGTAACCATGGATATTACCATGCCTGAAATGGATGGAATAACCGCTATTAAAAAAATTATGGAAATTGACGCCAATGCCAATATCATTGTTTGCAGCGCATTGGGCCAAAAAGAAATAGTGATGGAGGCCATATCGGCCGGGGCCAAACATTTTTTGGTGAAGCCCTTTGAACCGGATAAAGTAGTGAAAATAATCAAGGCGTTACTAAGTTAGTAGCTTATATTTTGAATTAACCGTTAATTGACTATTTCAAATCAAATTATTGAATCGCTTTTTGAATAATCGTTGCTGAGTCCGATTCATTCAGGGCGATTTTTTGTTGTCGGCCTAACATTTAATCCGGGCAGGATAAGTTTTAGAAAAACTCGAATATAGAAAAGGATTTGAAATGTAAAATATGATGGAACCACTTTTAAGATTGAATTGAACGAGGTGTTTAGAGTGTCCGGTTCAGCTGCAATCGGGGTTTTTGACTCCGGCGTCGGAGGCATTTCAATATTAAAAGAGATCAGGAGACTCCTTCCCGGTGAGAATTTGCTATATTTGGCGGATTCGGCCCATTGTCCCTACGGGACCAAGCCTGTTCCCGAAATACGCGCCCGGAGCTTGGCGGTGACCGCTTTTTTGGTTGAGTCGGGAGTAAAAGCGGTTGTAGTAGCCTGTAATTCGGCTTCAGTAGCAGGATTGGATCAGGTGAGAGAAGCATACCCTCAAATTCCCATTGTTGGTGTGGAACCGGCGCTAAAACCCGCCCACGGTCTGACCCGCAATGGAAGGATCGGGGTTTTGGCAACCAGCTTGACCTTGAAAGGGGATCGTTTTTCGGTCTTAGTTGAAAGGTTCGGCGCAGATGTTCAAGTATACACCCAACCAGCCCCCGGACTTGTCGAACTGGTGGAGAACGGAGAATTGGATACTCCGGTAGTTGAAGAGCTTTTACACCAATATCTCGATCCTTTATTGAAAAAACAAATTGACACTTTAGTCTTGGGTTGTACCCATTACCCTTTTTTATGGGGGACAATCCAAAAAATTTGCGGCCCTAATGTGACAGTGATTGATACCGGTTTGGCCGTTGCCAAACAAACCGTTCGTGTTTTAGGACAATACCGGATTCTTAATCCTGAGATTAGCGGGGGAAAGGAAGCTTTTTATACTAGCGGCGACCCGGCGGCGGTTAAAGAAGTCATAGTTAAGCTATGGCCTTATGGCGCAGCTGAAGTCTTAAAATCATTCATTTAAAATATTAGGAAACAGGCGGAGATTAAGAAATGAAATTCACCGATTTTTAAAAGTACCCGTAAAAATGGCAGATATGTTGGTAAGGAGCTCCCTGTATTACTTCTAATAATGGGTGGTTAAGACACGAGAATACCCTTTGCCAAAATTAGCAATCTAATCCAACGGCGAAGCCGGACAATTTTTAATTCCCTTGATATCTATCAATCTTTTTTAAAGGTTGTTTCGTTTAAATTGATTAGTTTTTCGACGTGGTCCAAGATAATCGCCGCATACTTAGGGTTGGCTGTAACAAAGGCTTTTATCTCCGGGATTGGCAACACAAAAAAAGCGGTTGAAAGCAGATCGGCTTCCATCGCCGTTGGGGCGGTAACAGTAACTAAGATCTTATCCCGCGCCGGATAACCGGTGCGGGGATCGATTAGATGAGAATAGCGTTCGCTATTATGGATTAAAAAGTTCTGATTATCAGCTGAAGTGGCTAGGGCCCGATCTTCGGGGAGGCTAAGGGCCCCCAATAAATCACCGGTCTGACGAGGATGTCCGATTCCTAACCGCCATGGCCCCCCACCGGCTCGTTTTCCAATGGCGCGAATGCTGCTACTCCCTCCATTGATTAATGCCGAATCTATCCCGGACTTTTGTAAGCTTAAGAAGGCCCGATCGACTGCATAACCTTTGGCGATCCCCCCCAAGTCCAGTTTCATCCCTTTAACAGGTAAAAATACGGTCTGCCGCTTAACATCGAGAACTACCCGTTTGAATCCGACTAGTGGTAAAACCCGGCTGATCTCATTGGAGGCTGGTAGTCCGGGAGTTCCTTCCGGATTGAAACCCCAAAGATCAACGACAGGGGCGACTGTCGGATCGAATGCCCCTAATAAATTAGGATAACTTTCAGCCACTTTTTTTAGAATTGTAAACAATTCGGGTGCGACCTTAACCGGCCCGATTCCGGCGGCCCGATTCACTTTTACCAGTTCGGAATCGTTTTGATTGGAAATAATTGATTCAATTCGTTTAATCTCTTGGAAAGCTTCTTCAATAGCTTGAACGGGATTTGGCCCGGTCGCGGTTATTTCAAAGACAGTCCCCATGGCAAATAGAGATTTAGTGGCCGTTACTTCGTGGGGTCGCCAAAACTGGAAACCGATGATTAGTATGGCGATAATTACGATAATCAAGAGTATTATTAATATCCTCTTCATCAATGCCTTCCTTCACTTCTGTCTTCTTTTGACTCCCGTCTTCTGTATTATTCAGTTTATTATAATTATAATTTCATCAAATTTAAAGGGATATATTTGTTGAAAAAGATGATATTTGATTTTAGATCCAAGATAAAGGAATAACACCACAAGGTGTTCTTAAGCTTGTAATAAATTAAGCCGAAAATATTCATACATTAACAATTATATTGTAGCTGAATTGTTAACAGTAATCTAAGATTCTTGCCATTTAGTTTCGGTTTTTTGATAATTGAGTTAGAATAATTGTAAATAATAAACAGGAGAATATCGATGAATAACAACTGGCAGAGTAGTCTTTCCCGGACCCAAAAAGTCAGGAACCGCTGGCGGCAGTTTGACGCCTTAAGGCTGGGAATGGACTGGACCGAAGAGGATTTAACCAAGTTTCAAGTTTTTATCGATGACGTTTATGGAGACAGTCATCCCGGCAGTGTTCATTTGGGAGATGTGAGCGAGTCGGCCGGAATGGGAGTGATGGAGTCGGGGGGTAAAGCGGCTCACTTTCATGTGACCGATCTTTGCGACGGCTGGGCCCAGGGACATACCGGAATGAATTATATTCTGGCTTCCCGGGAAGTTATCGCCGACATGGTGGAATTGCATGGTTCGGTGATTCCTTGGGACGGAGCGATCATGGTCTCTAGCTGTGATAAATCAATTCCAGCTCATTTGATGGCTATGGCTAGGCTGAATATTCCGTCGATTCACATACCGGGGGGAACTATGGGGTCCGGACCGGATCTATCAACCATTGCCTATGGCGGGGACATTTCTTTACGAGAGCATCAAAAAAAAGTAACGATCCAGGAAATCAGGGAATTTTGTTTGACTTCCGCTCCGACTTGTGGCGCTTGCCCTTTCATGGGAACCGCCGGCACGATGCAGTGTATTTCCGAGGCATTAGGCCTGGCGTTGCCGGGTTCGGCATTGATACCCTCCTTCTACCAGGAATTATATAGAAAAGCCCGGCAGGCGGGGAAGGCCATCATTAACTTGATCCAACGTCGGATTAAGGTTAGTGAGATCTTGACCCCGGCTGCTTTCGAAAACGCCATCAAAGTACATGCCGCCATTGGCGGCTCGACTAATGCGATTATACATTTACCGGCAATTGCCCATGAAGCTGGTTGTGAATTTCCACTTGAATTATTTAATAAAGCCAATCAAGAGATACCTTATCTGACCAATCTGCAACCCAGCGGGGAATTTCCCACCCAATTTTTCTGGTATGCCGGCGGAATCCCCATGATTCAATGGCTGATTCGGGACTATTTAGATTTATCCGTAATGACGGTGACCGGAAAAACTTTAGGTGAGAATCTGGAAGATTTGATGAATGACAACTATTTTGAACGGGTACAGTCATATCTAGCTAATCACAGGATTTTAGCTTCAGATATCATTCGTACCCCGGAGAAAGCCACCAAAAAAGGTTCGATTGCCATTTTAAACGGTAGTTTAGCCCCGGACTGCGCTGTGATTAAATATGCGGCGGTCCCCAACGAAAAATTGGTCAAAAAAGGCCCGGTAACTGTCTTTGAATCGGAAGATCTAGCATATCAAGCTATTGTCGATAACAAAATAAAACCCGATGCGATAATGATCATTCGCAATGAAGGCCCGCGTGGTTCGGGTATGCCCGAGATGTTTATGACAACTGAAGCTTTATCAAGTATTCCGGAATTGTCGGCTTCGGTGACATTGATTACTGACGGGCGTTATTCCGGGGCGACCCGCGGCATCTGTATCGGTCACGTCGCTCCGGAGGCTGCCTTAGGAGGTCCGATTGGACTGATCGAAACCGGAGATCTAGTGTTGGTGGATATTCCCGGCCGAAAATTGGATGTCATCGGATTTGACGGCCAGGAGACTTCTCCGGAGGAAGTGGTCAGAATACTGAAGGAGCGTCGTTCCAAATGGCAACCGCCGGTTCCCGATGCTAAACACGGTATATTACGCCGTTATTTTGAAAAAGCAGCTCCGGTAAATCGCGGCGCCTATATGGAGTGACCTAATTCTTGGAAGTGTGATTTACTATTGCAACTCAGTTAAAAAAATGTTAAGATAGGGTTAGAAAAACGTATTTTTATATTATTCATCGATAAGTCTAACCATAGAAGGAGTTTGTCGATGGAACGGGTCAAAAAAAGAGCGACTATCCGCGATATCGCCAAATTAGCCCAGACATCGGTAGCTACGGTTTCATGGGTCTTAAACGGTGATTCCCGGAAATATGTCAGTGATGAGTTAAAGGAACGCGTATTAGAAGCGGCTAAAACCCTTAACTACCATCCCAATTTGTTAGCACAGCGTTTAAAGGGGAAATCCCGTAAATTGTTGGCGATTATTGTACCCCAATTTGAAAACTTTTTCTTTAACCGAATCGTCATCGGGGCTGAAAAGCATGCAAACACCCACAATTACAAGCTCTTAATTTGCAGCACTGATGATAATCCCCAAAAGGAGTTCGAACTAGTCAACCAACTAATCGCCAATTGGGTAGATGGTTTTATGATCGCTCCAACTTTAAATGGGATAAATTCACTTACCGCAATCACCCAGTCGGGTATTCCTTTGGTCTTATTGGATCGATTAATTTCCGAGAATGTTGATTATGTGGCCACCGATAATTATGCCGCAGCCTATACCGGAGCAAAATATCTATTTGAACAAGGCCATCGCCACATTGCTTACATTGGTTGGGATATCGATTTAAATACCATCGTTGATCGGAACAAAGCCTTTTTTAAGGCGGCCGAAGAACATGGGATTACCAGGGAAGACATTATTTTTCGAAGAGCCCCCCGTACCTCTGAGGCAGGGTATAATACCGCCAACGAAATTTTAGACGAACATCGGCCCACTGCCTTTTTCGTTGATCAAAACAATATTGCCGAAGGTGTAGTCCAAGCGTTACGCAAGCGAAAAATCAATATTCCCAAAGATATATCAGTATTATTATATGGTGACCCCAGTTGGGCCCAGCTTAATATTCCCGAGTTTACTTGCGTCGCCTTACCGGACATTGAAATTGGGACGGAAGGCGCCCGTATCTTAATTGATAAAGTGGAAGGCCGGAGTTCTAACATTCAGACCATTTTATTAGGGGGCAATTTAGTAGAGCGTGGTTCCATCAAAAAATTAATATAGTAGAGACTAATGTCTTTACATATAGGTCAGAAAAGAAGGAGGTGAAAAAACCTAAGTTTTGGAGCATCAGGCTTTTTGTTTGTCAACACTATTCTAGGGAGGGAACCGAATGAAAAGAAATTTCAGATTTTACCTGGTAATAGGCTTGATTTTAGCAATTGGCTCGACTGGATTGACCATGGCTAATGATAATTACCCATCTCGGCCGGTTGAATTTATCTGTTCCTGGTCTGCCGGAGGCGGAGTTGACGTATTGATGCGCGCTATTGCCTCTGTTTTCCCGAAATACGCTAATAATCAACAATTGATTATTAAGAATGTTCCGGGCGGCGGCAGCGCAATGGGTTTCATTGAGGCCTCCCGGGCAAAACCGGATGGTTATTCCCTTTCTTCGGGAACAACACCTTTTATTACTAAGATCCACATGAGTTCAGTTCCTTACAGTCTTGATAATTTTGAGCCGATTATGATGTTTGCCGATATACCTTGTTATATTATGGTTCCAGCTGACTCTCCATATAAGGACCTTCGCGATTATGTCGCGGCAGCTAAAAAACGGCCCGGGCAAATTACATTAGGTAATGCCGGTTCCGGTGGAGGAACTCACTTGGTTGGACTGGCTTTTCAAAAATTTGCAAAAATTCAATTGAATAATATCCCTCATGAAGGTGGCGGACCAGCATTCACCAATCTGATGGGGAAACATATTGATTCAGCTATCGGCTCATCCCCCGAAGGAATGCCCCAAGCTTTAGCCGGACAACTCCGGATTTTAGGAATTTTTGCCGACCAAAGATTGGCGAAATTCCCGAATGTTAAAACCGCTCAAGAACAAGGACTTGACTTTGTGGGCACCATGTGGCGGGGTATTATGGCTCCGAAGGGGACTCCTAAGGAGATCATCGATAAGTTAGATGGCATCTTCAAAAAGTGCATGGAAGATCCGGGCTTTGTTAAACAAGCCGAAGAAATGATGTGGCCTCTTAAATACAGAGGTACGAAAGAATTTGCCCAATTTATGAGAGAACAAGACATAAGTTATAAAGAATTAATTATCGAAAATAAATTGGGAGATCGTTATAAGAATCTGTACAAATAAATACTGATAATTAATTAGGGGGGCCGGACCTCGGCTCCCCTTTATTTAAGGCGGTGCAGCAATGACAAGAAGAGAGGAGACTCTCCTAAAAGAAAAACGTTTAATTGGTTTGATCGAAGCTCAAAACCTAAAAGGGATTCTCTTAAAAAAACAAGCTAATTTTTCCTGGTTGACCGGCGGCGGTTTCAATATGGTTGGTATCGCTACAGAGATGGGGATTTCTTCCTTGTTGGTGACCAAGGAAGGCCGTTATCTATTGGCCAATAAAATTGAAGCGGCGCGGATGATGGATGAAGAAGGCCTCAAAGATCTGGGTTTTGAGTTACTGGATTGGGAATGGTATGTTGATCGGGAAG
Organism: Bacillota bacterium; assembly: GCA_023394955.1. Taxonomy (GTDB): domain Bacteria; phylum Bacillota; class UBA4882; order UBA8346; family UBA8346; genus JAAYHS01. Next base: position 53,799 of record JAEWZY010000050.1, read on the forward strand.
CGGAAATGATCCGAAAAATCGTAGGGGACCTTTCTCAAGTTGGAGCAGATGTTGCTTTCGGCCAATGTCGAAATATAGATGGAGAAATCAAAAAACTGCGCTATGCTCTTACTGAAAATGAGGTCGACCGTTATCTTTTCCTAGGCGAGAAGTTGTCAGAGTCAGTGGAAAAAGTAATGCTTGGGATAAGACCCGGCGATAACGAGTCCGAAGTTGCCGGAAGAATCGGAGCGGAGCTTTGGAAATACCGGATCGACCCGACTGGATTTATGGTCGCCGCTGATGATCGGATTTATTCATATCGGCATCCGATTCCAACGGAACGGATGATTAAACGGCAGTTAATGGTGAGTGTCAATGCCCGCTATAAGGGTTTAATCACTACTATTACCCGAATGCTACATTTTGGAAGGCCTGAAGCGAGATTCCTTCAACAGTTCCAAGACAATCTGGAAATTGATTTCCGGATGACGGAGGCCACCAAACCAGGGATCACAGCTAAGGTTCCCTTTGAAGTCGGATTAGAAACATACCGGAGATTAGGACACCAAGATGAATGGCGCCTCCATCATCAAGGCGGGGCTATGGGTTATTACGCGCGCGATATTAAAGTTACTTCGGAAACCGAGGATTTAATCGTTGAAAACCAGGCTTATTGTTGGAATCCTTCGATTTCCGGCACGAAAACCGAAGATGGGTTTATCGCCACTGTTAATGGCCAGATATTTATCACAAAACCGATAATTTATCCCAAGGTAGAATTTAAGGTTAACGGTGTGACTATGATTAAACCTGGATTGCTCATCATCGACTGAGGAGGAGTCACATGGAACCCTTAGGTATAGCGATAATTGGATGCGGTATGATTTCCAAAATCCATTTGGCGGCGCTTCGGGAAATCCCTGAATCCCGTATTTGCGGCGTTTGGAGTAGGAAACCCGAAACTACCAAAAGATGCGCGGACGAATACGGAATACGGGCATATGAAAGCTTTCAAGCAGTTTGTGATGACTCGGAAGTAAAAATAATCATATTATGTACGCCTCCGGGGCTTCACGTAGATCAAGGGCTCCTAGCCGCAGCTGCCGGGAAACATTTAATCATTGAAAAACCGCTTGATGTTGATTGTGGCAAAGGAAAAAAACTGGTTGAAACTTATCGAGAAAAAGGTCTAAAATTGGCGGTTATTTATCAAAACCGTTATACAAAAGCGGCCCGCCAGGTCAAGGCGGCTATGGATCAAGGATTGCTCGGCAAACTAATCCTGGGTGACGCTTACGTTAAATGGTATCGTTCTCCGGAGTATTACGCCAGCGCCGACTGGAGGGGCACCTGGGAAGTTGAGGGTGGCGGTTCATTAATCACTCAAGCAATCCATAGCATTGATCTCCTACAATGGTTTATGGGTAAAGTAAAGAGTATCTCCGGAGCGATTAGAATCAGCACTCACCAAATTCAGACGGAAGACTTAGGCGTGGCGGTTTTGGAATTCGATAACGGGGCCTTAGGTGTAATCGAAAGTTCAACTGCAATCGTGCCCGGTTTCAAAGAGCGGCTTGAGATCCACGGACAGAAAGGCACCATAATCCTAGAGGGCGGCAATATTAAGGAATGGAAGGTTGAGGGCTGCAACGAGGCAGACTATCTGCAACCAGAGAAGATTAGTTATGGGAAGACTGATTCGCCGGCAATCTCTTTTGTTAACCATCAAACCCAATTACAGGAGATTATCAGTAGCATCTTAAATGGTAAGGAGCCGGAGGTCAGCGGTGAGGAAGGGCTCAAGTCCTTAGAGATTGTTCAAGGGATTTATCGGTCATCTCAAAAAGGACAAAAGGTATATTTGTAATCAACCAGAATTATTACTTAATACCATTGGAAGGAGGCAAACCATGAAAAAGTGGGAACGAATCGCTGCTATTGTTCTTATTTTAGTTGGGATCGGGGCTGCTTTGGGCGCTTTGGAAATTGGTTTTGGAAGCTTTAGGTCCCCTGGCCCGGGTTTTTTACCATTCTGGTTGGCCGTTACGTTATCGACAATATCTATTATTTACCTGATTACCAATTTAGGATCTGACGCCACGGTCAAACTCTGGCCGGGGAAAATCTGGTTCCGTCCGTTAGTGGCGATTTTAGTTATGTTTGGTTATTCATTTTTCTTGAAATGGTTCGGTTTTTGCACTGCCACCTTTGCGCTCTTTGTAACTTGGATGACAGTTGTGGCTAAAGAAAAATGGTCGACGGTTGCCTTGGTTTCAATATTAACAACTGGAATAACATATCTTTTGTTTGAGGTATTACTAAAAGTACCTCTTCCAAAAGGTATCTTATTTTAAATCAATCACAAAAAGGAGGGAAGAAAATGTTAGACTCCTTACAAGGATTAGCTTCCGGGTTTTCCTTGGCGCTCACCCCCGTAAATTTGTTATTTGGTTTGATAGGAGCAATATTGGGGACCGCGGTCGGAGTATTGCCGGGATTAGGCCCGGCTGCTACCATATCGCTCCTGCTTCCACTGACATACGCCTTGGGTTCTCCGGTGACTTCCATTATTATGATGGCCGGGATCTATTATGGAGCTATGTACGGCGGTTCTACTACTTCGATACTCTTGAATATACCGGGGGAATCAGCTTCGGTTGTTACTTGTATCGACGGTTATAAAATGGCGAAACAAGGCCGGGCCGGCCCCGCATTGGGAATTGCCGCAGTTGGATCATTTATTGCTGGAACGATAGGCGTAATCGGTTTAACCTTTTTAGCGCCTCCGATAGCGGCCTTTGCCCTCGAATTCGGCCCCGCCGAATATGTTGCCCTGACAATATTGGGACTGATGCTGGCCTCGTTTTTATCCGGGAAATCAGTGCTCAAGGGATTAGTCATGGCCGTGCTGGGGCTACTCTTGGCCACGGTGGGAATGGACCCGGTAAGCGGTAATCTCCGTTATACTTTCGGGACTATTATATTAATGGATGGATTGGACTTTTTAATTTTAGCTATGGGCATTTTCGGTATTGGCGAAATCTTAACCAATCTGGAAGAAACCGTCAGTAACGAATTAGTCACTGAAAAAGTCAAAAATATCTGGCCGACACTTAAAGATTATGCCCAAACAAAATGGTCGATTTTGAGAGGGTCGTTAATCGGATTGTTTGTGGGATTACTACCGGGCGGCGGGGCGGTTATCGCCTCTATGGTTTCTTATGCGGTTGAGAAAAAATCTTCGAAAACGCCGGAACAGTTTGGTGAAGGCGCCATCGAAGGGGTAGCCGGTCCGGAATCGGCAAATAACGCCGCTGCCAGCGCTTCATTTATTCCGATGATGACCTTGGGAATTCCCGGAAATCCGGCCATTGCCATGATCTTTGCGGCGTTAATGATTCAAAATGTCGTCCCCGGGCCGTTTCTAATCAAAGAACATCCGGATCTCTTTTGGGGCGTCATCGCTTCGATGTATATCGGGAACGCAATGTTATTGATTTTGAACCTCCCGTTAGTTGGCGTTTGGATCAAAATGTTACGAGTACCCTATTCAATCTTAGCCCCGATTGTGGTGATGATCTGTTCACTTGGTGTTTATAGCAATAAAAACAATGTAATGGATGTCGTGATGATGTTCATTTTCGGCGTCTTTGGATATTTCTTACGCAAATTCCGTTTTGAGCTGGGACCCTTACTTTTAGCTTTTGTACTAGGTAGGATTTTGGAAAGAAATTTAAGCCAAGCCTTATTGATCTCCCATGGTAACTTTGGGATCTTCGTAAGTCGGCCAATTTCAGCTACTCTCTTAAGCATCATTATGCTAATGATCTTAGTTCCATTATCAGTAACAATTTATAAACGGTTTAAACCAGTTACTAGCGCCTAAGCAAGGGACGGCCATCACGGCCGTCTCTTTTTTTGCCAACGAAGGATAAATAAGGATGGATTGTCTATAATATAATACAAGAGAATGAAATAGTAACCAACGGTAGGGGAGAGAATGAAATACAGAGGTCTGGTCTGGGTTAGCAGCTTAGCGAGTATTTTCCTTTTTTTGCCTTCTTTAGCCATTAAACTTTGGGAATTACTAACCGGAGCTCCTTGGCGCCAAAAAAGCTGGGTAGTCTATCCGCTTATAGCTATTGCGCTGTTCCAAGCAATCAGGATCAGACGCCGGTTTCGAAAAAGCAAGTCTAATTTAGATTGCCAAGATTCATTGGTTTATCTAGCCAAACAACGCCTGGTTAAGGGAGAGTTGAGCCTCGAAGAATTCAGACAAATCAGGGAAGAGCTGAAGCAGAATTAAGATGTCAGGGATAGATTTTTTATCCATTCGGCAGGAAAGATTCTAATGATCGAGAATAGCAGAGATAAGTGTTTAATATATTTCATACAGATATATCGTTTTTAAAACGAGGGAGCGGAATGAGTAAGATTCGAGTTGGATTGATTTATGGCGGCCGTTCGGGGGAACACGAAGTTTCCGTGTTATCCGCCGACTCGGTCATGTTGGCTATTGATCAAGACAAATATGAGGTTCTCCCCATCGGTATTACCAAAGAAGGCAGTTGGATTCCAGGCCAATCCCCAAGTCCATTGGTTGAGAGCCGGAATTTACAAGTACGGCTTTTAAATAACGGCAGCGAGAACGAAAATGAGAACCATCTATTAGCTGTTCTTTCCAATAACCAGGGAAACCTATTAGTAGGGCTTCGGGACAGGGTTGATGTGATCTTTCCGGTAATGCACGGCCCATTTGGCGAAGATGGGACTATCCAAGGTTTATTGGAATTGGCCGATATTCCGTATGTCGGCGGCGGTGTATTAGCATCGGCTGTTGGGATGGATAAGGTCATTATGAAGATGGTATTTCAACAAAAAGGGTTGCCTGTCGGGGATTATTTGTCTTACTTCCGAAAAGATCTTAATAGTAATAGCGAGGTCATTTGCGCTGAGATTGAACGGAAACTAGACTATCCTTGTTTTGTAAAACCGGCCAACCTTGGTTCCAGTGTAGGTATTTCTAAGGCTCACGACAGGAAAGAACTTATCCGAGCTTTACATTTTGCGGCTGAATACGATCGAAAGATCATAGTGGAAAAGATGCTTCATGGACGGGAAATTGAATGCGCGGTCCTGGGAAATGATGAACCCATAGCTTCGGCGCCGGGAGAGATCCTGCCGTGCGCCGAGTTTTATGATTATGATGCTAAGTATGTGCTTAATGATTCAAAGTTAGAGATACCTGCGGCTTTAGGGGAGGAAATAATGGTCAAGATCCAAGATTATGCGGTGCAAGCTTTCAAAGCTATTGATTGCGCCGGTTTAGGCCGGGTTGATTTCTTCGTGGATGAACCGGCGGGGGAGATTTTTGTTAATGAAATCAATACCATACCCGGATTTACCAGAATCAGCATGTATCCGAAGTTGTGGGAAGCCAGCGGTATCAGTTATACTGAATTAATCAATCGTTTACTTGAATTGGCCTTAGAACGTTATCGAGAAAAAGCTCGTAACCGGATCGGCTAGAGGGCCATTTTTTTGAAGAACTGAAAAAACGTTTTTTTAAGGAGGCGCTTCCATTGGGCACAGTTGATCAACTATTAACAAAGATAGTTATTCCTAAGATGGTAAAAGTGAAACAGAAATTTGAAAGGCCGGTAATCACTGATATTGCCGGAGAGCTATCAAATGGTCTGGCGGAGAAAAAAGTACTCGCGGGAATTGAAAAAGGGCAAAAGATTGCGGTGGCCGTCGGCAGTCGCGGAATCGCCAATCAACCGTTAATGGTCAAAGTGCTAATCTCCGAACTAAGGCGAGTAGGGGCCGAGCCTTTCATTGTGCCGGCGATGGGGAGTCACGCCGGAGCGACAGCTGAAGGGCAACGGGAGATGTTAATCGGTATGGGTATCAGTGAGGATTATGTCGGCGCTCCGATTCATTCATCCATGGACGTTGTCCAACTAGGGACTTCCGGCAATGGGCTTCCGGTTTATATGGACCGTAATGCTTATGAGGCTGACGCCATCGTAATTATTAACCGGATCAAGCCTCATGTTTGTTTTCGGTTTAAATATGAAAGTGGTTTGATGAAAATGATCGTGATTGGCTTAGGCAAACAAAAGGGGGCTGACATTTGCCACCAGTTAGGTTTTGAAAAGATGCCTGAAAATCTTGAGACCATCGGCTTAAAAGCATTGGAAAAAGCCAATTTAATTTTCGGGATCGGTGTCGTTGAAAACGCCTATCACGAGACTAGTTTGATTCGGGTTTTGACCGGTGCCGAAATTCCAACCGAAGAGCCTAAGCTTTTAGAAGAGGCCAAACGTTTAGCGCCGAAACTTTTTTTTGACTCCTTAGAAACATTAATCATCGATGAAATCGGCAAAGATATCAGCGGTTCCGGGTTCGACACCAACGTAGTCGGCAGGTATCACTCGCCTTGTGTCAGCGGTGGCCCTAAAATCCACCGGTTGGCCATTCTGGACATTACGGACCGTTCCCATGGTAATGGTAACGGCTTGGGAATGGCCGATTTCACCACTAAGAGGGCTGCCGATAAATTCCGCCCCGAACAGACCTATCCTAATACATTGACAGCGACCCTGACCGGCGGGGTAAAAATACCGGTCACCTTGGATAATGACCTTCAAGTAATTCAAGCTTGTCTTAAGACCAGTAATTTAATGAATTACCGGAATGCCAGGGTTGTACGGATCAAAAATACGTTATCCCTTGAGGAAATTGAAGTATCAGAGAATATGTTGGCTTTGGTTAAAGACAATTCAAATTTAGAATCGGTCGGCGCTCCTTATGCTTGGCAGTTCGACCGTGAGGGTAATTTATTTTAGTCAGTCGTTAGTTGTAGGGTTGTTAACCAACTATATGTGTTGCAATAAATTATTCGACCGCTTAGATTATTACATCATTTTTTCCCTTGATTCATCAATTATAATAAATACAGTAATCTGCTCTTTTCGATCCATGGTTTAGGGATGGAAAAGGATAATCAAAATTTATTTTAATTTATATAGTTTAAATAACAGCTAACAGCTAATCGCGAAAAGTCAACAACTAAAAGATAAAACTATTAAATCCTTCGGGTTAAATACGCTTTCTTAAGGAGAGAATATTACCGGAGGGCTTTTAATGAATTGGGAAGTTTTTGCCGATTATCACACTCATACCGTATATTCTCATGGTATAGGTACGATTTTAGATAATGCCAAAGCGGCTCAAAAAAAAGGGTTGGAAGTGGTCGGGATCGCCGATCACGGCCCGGCCAATTGGGGGTATGTTGGAACTGCCAATTTACAAGCATTTGAACAAATTATGGAGGAGATTAACCGGATCCAGGCCGACTTTAACGATTTGAAAATTTTAGCCGGAACGGAAGCTAATATCATAAGTTACCAAGGTGAATTGGATATCCCTTTGGAATTACAACGTAAACTAGATCAAGTGCTGGCAGGATTTCATATCACGGTTCACCCGAGGTCGTTGCAGGATGGGGTGAAATTTATTTCCTATTGGACTTTGGGGAGAATAAACAGACAGTTTAAAATGAAAGCGCGTAATGAGAACACCAAGGCAGTTGTGGCAGCGGTCTATGATAATGAAATCGACATTATCACTCATCCTGGTTTGAATATTAGTATCGACACTCCGGAACTGGCCAGGGCATGTGTAAAAAGGGATACTGCCTTGGAAATTAACGCCGGGCATGGCGTTAAATCCATCGAATTCGTCCAAGCCGCAGCCAGTGAAGGAGTAAAGTTCGCTATCGGGAGCGACGCTCATCGGCCGGAGGATGTCGGCAGACTGGAGGCCGGCGTTAAAGCTGCTCGACTGGCGGGATTAAATCCGGAGCAGATTATCAATGTCCGGGTCAAAAAATGAAGAAAATGGTTATATAAACAGACTTTTTGGGTAGAAGAGAGTGAGATTTTGTTTTATATTTAATATGAAACAAGTAAAGATGTATTATGTATCAGATAAATTTGGTATGGAATTCCTTTCTTAAATTGCCGATACTCTTTTTGTAATCATTGATCTTATTATAAACTCAAGGAAGAAGGGGCCATGATGGCTGAAAGTATTAGGTTTGTAATTATTACCGGGCTTTCGGGAGCCGGAAAATCGGAAACTATCAAATGTTTTGAAGATCTGGGCTACTTTTGCGTAGATAATCTACCGCCGGTATTGATACCGAAATTTGCGGAACTTTGCGCACAATCGGACGGTAGAATTAATAGGATAGCATTAGTTGTTGATATTAGGGGAGGCAGTTTTTTTGACGATGTTTTTGATGCATTGGAAACACTAGAGCAAAATGGGTTTACCTACGAGATTGTTTTTTTGGAGGCCCGCGAAGAGATCTTGATCCGGCGTTTCAAAGAAAGCCGACGTAAGCATCCTCTTTCCAATACCGGGGGGATCTCAGATGGTATTAAGGCCGAAAAGGAAAAGCTAGAACCGATCAGGGGCAAGGCGAGCATGATTATTGATACCTCCGAACTGAACGCCCGCAGCCTCAGGGAGTTAATTAACCGTAAATATGAAAGCTTGCCTCAGCAGGAAAAGATGTTGGTTACGGTTATTTCCTTCGGTTTCAAAAAGGGCTTGCCTTTGGACGCCGATTTAGTTTTTGATGTGCGGTTCTTACCAAATCCATTTTATGTCGAGTCCTTAAAAGAACTTGATGGTAACCGGGATGAAGTAGCCAACTACGTTCTAAAATGGCCTGTTACCGCCAGGTTTTTGACAAAGTTATACGATTTTATCGATTTCTTAACTCCGCAATATGCCAAAGAGGGAAAGGCTAATTTAATCATCGGTGTCGGATGTACCGGCGGGCGGCACCGTTCCGTTACAATCGCTAATAAAATTGGGGAATATCTTAGAACCAAAGGGTACATGGTAACCGTTGACCACCGCGACGCCAATTAAACAAATTAAAGAAGGGGGGGACTGATCCGGAATGTCATCTAAGAATCGGCCTCAAATAATAGCGGCATGTTGGCTTGTTTGCCTTCTGGTCTGTCTTACCTTAATTGGGACGGGAATATTAATCGGTTTTGATATTTGGAGTATAAAGGCGTTCAATGTTTGGGCGCGTGTTATAGTCAGCGCGTTGATGATTAGTTTTGGTATTGGGTTGGGTTATTTCAGCACTCTCAAGTTTTTTTGGATGATGGTCACTTGGCTCGCTAAAAACGAACGATATCGCAATGGTAAGGGGAAGGGGCCTAAAATAGTTGTAGTTGGCGGAGGGACCGGTCTGGGAAGTATTTTAAGGGGACTTAAGGAGATTACCCCGCACTTATCCGCCATAGTGACCGTTGCTGACGACGGCGGGAGTTCCGGCCGTTTGCGCCGGGAGTTCGGCATCCTGCCGCCGGGAGACATCCGTAACTGTTTAGTCGCAATGGCAGATATCGAGCCGTTAATGGAAAGACTGTTTCAATATCGTTTTACGGGTTCTTCTGATTTATCAGGCCATAATTTCGGCAACCTGTTTCTCGCTGCAATGACGGAGATTACCGGTGATTTTGAAAAGGCCATTAAAGAGTCTAGTAAAGTTTTGGCTGTTAGAGGCCAGGTTTTACCGGCAACCCTTGAAAATGTTGTTTTAAAAGCAGAGTTGGAAAATGGTAAAATTGTATCAGGAGAATCTGAAATACCTAAATCAAGAGTCCCGATTAAACGGGTTTTTTTGGAACCGGCTGATTGTAAACCGGTTGCCGAGGCAATCGCCGCCATTAAAGAAGCTGAAATTATCATTTTAGGACCGGGGAGCCTATATACTAGTGTGATTCCGAATTTGTTAGTGGCTGAAATTACCGAAACGATTCGCAGGTCGACGGCGATTAAAATATATGTGTGCAATGCAATGACTCAAGCCGGAGAAACTGATAATTATTCAGCCAGTCAGCATTTGAAGGCGATTATCGATCATGCTGGCCGGGGGTTGGTGGATTTTGCCTTGATCAATAATGAAACCATCAACCAGGAAATCCTCGAAAGATATAGTGAAGAAGGGGCAAAACCGGTCCGAATCGATCTGGACAACGTCGCTAGTTTAGGAGTTAGGTCTTTGACAGCGCAAATTATCACTAAAAATAATATAATCCGTCACGACGGCCTTAAATTAGCCCGGATAGTTTTAGGAATATACCGGACCCAGAAAATGGGGTATGCTTTTGGCAAACCCCTAACTAAGCAACTGTTTCGGTTTTTAAAAAGTTTTGCCAGTTTCTTTATGGCAAAATTACCTTAAACAGATGAGATTTATTTGATTCACTGGACTTCCTTTGAGGGGGTCCATTTTTACTGTATAGACAAGCGAGTTTCGTAGTTTCGGAATTAATCGTGTTGGCAGAGATATTGATCTTAATTTTTCCGAGTTATCGTCCGATAATAAATTAAGAAGCATCAAAAAGGAGGTGAAATAATGCTAAGAGGGATTTACACCTCAACCACCGGTATGGTTGCGGAGATGGATCGTCAAAACACCGTCGCCAATAATTTAGCCAATGTAGACACGGTTGGTTTCAAACGCGACAACGTAGTTCAACAACCATTCGCCGAAATAATGATTAACGCCTATTCCAAACATACTATCAAAAACATTGGTCCTTTAGGCTTAGGGGTTCAGGCAGTGACCGAATTTGCCGACTTTAGCAACGGAAGTATTGTGACTACCGATAACCCTCAAGATTTTGCCATTGAAGGGTTTGGCTTATTCGCGGTTGAGACTAATACCGGAGTTAAGTACACTAGGGCCGGTAATTTCATCATTGATCAAGACAATTATTTGGTGACCAGAGATGGGAATAATGTGTTGGGTGAGAACGGACCGATTAGGGTGGAAGGCAGCTTTACAGTGACCGAGGATGGCGAGATTATGCAGGATGGAACGGTAGTAGATCGCTTTTTGATCTCTGGTGAAGTTGGCATGGTAAAAGCAGGGGAGACCCTTTATGTGAATGGCCAACCTCAACCGGCTTCCAGGTACCGGATAGTGCAGGGAGCATTGGAGCGTTCTAACGTTAACGCGATTCGGGAAATGGTTCAAATGATTAATGTTACCCGTACTTATGATACTAACCACCGGGCTTTAATGGCCCATGACGAAACATTGGCCAAAGTTGTTAATGAATTAGCGCGATAATCGTATCAGCCATAGACTAAGAGGCAGTTAAGAGTAGGACAAGGAAAAGACCGGACCGCTTGCGGAGGTTTTGGGAAGATCGACCGACTGAGATTTTCCCCGACAAACGAACTCAAACTGCCAGGTATCTTTGGTTAGACGAGATTATTCCGGGCAGTTTTTTCTTTTAGATAGGATGAATTAAATCCATTAATCTTTTATCATGGCCGGCTTTAGAGACATGATGAATTAGAAATTTAATTCAACTTATATAGTGAAGGAGGTCGTTTTCAAATGATGAGGGCATTATGGACAGCAGGTTCGGGCATGTTAACTCAACAAATGAATGTGGATACTATTGCCAACAACCTCTCCAATGTAAATACCATAGGCTATAAAAAAATGAGGGCTGAGTTCGAAGATTTGCTCTACCAAACGATTCGTGAGGCAGGAACTTCTACCACTCAAGGGAGGTCGCTTCCAACCGGATTACAGGTTGGACATGGATCCCGGACCGTCGCGACAACTAAGATCTTTACTCAAGGGGATTTTCAACAAACCGACAATCCACTGGATTTACTAATTGGTGGAGATGGCTTCTTTCAAATCCAAATGCCTGACGGAACGATTCAATATACTAGAAACGGGGCGTTTAAAGTCGATTCCGAAGGAAGATTGGTCACCGCGGAAGGGTTTTATTTGGAACCAGAGATTACCATTCCCGAAGGAGTAACCGAAATTTCATTTAGCCAAGATGGAGTTGTTTCAATTGTAATGCCTGGTGAGACTATTCCGGAAGAAATCGGTCAACTTGAGATAGTGCGTTTTATCAATCCGGCAGGATTAATTAATGATGGAAATAGTTTGTACCGTCAGAGCGCAGCTTCTGGAACACCACTGGTAACAACCCCCGGGAATGACGGGGCCGGTACTATTATTCAAAATTATTTGGAAATGTCCAATGTTAAGGTGGTTGAAGAGATGATCAATATGATCGTAGCCCAGCGAGCTTATGATATCAATTCCAAAGCGGTCCAAGCTTCCGACGAAATGCTTCAGACTGCTAATACCTTGAGACGATAGAGGTAAGCGATGGTTAAGTTTATCCGAGGGACTCTGTTGGTATTCATCTTGATCTGCGGTCCGGTAGATGTCAGGGCAGCCGGCGTTACAATCCTGGAAATCGCGGACCGGGTGATCGTGCCGGGACCGAAAATCTATCTTTCCGATTTGGGTTCGATTCAAAATCCTTTTCCAATGGAAAGAATAGATTTAATGGTCGATCTCGGCCCAGCGCCTTATCCTGGCCAGGTCAGGGTTTTCTCCAGGGATTATCTCAGGTTAATCTTGAAACAAAAAGGTTTTAATGAAAACCTGAATATCCGAATGGGGAAACAGGTTGAGATAAGGGTTGAGTCGACTTGTATCACTGCCGCGCAAGTGGAAGCGGCGATTGAAAAAATTCTTCCTCAAAAAGACGGATTTATTATTAAGAGGTGGGTTGAATTTAGAAATGTACCGGCCGAAACTTGGCTTAATAAAGGTGAATGGCAGGTTAAAGCCTCGCCTTTGGGGGATATTCCCCAAGTTGGACCGGGTCTTTTTCGGGTTACTTTTGCGAAGGACAAGGAACTGAAGACGATTAACGTCAGTGGGAAGATCCGGGCGCTAGGCCGGGTATATCAATCGACCCGTGATATCAGGCGCCATTCCTCAATTAACGAAAATGATTTCAAATTAGTTGAAACAGAGTTAGCCAATGGCCAAGAATTAGTAGGAAGATTGCCTCAAGGGATACGTTCGACTAAGCTAATTAAAAAAGGAGAGGTATTAAAGAAAGACCACTTTCAAACCCTTCCTTTAGTAACTAAAGAGAACTTCGTTAACGTAATAGTCAAAGGTGGTAATATCGCTGTTAAAATGACCGGTGTAGCAGGAAAAGATGGCTGGTTGGGAGATCAGGTCTTAATCGTTAATCCCAACAGCAACAAAGAGTTTCAAGGCCGTGTCATAGGCAGGAACTTGGTGGAGGTGACCTTATTATGAAGAAAAACCCGATTTTATATATATTATTAAGTATAATATTGGTGACTTTTATTCAAGGGAGTAATACCAAAGCGGCTTCCCTTTGGACCGATCAAAACGTTTCGTTATATGGGAACAAACCGCGCTCTTTTGAGGTGGGAGATTTAATCACGGTAGTCATAGTGGAACAGGCGAAAGCTACCCAAGAAGCCAAATCCTCTAGCGACGATAGGGGAGAGATCAATGCCGGACCGGGGACAGGATTTTTAGCGAAACTGCTTCCGGATAGTATCGGCGCCGGTTGGGGGACGAGTTCTGAAGGAAAAGGAACCACTTCCAGAGGGGGTACCCTTCAAGGCAGAATTACGGTTCAGGTCACCGCCGTTAATCCCAGCGGCATTTTGGTGATCGAAGGCCGTCAGGTCATTAAAGTCAACAGCGAGGACCAAATATTGAAGATTACCGGCATGATTAGGTCGGAAGATGTAAGTCTTGATAATATAACTCTTTCGTCTAATATCGCCAATGCAGTCATTGAATATCAGGGTAATGGGAATATCAATAACGCGCAGAAACCGGGGATCTTAACCAGGGTCTTTCACTGGATATTTTGACCAGGATTAGATTGATGAAACAAATTTCGCGGACTGGGAGTCGTATCCAACCGTAAGTATTAAGCATCCTAATAATATTATAAACACTTGGAAAGATAAGTTTTATGAAGATTGGGGGTAGCGTAATGTCGATCAAAAGAATTAGTGCTTTATTAATAATAATAACGCTGTTAATTGGGGTTGGATCTCCGGTAGTTGCTGCTGGTGAAATAGCTACCGCCCGCATCAAAGATATAGCCAGGTTACAAGGGGTCCGTAACAATCAATTGAATGGAATGGGTTTGGTAGTCGGTTTAAACGGGACGGGCGACTCTTCAAAAGCCAACGCTGAAGTGGTAGCAAATGCTCTGGCTAAATGGGGAGTTAGGGTTAACGCTTCCGAGCTTAAAGTAAAAAACATTGCTGTTGTTGCAATAACTGCGAATTTTCCACCCTATCTTCATCAGGGTGATACCATTGATGTTCAAGTCTCTTCTGTGGGTGACGCTAAAAGTCTCCAGGGCGGCATTCTATTACAAACCCCTTTAGTAGGGGCCGATGGTCAGGTCTACGCCGTAGCCCAAGGCCCAATATATGTCGGTGGATATACAGTCTCCAGCAGGAGGACAAGTCAAACAAAGAATATTACTACGGTTGGAACAATTTCCAACGGGGCGATTGTTGAACGTGAGGTCCCAATGCAGCTGGATTATAACGGCAGGTTGCGTTGGGCTTTAAATAAACCCGATTTTACAACTGCCACCCGGTTAGCCGATACTATTAATGAGAACATCGCTCGAGGCGCGGCTAGAGCTTTAGATATGGGATTGATTGAGGTTTTAGTACCCAGTGATTATATGTCCAATCCCATTGCCTATATTGCAGAAATTGAGAATCTACCGATTACCCCTGATGGAATTGCCAAGGTAGTTGTGAATGAAAGGAATGGGACCATCGTGGTTGGAGACAAAGTTAGGATCGCTTCGGTAGCAGTCACCCATAATAATATTACGGTTAGAATTAATTCGGAAACTACAGTATCCCAGCCAAACTCGTTTTCAATGGGACAGACCGTTATGACGACTCAAGACAGCCTCGAAGTCCGGGAAGAAGAAGGAAACATGGTTTTAATGCCTACCGGGACCGATATCGGGACAATTGTTCGGGCGCTCAACGCTGTCGGAACTACCCCTCAAGATATTATAGCCATTTTGGTAGCTATTAATCAGTCCGGGGCTTTATACGGAATTTTGGAATTCAATTAGGAGGAACATAAGCGATGATTAGCCAAATATTCAACAATAACCGTCCTTTGGGAAATAATAAAAGCACATACACACCAGAGGAACAGGCCCAACTGAAAAAAGCTTGCACTGAGTTTGAAGCGCTTATGGTCCGGCAAATGCTTGAGACCATGAGTAATTCCACGGATTTTTTCGGTAAAGGCTTCGGAGGAGATTTTTATCAGAGTATGTTTCTGGATGAAATTTCGAAGAAAATAGCTGAACAAGGTTTGGGTCTTTCCAAGATGCTTTATTCCCAGATAGATAAATCAAAATGATTTATTCAAGCTTTTCATCCCTAAGCCATAGATGGAAAAGGGCAAATTAAGAAAGTTATTTGGATTTATGAACCGAGAAAAAGATCTCCCTTAGGTGTGTATGGGTGTTTATAGATAAGTTGAACAAATTCGATTATCTGAATAAATAAGATAAAGCCATAAAAACTAAATTAAGGGTGAGCAATCATTTTTATGGAAACAGAAGGGAACTCATGATTGATGGCGAATATGTATATCAGATAACGGAGGATGACTACTAAAAAGGAGGCAAGAGTTATTTGAAGCAGTTAATCAAAAAGGCTTCTAAATCGGCTGCCGCAGGGAAACCCGGTAAAGGCTCTTTCAAAGAAAAAATGGGCCGGTTGTGGTCGCGAACTTATAATTTGTTGTTTCATGAGGATATCTATTATCAAATCGGGGGGTATCTTATTTTTGGTCTATTGCTTTTCTTAGTGACTTGGGCTTGCTTTTCATTTTTAATTAAAAAGCCTAATTTGCTAACGGATTCGTTTGTAGTTCAGAAGTTTTTTAAGACTCAAATTGTGGAAACCATCGGCCCTTGGGGATCTAAGACTTTTGGTGAAACATGGAATGTATTTGGGAAATCGTTTAAAGTATCCGATGTCTTTGCTGTTTGGGGCAATGTCCTGCTTCTTACCTTTAAATTTTTTCTGAATCATTTAGTCTTTGTGCTAGTGTTTATCTTCGGTTTGAATTTATTCAAGATCAGCCGCTGGAATCTTGGAACAATTTACTTTATATTTTATACGATCCTTTGGGGCATTGTAGTAGGCACTAATTCCCAAACCTATCCGATAGGCGCCAATCTGGTTTTCGGCCCCTTAGTTCTATTCGCCCGTTTCGGACTCTGGAATTGGTTTTCGTACTTGTTGTTAGTGGTTTCCAGCGCTCACTTCAGTTGGTATAATGCTCCAAAATGGACCGAATGGGTTTGGGAGAAACAACGGAAATTCTGGCCTATTAAATTTACTTCCGATCAAATGGAGCTGTTTATTTACGGATTCTTATTCTTGTTAGCCTCAAGCTTTGCAGAGGCCAGGGTATTCGTTCATTATAATTTACCAATATAAGAATAATTAATTATAATAAAGGCAAGGGGCTGTGATTCGGCCCCTTTCTTTGATCTAATTTAGCCTGATTGTATTGATTTATTGAAATACTAGAATTTTTACGGGTAAAGTTCGATAGGGTTTCTTACCAGTAGTTAATTTATCGGATAGGTCTTGAGTGGAGAAATTAGTTGAAATTTGGTAAAATTAAAAGCAAGATAAGAATGATACCATAAAGGGGGGTAACTGAAATAACTCCGGAACACTATTATTCAAATAAGCCGACTTCAGCTCATGATTATCAGGAATTTGAAGTGCAGATTAGCAATATTAATCTGAAACTGATTACTGATGCTGGGATTTTTTCTAAAAACCGGTTGGATCCGGGCACTAAATTATTGATTGAGTCTTTGCCGCTTAATCCGGACTTAAAAAAGGTTTTTGACTTGGGTTGCGGTTATGGACCCATCGGGTTAACCATCGCTAAATTGCTTCCTGAGTCAACCATCTACATGAGCGATATTAATGAACGGGCTGTTGAATTAGGAATCAAAAACGCCCAATTGAACGGGATTACCAATGTAGTTATTAAGCCGGGTAGCGGGTTTGAAGCGTTTGCCGGCCAAAAATTCGATCTAATCGTTACCAATCCGCCGATTCGCGCCGGGAAGCAAGTTGTCCACGTGTTAGTGGATCAAGCTTTTGAAGCCCTTAATCCCGGAGGTTGGTTTACCTTGGTTATTAAAACTAAACATGGCGCTAAAAGCATGGAGGCAAAGTTAAACTCGGTATTTAACAATGTCAGTGAGCTTGAGAAAGGCGGCGGCTACCGGGTTTTCGGGAGCAGGAAATAAATGTAGGAATTATCATTCCTCAGCATTGATAAAAAGAGTCGCCGAATATGTTTAAAAAGCGATTTCAAGATCAAACTATATAGGATGAAAAGCAGAAATCAAGAAATTGCTGAGGAGTGAAGTAGATGAGTGAAAATACCTTAAAGATACTATATTTGGCTTCCGAAGTTGTTCCGTTTGCTAAGACCGGCGGTTTGGCTGATGTGGCCGGAGCTCTCCCCAAAGCTTTAAAAGAAATGGGGCATGATATTCGGGTGGCTATGCCCGGATATGGTTTTATTGATCGGGAAAAATTCGGAATCAAGGAATTCATGTCGGAATTGACTGTTCCAATGAACGGCCAGACAGAGACGGCTTCGATCCTAGAAACCAGCATCGGGCCGGTTCCGGTATATATGGTGCATAACACCAAATATTACGACCGGGAAGGCATCTATATGTACCATGACGATGCCGATCGGTTTGTCTTTTTTTGCCGGGCCATGATGGAGATGGTGAAGATGATTGATTGGGCGCCTGATATTCTTCATTGTAACGATTGGCATACCGCAATCATCCCCAACTGGATGAATACAATCTATAAAGATGACCCGTTTTTCAAACAGACGGCTTCAGTATACTCAATTCACAATTTAGCTTATCAAGGTATTTTTGGCCAGCGGGTGGTAGAGATCGCCGGAATTGACAAATACCAATTCATGGTCCCTCCGGGAGTGTCGCCGGATAATCAAATTAATATGATGGGGCGGGGGATTTTCTTTGCCGATCTGGTAAATACCGTTAGCGAGACTTATGCGGAAGAGATTTTAACCCCCGAGTACGGCCAGGGTTTTGATTGGTTGCTTCGGGAACGCCGCGACCGGCTTTACGGCATTTTAAACGGAATCGATTATGAGGTTCAAAACCCGGCAACGGATCCTCACATTTATCAACAATATGATTTACATAATTTAGAATCAAAAACCGAAAATAAAACTGGGCTCCAAAAAGAAGCGGGATTGGGAGTGGCAAAACACACCCCTTTGATAGGGATGATCTCCAGACTCTCGGACCAAAAGGGTTTTGACTTAATTGGCCAGGTTATTGAAGCGATGATGGAGAATTTAGACTTTCAATTCATATTACTTGGGACTGGAGCGGAACATTACCACAATCTATTTAGCAGCATAAAGACAAGATTTCCGGATCGGTCAGCGGTTTACCTCACCTTTAATGCTCCTTTAGCCCAAAAGATTTACGCCGGGTCCGACATGTTCTTAATGCCGTCCCGTTTTGAACCTTGTGGCCTAGGCCAATTAATCGCTATGCGGTATGGGAGTGTTCCGATCGTTCGGGAAACCGGAGGGCTTAAGGATACGGTTTGTGATTATAACCCGGAAACTGATAACGGAAACGGGTTTACTTTTAAAAAATATGACGCCATGGCGATGTATACCGCAATTGTCAGAGCGATCGAAGCTTATCATTACCCAGAACGATGGAGAACTTTGGTTCATAGGGGTATGGCCGCGGATTTTTCGTGGCATAATTCAGCCCAGAAATATGTGGAACTTTATCGGCGGGCTTTAAATGTTCGGGTCAATCATCACATACCAAATGAATATATGAATGTACCAAGCTAAGTATTATCGATCAAGTTAGGGGGGTTGACCGATGCTGACAGCTACTAAAACGATTAGTGACTTAGAAGATATTAAAAATAGCCTTTCCGAAGGGGACCTAAATTTATTTGACCGCTATTTCAGGGTTGACACCACGGTTGGAAAATTAATCGCTCCCGAAGCTATGTATGGTTGGATCAATAAGAACTTCGGTTCTTTAGAAAAGGTAGAAGCCCAAAAGATTGTAAAGGTAACCAATTTACAAACAATGGAGGGGGCGCTTTTTAATGAAATTAGGGCCAGCCGTCCAATGGAGTGCAAGGTCAATGATGAGGTGCGGCAGATCATTGAAAACAGTGTCAATGATCCTTTCTGCAAGGCTGAAACCAGTACTCCCGCCGATAATTTCGGCCGGGTCCAAGGGAGTTCCGCAATCAGCGCTAGTAATATCGCTAAGTATGATGGTTATCATGGCTTAGTGATCTTCAGCGAACATAATCCGTTAAAAGTTTCCAAAGCAGCAGTGGCCGATTATTTTGAAACTGGTTTGGAATGGGCTAGGCGAGCCCACCAAGAAGATCCTGATAGTAAGTATTACTTCTTCATGTGGAACTGTCTTTGGAAGAGTGGAGCGTCGATTATTCACGGGCATACCCAGATGACTGTGACTAAGGGGATGCATTATCCCAAGGTCGAAGCTTTACGAAGGATAGCTTTGAATTATAACCAGGAATTTGGGAGCTGTTATTTTAGAGATCTATACCAGGTTCATAAAAGTCTCGGATTGGGCTGGGAATGGGACGATGGAGTGAAGGGAATGGCCTATTTAACTCCGATTAAAGAAAAAGAGATTATTCTTTTTACCGATAAACCCGGTACCCATCTTTACCACGGAGTTCATGCCGTATTGGAAAAATATATGGAGCTATGCGCTATCAGCTATAATCTCGCTTTGTATCTCCCGCCGCTGGCCGATACCGGAGAAGATTGGAGTAAATTTCCGGCTATAGTCCGGATCGTCGATCGGGGCGATCCGAACAATAAGACAGCAGATTTCGGGGCCATGGAACTTTATGCCGCTAGCGTGATCTCCAGTGATCCGTTCCGGGTGGCGGAAGCGATTGCCGGGGATGCCCTAAGGCAGTAATCAGAAATCAGGAAATAGAATCGTTAAAAACCAAAGGAAAGATAAATACCCCTTAGATTTTCAATTAGAAAATTAAGGGGTAAGTTTTAAAAAGGCATATTTTTAATAAGTTAGAGGGTGGCCAGCCAGCCGCCGTCGACATAGACGGTATGGCCGTTGATATAATCGGAGGCTTTTGAGGCTAGGAAAATAGCGGCGCCGAGTAGATCGGAAGGCTCTCCCCAGCGGCCAGAGGGCACTTTTTGCTTCACCCAAGCGTCGAACTGAGGGTCGGCGACAAGGGATTTGGTTAGCTCAGTTTGAAAATAACCAGGGCCGATGGCGTTGGTTTGAATGTTAAACTTACCCCATTCGGCGGCCATGGCTTTGGTCAACATTTTTAAGCCTCCTTTGGCGGCGGCATAATTTCCCGTTGAAGTTCTGGCCCCTTCAGCCATTAACGAGGTAATATTGACGATCTTCCCTCGACGGCGGGCGATCATCCCTTGGGCTACATATTTGGAGACAATAAAGGCGGCGTTTAGGTTAATATCGATTACTTTACGCCAATCGGTTTCGGACATCTCTTCTAAGGGAGAGCGGCGTTGAATACCGGCATTATTGATCAGGACATCAATCGGGCCGTTTTCCTCCTCGATGGCGGCAATTTTTAAGATAACCTGTTGGCTGTTACTGGTATCAAAGGCGTATCCCGCAGCTTGGCCGCCTTTGGCTTTGATCGCTTGGACAAATTGGTCAACCGTCGTTTGGTTGGTCCCGTTAACAATCACTTTGGCGCCATGCTCGGCAAAACCAGCGGCGAAACTAGCCCCTAATCCGCGGCTGGATCCGGTGATCAGGACAACCTTGCCTTTAACGCTGAATAGATCGGACATGTAAGAAACTCCTTTCCTAGTTGAGTTTGTAGTTTATGTAGTTATTAATGAAAAATTGATAATCAGAAAAAATTTTATGTAATAAGTTTAAGAAATCATATTGGAGGATGAGATGAAACTATTTAGCAACGCCATAATTTAATCTAATAGTTTTTGAAAATGAACCACATCAAGGAGTCTTCCGAATTTTTTGCCGACTTCCTTATAATGGGCACATTTAGTATAGCCGTTTTTTTCGAATAATTTGATGCTGGCCGTATTTTCACCGCAGATTCCTCCGATCAAGGAATGGAAACCTTTTTGGCGGGCCAGCTTTTCTAAAAACCTTAGCGCCTCACTACCGATACCCTTTCCGGTGAATCCCGGTTTTAAGTAAAGAGTGGCTCCTGCTGTAATACTGTATGCTTCACGTTCTCTATAACGGGCCAAGATGCAGTATCCACATAGTTGATCATGATCAAAAATTACAAAGGTTTTGAACCGGGGATCGTTGTAAAAGACTAACTGGCGCATTTCCCCCAAAGTTAGCGGTTGGATATGAAAAGTAGCGGTGCTGTTTTGAATATAATAGTTATATATCTCCCGAACTTTGGGTAAATAGTTTTCAGTGATCTCAACGAACTTCACTTCAGTCATAGGGTACCCTCCGGTTAACGGAAATTGGCAAATTGTAATTTCTAAAATTATACCATATAGATTGGATTGGAAGGTTTATAAGTTGTAAAATTTAGATGAAAGCCTTTACTTGAAAAAATTTAAAGGCTATGGTATTATAATTATTGCTTTATTAATAATGCCGACATAGCTCAGCTGGTAGAGCAGCGCACTTGTAATGCGCAGGTCATCGGTTCAATTCCGATTGTCGGCTCCAAAGAAAAAATGCAAACCTCCTCTTAAGGGAGGTTTTTTATGATTAAGATATAAAATCCGTATAACGCTTGGAAGGTTCTACGAAAGTTTTGCGCATCGGTTTGATTATGTTTAAAATTCTTTAGGACTGGAATGCGAACATAAACACTTGTTCGAATAAAGTGTTTATGTTATAATCAACAGGAACACATGTTCGACGCCTAAAGGAGGCTCTTAAAAATGTACATAATCGGCTTAAACAGCCAACAACATTTCTACTTCATCAGCACCGAAGACCAGCGGTCGGTACTGGAAACCAGGGGGATTTTGGTTTTAAATGAATCCTACGAAAGATTAACAGCAGCCGCAGCCGCTGTTAAAGAGTTGAACCAAAAAGATGCTTGTTTATGGTCTAAACGAATGTTGAAAACATGCCGGGCATGACCTTTAATAACAAGAAAAACCGGGAAACCGGTTTTTTTAAATTTTTATATATATTGAATTCTTTCGCGAACCAGCTGGCCCATTTCTTTAGTCCCAACTTTCTGGCAACCTTCGGCCATAATGTCGGCGGTCCGGTAACCATCCGCCAACACCCGCCGGACAGCTTTTTCAATTATTTGAGCCGGTTCATCAAGTTTGAATGAATAACGTAACATCAGAGCAGCGCTTAAAATAGTAGCCAGCGGGTTTGCCGAGTCCTGTCCGGCGATATCGGGGGCGGAACCATGAGCCGGTTCGTAGAGGGCCACCTTCCCGCCGATGCTGGCGGAGGCGAGCATTCCTAGAGAGCCGCTAAGCATTGAGGCTTGGTCGGTTAAAATATCACCAAACATATTTTCGGTTACGATCACATCAAACTGGGACGGCCAACGGACTAACTGCATGGCGCAGTTATCGACATACATATGATTCAGTTCCACATCAGGATAGTCGGCCGCCAGTCTAATGACGGTCTCCCGCCAGAGCCTGGAACTTTCCAGAACATTGGCCTTATCGACGGAAGTTAGTTTTCTCCGGCGGGAACGGGCCGCTTCAAAGGCCAAGCGGACAATCCTTTCGATTTCTTTAGTATTGTAAACTAAGGTATCCACCGCTTCCTCGGCGCCGTCTGCCAAAGTCTCCCGTTTTTTAGGGCCAAAATATAATCCCCCGGTCAGTTCCCGGAAGGTCAAGATATCGACTCCTTTAACAACTTCCGGTTTTAAAGTCGATGCTTCAATCAATTCGTCATATACGAAGATAGGACGTAGATTGGCAAACAGCCCTAATTCTTTACGGAGCGGGAGCAAAGCAGCACGTTCCGGACGGAGTTCCGGCGAGAGCCGGTCCATTTTAGGACTGCCGATCGCGCCTAATAAAATGGCGCCGGATTGTTTACATACTTCCAAAGTTTGAAGAGGCAATGGATGGCCGAATTTCTGATAGGCGTCTTCGCTTACCAAGGCTTCGATAAATTCAAATCGATAATCAAATTTAGCCGCAATTAACTTTAGAGTTTCCACGGCTTGAGGGACAATCTCACGGCCGATCCCATCGCCGGCTAAAACGGCAATTTTAGGCATAAAGGATTCCTCCTGTCGAAAAAGGCAATAGGCATGAGGCGTAAGGCAAGAGCGCCAGAAGTCAGCCTTTGCGTTTTTTATCTTTCGATCTGACGAGTTAGAGAGAGTTACTATTATTGCTGGACTCGCTTCTTAACATATTCGATTAATCCGCCGGTATCGATCAGTTCCTGCATGAACGGAGGAAAAGCCGCTGCTTGATAAGTTTCGCCTTTAGTCAGATCGGTGATTTTACCGGTATCAAGGTCAACCTCTACCAAATCACCTTCGGCTATTTTTTGACTGGCCTCCGGCGATTCGAAAATCGGCAGCCCGATATTTATCGCATTCCGGAAGAAAATCCGGGCGAAAGAGGCGGCGATTACACAGGATACTCCGGCGGCCTTAATGGCGATGGGCGCATGCTCGCGGGAACTGCCGCAACCGAAATTTTTACCGGCGACGATTACGTCTCCTTCTTCAACTTTGCTAGCAAAAGCGGGGTCGGCGTCTTCCATACAGTGCCGGGCTAGTTCTTCGGGTTCGCTGGTATTCAAGTACCGGGCCGGAATGATCAGATCCGTATCGACATCATTCCCAAAACGATGGACTTTTCCTTGTAATCGATTCATATTACTCCTACCTCCTCCGGTCCGGCTATTTTACCGGCTACCGCTGAAGCGGCGGCCACAGCAGGACTTGCCAAATAAACTTCGCTTTCAGGATGGCCCATTCTACCGACGAAATTACGGTTGGTAGTGGCAACCGCCCTTTCACCCTTGGCCAAAATCCCCATATGTCCTCCGAGACAGGGGCCGCAGGTGGGAGTAGAGATAGCGGCGCCGGCATCCATGAAGATTTCAAATAAACCTTCCCGCATCGCTTGCCGCCAGATCTCTTGAGTGCCGGGGATTACGATCAAACGGACATTGGGGTTGACCCTTTTTCCCTTTAAAACTGAGGCTGCCTGGCGTAAATCCCCGATTCGGCCATTGGTGCAAGAACCGATGATCGACTGATCGATGATAACGTCACCGCATTCCGAAAGGGGCTTAGCGTTTTCCGGGAGATGGGGAAAGGCCACTTGCGGCTCTAATTGCGATACGTCCCATTCGTAGA
Source organism: Bacillota bacterium (assembly GCA_023394955.1). Taxonomy (GTDB): domain Bacteria; phylum Bacillota; class UBA4882; order UBA8346; family UBA8346; genus JAAYHS01. Next base: position 78,171 of record JAEWZY010000050.1, read on the forward strand.
CTTTAGCATAATCGGCGTCGGGATCGCTGGCATAAACGGTAAAATCTCTTTGGGCGCGGGGTTTTACATACTCCAAAGTCTGTTCATCAACCTGGAAGATGCCGTTTTTACCACCGGCTTCAATCGCCATGTTGGCCATGGTGAAGCGGCCGTCCATTGAAAGGGAGGCGATAGTTTCACCGGTGAATTCCATTGACTGATAAAGGGCTCCGTCTACTCCAATTTTACCAATGGTAAAAAGGATTAAATCTTTACCCCCAACCCAGCGGGGGAGCTTTCCGTAATATATGAATTTGATGCTTTCCGGCACCTTGAACCAGGCTTCGCCGAGAGCCATTCCGGCTGCCATGTCGGTGCTTCCAATACCGGTGGAGAAAGCTCCTAAAGCGCCATAAGTACAGGTGTGAGAATCGGCGCCGATTACCAAATCTCCGGGGAGGACCAAACCTTTCTCCGGCAGCAGGCAGTGTTCAACCCCCATTTCACCGATTTCAAAATAGTTTATAATTCCATGTTTACGGGCGAATTGACGTAATATTTTAGCTTGTTCAGCCGATTTAATATCTTTATTGGGAGTAAAATGATCGGGAACCAAAGCGATCTTATTCGGGTCAAATACTCGATCAACCCCAATCCTTTCGAATTCCCTGATTCCTACGGGAGCGGTGATGTCGTTTCCTAAGACTAAATCCAGTTCAGCATTGATCAATTCTCCGGGGACAACTTCTGCCTTTCCGGCATGGGCCGCGAGAATTTTTTCAGTGATGGTCATACCCATTTTAGATCACCTCGAATTAGTTATAGTTTTCTATGGCAGGATTTAATTTATGATTTATGGCCAATCGCTAGAAACATTGGGATTTCCACGGTGATGCCGGCGGCGCTTTTCACCCGGCAACTACAGCCTAAATCGGTAATTTCCAGGTCGGAAAAACCGGCTTCCTTAAGCCAAAGCCGGAGATCGGCTCGTTCAATCCCGAGCCAAAGATCGGATTTTTCCAACTTAGTCCATTTATGGTTGTGGCGGTCAATATCGGTAATAATCACTTTGCCGCCGGGCTTTAATACCCGACGCATCTCTTTGATAGCCAAGGATGGTTCAAGTAAATGATGGATTAGGAGATTAGCATAAACCAGATCTTGAGATTCATCAGGTAGGGGTAGATCATGAGCGTCCCCTTCAATTAGATTGATTCTTTTAAGTTCATTTTCGGTAAATCCATGTTTGGCCACTTCCAGCATGGCAGAGGACGAATCAATAGCATTAACGGTTGTATCATATTCAGCGAGCTTTTTGGCTAAATAACCGGTTCCGGTCCCGATATCCGCTACCACGGAACCCATGGAAGGAACAAAACGTGAGGCGAGTATATCTCGCAAGGCCTCAACATAACAGTCTTTACGCATTTCATCATAGATGGGGGCCACTTGGGCAAAGTATGTTCTGCCTTCTTCTTCAACGGAAACATAATCTCGGGAGGAACCATCGGCTATCCAATTCAACAATGCGGTACGTGAAAAACGCCATTCGCGCCCTATTTTTCGGGCGGGAATATTTTCTTCGCGTAATAATTTGAGAAAAGTTTTACTGCTGACCTGAAAAAGCTGACTGGCTTCTTCCAAAGAAAGCACTTCTTTTTCATTTTCAGTCATGAATACCAAGTCCTTAAGTTTTTTTAATTATAAAATGACAGAATCAAAAAGTCAAGAACTATTTTCGCTTATCTTCCGTTAAATTCTTTCATTTTCTGTTTAGATGGAATTATATACAGTTAGATATGTCGTGATAGGTTAATAAATCGTATTATAAAAAACCTTCTACCGCTGAAGTCAAACAGAAGGTTTAAACTTTATTATAGGGTTTTATATTTTTTGAGGATTACTGATGGAAGCCAGAGGAACTTCGCCATTAATACCTTTAACGATGAACTCCATAGTACAATGGGGGCAAGTTACGTTCAAACGGTGTTCTTTTACAGGAATGATCATAGGGCCTTCACAGCGGGGGCATACTATGACGACTCGGTCACTGTGGTTGACCGAAGGCAAACTATCTTCAGGTACCGGTTGAATTGCAAACTCGCCATTAATTGAATAGCCGCATGTCACGCAGGTAAATACCGTGCCCGGTTTCGATAAAGGGAAAATTGGGATGAAAAAGAGGGACAAAAATTGACGGTACTGAACTTCCTGGAAATTCCGGATGTCGTTGCAGTGGGGGCAATGTCGCCTTAAGATGCTTTCTTTTACCTTTTTAACGGGATTGATTCCGATTAATAAAAACATCAGTAACACCTCTTACCAAATAATATAAATATATTTACTAAAGGGGCGGGTAATTCCTTCCGTTTGTCCACCTATTCCATTATCGGCCTTTTTCGGAAAAAATGTTGCAATTTTTAATCCGGGTTAAAGTTTTGTTTCGATAGTTGTTGATGAGGAAGCTTATTGTTATAATGTAAGAAACGGGCATTTTGAAAATACCAAGGAGGTTTTCCCATGGATAAAGAAAAGATTATAGCAAAGATCACGGAATGTGGTCTAGTGGCGGTTGTCAGAGCTGAGTCAAGCGAACAAGGCTTGAAGATCGCCGAAGCCTGCGCTAAAGCTGGAGTTGCAGGGATTGAGATTACCTTTACCGTGCCTGGGGCTGCCGATGTTATCAAGGATTGTGTTAAAAATTTCAGTAACGGAGAGATTATTGTCGGAGCCGGGACAGTTATGGATGCGGAAACCGCAAGGGTTGCGATTCTTTCCGGCGCTCAATACATAGTTAGCCCTTATTTAAACCTGGAGACCGTTAAATTGTGTAACCACTACCGGGTGCCGATTATGCCCGGCGCTATGACTATTAAAGAGATCGTTGAGAGTATGGAAGCCGGAGCGGACATTGTCAAGATCTTCCCCGGTGAAGTTTTTGGGCCGCCGATTATCAAAGCGGTGAGAGGGCCGATACCTTATGCTAAGATGATGCCTACCGGTGGTGTAAGCCTCGATAACGTTGATCAATGGATTAAAGCTGGGGCTGTAGCTGTTGGAGTGGGCGGTAACCTAACCAAAGGAGCAAAAACTGGGGATTATGCTTCAATTACCAGTATCGCCGAACAATTCATCGCCAAGATTAAGGAAGCTCGTTCTAAATAATGACGGTTTATCCCAACAGATTTGAAATACCAAATTAACACAACTCAAAAATTTATATAGTAATGAAAAAGCCTGAAATCAATTCAGGCTTTTTTAATAGTTTAAATCAGGTGATTCGAATAAGACTACGAAGTTTCGAAAACAATCCGGACTCATACTCATTTTCGTCATTGCCATCATAGGTAAGATTAACGACGAGACGGTAGTCGCGGGGGGTGGATAGATCTTGATTGGATTGTTTGGCCTTGAGGCTACGATCGGGTTCCGGCAGTTTTTGGTTGATTAAATTAACTATCCGAAAGAATGTTTTATTGATTAGATTGGCTAAATCTTGGAGTTCGGGATCTTTTTCGACTAGAAATTGGACCGGTTCTTTATCAGTATGAAAAGTCCCACCAAATTGATGCCGGAGCTTGAGTTTTTGAAAGAAAGTAATCGGATATTTTTTCAACTGGGCTAAGCGTCGAATTTCTTCTTGTTCCTCGTCTAAAAAGCTGTTTAACTTTGGAAGAACTGAAGATTGCTGCAATTGATATAAAGATCGTTGAAGGCCTTCGCCAAGTTGGGATGGATTATCATAGTTATAGCGCCGCGCTACCATATTAGTACAGATTTTTTCGACGACCTGAACAGTGTTATGCCATTGAATAGCAGTAGTTGTTACTGGTTCGGATTGATCCTTGTCGAGCCGGTTGAGCCCGCGAAAAAGGCTGTCCAAGTCTCCCAGCGCCGGGTAGTTTTTACTGAGATTTTCATAGTTCTCATATAACATTCGTATTTTACGTTGAAAACCCGCCGGCGGGAGTTGATCTTTGGCATATAAAAGAATATCAATGTACCCAAGTAAAGCCACTTTATTCCATGCGATAGAATGAATGGCGTTAGTTAGTTGGGCTTGTAAATGAGCATAATACGGAAAGGAGATCATCTCCAAGAGGTCGGTTGTTTCATTCATTTAACAAGTCTCCCTACCAGTTATTTACCAACTGGTCCAATCTGTTTTTTGAATCGCTTCTTTCCCCGGAATTACTCTTTTCAGAGCTGACTGAAGGAGTTTTGATTTCAGTCAGGGTCGGCTTGAAATTGGACAAAACACTAGATGGGGAAGGATTAAGTTTAGCTGTTTCAGCTACAGGCGGATTGGGATTATCTTGCATAAGCAGGTTGTCAGTAGCGATCAGTTGATCCCATTCCGCTTGAAGCCGTGTTATTTTGCCGAGCCGAATCATTTGCAGAAAATGGTCTTCTTTAATCAATAAAAATTCAGCGTCCCAACCTAACAAGACCCCTTTAAGCTTGGTCCCGTCATCTAAATAAAGGGTAAAGGCACTTTTATTTCTTAACAGATAATTAAGAATCAGACCACTATTAAAGACGCTGAGTTCCAATTTATTCATTACCGCCGACCACCTGATCTAGACTGGAAGTAGTCCGGGTACGGTTTCCAAAAAGCCGTTGGGACAATTTACGGAAGCCGTAGACATTGGCAAATTGCGCTTCTTTAGCTAAAAGAGAATTTTCAAAATGGGGCATCAGGTATTCGGCTAAAGCGACGCCTCCACCTCCCGTAATAAAGACCATATCCAATTCCCATTTATTAATCCAAAGGCTGTTAATTTCAGTAATCAATTTTTCAGCAACTACGCCTAAAGCATGTCTTTTGATCTCTTCAAGGTTATATGTTTTGCCGGAAATACGGATTTCCCCGTTTCGTACAGTTTGATCCAATTGATAAATTGGTTTGGAAATCTTGAACTCTTCTTTTAATAATTCCGAAATTAATACATAAGCGGTACTCAAAGCGGTATTACTTGACCCGCTGAGGCGATCGATGTTTTCTAGGTTATCAACTACGATATAATCAGTAGTCCGAAAACCGACATCAATGATACCCACTTTAGAAGCTGCCAGATTTTCATCAACGATATTGCCGGTATAATCGAGGATTAGATCGAATAAAGAACCGAAAGGTTCCGGTAGTACTTTTACCTCATTTACTATAACCGAATATTCTTGGTCCGGATTTTGGTTTCTTTTTATTGAAACATTTTGCCGGCCTTTAAATAGCTGGGTTAGTGTTTGTTTGGTCTCAGTAAAAAACCCTACCGGGAGGCCGGTCACGATATTATAATTAGTACTCCGCCCTTCGGCCAATAAAGCTAAGGCTGTTGAAAGTAAAACTTTACTAATCCGTTCATCCATACGGCTTTCGTTTAAAGAAAACAAGACTACATCCGATTGGCGATTGGCTAAATCTCCGACGAAGTATTCCCGATCGTCTACTTCAACATGTAAGTTATTGATCTGGTTCTGCTCGGGGCTTTCATCGGTTATATAACGTAGGGTTCGGGCTTGTCCCACAACTGATGGAAAGACCTTATCTTTTTTCCCATCCGTAACCTTTACAAAACCGTAACCTAAATCTAATCCGATATTTTTTTCCATACCCAAATCTCCTTCCGTTTCTTTAAGATCATATAAAATTCACAGTATATATGTCGTAATAAGCTTTTAGACGGCCCCGGACTATTACGACATATTTTTCTCGATCATAAATTGAAATAAATACTATAATCCGCCCTTTTCCATCCATGGTTTAAGAATGGAAAAGCATAATCAAAATTATTTCAATTTAGATAGCTTTGAGAACAAATGACTTTTACCAATAAATACTTCGTCAAAAAGGAGTGATAACTTTAGAGAGATTAAACCTGATGCCTTGCTGCGGCGATCAAAATATAATTAACTTAACAACTTTGAAAATAGTAAGCTGTTTAATACCATTATCAATTAGATCAGACAAACAAATGTTAGTATTTCAGTTGCTTGTGACTCTTTTACCTTTAGGTATTAGATTCGGACTTTACTTGAAAATTTGCGCATCCGTTTAATTAATGAATGTCATAAACTTATCTTAAGTCATTCCGATAATTAAATAAAGAACTTTTAATTAAGACATGTAGAAACTCCTAATTTTTGAATTCATTTATTACTTTGAGAGTTGATTTGAGGACGGATTTAGAACCCTCCGATTGCAGGAACTGAAGTATTATTGTCGAAGTATCGAAGAAAATTCCGGATTACCCCGAGGTGAACAGCGTTGATTCAGTTTCAAAATGTCTCAAAAGTGTACCCCAATGGGGTACCTGCTTTAAATAATGTGAATATGTTCATTGATAAAGGAGAGTTTGTTTTTTTAGTCGGCCCTAGCGGGGCGGGAAAAACAACCCTCATCAATATGATTATCCGGCGCGAATTGCCGACCCAGGGAATAATTTATATCGGAAGAAAAAATATCGTTAAAATGAGAGAGAGCGAAGTCGCGACTTTTCGGAGAAACATTGGGGTAATATTTCAAGATTTCAAACTACTGCCGAATAAAAACGTTTTTGAAAACATTTCCTTTGCCCTTGAAGTAATTGAAGCTTCACGCAAGGATATTTTAAAACAAGTCCCGGCAGTGTTGGAATTAGTCGGACTCAAAGATAAGGCGAAAATTTTCCCCTCGGAATTATCCGGCGGCGAACAACAAAGGGTCTCGCTTGCCCGAGCCATTGTTAACCGCCCGTTAGTTTTGTTGGCTGACGAACCTACCGGTAATCTGGATCCTGATACTTCCTGGGGCATAATGGACTTGCTGTTGGAGATTAACAAACGTGGCACTACTGTAATAATGGCCACTCATAATAAGACGATCGTGGACAAAATGAGGCGAAGGGTCGTAGCCCTCGAATGCGGGCGAATCAGCAGAGATGAACAGAAAGGAGTTTACGAACTTTGAAAATCAAGACAATGTGGTATTTCGCCAAAGAAGCCTCAATCGGTTTAAGCCGTAATGGTTTGATGACCCTCGCGACGATCGGGACCATCATCTTGTCGTTAATCGTTTTAGGCAGTTTTTATATAGTAATCGCTAATACCCATTTTTTAATGGATATGGCCAAAGGTGTTTTGGAACTTAGGGTCTATCTTAAAGATTGCGCCGACCCTTATAATATACAATCCAAGATCATTGAGTACCAGGGGGTCAAAGATGTTACTTATATTCCCAAAGAAAAAGGCGCCGAGTGGTTGGAGAAGAATCTGGGGGTAAAAGACTTATTCAAAGCGACTGAGAACCCGTTACCGAATATGATTAATATTAAACTTCAAGATGACGCCAAGGTTAAGACTTTAGCCAAAAAAGTAGAGGCCCTGGAAGGAATCGATGAGGTTGAATACGGAGAGACCTTTGTAGAGGCGATGCTGATCGTCGTTCAAATTATTTGGGTTTTAGGAATTAGCCTGGTTGCGATCATCGGGATAGTAGTATTATATATAATCGTTAATACCATCAGGATCACCGTTTTTGCCAGACGCAAAGAGATTGAGATTATGAAGCTGGTAGGCGCAACCGATTGGTTTATTCGTTGGCCGTTCATGATCGAAGGAATTATACTAGGGCTACTTGGATCGATCGTTGCTTTATTGCTGCTTTCGAAAGGTTACAGTCTTTTAATTCAGTACATAAAACAGTTAGCGCCATTTGTGCCTTTAATGGCGGAACGGGTAATCAATCGGCAAATGTTTGTATTAATGACGTCATTAGGCGTTTTCTTTGGAGTATTGGGCAGTATGTTGTCATTAAAGAAATTTTTACGGGTTTGAACAAAACCGAATTCGACACATGGAGGTTTAGAGATGGCGCGACAAGTCCGGTTTTATATCGTGCTGGCTTTGATATCCCTTTTCACCGTCAATTCAATCAGTTTGGGTATTAGCGAGGACGAGATTGAAGACAAAATTGACCAGACTAAAAAGGAGCTGACTCAAACTAAGATCAAAGAACATTCGGTAATTGGAAGTTTGGTCAGAAGTCAGAAAGAATTGGATAAAGTCAGTTCCAATTTGCGGACCTTGAATCTGAGAATTGGGAAGACTGAAAAAAATATTGAAGTGATCAAATATAAGATGAACAATACCGAACAAGAGCTTCAAAGATTAGAATCGGAAATTGTTCAACAACAAGATGTTCTGAGGGAACGAATTTTAGCTATATATAAATATGGATATCAAAGTTATCTAGAGGTTCTATTTGAAGCTAAGGATTTTGGAGAATTCATCACCAGGTTTGGAATGGTCAGACGTTTTGTAGTGAGAGACGTACATAGTATTAATAGCTTACGGGAACAACAGAATTTAATATCGCGCAAAAAAGAAGAAATCACAAAGCAACAACAGGATTTGGAACAGCAGAGACATCTATATACAAGATTACAGAATCAGAACCGTTATGAACAGAATAGATATTTGTCGAAAATTCAAGTTACTCAAACGGAATTATCCAAAATTCAAAAGGACCGCCGTTTGTTGGAAAGCGCCCTGGATGAGCTGGAAGATCTATCGAAATCGATGGAATCTGAAATTAGGAATCTTCAGAATAAGAGTAAAACAGCATTGGGCACCGGAAAATATATTTGGCCGGTATCCGGAGATATTACTTCGTACTTTGGCTATCGGATTCATCCGATCCTAAAGAAACGGAAATACCACTCCGGACTTGATATCGCCGCGCTTTCGGGGACACCGATCGCCGCCTCCGATACGGGAGTAGTAATCTTTAGCGCCCGAAACGGCGGTTATGGGTTGATGGTCACTATCGATCACGGCGCTGGAATTTCTACGATTTATGCCCATTGCAGCCAGTTGTTGGTAAAAAAAGGCCAAAAGGTTTCTAAGGGTGAAATCATCGCTAAGGTAGGAAGCACCGGGTTAAGCACCGGACCCCATCTGCATTTTGAAGTTCGTAAAGGTGGTGTTCCGGTAAACCCGTTAAATTATATTTAATCATGAAACATTGATTAGATGATGAACATACAAATTGAAATAAATTTTAACTATGCTTTTTTCATCATTAAATCATGGATGGAGAGGGTAAATTATAGCATTTATTTCAATTTATGATCGAGGTAATATGTCGCGACAATCCGGGGTTAAAAAACTTATTGCGATAGATATAGGGCAAAGGAGCGGTTTATTTGTTTTTTAATAAGCCTAAATGGCATCAAGTCGCGCTGGTGGCAATTTTAATGGCCATCGGCAGTTTGGGCTGGTGGTGGCAGGGGTACGCCAGACAAGGCAAATACCGGGATCTGGTGTCGGCATTCTATTTAATGGGAGTTTTAAAGCTTAATTTCTATCAACCGGTGGATTTAGCGAAACTGATGAAAGCTTATTGGCGAACCGGCAATATCGCGGGAATGCTTCAGACTCTTAACGATCCTTATACTAGGTTCCTTAATAAAAATGAGTATGGCGAACTAACCAAAGAGACCCAAGGCCGGTTTGGAGGAATTGGAGTCTATCTAATTCCTAAGGAAGAAGAATTGTTAATCTCTTCGGTTGTGAAGGGTTCACCGGGAGAACAGGCCGGATTACAACAAGGAGATCGGATTATCCAAGTTGGAGACATATCGGTTAAAGATTTAAGTTCGGAGATAGCGGTCGCCAGAATTCGCGGCGAGGCCGGAACCAAGGTTCAGCTAAGGATAGCCCGGGGCGAAGCTGAGAAACGCCGCGAAATTGATTTTAAAATCACCCGGGCTAATATTCTAATCCCAACCGTTGAAATGACGGTTAAACAAGATCCTGTTTTAGGAGAATACGCCCTGATTCGAATTTCTCAGTTTGCCGAGACCACCTGGGTTGACCTGGATAATTTTTTAAAGAAGATCGATAATTCTCCTAAAGTAAAAGCAATAGTCCTTGATTTAAGAGCTAACCCGGGAGGATCTCTCGATGGGGCGGTCAAAGTAGCCAGTCAGTTTATTCCGGCGGGGACTCCGGTTTTGCATATCCAACGGCGGGGGTATCCGGTCCAAAGCATCACAGCCGTCGGCTCCGAACACAAGCAACTCCCGATGGTGGTTTTAATGGATAATTGGAGCGCCAGCGCTTCGGAGATTGTGGCCGGGGCTTTGAAAGATCAAAAACGGGCTTTTCTATTGGGGAACCATTCTTTTGGCAAAGACCTGATTCAAGAGGTTAAAAGATTACCGGGCGGTGCTGGAGCCACCATTACCATAGCCAGTTATTTGACGTCGGGAAAGGTTAATATTCATAAACGAGGCGTCCAACCGGATCAAGTGGTTGAAATTCCCGGAGCTATGGAACGGTTATTGAAGGAAGGAGATCCGGAGTTATTCTTTAAAATGCAAAAACTTCAGGAGGAGGAAGCCCTAAAAGTTCTCCGCCGTCAGTTAACCGGTTCCACTTTGAAGAAAGCGGGATAATCCGAGAGAGGGAGACTTTGGCAAAGACCGAGTCTTCGCAGATAATTTTCTTACTTGATGAGGGGAAGTG
>JAEWZY010000025.1 GCA_023394955.1 Bacillota bacterium
GTGGTTTTACCATTATTATGGGCGATGCAATTTATGAGGGTAACCGGACCGATTGCGCCGGTGTCGGATTTGGTGTAAAGGTCCCAACCGTCGTCAACATTATAAGCGGCGATACATCCGTCAAAAACGTTGCCGGGGCCGGTGGTGAGCTTACAGGCAAAACCGTCGGCGTCTTCGCCGTTATCCGTGTCGAAGTTGTCGTAAGAATAACAGTTTTTAATCAAGTTATGGCTTGGCCATTCACTTTGGGAAGCGGAGGAACTATATCTGCCAAGCTGCAGACCGGTGTCCCGGTTGGCGTTGGTAATACAATTCTCAATGATGTTGTAGTTGCCGCCGATAAAAATTCCGTTATCACCGGCGCCGGTAACTTGGATTCCTCTAACATGCCAATAGTGACCGAAGATTTGTAATCCACGGTTGGAAGAATTGAAGGCTTGGGCCGAGAAGTTCAGAACAGGTTTCTCGCCGCCATAGGCGAAAATATTCTTCCGGGCGCTGGAACTGCCATCATTGCCGCGTTGAACCGTTATGGTAGTGGAATAGTTATAGGTGCCGCCGCGCATATAAATGGTAGTGCCCGCAACAGCGCGTGTAATCGCCGAAGCCAGTGTAGTAGGCTGACTAATCGTGCCGGGGTTGGAGTCGGTTCCGTTAGGAGCGACATAAATATCTCCGGCTGATGATACATTCGGAGCTATTGCGGCTAAAATACAGAAACAAACAACTAAACTTAAAACTAAATTACGTGAAACATTCTTACCCAATACTTTACCTCCTTAAAGAATTAGACTAAACTCATTCTTAGAAACAATACTTTGGCAATCGCCTCCTTTCAAATTTTTAAAATACTATTTAAGCTATTTGTCGAAATTAGTAGAAAAACAACATATTCTCCAGATTCAAGCGTACCATTTTGTAGATTGAATGTACAACTAGAGATATAAATATCCGACTTAATGTTACATTACACCCTTTGAAAGCTCTATTTTCAGGGCTGTTTTTTGGTAAGGCGCTAGTCTTTAGCCGGATTTAAACGCAACTGTTTCGGTTGATTTTTTCTAAAGAGGAAAAAACGTTTTTTTTGATTAGCATAATTTAAAAATAAACTTTCAAATTCATTGATGAATCGCAAAACAATAGCTTAATCGACGGTTCCTGTATGTACATATTAAATAAAAAAATAACATTTAATTAATTTTATTTTAACATCGCCTTGGGAACAAGTCAATATTTCCAGCCGACTTTTTGAAAAAGACCCGAATATGGGCTGAATTTAGCATTCTATCATTTATTTAAGTTTGTACAAATTTTTAGTGGAGGATCGGATGAATAGTTGTACTTGTATATTCATTTTATATATTTGAGTTAATAAAGAGAAAGACTGAGGTTTCCCTCAGCCTTTCAAGCCAAACAAATATTAATTGATGTCAATCTTACGGATTGTGTCAGGCGTCACCTCCTTTTTAGGAAGATTAACTTTTAGGACCCCGTCCTTGTATTCGGCTTTAGCGTTGTCAGTGTCAACATTGTCGAATACAAAAGATCTAAGCAACTGTCCGGTTCGGCGTTCTTTGCGCAGATAATTGCCTTTAGCCTCTTCGGTGACCTCGTCACGCTTGGCGGAGATAGTCAAACTTCCATCCTGAAACGCTACTTCGATTTGATCTTTGGCAAATCCAGGTAAGTCAGCTTCAATTGTGTAGTTGTTTTCCGTCTCGCTGATGTCGGTTTTAATATTATCCCAAGCGGATTTGAAAAGGTCATCATTGAAAAGATCCGGCCAGCGGTTGGTAGTTCTTAATTCGAAAGGAATTAAGTTAAACATCTGAATCACCTCCTTAAATAGTTAACTATATTTATTATTTCTTGACTTCATTTTAACGGAAAGTCGAGATTAAATCAAAACCGAAATTCCATTGAATAACAGGGATATAGTTGATTTACTATATTAACAATTAACTATATTAACTAAATGCGTTTTTGCTAATTTTTTCATCCAAATGCTCGAACTTATAAATCCAGAGGTTATCATAGCGTCGAAATAATAAGAAGTTATTAGGCTGCAGGGAACTTTTGATCCGATATCGAACTATCCAAAAAACTATTTAAAAGGGTTTACAATGTCAAATTTCGTTCATCTCCATGTCCACACCCAATATTCTCTTCTTGACGGAGCCGCTGAGATTAGTCAATTGTTGCGAAAAGTCAAAGAGTTCGGTATGCCCGCGGTGGCCATCACTGATCACGGGGTAATGTACGGCTGCCTAAAATTTTATCAGCAAGCTCTGGAAACCGGAGTCAAACCAATCCTGGGTTGTGAAATATATGTCGCTCCTCGGAGATTGAATGAAAAAGCGGCTAAGGTCGATGATAATCCGGCTCATCTGGTGTTGCTCGCTGAGGATAATAACGGGTACCGTAACCTCATGAAATTGGTTTCCATCGCCCATTTGGAAGGATTTTATTATAAGCCCCGGGTCGATCTGGAGACTTTGCGTCAATATTCCCAAGGTTTGATTGGGCTTTCGGCATGTTTGAACGGGGTCATCGCCAAACCGGTCCTGGGGAACCGGATTGATGAAGCTAAAAAACTAATCTATTGTTACCAGAAAATCTTCGGTAAGGATAATTTTTTCGTAGAACTTCAATATCAACAACTGGCTGAACAACGCAATATCAACCGTATTCTGGCAGAATTAGCCGCCGAATACGGCGCGCCATTGGTAGCTACCAACGATGTTCATTACTTGAATCGCGAGGATGCAACTGTTCATGATGTTTTGCTTTGTATCCAAACCGGTAAGACCGTGGATGAAACTAATCGGATGAAATTTGCCACTCCGGAGTTTTATCTTAAAAGTCAAGCTGAAATGGGAGAGATCTTTCGCAATTACCCCGAAGCCATAGCGAATACGGTCAAAATTGCGGAACGTTGTAATATCCGGCTTGAGCTAGGTAAATTTCATATGCCGGAGTATCAAATACCGGAGGTGACCACTCCCGAAGTCTATTTGGAAGAATTGTGCCGTCAAGGAATTAGAACTAGGGGAGGAACCTGGGACGCCGACCGGGAGGAACGGCTCCGACGCGAACTAAAGGTCATCAATCGGATGGGATTCCCCGGATATTTTCTAATAGTAAGTGATTTCGTCAGTTATGCAAAGGAAAATGGGATCATGGTGGGGCCGGGTCGGGGTTCGGCGGCGGGGAGTCTGGTCGCCTATCTGTTGGGAATTACCGGTCTTGACCCAATTGAACGCGGGTTGTTGTTTGAACGATTCTTAAACCCCGAGCGGGTCTCAATGCCCGACATTGATATTGATTTTTGTTATGAACGCCGGGGGGAAGTCATCAACTATGTCCGAAAGCGTTTCGGGGCGGAACGGGTCGCTCAGATAATCACTTTCGGAACTATGGCGGCTAGGGCGGCGATCCGGGATGTCGGCCGGGTTTTAGGTTTGCCTTACGGCGAAGTTGACCGGGTTGCGAAACTGGTCCCCCACGAATTAGGGATTTCAATCGCCGAAGCCCGGAAACAATCTGAGGAGTTAAGCGATTTGGCAAAAACCCATCCTAAAATCGATTACTTACTCTCGATCGCCGAGAAAATAGAGGGTTTTCCGAGGCACGCCTCGACTCATGCCGCCGGGGTCGTTATCTCAGGAGAACCTCTCACTACTTATTTGCCATTGGCCCGTTCCAATGAAGACGAGGTTATCACTCAGTTTTCCATGGAAGATGTGGAGGCCTTAGGCCTGTTAAAGATGGATTTTTTAGGGCTGAGGACTTTAACCGTGCTTCGGGACGCTATGGAATTGATCCGGCAAAACCGGGGCCTTGAATTGGATTTGGACAAGATTCCGTTGAACGATGAACTAACTTATCAAGAACTCCAGGCCGGACACACCTTGGGAGTTTTTCAACTGGAGAGTAGTGGGATTAGGCGAATTTTAGTCCGGCTTAAACCGGATCGGATGGGGGATCTGACGGCGTTGATGGCATTATACCGCCCCGGACCTTTGGGAAGCGGTATGATAGATGACTATATCAAAGTTCGTCACGGTCAAAAATCCATCAATTATTTGGATCCTTCCTTAGAACCGATCTTAAGAGAGACCTACGGAGTAATCCTCTACCAGGAACAGGTAATGCGGATCGCTAGTGAGATCGGGGGATTTTCCTTGGGTGAAGCCGATTTGGTCCGGCGAGCCATGGGTAAAAAGAAGCCTGAAGTCCTAATGGCAATGAGGGAACGGTTTGTAGAAGGGGCTGTGGCTAAAGGCCTTTCCAAAGAAACGGCAGCCGCGATTTTCGATCTGATGGAGTATTTTTCAGGTTACGGATTTAACAAGTCCCATTCGGCCGCATACGCCTTGGTGACTTACCAAACCGCCTATTTTAAGGCGAATTATCCCCAGGAGTATATGGCGGCTTTATTGACCAGTGTAATGGGAAATAGCGATAAAGTCGGTTTATACATTGAAGAATGCCGGAGAATGGGGCTTCCGATCTATCCGCCCGATGTCAATTTGAGTATGGCTTCATTTGCTCCGGAGAACGATGGAATCAGATTTGGACTGTTAAGCATTAAAAATGTAGGGCTTGGGGCCATTGAAAAGATAATCAAGGGGCGTAAAACCAGCAAATACCACTCCTTATTCGACTTTTGCATACGGGTTAGCTCGCAATTGGTTAATAAAAGGGTAGCTGAAAGCTTGATTAAGGCCGGAGCTTTGGATTGTACCGGTTCCGGGCGGAGGCAGATGTTAAACTCCTTGGACGGCATTCTCGAAAAAACGGTGAAGCGCAATTATGCAGCAAACCAGCTTTCTTTACTCGGCTCTTTCGAAAATGAGGGAATGGAACCTGAATATAAAATGGCTGAAGTCGAGGAGTTTTTCCAAAGTGAGTTACTGCAGATGGAAAAGGAATACCTTGGGGTATTTATCTCCGGGCATCCTCTTGATGAGTGGCGGGAGAAGTTTCTTCAAAACGGGGTGACGCCCCTGGTTGAGTTAGAGGAAGAACCTGACGGCAAAGAGGTTTTAATCGGCGGGGTGGTTAGCGGTTGGCGAGTCATTACCACCAAGAACGGTTCCCAGATGGCCGGTTCCCGGATTGAGGATTGGACCGGTTCCATCGAAGTGATTATCTTCCCCAAAATTTATGCGGAGGTTAAAAATGATTACTTCCCCGACCGGGTGGTGGTCATCAAAGGCCGTTTGGAACGTCAGGAACAAGGGATTAAAGTTTTAGCGTCCCAGGTAAGATGGTTAGGGGATGAATAAAGATATTGCCATATAATGTTATTTAATACTTTCCACATGGGACGCAAATGCGCTGTGGTTATGGATTGATTCGTAACTCTCCACCTCCACCTGAAACCACTTGATCCGCGGAACGGAGCGGAGGGCCAGCACCGAATCGCGGAGCACGTCCTCGACGAACTTGGGATTTTGGTAGGCGGTTTCAGTTACATACTTCTCATCCTCCCGTTTCAACACCGGAAAAACAGGGCAACTGCCCTGCATCCTCAACAACTCAATCAAATCTTCCAGCCAGATGATTTTCCCGGGATAATCCGGTTTAACCAAGGTACGAATGATTGCCCGTTGGTTATGGGCCCCAAAGTCGGATATCTCTTTACTGCAGGGGCAGAGGGAGAGGACTGGAATTTCAGCGCCCATATGAAAAATGTATTCATTTTGAGGTTGTTTCAAGATGCCTTTAAACTCGCAGCAATAATCGAGATAACCGGTGATCCGGCTGACCGGGGCCGGTAGGGGCAGAAAATATCTAAATTTAAGGTTGATTTCAGCTTCAGCCACCTCCAGGTTGGAACAGAGTTCCTTTAAGAGTTGGCGAATTTCGGAAGCAGCCACCGGTTTTTCACTCCAGAACATCAGTAGTTCCATAAAGCGGCTGAGATGGGTCCCTTTAAAATGGTGGGGCAGGGTGACCGAGATGGAGACGTTGGATTGGACTTGCTGATAGCCGCCTTTTTTGGTCCGGATTTGGAAGGGGAGATGGACGTCTTTCAAGCCCACCCGTTGGATCTCAATTCCCCGTTCGTCTTTCATGCTTTGGACGTCGATCATCAATCGTTCCTGCCTCTCAAGGTTTAGTTGCAAAACAATCATGACAAAAAAACAAATAGTTAGGAAGATATTACTATCAGTTTAGGCGGTTGTAAAAGACCCATAACAAAAATTTATATAGATGGATAAATGGTCTCTGAAGAACCGTCATTCTCCAGAGACCGGTACAAGCTAAGCTTGCAGTGTAGTAATGATATTATAACACATCCGCAATTAATTTCAATTTCAATTCCGAGGATGAGCAAGCTGACTTGATCCATCTTCAAAAGGTATATGAGGAAATCGGGACCAAAATCACTTTAAACGGCATACTTTGGTCCATTTGGCGCAAACCTAAGACCCAAGCGAATGCCCTATTATATTTATGATAAATGACTGGTTATAAATTGGAACGAGTCTTTCATTATGCAATCGATCTCCGCCAGACTTAAAAAATGTTGCAACGGCTTGGCTTCGGCGTTATCGTCTAAAACGATACTTAAGGGAAGATCTACGGTCAAAGGAAGCGGATGCGGCAGCTGTTTGATACCGGTCAATATTTTTTGATAGTCAATAGCTCCCTGGCCGATACTAGTCCATCGCCAAAGGGTATTTCCCTTGACGGCATCCTTCAGATGCAAGTGGCCAACCTGGTCCGTGATTAATTCGAAATCGGCGGCAGGATCGGTTTCCCCCCGGGAATTGATTAAAACATTGCCGAAATCATAGTTTAGGATTACCTGATTGCTTTGAAAACGCTGAACTGCTTCAGCGGCTAATTTTCCATGGTTGACAATATCGCCATGAGTTTCCAGTCCGATAATGATGTCTATTTTTTCGGCGTGTCGAATCAGTTGCTCCATATTGCGCAGGAACTGTTCCAGGCCGGAAGGCGCCCCAGCCTTGGTATTGATAATCGAGGCGCCGATTTCTTTGGCAAAGTCCATCCGGGGCAAGAATAATTCTACAGCGTCCGGCCGGTTTAGAAAAAGATGGGCGGAGAAGGCGGTATTTTTTAGACCGTTCTGTTTCATGATCGTCTTCACTTTTAACGCTTCCTTGGGAGTAAGTTGGTTTTGGGAGATGTGTTCGGTTAGTCCGTACATTGCCGCAATCTCCACTCGATGATAACCCAAGGAGGCGATATGCTCCAAAGCGACATTTAAATCGTAGCCGCCATAAGCTGAAGTATTGGCAGCGAGAAGTTCCAGGTAACGGTCCATCGATATCAGCCCTCTCTTATTTAGAATATTTAATTTAGATATCTTATTTCTGTTGCATTTCTTTGGCTGCTTTGGCGGCGTCTAAACAACGGTTGTAATTATCTTTGGCGAGATAACCGGGGATAAAAACCGTCGCCAATTTCATCTCGGTATAACCGGTATTAATCATTTGATGTTTTTCACCGGCCGGAGCCCAGATAACCATATCGGCGCAGATCGGGGTCTCCTCACCGTCATGCTTGCAAATCCCTTCGCCGGTGACAATATAAATCAATTCCGGACGGTCGTGGGTATGATAATCGGTCCGGCCCTGGGGAGGCAGTAGGGCGTGGCTGAAGGTCAATTCGGCCACATCCTCTTTGTCCGGGGCCATTAATACTTTGATCCGGCGTTGATATGGGGCCGGAATTTCGACTCCTTGTTCTTCCCAAGCTTTTACTAATTTCATGGTAATTCTCCTTTGTGTTATAAAGTATTGATCTTGCTTATTCCGTTACCGGTTTGGCATTATTCATAAAAATGGTTTGAACCAACTTAATTATGGTATAACAGAGCATTAAGAATGCTGAAGCCATTACCGGAAAATACCAGATGCTTTCCGGCCAATGCAACATTGGGCTGGTCTTCATCGTTCCCAATTTGAAAAGGGTCAGACTGGAACGGAACATTATCACTTCAAAGAATAAGAGCAACAGGTTGATTAAAATGAGGTACGGTTTTTTGAATTGCGGTTTTTTCTCTAAAAAGTCATCAAAGACTCCCGCCCGGAGATGCCCGTTGTCCCGAACCATTAAGGCGGCGCCGATAAAAGCCAACCAGGCGAAGAATAAAGTTACGATTTCATCGGGCGGCGCCAGCCAGCTGACACCCAACTGTCGGCTGAGAATTTGACCGGCAACCAGAAGCACTAGGGCTAAAACCAATAATTCAGTGAAGAAAACTAGAAATTGATAAAGTAATTTTTCTAATTTGGTGAACATCATTTCACCTCCCCCTCTCATCATTTCATCATCAAATTTGGCAGAAACATAGTAATTGACGGGATAAAAGTGATGAGCAGTAAGACAACAAGCAAAGCGACAATATATGGCCAAATTTCTTTTACCAAGTCGAAAATAGGAATTTTGCTGACATTAGAAACGCAGTACAGGCAGATTCCGAACGGCGGGGTCAATTGTCCTAACATCAGGTTTAAAGTCATCATTACTCCGAAATGGACCGGATCGACTCCGATTTGGGTTACTACCGGAAGCAGGATTGGTACTGTCAACAGCATAATGCCGAGGGTTTCCATAAAACATCCAAGTAAGAGAAGGATGCCATTAATAATCAAAAGCACGACAACGGGATTTCCAGCTAACGTGCCAAAAGCGGCCACCACTTTCTCCGGAACATGCATTAAGGTTAGAGCATAAGCGTAAGCTGTTGATACTGCTATTACAAAGAGCACCGCAATGGTATTTTTTACCGTTTCCCAGAGCGCGGTCGGCAAGTCCGATAGTTTCAGATCTTTGTAGACAAAAAAGCCTAGAATGAAAGCATAAAGACAGGCGACCACCGCGGCTTCGGTGGGTGTGAAGACTCCGGATAAAATTCCTCCCATCAAAATCAGAAGACAACCGGCGCCTGCCAAGCCATCAAGGATACAGGCGAACAATTTCCGGCCTTTCAAATTAACAACGCTTCTCGGAAAGTCCCGGGCGACCGAGATGAAATAAACGGCGACCATCATTCCGATTCCCATAAGCATACCGGGAATAAAACCGCCTAAAAAGAGACGGCCCACCGACACGCCGGCCATCGCGCCAAAAACAACCAGCGGAATACTGGGGGGGATAATTGGCCCGATGGTGGATGAAGCGGCGGTTACGGATGCGCTGAATTTCTTGTCATACCCCGCCGCGGTCATCATTTCGATCTCGATCATCCCAATCCCACTGGCATCAGCCACCGAAGAGCCGGACATTCCCGCAAATACCATACTATTAACGATATTAGCTTGGGCTAATCCACCCCGGAATCTCCCTACCAGCAAGTTGGAGAAATCTGTAATCCGCCTGCTCATCCCGCTGGTGTTCATTAGTTGGGCCGCCAAGATATAAAAAGGTATAGCCAATAAGACGAAGGAGGTGCTCCCAAAGTACATTCGCTGGGATAGAATGGTGACGATATCCCAGGCGCCACATAAATAGAAAGCCAACAGAGCGGAGAGTCCCAAGGAAAAAGCGACTGGGACCCCAATGATCATTAACAGAATCAACACCCCAAACACAAGTACAACGTCCATCACACTTCACCTCCGTAAATAGATTGAGTTAATACTGAGATGATATCTCTTTCGAACCCAGCTTTTAATAGGATATATTGGGGAGTGCATTTGGAACCCTCCCCAATATATAGGAGATTACTTTTTTCGGGCTGCTTCTACATATTTAAGAAACTGAGCGGTGAAATCCTTACCAGCGAATTCGGCAATCGGAGTAATGGCCGGTTTCGTCTTTTCACGGAATGGAGCGAGGTTTGGATAAGTGACGACCACTCCCTTGGCTTTCATCTCATTAATCAAACCTTGTTCGGAGTCGATAGTCAGTTTCCGGACCAATGGAGCAGCATCTTTGGCCGCTTCCTTTAAGATCTTTTGGATGTTAGACGGCATTTTGTCCCAGACCTTCTTGCTCATGACCAACATTTCGCTGTTATAAGAATGATTGGTAATGGCTAGATATTTTTGAACTTCATAAAACTTTTGGTCATAAATGGTGGAGAGTGGGTTGCATTGTCCATCGACTACGCCCTGAGCAAGGGCCATGTATAATTCAGGGAAAGCAACTACGGTGCAGTGGGAACCCAGGGCTTTAAAGGTCTCTTGGAGTTGCATTTCCAAAGGTACCCGCATCTTTAAACCTTTTAAGTCTTCCGGAGTATTAATGGGACGTTTACTAGTAATCGCCCGGAAACCCCATTCCCAGTCACCCAGGATTTTAAAACCTTTTTTTTCAGCCATTGCGGCCAACAGTTCTCCGGCTTTCCCGTCTAAAGTGCGGTGAGCGTGATCGTAATCTTCAAATAAGAAGGGAATCATTACCGTGGCATATTCCCGGACAAAAGCTTGAAGTTGTCCTGAGGTAGATAATCCAAGGTCAACCGCGCCTACCACCATTTGCTCGGTGAATTCGGGAGCGGAACCGAGAGTGGCGTTGGGGAAGATATTGATTTTAACCTGGCCTTTGGTCTTATCCTCAACGGTTTTCTTAAAGAGTAACGCGCCTTGGTGTACCGGGTGTCCTTCATTGGTAATGTGAGCGAGTTTCAGGGTGTATGTTTTTCCAGCGCCAAAAGTGGTAGGTAAGGTCATAACGATGATTACAACCAAACATAAAACCATTACAAAGAAATTTTTCTTGGTAAACATGCTGTACGACTACCTCCTTTAATAATTAATTACTTTGAAACCTGAGCAATTTTCTTCTCTGTCATCACCTCCTTAAAAAATTTTAATCACCGAGTCTGAATGGTTTGGTTGAGGAACGAATAACAAGCTTTGGTTCGAGTTTAATATATTGAAAGGTTTTTTCTTCCGGTATCGGCTGGCCGTCTTCGGGCCAGAAGGAATCCGGCCGTTTCTCGATTCGTTCCAGTAATATTTGAGCCGCAACTTGCCCCATGCTGTAAGTGTCCTGGAGAATGGTCGTCAGGGGAGGGGTTACCAGAGGGGCCCATTCCGTATCATCAAAGGCAATGAGGGACAATTGTTCCGGAATCCGAATATTCATTTCCTGAAGGGCCCGGAAAGCGCCGCGGTTTAAGATACCGCTGCCGACAAAGAGGGCGGTTGGTTTTTCCGTTGTTTGAAATAGCTCTAATGCTGAACGATATCCGGAATCCGAGTGCAATCCCCCTGTTTTAATCAGATTTGGGTTGACCGTTATACCGGCTTCGTCTAGAGCTTGGTAACATCCGTCGAGTCTGTCGGCGTAAGTGGTTACGCTGGTTGAACCCATAATAACGGCGATCTTGGTGTGACCAAGGTCAAGTAAATGACGGATTGCCAGGTAAGCGCCGAGTTTGTTATCGCTCTCCACCACATCCGCGGTCATGATAGAGCTGCGCCGGTTGACGAAAACAAGAGGCACTCCCATCTCTTCCAGACTGGTTTTAAAATCTTCAATCCCGCTAGTGGGGGAGATAATCACTCCATCTACCCGGTGCCGTGATAAGATTTCCAGATAACGTTTGGTTTTTAAAGAATCTTCATCGTTATTACAGACCATTACAATATACCCGGCTTTTACGGCTACATCTTCAATTCCTCTGACTATCGGCGCGAAGAAAGGGTCGGCGATATCGGATATCAGTACACTTAAAACCTGAGTGTTTTTGGTCACCAAAGATTGGGCAATGCGGCTGGGGTGATAGTTTAACTCCTGAATAGCCTGACGAATCCGGCGGGCTGTTTCCGGGTTAACCCGGCGTGACTTGTTGATAACATAAGATACCGTTGCGATTGAGACTCCGGCTTTTTGGGCGACTTCCTTAATGGTGACCATTTTTTACTCCAAGTTGGTTTATATTTAGTCCGCTTTTTCATTCATCATCGGCGTTTATTATGGAAGGTGTAATAAAACCATCCGATATTTTGTTGGTAAATACCGGTTAAATCAGTTTCTTTAAAAAAGCGATACTCCGTTCGACCCAGTCGGCTTCAGTAATTATGCTTGTTTCGACATCATTATTAAAGGGCGGCCATAACTCAAGAATCATATTGAAGGAATGTTTGTTTTGATTTAACTTTTTTAAAACTTGAGGAACGTTAAGTCTTCCTTCTCCGGCCGGTTTACCGGTGACTAAAAATCCCATCGCATAATCCACCCGAAGGATATCGAAGTCTTTAATATGAAGATTAACCACATATGGCGCTAACTCTTCCAAGACAGCCTCCGGCCCTTCCAACGCGCCGAAATTATTGACCGTATCCAAACATACTCCAAGGCAAGGATGGTTGATTTTTCGAACTAATTCCGCCAATTCCGCCGCCGAATGACGTTCATAATTTTCCAGAGCGATAGTCACTCCGGCCTCTGCAAAGCTGGGGAGGACTTCACGGAGCCACTTTTCGATTTGGGAAAGATCCGGTTGGGATTCGACGGTATGGGTTAAGGTCCGGAGAATACCGGAATTTAGAGACTGGGCTATTTTCAAATAATTGAGAAGATGGGCCGGTTCGACGCCGCGGGTTCCGATCTCCAGTTCAATCTGGAATTTTTGGGCGGTATTATGTAGTTCATTCAGTTCACTCGAACTAAGCCGGTGGAGCGGTAAGTTATCGGCAATTTGAACTACATTAACACCCAGGGTATTGGCTTTTTCCAATAGACCGATTGCAGTTAAAGAATTTTTAGGCGCCGGGTAACCGGCTACACCAATAGCCCAAGGAAAAGACCATGAACTAATTCCGAGTCTTTTAATCAAGAGTAACTCCCTCCAAAATTAAAAATCAATAAGTTATAAGCTTTCTCGGCACATTTAATCGTTTAGCTAAGCGGTTAGTTAAGCGCTTAGCTAAATTATAACACTGATCGGGAAATTGTCAATTAGATCTTAAGCTGAAAAAATAAACAAATAAAAACCTTCCGAATGGAAGGTTTTTATAATGGCGCAGGCCCGGTCGAGTTTCGGACGATTAGTCTCGGAGGAATTTTAATATTCTGACTTAGCGGGTCCGGTTCCGGTCCTTCGGATTCATCCCAATCCCATCTTGCGTTATCCCGTTCTTGTTTAGCGAGACGCTCTAGTAGAAGGCGGGCGGATATTTGACCCAATTCGTATGTTTTTTGGAAAATCGTAGTTAAAGGAGGAGCTACCAAGGTTGACCATTCGGTATCATCAAAACAAACTAGCGATAATTGTTCCGGAACGGATATACCATATTCTTTGATTGCCCGATAAGCTCCATGAGTAAGCCGGCCGCTGGCGATATAGAGTGCGGTAGGTTTAGGATCAAGATTTAACAGTTCCATGGTTAGCCGGTAACCCGAATCGGGATGAAACCCTCCAATTCGAATTAGTCCCCGGTCAACCGGTAATCCGGCTTCGGCCAATCCGGTTTCGTATCCTTGGAGTCTGCCGGCATAGGTACTTACCGAATTTGGGCCGGAAACGAAGCCGATCCGGGAATGCCCCAGAGATGTTAAATGTTCTATGGCTAAAATACTTCCGAGTGGATTATCGGTTTCCACCACATCGGCATGGTCCTTATTTGCCTTGCGATTAACAAAAACCGTCGGGATGTCTAAATCATTCAAGATTCCCATCTGTTCAATGCCTTCGGTCGGGGAAATGATCAGGCCGTCAATCCGATGCCTACCCAGAACATCAAAATAATTTTTTGTTTTAGAGCAATCTTCATCACTATTTCCGATCATTACCACATAACCTGATTCATTTGCCACATCCTCAATTCCCCGGACGATTGGAGCAAAAAAAGGATCAGTAATATCCGAGATTAAAACACTGATAATCCCGGTAGATTTTTTAACTAAAGATTGGGCAATCCGGCTCGGGCGATATTTTAATTTTTTAATAGCAAGATAAACTTTGTTAGCAGTTTCGGGGTTGACCCGTTTCGATTTGTTTAGAACGTATGAAACTGTCGCTATGGACACCCCGGCTTCCCGGGCGACATCATTAATTGTAGCCATTCTATAGTACCTTTTTATAGATTTTTAGTAATTATATCATTTGTTAAGATTTAAAAAAAGGTCGTTCTTTCCAGTAATTAATTGCAGGAAAAGTAGGCTTCAGGACTGAAATAATCTCCCAAAACCTTTAAAAAGCGGGGGAGAGCTGTGCGTTTAAAAATTTTTTCATTACTAACGGCTTTGGTGGTCATCTTAAATCTATCTTTAGCAAATTGGAAAATTCATGCCGGGAACCAAGGACTCTTACCCCCAAATGAACTAGGACGGATCATGATCTTGGAATACCATTTGATCGGGTATCCCGAAGGCCGGTGGCGCCGGACTCCGGAAAACTTCCGGAAAGACTTGGAGTTGTTATATGAGAACGATTATTACCCGATTACCTTACAAGACCTGGTAAATGGAGATATCAAAGCGCCGGCTGGCAAAACTCCTTTTGTGATCACCTTCGATGATTCCAGCGCCGGTCAATTCCGCTACTTGAAAAAAGGAGACCGGTTGGAGATCGATCCCCAATCCGGAGTAGGAATCATGGAACGGTTTAAAAAAGAACATCCGGATTTCCCGTTGACCGCTACCTTTTATGTGCTTCCTGGAACGGGCAAGAGTCGCCTCTTCGCTCAAGAAGATTATATTCAAGAAAAATTAAACTTTTTAGTGGAAAACGGTTATGAAATTGGGAACCATACTTATTGGCATGAAAACTTGGGCAAGGTAGATGATGTGGCGGTCCAAAAACAATTGGCCTTAGCGGTTAAGGAAATTCAAAAATATCTCCCTGGTTATCAGGTGAAGAGTTTTGCCTTACCCTTCGGAGTCCATCCTCAAAACCGCATTTTAGCGCGACAAGGCGAGTATCAGGGATTTAAATACCGCCATAATTCAGTGATGCTGGTCGGTTCCGGATCAGTGCCGTCTCCGTATTCGGCTGAGTTTGACTCTTTTAAAATGGAAAGGATTCAGGCGGGGGATACACCGTGGGGACCGAAAAGTTTTGTGGAACGTTATCGGAAAAACCCTTCATTACGTTTTGTCAGTGACGGGGACCCGCTTAAGGTTACTATACCTCAAGAACTTCAAGAGAAATTCAATCAAAAATTGTCCCAGCGATTTCAATTGAAAATATTGAGCAATGCTATACCTTAGCTACTGATCGGCAAGACCAAATTGGACGGAAAGAGTAAGTAGAAAGTATTTTTCTAAGTAATCGTAATCTTTCCTAAGTGGTACTAAAACTACAGTCTATAGCGTAGGCGATTAATTTATCAAAAAAAAAATAAAACCCAGGGGTCTCCCGGGTTTTAATAATAGATAAATTTAATAGAGTGGTCATTAATTTTATTCGTCTTTTTTGGAAAAATTGCCAAAAATGGCGATCATCAATTTGGTCAAAATATAGAACAAAATTAATACCAGGAAAACCCCGCCCATACCGTAACCGGTAGCTTTAAAACCTTGCATAATGGTTTCGTTCATTTATTTAACCCTCCTATTTTAAAAGCGCCGGTATTATCGCTAACAATAATCCACCGGCGACGATGGAGCCTAGTTGTCCAGCCACATTAGCGCTAACGGATTGCATCAATACGAAATTGGTAGGATCCTCTTTTTGGGCCATTCTCTGAATTACCCGGGCAGACATTGGGAAAGCGGAAATTCCGGCGGCGCCAACCATTGGGTTCACTTTATTCTTTAAGAAAAGGTTTAACATTTTGGCGAATAAAACTCCGCCGGCGGTATCGAAAATAAAGGCGAGCAAGCCTAAGATCATAATTAGGATCGTGGCCGGATTGAGAAATTTATCAGCCACCATCGTCGAACCGATGGAGATGCCCAGCATTAAAGTGACTAAATTAGCCAATTCGTTTTGGGCGGCTTTAGAGAGTCTTTCGAGTACACCACATTCCCGGATCAAGTTGCCGAACATCAACGCTCCTACCAAAGCCACGCTAATTGGGGCGATGATACCGGCGATTACCGTAACAACGATTGGGAAAAGGATTTTTACGATTTTAGGTACTTTAATCTCGCGGGCTTCCATCCGGATCAATCTTTCCTGTTTAGTGGTTAATGCCTTGATTACCGGAGGCTGAATGATGGGAACCAAAGACATATAAGAATACGCAGCTACTGCAATCGGCCCCAGTAGGTCCTTGGCGAATTTGTTGGCCACGTAAATTGAAGTAGGGCCGTCTGCGGCGCCGATGATTCCGATGGCCGCAGCTTCTTTTAAGCCGATATGTATTCCTAAGCCTAAATCTTTTAGCCAATCACCCAAGAAAAGGGAGGCAATCATGGTGGCGAAGATTCCAAATTGGGCCGCGGCTCCGAAAAAGAGCATGAACGGGTTTTGTAGCAACGGTCCGAAATCAATCATTGCTCCAACTGCAATAAAGATTAATACCGGGAATAGTTCATTTTGAATTCCGGCGCTATAAAGAATAGATAAAAAACCGTCATGACCGATAGCCGAGGAGAATGGAATGTTGGCGAGAATCGCTCCGAATCCAATTGGCAATAAGAGCATCGGTTCATAATCTTTGGAGATAGCGAGGTAAATTAGAACGCCTCCGATCGCCATCATGATCAACCGCCCCAAATCCATTCCTAAAACACCCTGGAGAAGTTCCTGCATTGGATGACCTCCTGTATTTCGTCTGGTATAAGTATTTTAGTACAAGTTTAATTTATCACAATTTAAAAACGATGTCACCTGATAATTATTTTTTTAATAATTTACTCATGCTTTCTGTTCGTCATAAAATATTAGCAATGATAAAAGTCAGAATGTTTTATTTATAAAAATAAAAACTTGATTTTACGTAATTCAATTAGTATATTACTATATAAAGGCGGATTTGGTTTTAGTTCTTTAAATAAGTGTATAATAATCTTAAACTTGAACAAAGGAGGACTGGGCATGAACGGGACTGTTTCAACCGGCTTGGATATTTATTTACTTGGACTGATTGCTTTTTTATTGATGATCTTACTATTTATGGTTCGTAAAGTGATTGAACTGTTAACAACGTTGCAGGAACGGCGGGAGCAAGTCGCTCTTCCCCAAGCCGCCGAGTTTGATCGTTCAGTACTAAACGGGGATTGTACCGAGGAAGAATTGGCGGCGATCACAGCTGCCCTCACCCAAATTTTGCCTGACAATCAACTTAATATTGTCAATCTGAAATCAATCCAATAAGATAGATAATCGTACCGATGCGGTTTTCGGCTTTAAAACAACGACTGGGGGAAATAAGATGCATAAATTTCGTGTTACCGTAAACGAAAAGGTTTTTAATGTAACTGTCGAAGAGGCTGGTCCCGCTAAAATCAAAGTTAATACCCAAGCTAGCCAGGAAGTTGAGGCGCCCCTCAAACCTGAGATTACTTTCAATCCCGTAAGGGGGGCGGTTTTAGGGAGCGGGGAACAACCGGTGGCCGCGCCGTTATCCGGTTCAATTCTGGAAATCCAAGTGAAACCCGGAGACCGGGTAAAATTCGGACAAGTATTATTGACACTGGAAGCATTGAAAATGGAGAATGAGATCGTTGCTAATCAAGACGGCACAGTTAAGGAGATTTTTGTTCAAAAAGGTTCAATGGTTAACGTCGGAGATGTGTTGTTGAGTCTTACCAATTAGTAATGTGTACATATTACTTAATCGATTTGGGGCCGGTTTCGACCGGCTTTTCTAGTTGGTCGGGACTATCTTGGTTTTTCGGTATAATCTGGTAGATAGGAGTTTGACTGGGCTGTTTGGTTAACTTTATCTTAAACCCTGCTAAATAAGGTTGACCGCTGACACTTTTAACAGTATATTTATAAATAAATCGTTTTTTTGTAATTGTTGTCCATAATTAATTTACAATTAATCAAAAAAGCATTTTTGATATTGGATATTAGTGAAAAAAATAACAAACTGGATTAAAGGAGGGGATGCATCTGTGGAAGGCAGCGTTAATACTGGTTTGGAATTGTTAGTGCTAGGAGTGGTGATGGTTTTTTTAGTTTTGTTATTTCTAATGTTTGTAATGGAGATTATGTCTAAAATTGTAAATATTAGACTGACAGCTAAAACAAAACCAGCCGGAGAGGAAGCTATAGAGGAAGAGTTGGCAGTGGTCATGGCGATCCTAAATGAAGTAAATCCCGGCCATGAAGTCTCTGATATTCAATTAAAATTAATTCAATGAAATTTGGAGGGGAATCATGAAAAGCTATCGCGTATCAGTAAACGGTAAGACTTATGAAGTTATTGTTGAAGAAACCTCGAATGCAGGTACGGCTCGAGTTGCGGCGGCCGCTGCTAAAGTGGAAACAGCTCCAGTAAATACCGGAGTTAGCCCCCGCGAACCGATCGCCGAAGGTACCCCGGTAAATGCGCCTCTCTCGGGTTCAATTCTTGCGATCAAGGTCAAACCGGGTGATTCGGTTAATACCGGCCAGGTATTATTAACCTTGGAAGCATTGAAAATGGAGAACGAGATTGTGGCCCCGGCTGCGGGAGTAGTAAAAGAAATCTGTGTTCAAACCGGCGCTATGGTCAGTGTGGGAGATATTCTGGTTGTCCTTGGTTAATTTATGGGAGGTTTTATGATGTGGACTAGTCTTCAAGAGTTGGCTTTAAGTACCGGGCTAACCGGCATGTCCTGGGAAACATTGGTGATGCTGGTTGTTTCATTGGTCCTTATTTATTTGGCCATTGTCAAGCAATATGAACCTTTGCTTTTATTACCGATTGCCTTTGGAATGCTTTTGACCAACCTACCCTTAGCAGGGATGATGGATGAGCCGATTAAAGCAGCCAGCGGACAATTACTCCAACCTGGAGGATTGATTTACTATCTTTATCAGGGTGTCAAGTTGGGGATTTATCCGCCGTTAATCTTTTTAGGAGTAGGCGCGATGACCGATTTTGGCCCGTTGCTGGCCAATCCGAAAAGTATCTTATTGGGCGCCGCGGCGCAATTGGGTATCTTTTGTGCTTTACTAGGCGCTATCTTTTTAGGTTTCGATATCAAAGCCGCCGCTTCGATTGGAATCATCGGCGGAGCGGACGGACCGACCGCGATCTATCTTACCAGTAGACTAAAGCCGGAATTGTTGGGCCCGATTGCGATTGCCGCGTATTCCTATATGGCGTTAATACCAATCATTCAACCGCCGTTGATGCGGCTTATGACCACCAAAGCGGAACGGCAAATAGTAATGGAACAACTGCGGCCGGTATCGAAAACGGAAAAAATCATCTTTTCGGTGATGGTTACCATTATCGGGGCTTTATTGCTTCCTTCGGCCGCTGCTCTATTGGGTTCATTGATGTTCGGAAACTTGTTGCGTGAATCGGGAGTGGTGGAAAGACTATCAAAGACGGCCCAAAATGAAATGATCAATATTATCACTATTTTTTTGGGCCTGTCGGTAGGCGCCACCGCCAAAGCGGATTTGTTTTTAAAACCATCGACTATCGGGATTATTGTTCTTGGTCTGTGCGCCTTTTGTTTTAGTACCATTGGCGGATTACTGTTTGGTAAGTTAATGTGCAAATTGACCGGCGGCAAGATCAATCCGTTGATTGGAGCGGCCGGAGTATCGGCGGTGCCGATGGCTGCCCGGGTGGTCCAGAAGGTAGGGGCTGAAGAACGCCCCGGAAACTATCTATTGATGCACGCCATGGGGCCGAATGTGGCTGGAGTTATCGGTTCGGCAATCGCTGCGGGAGTCCTATTGGCGAGATTGCAGTAAAGTTATTCCCATATAAAAAAACGAGGTGAATTAGATGGCAAAACCGGTTCGGATTACGGAGACGATTTTCAGGGACGCTCACCAATCATTATGGGCGACCAGGATGAAGACTGAAGATATGATGGCCATCGCGGAAGCTATAGACGAAATTGGTTATCATTCTTTAGAAGCTTGGGGTGGGGCCACTTTTGACAGTTGCCTTCGCTTTTTGAAGGAGGATCCCTGGGTCCGGCTCCGGCGTTTAAAGGCGGTTATTCGGAAGACACCGCTCCAGATGCTATTACGGGGCCAAAATATTTTAGGTTACCGTCACTATTCCGACGATGTAGTTACGGAATTCTGCAAACGGGCTGTCGACAATGGAATCGGAATTATCCGGATCTTTGACGCTGTGAATGATATTCGGAATATGGAAGTCGCTATCAAAGCTTCGAAAGAGGCCGGCGCCCATGTTCAGGGGACAGTGGTTTATACCATTAGTCCGGTCCATAATATCGAGGCTTATGTCAAGCTAGCCAAGGAATTGAAAGAGTTAGGCTGCGATTCAATTTGTATCAAGGATATGGCGGGCCTTCTCAAACCGTACGTGGCGGAAGAATTGATTACAGAGTTGAAGAAGGCTATAAATTTACCCTTGCAATTACACGGCCATTATACTAGCGGGCTGGCTTCAATGACTTACTTGAAAGCGATCGAAGCCGGTGTGGATGTAATCGACACCGCTCTTTCCGCTTTAGCGCAGGGCACTTCCCAACCGCCGACTGAGTCAATGGTCGCCGCTTTACAAGGCACACCCTATGATACCGGAATCGATTTGAATCAGATTACCCCCATTAATCAGCACTTCAATGAGGTCAAAAAACAATATCAGTCGGTATCCGCCCCGATTCAAGTGGATACTGCGGTTCTTTCTTATCAAATACCGGGCGGGATGATTTCCAACCTCCGTAACCAATTGGCCGGACAGAACGCGGCCGATCGATACGAAGAAGTCTTGGCTGAAGTACCGAAAGTCAGGGAAGAACTTGGTTTCCCGCCTTTGGTGACCCCGACCAGCCAGATGTTGGGAACCCAAGCGGTGTTGAACGTTTTAACCGGCAAGAGATATGGAGTGGTTCCGAAAGAGATTAAAGATTACGTCCGTGGTATGTATGGCCGGCCCCCGGCGACGATTGATCCCGAGGTTCAAAAGCTGATTATCGGCGATGAACAGCCGATCACTCATCGTCCCGCCGATGATTTAGAGCCCATGCTTGATAAAGCCCGGAAAGAGATCATGCCTTATTACCAGCAAGAAGAAGATGTTCTCTCCTATGTGCTCTTTCCCGAAGTGGCAGTGGAATATTTTAAGCATCGCGCTGCTAATGCTGGTAAATGAAAAACAGTCGAGCCGGTCTTTAACCGGCTCGATTTTTTATTGACCGCTACTTTCCATCCTGCTCCCGGATTTCCACTCTCCGGATTTTTCCACTGATAGTCTTGGGAAGTTCATCTACAAATTCGATAATCCGGGGATATTTATATGGAGCGGTAACGTTTTTTACATGGTTTTGCAATTCGACCTTCAATTCCTCGCTAGCTTGAAAATTCTTGGTTAGAACCACAGTTGCTTTGACCACTTGACCCCGGACTTCGTCGGGGACTGCGGTTACCGCGCATTCCAATACCGCGGAATGTTCCAGCAGCGCGCTTTCAACTTCGAAAGGACCGATTCGGTAGCCGGAACTTTTAATAACATCATCGGTCCGGCCGACAAACCAATAATACCCGTCCTCATCCCGCCAGGCAGTATCGCCGGTATAGTAGATCCCGCCGTACCAGACACTTTTGGTACGTTCCGCATCACGGTAATAGCCATCGAAGATACCGACCGGTCTTCGTTTGTCAGTGCGAATGACAATTTCTCCGATCTCACCAACCTCGCAAGAGCGGCCGGTTTCATCAATAATATCAATATCATATCCGGGTGAAGGTTTGCCCATTGATCCGGGTTTTGGTTCCATCCAAGGATAGGTAGCTAAGGATACGGTAAGTTCAGTTTGGCCATAACCTTCCCTTAATTTTAGTCCGGTTAGTTTTAAGAATTGATTATAAACCTCCGGATTTAAAGGCTCACCGGCGACCACACAATATTCAAGTTTACTCAGATCATACTGGGAGAAATCCTCCTTAATCAAATAGCGATAAATTGTAGGCGGCGCACAGAAAGTAGCGATGCTGTAATCAGCGATTTTTTGCAAAAGATCTTTGGGAATGAATTTATCATAATCATAGACAAAGACGATGGCGCCGGAGAGCCATTGTCCATAGAGCTTGCCCCAGACTGATTTGGCCCAACCGGTATCGGAGACGGTAAGGTGCAACTTGTTATCTTGAACACATTGCCAAAACTTGGCGGTCAAAATATGCCCCAAGGGATAGGTGTAATTATGTTGAACCATTTTGGGGTAACCGGTGGTCCCTGAGGTGAAATAAAGCAACATAATATCGTCGTTTTCCGTCATCTCGGCGCCGCTAGGCTCGACCCAAGATCCACTAGCTTTCTTTAGTTCAGTATCGAAGTTAATCCAGCCCTCCCGTTCTCCGCCAACCATGGCTTTTAGCTTTAGACTTGAGGATTCAGGTTGGGCTTCATCGATCTGGTCGATAACTTCTTCGCCGGCAACTGCGACGACCATTTTAACACTGGCGGCGTCAAAACGGTAAGTCAAGTCTTTCTTCTTTAAAAGGTGGGTTGCTGGAATACAGATAGCGCCGATTTTATGCAGAGCTATTATACAAAACCAAAATTCATAACGGCGCTTTAAGATCAACATTACCGGATCGCCCTTTTTAATGCCGACTGATTTAAAGAAGTTAGCCGCTTGATCGCTGTATAGTTTGATGTCCCCAAAGGTGAATTGGGCTTTATTGCCTTTTTCGTCGCACCAGACAAGGGCAACCTTGTCCGGAGATTGGACCGCCCATTCATCAATTACGTCATAGGCGAAGTTGAAATTATCCGGGACTTTGATTTGCCAATTTTGATAAAAATCTTCATAAGATTGATATTCAAGACCAACATATTTTTCTAACATCTTTCTTCAGCCCTTCTGTTATAATTTGTCCGAAATAAAGTAGGCGAAAGGCGCGAGGCATGAGTATGAAAGTAATGTCCCAACGCCTAATTTATATCTATAAACCCTAGTAAATCAGTTGCGGTGGCTGGTTATAAAATAATAGCTAGGAATTTGGCGGGTTTTCCGTTTAAGGCCTTCATACCGTGATTTACATTGGAATCATAATAAAGAGAATCGCCTTCGTTAAGGATGATTTCTTTCTCACCGAGAACGATTTTGAGGGTCCCTTCCAACAAATAGTCGAACTCTTGCCCGGGGTGGTTATTAAGGTGCATCGGAGTCTCCTCGGGTTCGGGGTCGACGGATACTAAAAACGGCTCGGCCTTTTTGTGGACAAAGTTATAAGCCAAGTTTTGATATTTATATTCTTTACGACGTTCGACCGAGACTCCTCTTCCGTTGCGGGTTAAAGCATAGGTATGCAATCGGGGTTCTTCGCCGGTTAATA
This sequence comes from Bacillota bacterium, assembly GCA_023394955.1. Classification (GTDB taxonomy): domain Bacteria; phylum Bacillota; class UBA4882; order UBA8346; family UBA8346; genus JAAYHS01. The sequence goes on from JAEWZY010000025.1 coordinate 23,315, forward strand.
ATGCGGACAGTTCCATATTGAAATGTTGCGCCATCCGGTAAAGAACGCCGACTGGAATATCAACAGCCCCACTTTCATAATCCTGGTATAATTCAAAGGGTATGTTTAGTTCTCGAGCCAGATCGGCGGCGGAAATCCCAAAAATGTCCCTTAAACCTTTTACTCGTTCAGCAATTTGCTTTAATTGTTCTTCCATTAATCCTGATAACTCCTTTCATCGATTTAGGCTGTTAGCTGCATCGGGTTTTATATAGAAAAAGGTATTATTGTATAACATATTCGCTCCGTTTTCAGCAAATCCTTTCATTTAAAAAGTAAAAACCATTTTTATTTTGTTGTCTCTTATTTTACCAAGCACATATGAAGTAATACATTGGAAGTTTCGTAGATGCTTCATTTAATTGTGGCTTAATCTTTGAAAAGCGCTAATATTAATTAAGTAGGTTTTGGAGAAGGATTTTTGCGATTGGCGGCGAAATTTCTTTTAAAGAAATTGGTCTGGTGGTCAGACCATAAAAACAACATTTTTGGAGGCGTTAAATGGAGATCCTGCCGATTAATCAAAAACGAATTTATCAGTCGATTATTGAACAATTTATCGGGCTGATTAAGCGCGGCGAGTTGCGGATAGGGGAAAAAACGCCTCCGGAACGGATCTTGGCGGAGATGTTCAATGTGAGCAGAGCTTCGATTCGCGAAGCGTTAAGCGCTTTGGAAATAATCGGTTTAATTGAGGTTCGTCCAGGCGAAGGTTCTTTTGTCACTGAGTTTAATATCGCTCCTTTTGTCAATGCTATTTCCCCATTGTTTATTAAGTACGAATCCATGGAAAGAGATTTGCTTGATTTTAGGAAACTATTGGAGCTAAGTGCGGTTGAGTTAGCTGCCACCAGGGGGGAATCTACTAAAGATCTATTAACATCGCTGGTAAATATGAAGACAGCTATTGAACGCGATGATTTAAACGCTGGGGCGGATGCGGACATTTTATTTCATAAAAGCATCTTTTTACTGAGTCAAAACTTTATCCTACAAAAAGCTTCGGATTGTATCGCAACAATCTTGGAGAGTTCGGTTAAGTTTAACCGGGAAAAAATACTCGGCAATAATCACAATGCGAATGAGTTATACAATCAACATCTTGGAATTTATGAAGCAATTATGTTACACCGTCCGGAATTGGCCAAAAGCCGAATGGAACAACACTTGAACTTTGTGTTAGGAATTTCGTGAAGTCGGAGGTATAAATGCAAATCATGGCCTGCGTTAAACAAGTTCCGGGAACTTCTAAAGTCCGAGATGGATACAGCTACCGGTGTTTTAAAGCGGAGCGGGGTTGATAGTAAAATGAACCCTTATGACCTTTACGCTTTGGAAACCGCCCTTCGAATAAAGGAACAAATCGGTGGGAGTGTCGCGGTAGTCTCTATGGGACCGACCCAAGCCCAAGCGGTAATCAAAAAGGCCTATATGATGGGCGCGGATGAAGGGTACTTAGTTTTAGACTCTAAATTTGTCGGTTCCGATGTTTTGGCTACTTCGTTCACTCTATCCCAGGCCATTCGGGAGATGGGAGGATTTGACCTGATCATCTGTGGTAAACAAACTACCGACGGCGATACCGCTCAAGTGGGTCCGGAATTGGCCGAATTCCTCGGTATCCCTCATGTGGCTTAGAAGTTTCGGCCATGCAAAAGTGGAATTTTTAAGAAGATCGGTGGGTCAGGCCCAGATAAGCTTGATGAAAGGGATTAAGTTAACGTTCGATCCGAATAATATCTTGAATCCCGGAAAGATGTGCTGGTAAAGTAAGTAGATTCAATGATGGGGAAGTTGTAAGAGAGAATTCAAAATTCGGGTAAGAAGAAAAAGTGAATGATAACTCAAAGATGCCTTCTTTTTAATTTGTGTTTAATAGCCGTTCCAATATTGGGACGGTTTTTTATTATTTGAATTTATTCTCTTCACCCGGTTATTTGATACATTTAACAGATTTTGTTGGAGAAAACTCACAGAGAAGGTTTGGTAAACAATTATAAAAGATATTCTATATAAATCAAAAATATTCTATTCAAACCATTTTTTTACTTTTTTATAATAGATATAGACAACTCTAACAATGGGTTAGCAAAGGCAGCGTTGTATCACTACTTTATGTTTGAAAGTTTAGATAGGCTTTCAAATACTACGTTTTTACTCATGTGGTGGCCCTTTTTAACACTTCATTTTATCCAGAAAAAGAAAACATTCATATTTTCGTCAACCGAGGATTCTCGTTCCTTTTTCTAATGTCAAAGATTATCCGCCCATCAATGCAACTCAGAACAATATCAAACCGCCAGGGGGTGATATAATGCGTTAGTTTTGGGTTTTAATAGTTTATTGCATTTCAAACAACTAAGGATGCAAAGAGAACAAAGGAAGGGGATGATATCATGAAAAAAACCGTTTTATTGATTGTAGTATTAATGTTATTAACCAGTATTGCAGCGATTTGGTTAACTACTGCCTCAGCTCAATATGACCCGGTTGTCTGGTATCGGTTTGATGAGACGAATGGCGCTACCGCCTACGATTCATCCGGTGGCGGCAGAAACGCCACATTAATAAACGGCCCCACCTGGGTTTCGGGCAAAGTAGCCGGCGCCGTCAACTTAGATGGTTCCAACGATTACCTGAGTATGCCTTCAGGGATTGTCAGCGCATTAAATGACTTTACGTTCGCCGCTTGGGTAAGATTGGATACCGTCAGCACCTGGTCCCGGATCTTCGATATTGGGACCGGAACAACTGTCAATATGTTTTTGACCCCAAGAAGCAGTTCAGGATCGGTCCGGTTTGCCATAACCACCGGTGGTTCCGGGAACGAGCAACAGATTAACGGAACTTCGGCCCTGCCTTCCGGAACTTGGAAACATGTAGCGGTAACTTTGGCGGGGGCTGTCGGTATTCTTTATGTTGATGGAGTGGAAGTCGGACGGAACAGCAGTATGACATTGAGGCCGTCAAACCTGGGTAATACCGGGAACAACTACATCGGCCGCTCTCAATATTCCGATCCATACCTGGATGGGCAGATCGATGATTTCCGAATCTATGACCGGGCGATAAGCGTGGCGGAGGTGCAGGAGTTGTTTGGAGGCGCCACAATAACTCCGACTCCTACCTCGACAGCGGGAACTCAACCGGTGTGGTCCGGCGGACCATATATTTTTAACGGTAGCAATCCCGTAACTACATCCGGTAATATCGGAATCAGCGGCAATAGCCCCTGGTCGATTGCTGCTTGGGTATATTCGTTCACCGGGGGTCCAAATGATGGATACGGTTGGGGACTTACCGGATGGGGAAGCGCCGCGGCCAACCAGGGAAATTTCTTATATTATAATGACGCGGAAAGAACCTTTGAGTACGGTTTTTACGGCAATGACGGCCAGACTGCCGCCAATTACAACCCTCACACCTGGTATCACATTGCCAATACCTGGGACGGGACAACCCAACGGATATACGTTAATGGAGCTTTGGTAAACAGTCGTAATCCGGGAGTTCGGAGTCTTACCAATACCACCGCCAAAATTGGCACTGATCCTTTTAACCAAGGTCGAAACTTTCAAGGAGGAATGGAAAGAGTTCAGATATACAATCTAACCTTAAGCGCGGCGCAAATCACTAGTTTAGCCGCAAACGAGCCGACTTGGACTCCAGCTGGGCCTACGCCTACCCCGATACCGACCCCGACGGCAACTCCACCGCCAGCTACCGGCAGTCTGATCCGGATGGAGCCGTTACCGGGGACTAAGATTAACAGCACTTTCTGGAATGCTAGAATCAAAAATATCATTACCACCTGGATACCTTATTGTTATAATCAGTTATCCAATGTGAATCTAGCGGAAGGCGGAATTAACAACTTCATTCAGGCGGGTCGGAAACTACAGGGTTTATCCTATACCTCCCATGTCGGTTACTGGTTCTCCAACGCTTATGTTCATAACACAGTCGAGGCGATCTGTTATGCCTTAATGATCGATCCGCAGGGCGACAGCGCAATTATTAGCGCTCAAAATGCAATGCGTAATAAGTTGGAGGATTGGATCCCGAAAATACTTTCCGCCCAAGAGTCCGATGGCTATTTACATACCTGGGCTACACTGGGTAATCGAGCCCGTTGGACTGACCGGGCAGCTCATGAAGGATATACCGCCGGTTACTTTCTGGAAGCGGCCATCGCTCATTACCTGATGACCAACCGGACCGACGCCAGGCTCTATAACGCGGCGAAGCGGCTCGCCGATTGTTGGGTCGCGAATAAACCCGGACAAGGGCAATGGTGGGACGGGCATCAGGGAGTGGAAATGGCTTTGACCCGCTTCGGTGTTTTTGTGAACGGTGTTGAAGGCGGCGGTAGGGGGGATAGTTATCTGAATTGCGCCAAAAGGTTGCTGGATGTGCGTTATTCCAGCTCTAGCGGCCAATATGACCAAAGCCACGCCTATCCGGTTAATCAAACTACGGCGGTGGGTCATTCCGTTCGCGCCGTTTATATGTATTCCGGAATGATTGATGTAGGTTCGTTACTCAACAACTCTGCTTATATCAATGCTTCGAATACTCTTTGGGATAATATGATCAACCGGAAGATGTACATTACCGGCGGTCTTGGCAGCGGTGAAACTTCCGAAGGTTTCGGCGCCGACTATTCGCTGCCGAATGCTTCCGCTTATTGCGAATCTTGCGCCGGATGCGGCAATGTCTTCTTTAACCATAATCTGAATCTGCATACCAGAAACGGCAGATACGCGGATATCATGCAACTTTCTCTTTACAACAACGTTTTGGGCTCTCTGACCTTAAACGCCGATCTCTATACCTATACCAATTCGTTAGACTCAACCTCCGCCCGTTATTCGTGGCATACTTGTCCTTGCTGTGTCGGGAATATTCCCAGGACCATTCTGGCATTGCCGAAATGGATCTATGGTAAGAGCAGTAATGGAATTTATGTGAATATGTATGCCGGCAGTACGGCGACAGTACCCAATGTTTCCGGAAGAGACATTCAGATGGTTCAAGCCACCAATTATCCGTGGGAGAATACGGTGACCATCACTGTCAATCCTTCAGCGTCAGCAAACTTCACTATCTATCTCCATTCACCTGACCGGAGCGTTAGTACCTGCTACTTCAGCACTCCCAGTGTGAATGGGATCAGTTCGGTTACCGTAAATGGGTCTCCGGTCAGCACCACTTCTTCCAACGGCTATGTAGCGATTAACCGTACTTGGACCGCTGGTGATCGGATTGTGCTGACTATTCCCATGGCTCCCCAAAGAGTAAAGGCTGTTAGCCAGGTGTCGGCTTGCTCCGGTCGGGTGGCGTTGCAGTATGGCCCATTAACTTACAATATTGAAGCGGTCGACCATAATAATGCGGATGTCCGAAACCTGATCTTAAGCCCCAGCACTAACTTGACCGCTAATTGGAACTCCGGGTTATTAGGCGGAGTGATCACCATCAACGGAACCTTTACCAACGGCCAAGCCATGAGGGCGGTTCCGAACTATGCCCGGCTGAACCGGGGCGGTCGTTCCATAGTCTGGGTGAGGGATCAATAAACCGGATAAAATAATAATTAAAGGTGTGAAGCGTTTGTTTCACACCTTTAATTCATCAAAAGGAGGGTCACCATTGAAAAATAGGCAAAAGGCGTTATTTCGTTTTTTGATCATTACCGCCATCTTAGTGTTAACAGCCACCACGTTTGCGGCCAATCCGATTATTACTAATATCTATACCGCTGATCCGGCCCCTATGGCCTATAACGACCGGTTCTACATTTATTGTGGCCGTGATGAAGCGACGGCCGGCCAAAATCAGTTTGTGATGAGAGAGTGGCGGGTTTTTTCCACAACTGATATGGTAAATTGGACCGATCACGGAGCTCCACTCCGCTATAATACGTTTAGCTGGGGTACCGGAGACGCTTGGGCGTCCCAGTGCGTCCGGGGAGTCGACGGCCGGTTTTACTGGTATGTATCGGTAAACGATAATGCGACCAATGGTTGGATGTCCATTGGAGTGGCGGTGAGTAATTCGCCTACCGGGCCTTTCGCGGATGCCAAAGGGACCTGGCTGGTTAATGATCAGACATCCAACTCCAGTCCGTTAAATATTGACCCGACGGTATTAGTTGATGATGATGGGCAGGTGTATATGTATTGGGGTTCATATTGGGGACTGCGGGCCGTGAGGCTGAAGAGCAACATGATTGAACTGGATGGATCGATCATTACGCCCCAAGGGGTCCAGGGTTTCTGGGAAGCTCCTTTTTTATGGAAGAGAAATGGCATCTATTATCTGGCTTATGCAGCGGGCGCCAACCCGGCGGTTATTGATTATTGTACCAGCAGCAATCCGATGGGACCATGGACGTACCGGGGCCGGCTCTGCGATACCGTTAGCTCGCCTACTAATCACCCGGGCGTAGCTGAGTATAAAGGAAATTGGTACTATGTCTATCATAACGCCAATGCTCCCGGTGGCGGCGAATACCGGCGGTCGGTATGCGTTGATTTAATGTACTATAATGGGGACGGAACCATTCGCAAGATAGTCCAGACCGCATCGGGCCCCCCGCCGGTAGGCGGCACTCCAACTCCTACGCCCGTAACCGGTGGGAATTTGGCGTTAAACACTACCGTATCCACTTCTTATTGTTCTTCATGGGAGTCGATCGCCGCGCTTAACGATGGGTTTGATCCGGCACATTCCAATGATCGGAGCCATGCCGTATACGGTAACTGGCCTCAAACCGGGACTCAATGGGTGCAATACGATTGGAGCTCGCCGGTGACGATTAACCGGTCCGATGTATACTGGTTTGACGATAATCAGGGGATTGATCTTCCCGCTTCCTGCCAGTTGAAATATTGGAATGGCTCTAGTTACGTAAACGCGCCTAATCCGATCGGTTTAGGCGTGGCCGGAAATCAATACAACACGACAACCTTTAGCCAGGTTACTACAACCAGGTTGCGCTTGGAAATGACCGGTAACGGCACTTATTCCACGGGTATTCTCGAATGGAAAGTCTATGGTTCCGGCGATGGTCCAACCCCGATTCCAACTCCGGCGGGGGATTTAGTAGTTTGGTATGGATTTGATGAAACCAGCGGGACCACAGCCTATGATTCTTCAGGAAACGGCAGGAACGCATCACTGATAAATGGTCCTACCTGGGTCGCCGGGAGAACGGGTAACGGGGTGGACCTGGACGGCTCCAATGATTATGTGAGTATGCCCAGCGCTATTGTTAGCACGCTTTATGACTTCACCATCGCCGCTTGGGTACGGCTTGATGCCGTTAGTACCTGGTCGCGAATATTCGACTTTGGGACCGGCACGACTAGAAACATGTTTTTAGCGATCCGGAGCGGTTCGGGGACCATCCGGTTTGCGATTACCACTAATGGAAACGGCGCCGAACAGCAAATTAACGGAAACGCGGCCTTGACTACGGGTTCCTGGCAACATGTGGCGGTAACCCTCTCCGGAAATCTCGGCATCCTGTATGTGAATGGAACCGAAGTCGGCAGAAACGGCAACATGACATTAAGACCGGCTAGTCTGGGTAATACGGCGCTAAACTACATCGGCCGGTCTCAATATGCCGACCCCTATTTGGACGGCCGGGTGGATAATTTCCGTATTTATAACCGGGCTTTAAGCGCCGCGGAGATTGGCGGCCTATATACCACCGGGAATTAATCAGGTCCAATTTAAGGGCGAGTTTTGTGGTGAAAAATTATTGATAAAAACCTTTTCCACTCTAATTTTTTAAAAAGAGGGGAGGTGAGGATGGGAAAATTGTTACTAGTTGAACTAAGCGAATTTTTAGTGGTTTCAAAATCTAACTGAAGGAAGGGATAAAAGTGAAACACTTATTTTTGAAAAGCATGATCCTGACAATGCTGGTATTTGTATTGATAAGCGGGACTGTATGGGCGCAGGCTGACAATCCGTTGCTGAAAAATATCCGGACCGCCGATCCGTCTCCATTGGTCCATAACGGCAGGTTTTATATCGTCTGCGGCGAGGACAAAATGAATACTACTTCTTTTGATATGAGCGCCTGGCGCTTGATGTCCTCCTCGGACATGAATAGTTGGACGGATCACGGTGTAATCGCCAGGCCGTCCAGTTTCGGCTGGATGCCTAATAATTGCGCCTGGGCTTCTTCTTTAGTTTATCGTAACGGCTATTTCTATCTTTACATCTCTACCGATTGGGCGGTTGGCGTGTTACGGGCGAGCAATATCACTGGCCCCTACACTGATCCCCTGGGTAGGCCGCTAATTGATAGCAATACACCCAATCATGCGGCGCGGGACATTGATCCCATGTGCTATATCGATACTGACGGACAGGCCTATCTTTTTTGGGGCGGCGATGGTATTTGCCGTTATGTAAGATTAAATAACGACATGATTTCCTTAGCAACAAACGTTATGGATGTCCCAGGCCTTACCGGCAGCGGGTATACATACCTGGAAGCGCCTTTTGTAATCAAATCCGGCGGCACTTATTTCCTGTTATATGCCGATCAACCCTGGCCGTCCAGGATCCGCTACGCGACCGCCAATAGCATCAATGGCCCTTGGACCCACCGGGGCGTCATCGGAGAACGGACCGGGAACGGCACCAATCACCCGGGCGCCGCTTATTTTAACGGACAGTGGTGGTATGTCTACCATACCGAGGAATTATCGAACGGGAATCCCTTCAGCCGAAGCGTTTGCGTCGATCGGATGACGCTAAGCGGTTCATCGATCTCCACAGTTAGCTATACTTCCTTCGGCATGACCAGCGGCGGAGTATCGCCTACAACGGGAGCGGCTTACATGATTACCAACCGGAACAGTTGGAAACTGTTAGAAGTCGCTAATGCTTCAACAGCTGACGAGGCTAATGTCCAGCAGTGGACCAACAACGGCAATAACTGTCAGAGATGGCGCTTGGAGAGCGCCGGCAGCGGTTACTACCGGATCGTCAATGTTAATAGCGGTAAACTTTTAGAGGTGCAAAACGCGTCGACCGCCGACGGGGCAAATGTAGCCCAATGGCCGGGTAACGGGCATTACTGTCAACAATGGCGTTTGGAAAGCGCCGGTAATGGCTTTTATCGAATCATTAACCGGCACAGCGGGAAGCTTTTGGAAGTGCAAAACGCATCAAACTCCGATGGGGGTAATGTGGTCCAATGGCCGAGTAACGGACATGCCTGCCAGCAATGGAAGTTTGTGCAATAGGGAGTTAGGATAAGGAATAATCAATACGCGCCAAATAAATGCCCAGCCTTATAAATTTAGTAAGGCTGGGCCGTTTTGATAGTCTCACTCCACGCTGTAACCCGCATTTTTTAAAAGCGTAAGAATTCCTTTTTCTCCAACCAAATGGCCTGCTCCGACTAGGACGAAATAGTTCTCATTTTGGTTGAGATAACTTTTAATTTTTTCAGTCATTGCTAAATTTCGGTTGAAATAGAATTTTTCAAAGTAATCTTTCTGACTATCATTTTCGATTCCTTCCATTGTGATCGCTTCAAGTGTTTGTATATCCTGGTTTTTCCAACTTTCAACGAGGGTTTCGACCTGTTTTTCCATGGCAGAAAGGGAAAGTAAAGTCAATGCTAAAAATAAATTTCCGTCAATACTATCAAAAATATTTATTTGGTCCTCGAAAGATTCCAATTCAAAAATTCTTTTGTCGCCAGCTTTCTCCAGGAAATACTTTTCGGTTCCAATGTCGGTTGCATAACCTAACGACATCATTTTAAAATTTGTCAAAGTAGCAGCTACTAACCATGGTTTTAGACGATTCACTCGTTCCATTGGTAAACCATAGTTCAGCAAATTGGTTTCTACCGCCTGATAAAGATCTTTGGATAAAACATCTTTCAATGTTTTATTATCCTGAAGATAACCGTAGGAACTGATATTGCTTATTTTAGCGGAAACTTCCTTGGAATCGGTGTTTACTTCCAAGACGATATTAGGAGTGTTTGCAAAGGCGGATTCAATCTGCTCTGGGAAGGGATAGAAGCTATTATTCCCGATATGGAGAGAACCCATTAAATAAACGGTATTTTTTTTGCCTTTCACGGTAAAAAACATATATTTAGAATCGTTTTGGGCAAGGGGTGTTTCCGGTTCCAAGGAAACTTCAACATTGGCCCATAAGGGGGTCCAATTGTTCGGGTCCGAAGTTGTATTAAATAAAGTCTTTTGGGCTATTCCGGTGAATTCATTGACTTGTTTATTAAAGAGGGATTCTAAAGTCCAAAAATTTAACCGGAATGCGTATCCGTTATTGATGATAATGTAATCGACAAATCGGATCGGCAGATTGTTTACTTTGGCTTGATAAATTACAGCGGCGCTATTTTTAGCTTCAGAATAGGTTTCGGAAATCAGTTTGATATTTGAGTTTATCAGCATTGTTTCAAATAATTCGACATAATCATCCAAGGAGGCGTCATATTTCTCAATAATTAATTTGGTAAAGGCAGTTTGGTTTTTTTTCATCCCTAAAAATGCGGGATCATGTCTATTTCTTCTATTTTCCAATAATGCCTTAAAGGAATCCGGAGCCTTTTTTTCATCCGCAAATATTTCCCAATCTTTTGGGAATTCAAGGGCAATTCCTATCTCTTTATTGTAAAATTGAAAATCTTTCGGACTAATCCCTTTGGCATTGACATTGATAATCAAGAAGAAGGCAAAGAAAATCCCTAATAATATCCGCTTCATTTAATACCCTCCTTTGTTTTACTAGCCGAAGCTAATGGGATGCTTAAAATCATATTACCGAATTTATGTTTAATTCCATAAATATCAAAATTTTTCCTGCTAATTCAGGGGAAGGATCTTCAGTGAAAATTGGCGATCCTTCAAGTCGGGGGAATGATGCTTCATGTTGGGGATCAAGTCCCGCATCTTGAGGAAAGAATCCTTCAAGTTAAGGGAAGGGTCTGCTGCTTAATGAGTTTTCGGGTGACAAGCCCACTTCAAATTAAAAGACCGCGCTTTACAATATGGTCTTCTATAAGCGCGGTTTTTTCCGTGGTTCTACCTTTTGGCCAATGATGATTTTGTCCGGGATTATGAAATACAGCTCCTACTTCAATCCCTTCAACATCAAAAAATTTGAAGAGTTTTTTGTTACACATTTAAAAATTATGATAAGATAGATCCAAGTCAATCTTCAAGGAGTGATTTTTATGGATGACAACAAAGTAGCGGTATTGTTGGAGGATTTACGGACGCAGTTCCGAACTTTCGGGGAAGGATTGCAATTGCTGAATGAAAAGGTTGATCGTGAATTCAGCGAAATTAAAACGGACATTGGCAGTTTAAAGAAAGAAGTTACTGGCTTAAAGTTGGAAGTCAGTGGCCTTAAAACCGAAAACCGCCAAGAACATCAACAATTAATGCAAATGATTAAGGAACTTGATAAAGAGGTCCAAGTGGAGATTAAACGGGTAAAATAACCACGGTTTAAATCGCTTGATCACTCCGGAAGAGATTAGACTTTAAAATATGTGACGTTTCATAACCGCCCTAATCCCTTGACCGCCAAGATTTTGGAGCGGTTTTTGTTTTCTTGCCGGGTGTCAATTCTGTCCGTCATTCCCGCCGTCCCTTTCCTAATCGCCACTCAATGAGCGGAAAAAAAATCAAGGCCGCGCGTTCACTTCAGCCCGGCAGGCCGTCACGGACGACGGCCAGTCACGAAGACGGCGCCGGGCGATGAATAGAGCGAACCTACGAGAAGACCCTAAATAACTAACTTTCCGAGTAGGCAACATCAAGTCTCTGTTCGGCGATGATCGCCTGGCTCCTTTGATAACCCAATACGGCGTCGCCGAATGGAACTTATGTCGGCGTCCCCGGCAGGGTCGGGAGCGGAGGATCAGGCGGTGGTCACTGCCGGGATTTCAGGCTTTCAGTGAGTGGACGACCGTCGACAGAAGAAATGGGCAGAAAAAGCACAGTCTTGCGGTTTTGGCAAGGCTGTGCTTTTAATTATTGATGACAATAGTAGTCTATTTGATTATTTGTCGATTAATAAAATATCCTATGAAATAAAACACCGTAGTCAACAAAATAGAATACGCAAAAAACGAGAGAAAAATTACAAAACCCATTGAATCATCATATTTGTAAGCACCCGATTTAAATAAATATGGTTATAAATTTAACTAAGTAACCTCTGTTCAAGAACATATGTTCATGGTAATATCTTAGCAAGAACATTTGTTCGGAGGTTGATAAAATGCATAAGACTAAAACCGTTCTAAAGAAACGAAAACGCGATCTACCTTTTCCTGAATTCCAAAAACAATTTGCCACCGAAGAAGATTGCCATAAGTATTTATTTGAAAAGCGCTGGCCTAATGGTTTTATTTGCCCTAAATGTGGTAATTCAAAATTCTATTGGATTGAACGTGAGATTAGATATCAATGCACCCAATGCAAAAGACAAACATCAATTACAGCCGGTACTTTATTGCATAGAACACATCTCCCATTAAAATATTGGTTCTGGGCGATTTATTTAATTTCCCGTGATAAAAGAGGTATCTCAGCCATTGCTTTAAAAAATGCCTTAAATGTATCTTATCCGACAGCTTGGCATTTGCTTCACAAAATACGGATTGCAATGGGCAACAAAGACCAGGATTATATCTTAAGTGGTATTGTAGTACTCGACGACGCTTTTTTCGGCGGTAAAACTAAAGGTAAAAAGCGAGGCCGTGGTACTGAAAAATCCAATGTTTTAATAGCCGTCAGTTTAAACAAGAATAACCAAGCTTTATTTGCCAAAATGATTGTAGTTGAAAACATGAAATACGAGAAAATATCACCTGAAATCAAGAAATTAATTGAAACCGGCAGTGTTTTACGAACCGATGCCCATAGAACCTTGATTAATCTCAAGGAATATCTTCATGAGGTTGTAGTAACGTACGAACAGCCAGAGCTTGCTGAATCGGTTTTTCGTTGGGTCAATGTAATTACCTCAAACGCTAAATCATTTATATTAGGCACTTTTCATGGCTTACCCAAGAAGTATTTGTCAAGGTACTTGGATGAATTCTGTTACCGTTTTAATAGACGCTTTTGTGAACATCAAATCTTTGCAAAACTTGTTAATGCCTGTCTTATTGTGCCTCCGGCACCTTATGCTGAA
>JAEWZY010000082.1 GCA_023394955.1 Bacillota bacterium
GTTTCAATCCACGCTCCTGTACAAGGAGCGACGGTATTACTGTAGATCGTTATCCAATCAATGTTTCTTTACATGTTTTCGCGAACCCTAAAAATGTTAGGCTGGTTTTATTGGCAATCATAATAAACTCCCTGCTAACTACCTTATATCTCTTGTCCGAAAATAATGATCGCTTGGGGTTCGCAAATAATTCTTGAAGGAACTTTACCCGCTAATCCTCTTCCGCCATGATGGTTTCCAAGTTATCAAGTAAATATCGTTTACCTTTATCATTCATCAGCACCATTTGATACTCGTTGCCATTGTAATTTCTCAGCTCCGTTTCAAAACCACACTCCAATGATTGACTGTTAACCGTGGTTCTGCTCTTGCCGTCGGGAGTTTCTTCCTCAGTCAAAAAGCCCATCTTTTTCAAGCGTTTATTCAACTCCACCCCGGTCAATTTCTTACTCCTGGTCAAGTCCAGTACTTTGTTAACGCACTTGGAAAACTCATTAACCCCGATTTTACCTTCGGCAAACCGGATCTGCTCTTTTTCCTCAGGGCTAATTATAAAAGAGCTTGGCCGGCGGACCCGGTAAACAGTCTCTTCCAGTTGCTGTTTCAAAGCATCGGCGATAAAGAACAAACAGCGAATAATCCGGGGGTCCTGTAGAAAATGTTCTTTCCCAATGGATTCCCCAGTCAACGGATTGACCCCATTGGCCATTTTAAGAGTGATTTCTCTTGCTTTCGTCAGTTTTTCAAGATCGATTCTTTCCATTCCAATCACCTCTGGATACTTTTTCTATAATTTTAAATAAGTTCCTCTTATTTTAGCAAATCTTTTTATATGGTTATCAAGATTACTCGGGCAAAAAGACGGAATTCAATGATCATTAGCCTGAGCCGGCAGTTTTTTGCGGATTTAAATTCCCTATATTTCTTTAGCTTATTTTCGAAAGAAGTACTGGATTAAGTCAATTAGGTGAATAATTGAGATATTAGCCGTTTACTCCGGTTTACCGGACACTCGAAAAGATGAAAATTGGTAACGTAACGCTGCTTCCAAATCCGCTGCTTGCCTATATAGTAACTATTTTCTAAGCAGATGAAAAGGATTTTCTAATAAAATGAAGAAAATTCGTTAGAAATGCCTTCGGAGGAAATTATGCCCACACAGGCTCAACACCGGTTCAGTAGAACCGAGTTACTCATTGGAAAAGAAGGTTTGAAAAAGCTTTACTCGGCTAAGGTGGCCATAGTCGGCCTTGGTGGAGTCGGTTCCTTTACTGTCGAAGCATTGGCCCGGGCCGGCGTCGGCCAACTGGTGCTGGTTGACTTCGATGAAGTTTGTCTTACCAATACTAACCGCCAAATTCATGCCGTTACCGGCAATTATGGACGTTCCAAAACCGGTGTGATGACGGAACGAGTGAAATCCATCAATCCCCGAGCGGAGGTCATTTCCAAAAATGAATTTCTTTCCTCCGAAAACCTTAGTCATATTATAGATTCGGAAATATCCTATGTAGCGGACGCTATCGATACCGTATGGTCAAAAGTAGCCCTGATCGAATATTGCATAAAACATAATATCCCCGTCATCTCGTCCATGGGTACCGGTAATAAATTTAATCCGGTCGCTTTTCGGATCGATGACATCAGTAAGACCCATACTTGTCCCTTGGCGAAGTCGGTCCGAAAAAGCCTTCGCGAAAAAGGGATTATCAAAGGCGTAAAGGTGGTTTATTCCCCTGAACCGCCTGTTGAATCCCGTTTCGATGTGTCAACCTGTCATAACGGCTGTATCTGTCCCCAACATGGCGAAGGCCAAGACTGGAATTGTACCAAACGCCGGAAAATTCCCGGGAGCATGCCCTATCTTCCCCCGATCGCCGGTTTGATCATGGCCGGAGCGATCATTCAAGATCTTTTGAATTTTGAAACCACAGTTGAGTAACTCCGGATACCTGGTTAGGAGGATCGTTTATGGAAGTCTATTTAGATAACAGCGCCACTACCAAACCAACCCTGGAAGTAGTCGCCGCCATTAACCGGGCTTATTCCGACTGTTATGGGAATCCATCATCCTTACATCGGAAAGGCCTAGAGGCCGAACGGTCCCTCTCCCAAGCGCGGCGGAAAATGGCTTCAGCCATAGGGGCAACTCCTGAAGAAATTCTCTTTACCTCCGGCGGCACCGAGGCTAATAACTTGGCGATTCTGGGTTTTTTAAAAAGAGCCCGTCATCTTAATAAATACATCGCGACCACCAAAATCGAACATCCCTCCGTTTTAAACGTTTTTAAAAAGCTGGCGGCCGAAGGTTATGAGGTCGCTTATTTAAACGTAAACTCTTCGGGTATAGTAGATCTTAGTGAAGTGAAAGCGGTTCTGGAAAAAGATCCGGCTTTATTCAGCGTAATGCTGGTGAATAATGAAACCGGCGCTTTGCAACCCATAACGGAGATCATTAAGGTCCTCCGGTCATTAGGGAAAAAAACCGTCTTTCATGTGGATGCGGTCCAAGCCTTTGGTAAGGTTCCCTTTCAAGTCAATTCATTAAACATCGACCTTTTGTCCCTTAGTGGCCACAAATTTCATGGACCTAAAGGCGTTGGGGCGTTGTTCGTCAAAAAAGGAGTCAAGTTAGAACCATTGTTTTACGGAGGCAACCAGGAAGCCGGTTTGCGGTCGGGCACTGAAAATATTCCGGCAATTATCGGCATGGGTATAGCCGCGGAACAAACCGTTAAATCCATCGCCGAAGCTATCGCTACAATGAGTTCATTAAAAACCCGTCTCCAAAATGAGATTGAACGAAATATTCCGGATATCAAAATCAACAGTCCTTCCGAGGTAAATTGCGCACCCCATATCCTTAATGTGTCCTTTTTAGGTGTCAAAAGCGAAATATTACTCCACGCCCTAGAACAGGATGGGATCTACGTCTCTTCCGGCTCCGCCTGTTCCTCCCGGAAAAGAACTTTTAGCCATGTCTTACACGCCATGGGCCGAACCGAGGCTGAGTTTGACTCCGCCATCCGCTTTAGCTTCAATCGTTTAAATGAGTCGGCCGAGATTGACTATGTGGCTGATCGGCTTCGGTTGCAAGTAGCCACCCTTCGCAAAACTATCATGGGAGTTGGAAAATGAAAAAGGTAATCATCGTCCGTCACGGAGAAATCAGTCTCAAAGGGCTAAACCGCCCTTTCTTTGAAGACACTCTCGTTAAAAATATCAAACGAACTTTGCGAAAATACGAGGGGTTAAACATCTTTAAAAAAGACAGCCGGATTTACATTGAAGACCTAGGGCCGGCCGATCCTAATCAAATTACGCTCGAAGTGACCAAAGTTTTTGGAGTGGTTTCCGCCAGTGTCGCCTCAAAATTTGATTCCGATTTAGATCAAATCAAAACAATCGCTTTGGAGCTAGTCTCACAAAAGTTAGCTTCTGATCATTTTACAAGCTTTAAGGTAGAGACTAAAAGGGCTAATAAGGGTTTCCACCTCCAGTCGCTGGAAGTCAGCAAAGAGGTGGGCGCTTTCATCCTGAATCATTTTGCCGATCTGAAGGTAGATGTCCACCATCCCGGCTTAACTGTTTATGTGGAAATTAGAGATTATGCCTATCTTTACACTGATAAAATTCCGGGTTTCGGAGGAATGCCTTATTCTACCAATGGTAAAGCGCTCCTCCTTTTATCCGGCGGGATCGACAGCCCGGTAGCTGGCTGGCTGATGGCTAAAAGAGGAGTGGCATTGGAAGCGATTCATTTCCATAGTTATCCCTTCACCAGTGAACGGGCCAAGGAGAAGGTGATCAGCCTGGCCCGGATTCTAGCTGAATACTCCGGTCCAATCGCCCTTCATATCATTAATTTGCTGGAGATCCAGCAAACCATCCGGGCGAATTGTCCGGAAGAGATCTTCACCCTTCTGTCCAGGAGATATATGATGTTTATCGCTGAAAAGATCGCCGTTCAAAATCGTTGTTCCGCCTTAGTCACCGGGGAAAGCATCGGTCAGGTGGCGAGCCAAACCATTCAAAGCCTGGCAGTGACCAATGCCGCTGTGGAGCTTCCCATATTTCGCCCATTGATCTGTATGGATAAATCGGAAATTACCAATCTCGCTCTGAAAATCGAAACTTATGAAACTTCGATCCTCCCCTACGAAGACTGCTGTACCGTTTTTCTGCCCAAACGGCCGGCGATCAAGCCTAAACTCGAAAAGATCCTTAAAGCTGAAACCGTTTTGGACCGGGAAGCATTGGTTAATGATGCAATGTCTAAAGCTGAAACCTTAATAATTAAATCTGATTAACTTTTTGAAAACTTCATTACTAAATCCAGCCAGGTAATGCCCTTTCTTAGTTTTGGCAGAGAATACAATCCGCTAGTCCCTTGAAAGGGGTTGGTATTTATGTTAGAATTTTTTTGAATTCTATCATTTTGACATCCTTGGTTACCAATAATATTAGGAACATTTTTTAATTCAAGGTCGCGATGAAGATTTCTTAGTCCATATTCGGTAAGGAGGCCATCTTAGGGTGAATGAAACGATAATTCAGTTAAAACAGGTTTCCAAAACATATCATACTAAAAAGGAAACCGTGGTCGCCCTTGACAATGTGGATTTAGAGATTAAGAAAGGCGAGATCTTCGGAATCATCGGCCTGAGCGGGGCTGGCAAAAGTACTTTGATCCGCAGTATTAACCGGTTGGAGGTTCCCCAATCCGGCAGCATCCGCATTGACAATATTGAGATGACTACTTTGACCGGTAAGGAACTCCGGTCGGCCCGCCGTAAAATCGGGATGATCTTTCAACATTTTAATTTGCTCTCTTCCCGTACTGTATTTGGTAACATCGCCTTTCCTATGGAAGTTGCCGGAGCCGCTCCATCCGATATTAAACAACGGGTGTTGGAATTAGCCGCAATCGTCGGCCTTTCCGATAAGTTGCCAAATTATCCCTCCCAATTGAGTGGCGGTCAAAAACAACGGGTCGGTATTGCCCGAGCTCTAGCCAATCGTCCTGAGATTCTCCTGTGTGACGAGGCTACCTCAGCCCTCGATCCCCAGACAACCCATTCAATTCTTAAATTATTGCGGGATCTTAATCAACGCCTTGGTTTAACGATAATTTTAATCACCCATGAAATTCAGGTTATCAAGGAGATCTGCGACTCGGTCGCGATCATCGAAAACGGACGGATCATCGAAAGCGGATCTCTGATTCAGCTTTTCGCTAATCCTCAAACCGAGAGCGCCCGCAATTTTATCCGGACAGCCACCAACGATAAAATTCCCGAAAACCTACAGGAGTTAATTCGCTCTCAAACTGGTCTGGGAACTGGAAAATTATTGCGAATCTTCTTCCGGGGCGAGGCGGCCAAGGAACCGATCATTACCTCCTTGATCCGCCGTTTCAACCTGGATGTCAATATTCTATACGCCAATCTTGATTTTGTACATGATACTCCCTTTGGTTCGCTAATCGTCGGCCTCACTGGAAATGAGAATGAGATCCCGGCAGCGATCGCGTTTTTACAAGAACAAGGATGTCGAATTGAGGTGCTCAACGGTGTGGAACCCGCAGCTATTAAATCTATTGATTAACGGATTATGGGAAACAGTTTATATGGTCGGTGTCTCATTGCTAATCGCCGCTATATTCGGTCTACCAATCGGTGTCTTACTGGTGATCGCCGGCCAGGATCACATTCGCCCTAACCCGGCCCTACATTCGGTCCTTTCCACTATGGTTAATGTCGGGCGCTCCTTGCCGTTCATTATCTTACTAGTGGCGATCGTGCCCTTCACCCGGTTTATGGTTGGGACATCTATTGGAACAGTAGGCGCAATTGTCCCGTTAACAGTAAGCGCTATTCCTTTCTTTGCCCGGTTGGTGGAAACGAACCTGCTTGAAGTGGACGGCGGGGTTATCGAAGCCGCCCAAGCGATTGGCGCCACTACCTGGCAAATCATTGCTAAAGTTTTGATTCCCGAAGCCAAATCAGGATTAGTACTCTCCATCACCAATAGCGCCGTCAGCTTAATAAGCTATTCGGCAATGGCCGGCGCGGTCGGCGGCGGCGGATTGGGCGATTTGGCAATTCGTTATGGATATCAACGGTTCCAACCTAACGTAATGTTAGCTACCGTTATCATTTTAGTCATTTTAGTCCAAGGCGTTCAAACATTGGGTGATTGGGTCGCCCGAAAGTTAAATCACCGTTAATCAAAATCGAGGAGGAGAAATTATGAAAAAACATGTCTCGTTAATTCTTAGCGTCACCGTAATCGGCATCCTGTTAATTAGTTGTTTTAGCGTGATTAGCGCAGCCGTCGAACTGAAAGTAGGCGCTTCGCCCACGCCCCACGTGCCCATCTTAGAGTCGATCAGACCCCAATTAGCTAAAGAAGGAATCACCCTGAAAATCATCGAATTTCAGGATTATGTCCAACCGAACCTAGCCTTAGACGAAGGAGAATTGGACGCCAACTTTTTTCAACACATTCCCTATTTAGACCAATTCAACAAAGATCGCAAACTAAATCTTACCTACATTGCCAAAGTACATATTGAACCGATTGGGGTTTATTCCAAAAAAATCAAATCCTTAAAAGAACTGAAGGAAAAGTCCATTGTGGCCATTCCCAATGATCCCACCAATGGCGGCCGGGCCCTTCTCTTACTGCAACAGGCCAAACTAATCGAATTACGTAACGACGCCGGACTCTCCGCCACCGAATTAGATATAGTCAAAAATCCAAAAAAATTGCAATTTAAAGCCTTAGAAGCGGCTCAATTACCACGGGTCCTGCCCGATGTAGATATTGCCGTGATCAATACCAATTACGCTTTAACCATCAATCTCGTTCCGACCAAGGACGCCTTATTCATCGAAGGCAGCGAATCGCCATATGCCAATATCTTAGCCATCCACGCCAAAAACAAAAATAATCCCGCCTTGCTTAAATTGGCCGAAGCATTAAACAGCCAAACTGTTAAGGATTTCATCCTCAAAGAATACAAAGGAAGTATTGTTCCCGCATTTTAAGATTTTTGATTATCTTCATTGTAATTTAAGGGACCAAGGCAAAAACCTCGGGTCCCTTTTTCTTTTGAGGCGTAAATGCATTTTAGAAATTACTCTAAATTAAGGTTAAAAGCATGTAACCATTGTTCCCCTTCGGACATTTTAAGGATAAAATATAAATATCATGGTGAAGGGAAATAGGTAAATGTCAATCATCCTTCTATTGATTATTCTGATTCTGGTGATTGTCTCCTTAGCCCTACTGGGAAAAGAAGCTCCGGTTTCCAAAAACCACCCGATCTCAGTGAATCAAGACTTTTTCCCGGAAGTACGTGTTGACCTCGGACCCAGTGGTCAACGGGTCCAACCTGGCTGGACAGGGTGGAGCGGCGGCTTTCTTAAAACTTTTAACACATCTTTCGGCAGTTTTACCGCAACTCTTAATCCTGGTAATGATTGGCTTGATAACGGGGATTTGGTCGAGCTCGATCCCGATAATAACCCCAGCTTGATTAAGACCGCTAAAATCGACTTGTTTCGGGACGGTTATGTAACCGGTTACGGAAATATCATCCTTGCCTTAAGAGGCCTTAAGCCCGGAGCTTATACTATTACTTTGTACAGTTGTAATACATCCAAAGGCACTACCGGCTTTTGGGCTGATTTCAAAGTTAAGCTCACCGATGCTTGCCGTCAAGATTCAATAATCCTCAAAAAACAACACACCTATGGGTTGAATTCCTACCACTACGCCGCTGTAACACCCTTCTCTTTTACTAGTAACGGATATGACGAGATCATTATCACAATGGCCCGGACCCGTGGTGAACTATGGTTGAACGGTTTTGTCATTACTCCCATTGCTTTGAATAAGTTCTCTTTTCCCCACCCGATGACCGTAATTAACCGGGATGAATTATCGGTAGTTAAAGAATTAATCACCAAAAATATTAACCCCCAAGCTTCCGCCTATCATAATTTAATCGCCGATGCCGGCGAAGCGTTGCATTTTATTCCTGATCCCCCGGCCAATATGAATATTATGAGCAGCTACGAATTGGGGAACAATCTTCAGGAGATGCGGGCTTGGCTCTGGAAAAATTCTCATACCGCCTATTGTTCCGCCTTAGCTTATGTTTATTCCGGAAAAGCGGATTACGCCGATAAGGCTGTGGAAGTTTTAAACGCTTGGGCTGGAAAAGCTACTACTTTCTTGGGAGCTGAATGCGGCTTGCAATTAGGCTCTTTTTTCACGCCCATGCTTTATGCCGCTGATCTATTAATCGATTATCAAGGATGGAACAAAGGGGACCAAGGGGTTTTTAAAGAGTGGTGGCGCAAAAATTGCCTGGTTCATACGAGAGAAGTGATGTACTCGAGGGATAATGACTGGAAAGACGCTGGAATACTCGGTGTCTTGGCGGGAGCGGTAGTTTTGGAAGATCCGGTGCTTTTTTATGAAGCCTTAGTTGAGTTGGCCTCATATTCTTATGGTGATTGGAAGTTTAAACGAAACAATAATACGGTCTATCTCCCCCGGGAGGTCAAACGGAATAGTGGCCGTAACGGAATTACTTATACTAATTACGCTTTCACTTGCCTGGTTCAAGCGATAGAGATCACCCGCTACGCCGGGTTCAACTTTTGGAATATGAAAACAACCGGCGGCGTTACTCTTAAGGAAGCCATCGAATCCCTTTTCAAATGGGATTTGCTCGGCGCCCCCTTCCCTTGGAACCCAAATCCCAGCCGGAAAAACAACCGTAAAAATACCTATGAAATCGCCAACAACCACTTTGAATTAATCCCCGAAATCCATTCCTGGCTCAAAACAAACCGTCCAATAAACGGGGCCCAAGGCGATGAATACGCGACCCTAAATAAAGGAGATGTACCTCCTCTTTCGACAAATAAAATCAAATATCAAAAGCAGGAGAAATAAAAATATTTTCATAGTAAAACCATTTTCAGTTTGCTTTTCTACCTAAATAAGCCTGTTTTACTTCATCGTTTGCCAATATTTCTTTACCGGCTCCTTTCAGGATAATCCTACCGGTTTCCATTACATAACCGGTATCGGCAATTCGCAATGCGGCATTTGCATTTTGTTCAATTAATAAAATGGTTACTCCCTCACGGTGAATCTCTCTGATGATCCTAAAAATCTCCTTGACCATCATCGGCGCTAGACCAAGGGATGGTTCATCCATCATTAACAGTTTCGGCCTGGACATCAAAGCCCTCCCGACGGCTAACATTTGTTGTTCCCCTCCGGAAAGAGTCCCTGCTAGTTGCCAATTACGTTCTTTTAAAATCGGGAACAGTTCAAAGATCCAATTCAAATCGGTCTTGACGCCATGTTCGTCCTTTCGGGAAAATGCTCCGATTTTTAGGTTTTCCATTACGGTAAGGTCGGGGAACACCCGCCTTCCTTCCGGGACCAGCGCGATTCCGTGCTTGACCATATTTTGAGTTTTCTCTCTTAAAAGGTCCATGCCCTGGTAAATAACCCGGCCGCTTACAGGATTGACAAGGCCCATAATAGTTCTTAAGGTGGTGCTTTTCCCGGCCCCATTGGCCCCAACCAAAGTAACGATCTTTCCCTCTTCCACTTCCAAGTCGATCCCTTTGAGGGCTTCGATCCCCCCGTAGGAAACAACCAGATTATTAATGGTTAGCATCTTCTTCAACCCCCAAATAAGCTTCGATTACCCTTTGGTTCGATTGAATCTCCGCCGGGCTGCCGTTGGCAATAGTAACGCCATAATCCAGCACATAGATCCTTTGGGAGATATTCATTACCACATCCATATGGTGTTCAATCATAAAGACGGTCAAATTATACTCCACGCGGATTTCATTGATAAACTGAGTTAAATCATCAGCTTCTTTAGGGTTCATACCTGCCGCCGGTTCATCCAAGAGCATTAGCTTTGGTTTAGTAGCAAGAGCCCTGGCTATTTCCAAACGGCGCTGCAACCCATAAGGGAGTGAACTGGCCAAATCATTAAGGTGGTTTTTCAATCCAACTCTTTCCAGTAAAATGGTGGATTTTTCACGCATCGCCTTTTCTTCCCCTCGATACCTTGGCAGTTTGGCCACGGTCTCCAGATATCCTGATTTTATGTGAATGTGGTTGGCGATTAGTACATTTTCCAGTACGCTTAAACCTTTAAATAGCCTGATGTTCTGAAAGGTCCGGGCGATACCGAGTTTGGTGATTAGATCCGGTCTCAACCCGGTTATTTCTTGATCCCGAAAAGCGATCCGTCCTTGAGTGGGTTTGTAGACACCGGTGACCATGTTAAAAACAGTAGTCTTGCCGGCGCCGTTCGGTCCAATCAACGCCACAATTTCGCCTTCATTCAATTCCAAGTCCATGTCTTTGACTGCGGTTAAACCGCCGAATTGCATGGTAACATGATCAATTTTAAGTAACGGCATTAGCTCGTCTTACCCCCTTTAGCCAAAGGTCCTTTTCCGAAACGGCAAAAAGGCGGTTTCCAATTTAAAAGCTTTTCCCAGCTAAATTCATTAGTCCCCATCAACCCATGCCGGTAAAAGATAACTACCGCCATTAATAAGGCGGAAAAAACTACCATTCGCATTCCAACTTTCCCCTCGAGCACGAAAAAACCGAAGTTAATCGATTCATCCAAAAACCGTAACACTTCCTGAGCAATAGTGACGATAAAAGCGGAGATAATGCTGCCGGAGATGCTTCCCATCCCGCCTAACACGATAATCAATAAAATATTGAAAGTAAACGTAAAGGTGAACATCTTGGGATCAATGGTCCCCAATAAATTACCGAGCAGCCCGCCGCCGATCCCCGCGAAAAAAGCGCCGGTAACAAAGGCTAAATTCTTGTGCCGGGCGAGATTAATCCCCATGCTTTCAGCAGCGACTTCATCCTCGCGGATCGCCTTAAAAGCCCTGCCGTAACTACTGTTAATCAATGATAATAAAATTACAGCCGTTACCGCAACCCCGCCAAAACTCCACCAGAGATTGGTTACCCCGGGAATCCCTTTCAACCCTAAAGCGCCATTAGTTAATCTTTGAGTATTGGTAAAAATAACTCTGATAATCTCAGCAAACCCCAGAGTGGCGATGGCAAGATAATCACCTTTCAATCTTAAGGCCGGCGCGCCGATTAAATAACCAACCAATGCCGCCAGTATGCCGCCTAATAATAAGGCTATCGGAAACGGCAGCGTTATCACATCCAAAGGTTTTATCAAGGGCGCCATATAAAAAATCTGGGTTTTTACCGCTGGGGACATGGTTAAAAGCGCGGTGACGTAAGCTCCTACAGCCATAAAACCAGCGTGGCCCAGGGAAAACAACCCGGTGAAACCGTTAATCAAGTTCATGCTCATGCCTAAGATGGCGTAAATCGCGCAAACATTAAGGATACGAACTACATACAAATCCAAATAGTTTTCAGCTATAAACAGAAAGATTATCAGTAATAAGACGGAAATCGTTGTTAGGGTCCGGTCTCTGTTTTTCATGGGTCACACCTTCTCCGTAAGTTTTTCGCCCATTATTCCAGTGGGTTTATACAATAAAATTACAATCAATAACACAAAGGCAAATGCATCCCGGTATCCGGTTAAATCGGGTAAAAATGCAATCAACATGATTTCTCCGATACCAAGGATAAAACCGCCGACCACCGCTCCTTTGATGTTGCCGATCCCACCGATTACTGCGGCTATAAAACACTTGAGACCCGGTATCACACCCATTAAAGGCGCAATTTGCGGGAACTTCAACCCCCACATAATTCCGCCCACTGCCGCCAGGGCTGATCCCAAACCAAAAGTGGCTAGGATTATCCGGTCGACATTTACTCCCATTACCCGGGCTATTTCATGATCTTTAGATACCGCCCGCATGGCCATTCCGGTTTTAGTCTTATTAATCAAATACACGAGGCAGATCAGACAAACTAACGTGACCACCGGAATGTAAAAAGTCAATTTTTGAATAGAAACCGTGCCGATTTGGACAACATCGGCAAAGACTTTCGGGGTTGGAAAAGGTTTCGGCACTCCGCCAAAGAGAACCGTCGCCAGATTTTCTAATAAAAAAGAGGCCCCAATGGCTGAAATTAGTATCGAAATCTTGGGGGCGTCCCGTAGCGGCCGGTAAGCCGCCACCTCCACCGCCATTCCCAATAAGGCGGTTAGAACCAATACCGCCGGGAAGGTGATATACCAAGGTACCCCAAAGGTCAAGACTCCAAAAAAAGCAAAATAGGTCGCCATCATAAAAATATCACCGTGGGCGAAATTGATTAGACGCAGGATTCCATAGACCATAGTATAGCCGATAGCAATCAATGCATAAAGGCTGCCTAAAGAGATCCCATTTGAAAGGTGCTGTGAAAAAAGGTCGAAATTCATGAAAAACACCACCAAAAAATAATATAAACTATCCTCTTTTTTATAAAAGGGAACCCGGGATTCGAAACCGAGACGGTTCAGCCCGCTTCGAAATTCCGGTCCCAGGCTCTATCTCCTGCAAGCAATCGAACCTATTATTGGGTTTCAATGGTATCCAAATAAGTGAATTTACCGCCTCTAACCCGCTTAATAACAGCATTTTTAATGGCGTTACGATCTGCATCAAGGGTAATGATACCGGCTGCTCCCGGGAAATTCTCAGTCTTAGCCAATTCTTCCCTGATTTTAACGGTGTCGGTAGAATCAGCCCGTTTAATAGCATCAAGAATCAGGATATAAGCGTCATAGCCCAACGCCGTTACAGCGGCCGGCTCTTTTTGATATTGTTTTCGATATTCATCCAGAAATATTTTGGACTCTTCGGTGATCGGTTGCTCAGTAGCGAAGAATGTGGAGAAGACCGCGCCCTCAACCGCTTCTTTTCCGATATCCAAAAATTCCTGAGTCTCCCAAGTATCGCCGCCAATAATCGGACAGGTAATCCCCAACTTCCGGGCTTGGCTGATTACTAAAGCGGACTCGGTAAAATTTCCGGGAGCGAAGATTACATCCGGATTTTTGGCCTTAATATTAGTTAATTGGGCTGAAAAATCCTGATCTCCGGTATTGTAATTGGCTACCGCCAAGATACAATCCGGATCATTGGTAAGTTTTTTAAAGTTTTCAGTGAAGAAATTTGCCAGGCCCACCGCATAGTCATTGGAAACCTCTTGGACGATAGCAGCCTTTTTAGCGCTAAGTTTACTGAAAGCGTAATTAGCCATAACCGTTCCCTGGAAGGGATCGATAAAGCAAACGCGGAAGTAATACTCATTATCCTTGGTAACAAGCGGGTTGGTACAAGAAGCGCCTACCGTCGGCACTTTCCTTTTCTTGACGATGTCTCCGGCAGCCATTGATAACGAACTTCCCCAACTGCCGATAATAGCGGTTACCTTCTCTTTCTCCACCAACCGCGCGGCGGCGGTAGCCGCTTCAACCTTATCGGATTTGTTATCGGCAATCACTAGCTCAACTTTCTTGCCTAAAACTTCCGGGTATAATTGGTTGGCGAGTTTAATTCCTTCTACCTCCAACTGCCCTCCGGCTGCGTTAGCGCCGGTAATCGGTTCAAAGACCCCGATTCTAATGACATCTGAGGTTTTTTCTCCACAGCCGGTCAGAACCAAAGCGCTAACCATAAAAATGGCGACTAAAACCAAAACCGTTCGTTTCATTTGACTCCTCCTCTTATTTTTTAGAACGAACTAACTCGTTCTACAAATACAAAAAAACGTTTTTCAAGAACTATGTAAAACACAGATTCGAGATTATAACCAAGACCGATATGGAGGAAATCAAAGCTCTTTTGATTTGCAATCAAGAGTGATATGGAATAACATCACCGATTATTCCCATTGTTGAGAGAATAAATGAGGTGACCTAAAAATGTGACTATTTGATTTAATATACAAAACTCCCATTTATTATACCACCACTTTTTATCTCTTGTATATACCGACTCTTTTTGTATGACATTATCTTTTGGGGTGATAATAAATTGAAATCAATGAACTATTTCGTTTATAATGGAATAAACATGCAATGTTACTTAATCAAGATCGAACGGGAGTGATTCGCAATGAAAGTAATCGCTTTGAACGGCAGTCCCCGCCGAGACGGGAACACAGCCATAATGATTAACCATGTATTGAACCGATTGGAAAAACACAGCATTGAGACTGAACTGATCCAAGTTGGAGGCCATGCTTTACGGGGTTGCGCTTCCTGCGGATGGTGCGGTCAAAACCCTGTTAAAAAATGCGTCTTCAATGACGACTTAATCAATGAGTGCATCGCCAAAATGGATGCCGCCGACGGTATTATCGTTGGTTCCCCAACTTACTTTGCTAACGTGACTGCGGAGATTAAAGCCTTGATTGATCGAGCCGGATATGTTTCCCGTCGGAACGGCAATCTTTTCCGGCGCAAGGTTGGCGCGGCCATCGTGGTTTTTCGCCGGGCCGGAGCGCTTAATGTCTTTAATGCCATCAATGACTTCTTCTTAATCAATCAAATGATCGTTCCCGGATCTAATTACTGGAACTTAGGTGTCGGACGGGAACCCGGAGATGTGGATTCCGATGTTGAAGGCTTGAAAATCATGGAAACCTTGGCAGAAAACATGGCCTGGTTGCTGAAGCAAATCAAGAGCTGAAGAGCTAATATTATAAACGCTTGGAGTTGATCATCCATGGAATTTTATAGTTTAATCGCCCGGCGCGAGAGCGTTCGTAACTTTGATCCGGCCCGAAAAGTAAAGTCGGACGTCATCCGCCGGATTTTGGAGGCGGGCCGGTTAGCCCCTTCCGCTGTTAATTTTCAACCTTGGCAGTTTTGGGTAATCTCCTCTCCGGAGATCTTGGAAAAGGTAAAAGCTTGCTATAAACTTCCCTGGTTTCAGGATGCTCCGCAAGTATTAATCGTTGTTGGCGATCTTAATGGGGCTTGGGTTAGAAAATATGACGGTTATAACTCTATTGAAACCGATTTAACCGTTGCCATGTGCCATCTTATCTTAGCCGCTGAAAACGAAGGAGTCGCCACTTGTTGGATCGAGGCTTTTCGGCCCGATCTGTTAAGAGATGCCCTCAACCTCAAAGAAAATGAACGGGTCTTTGCCATGACCCCTCTCGGTTACCCGAAAGATGGTTTTACCAGGAAAAACAACAAACAACGAAAACCATTGGATGAAATTGTCCGTTTTATTTGACCAGGATTATTAAGTAGTCCCAAGTTCGTCTTACTATTCTTCGACCACCGGATTTACCAATTCCCCAACTTGTTCGATAACTACTCTGACTTCATCACCGTGTTTCAAGAATACCGGCGGTTGCCTGGTAAACCCGACTCCCGAAGGGGTGCCGGTGGCGATGATGTCTCCCATTTCCAACGTGAATAACTGGGAAAGAAACGCAATCAGCCTCGGGATATTGAAGATCAGCTTGTCCGTTGAAGAGTCCTGCATCCTTCTTCCGTTTAACTCTAAGCCAATCTTTAAGCTATGAGGATCCGGTATTTCATCCTTGGTTACAATGAATGGGCCTAAGGGCGCAAAAGTATCCAAAGCTTTTCCTTTAATCCACTGTCCGCCGCGAAATTGCAAATCCCTGGCGCTGACGTCGTTGAAGGCGGTATAACCGGCCACGTGCTCCATGGCTTGGGCTTCCGGAATATGTTTGCCCGGTTGACCGATGAGCACCGCCAACTCCGCTTCATAATCGATCTGGTTTGATACCTTGGGAATAATAATCGCTTCTTCCGGCCCGATGATCGAAGACTTAAATTTGCAGAAAAATACCGGTTCCTCCGGAAGGTCCATTTCCGATTCAGCAGCATGTTCATTATAATTCAACCCGATACAGATAATTTTATCCGGGTCGGATATCGGGGGGAGAATCTTTAAATCCGCCAAAGGATAACTGACATAGTTTTGATTAGCCGCCGCAAGCATTAATACCAAGTCGTTTATATGCGTCAGTAACGGGCGGACTTGAGAAAATACCGATTCACACTTTTGAAACTCAGGCATTATCCCAGCTGTTTTCCCGAGATCAATTACAGCTTCGCCCCTAACTATCCCGGTAAAAATTCGTTCTCCCATTTTGAATCTGCCTAATTTCATTTGAAAGCCTCCCTGAATCATGGTCAGTTACTATATTTTAATTTTAAAGCCACGAGTGGATTTGAAAATAACTACGCCTCTATTTAGTCATTCCGCCAACTAACAGAAGACTAATGATTTATTAAATTCTAATTCACCGAATCATTGCCCTCCGGATTTCCGGAATCAGGGTCAGGCTTTCAAATTGATTATTGTAATAATTAATAACCTCTTTAATGCATCTTTGAGCCATTCTATCGTTTGCTTCGATTGTATTTGAACCCACATGCGAAGTCAAGAGAACATTTGGTAATGTTCTTAAGTCTTTTCCAGGGTAAGGCTGATATGGCTCGTTATTATAGACATCCAACGCGGCTCCGGCGATATTTCCCGAAACCAACGCATCGTATAGATCAGGCTCGTTGATTAATCTCCCCCTAGCGGTGTTAACTAGAAAAACCCCTTTTTGCATCAGATTAAAGTTGGCTTTGTTAAAAAAGCCCTCGTTATCTTTGTTAACCGACATATGAATTGATACAAAATCTGCGTCCGCAACGCATTCCTGGTAATTATCGCTATATAAGTCGGCCAAATTATCCTTGTTGTCTTGTAAATACAAATCAAAAGCATTAATCTTCATCCCAAAGCCATACTTCCCAATCTGTGCCGTTTTTCTCCCTATCTTACCAAATCCTAAAATTGCTAAGGTTTTACCATTCAATTCGAGACCGGTGGTTCCGTTCCAGATTTCTTTCTTAACATTGAAATGGGTTTCGGGAATATTTCTTATTAAGCTCATCAGTAGAGCAATGGCAAATTCGGCGACGGAATCATCAAGTGTATTTGGGGTATATGCAACATAAATGTTTCGGTTTAAACAAGTATCAAGCGGAACTGAATCATAACCGACTCCAAACCGAATTACTAAGGATTTCTCCTTAATCTGTTCGTAAAAATTGGGGAAATATTTTTCCGCGCCAATAATAAAACATCCGGCGCCAGTTTCTTGCTGAGCATTGACCATACGTTCCTGTTCGGAAAGGTCAAACCTAATAAATTCTAAGTTGGAACCTTTAAAGACACTTTCCGCCTTTTGATAAATATTTTCTTGAATAATTACTTTCATTGCTTCCCCTCGTTTATAAGAATTCTTTAATCGCTGAACTGACAAGGATCGTATCCATACTACAAGCGATAAATTGAAAACCATCTTTAATGTAATCTTGCATTTTGATCCGAGTTGGAGTCAGTTCATGTAAACCTAAAGCTATTTGATAATTTTTTGCCTTAGCCTTTATTTCATTCATTACTTTTTTAAAATCTTGGTTTTCAAAATCGCCTGGAATCCCCATTGAGCCTGATAAATCATATGGACCGATAAAAATCGTATCCACATATTGGTTTGATAAAATTTTATCTAAATCGTTGACTGCATTGATATGCTCAATCATAATGGCTAATAACGTCAGATCATTAGCTTTTTTAAAATAAAAATCTGAATAATTTCCATATCCTGTCGCTCTAGGCAAAGCGAATGATCTGGAACCAACCGGAGAATACTTGGCGTATGAAACAGCTCTCTCCACATCGTGTTTTGATTTGATCATGGGAACAATAACTCCGGTCGCCCCAGCGTCTAATGCTTTTTTAAATTCTTTCTCTTCATTAACAGCCAACCTTACAAATGGCTCCGCGCCTTTATTTTCAATACCAATAATTAGGTTTTGTAATGTTTCGGTGGTTGTTACCGAATGTTCCATATCGACACATACCCAATCAAATCCGCTCATCGCCATAATTTCCGCCATTGCGACCGATCCGCTTAGACACCATCCGCCTAACGATGCCTGGCCGGAACGGATTTTACTCTTTACAATATTTTCTTTCTTCATAGTTGCTCTCCTTGTTTATTTGACCCCACTGGATATTTCCGCCGGATTAAAATGGCGTTGAAACACAATAAATAAAATCGTCATTGGTAGAATTGCCATCATTACTGTCGCGCCTAATTTCCCCCATTCGATCCCAAGCTCGGTAAAGAACTGGTAAACCCCGACCGGAAGAGTCTTCAATTCATTTTTAGTGATAAAAGTCGAAGCCATGATGAATTCCCGCCAAACAAGGACCAACGTATAAAGAGAGACGGCGCCGATACCAGGTATGCTTTCGGGAATAATGATTTGATATAGAATTTTAAGGCGTGAGCATCCATCTAACATCGCCGCCTCATCCAAAGCTTTCGGGAGACTATCGAAATGGGCTTTTAACAGCCAGGTCGATATCGGAAGGGCCTGAACCACATAAACTAAAAAAAGTGAAAAATGAGTATTAATTAGTTGTAATTTAAGAAACATCAAATATAACGGTACAATAATTGTAACCCCCGATATCATAACACTAGCCAGCATTAGCACCAATAATACAGACTTTCCCCGAAATTCATATCTTGAAAATCCATAACCGGCTAAAGTCCCAAAGAATAAGACTCCTAATATGGTAGTAAACCCCATTAATAAAGAATTAAATAAATACCTGGGAATCAAAGAGCCTTCAAAAAGATATTTATAATTCTCTACGGTAATTATTCGAGGGAAAATTTTTGGCGGAAATTCCCTAGTTAAGATTTCGGGTTTAACTGAAGTCGATAACATCCATAATAAAGGCAATAACGAAAAGAATAGAAATAATAATAAGAAACTGTAAACCACTATATTTTTGACCACTTTTTGGGAGTTAATAGTATTCATGATTGCCCTCCCTTATCCCCCAACATGCGGAAGTATACAACCGCCAGGACGAGATTAATTATTAACAGAATAACCGCGACCGCCGAACTATAACCGATATTAAAATAGGACATGCTCTCCTTATACATATGCAGCGCTAAGGTCTCCGTTAAACGCATCGGTCCCCCTCCGGTAACCACAAGGACCACATCAACCATGTTTAAAGCTCTCATACTCATTAGAATAAGTAGCACAAGTATTGAAGGCGTTAATAAAGGCAACAAAATATAGCGAAAGATTTTTCGGTAGTTTGCCCCATCGACTCTCGCCGCTTCCAATAAACTAGGATCAATCCCCTGAAGTCCGGCAAGAATAAATACTGCCACATATCCCAGACTCCGCCACGAGTCTACAATAATAATCAATAGTAGGGCCCAATTGGGATTATATAAAAAGTCAGGGCGAAAGGAAAAAATTTTTTCAATATAATACGATAAAAAACCAATATCCGGTGAAAGGATCCACCTCCAACAGACACCCGCTACCACAGCTGTAAATGTCCATGGAATAATTGAAATCGAACGAAAAAAAGTCGAAAACTTAATTTTTTGATTCAAGGCTAAAGCAAGCAAAAAACCCGGAACCATAGTGAAAAATAAACTTCCTAAAAGGTACAGAATCGTTACATTAACGGTTTGTAATGAAGCCGGTTTAAAAAAATCAGTATAATTTTTAAACCCGATATATACATCTGGGTTAATTAGATCAATTTTATACAAACTTAAATAAGCCACATAAATTATTGGGAAAAGGGTTATAAAAGCCAAGATCATAAATGCGGGACTGATAAACAAGTATGGCTCAAGCATTTTACCGTATTTTTTATAAAAAGTTCGGATGCTGTTTTTGACCATGCCAAATTCTCCTTCCGGAAGAATATCCTGTTGAAATAAATCCCTATCATCGAATTAGATTGTGGTTTAGTCTATCAAGATGCCCTGATTGAGCGGAGGTAAAACCGTTATACCTTAGCCCCGCAAGCTTTGGAAGGTTGTACTCGCTCAATCAAGGAACGCTCTTTAACGATGTAGTTTATGGAATTATTTCTTTTTGTTGTGATCTTCTCGAATTACGTTAGAAAGTAGATCTACAATCCGATTGATCATTTTCTCTCCTTTTTCCCGGGTACCCCATTTGGGATTGCCGGTGTAACCTTTTTGGTTCACCTCGCAAAAACGACGGAATTCATAAGAATCAACCGTTAAAGGATGCGGATCTTCCGTTACAAATTCCGCTCTTTCCAGTTCATCTTCTCTTATGGTTTCCGGAGCCAAGTACTTCCGGAAGGAAGTTTCCACTTCACCGGCATGGCCGACTCCGGGCAAATCTTTAATATAACTATTCCATTCATTGTTGATAACATCCCAATAATTTAACACGATAGGCGAATGGTCTAGTTCATTTCCGATTTGACTGGCTACCGCCCGCAGCGGTACTTCGTTTCCGCCATGTCCGTTTATCAAAAAAATGCGCCGGACATTATGTCTGACTAAAGATTCGCAGACATCGTAAATTAAAGATAAAAACGTTGGTAAATTGATAGTGATGGTCCCCGGAAACTCCCGATGATGCGGTGAGTATCCCGTCCAGATTGTTGGTGTCTTGTAGATTAACATCTCGCTTTTTAACCTTTGAACAACCATATCGGTAACTTTTGTAACATAAAAACTATCACAGTTTACAGGCATATGGGGCCCATGTTGCTCATTTGACCCGGTTGGAACAACGACAGTCACGCCTTCTTCAAACACAGCTTTTGCTTCTTTCCAAGTTAAATCACTTAATAACATTAAATTTCGATAGTCGCTCATTTTTGTCCCTCCAAAGTATTTTATTGGGGAGTCAGCTTAAGACTCCCCAATATTCATTTAACGACCGAGCCTGGCATCATACTCTTTTTGAGCATTTTTAAGCAAATCGTCAATGGGGCGCAATTTAAGCACTGCTGCCTGAACTGTCCTCCCTACGGTATCAGCCCAATAATCCCACTCTAAGATTTCCTCGTCAAACCGTGTGGCTTCAATCGAATACTCAGATAAAAATCTCATGTCCGGCGATTCAGAAAAAACCGGATCTTTGGAAACCGATATCCGCGGCGATAATCCACGTTGGTATCTAGCCATGCCTATATAGGCTTCCTTACTCATTAAGCTCTTTAAAAATTCCCAAGCAGCTTCCCTTTTGTTTGAGTCTTTCCCGGCTTTGGTGGACATAACCCAACCAAACAACTCACCCCAACAGGCACTCTTACCGCCTTTTTGGGCTGCCGGAATCGGCGCCATTTTTGCCTTATCACCCAAAGCATCTAACGCTGGGGGATACTCTTCGGCGCCACGGAAAGTCATCGCGATTTGGCCGCTGCGGAAGAGACTCATATATTCCTTATCCCATGAACTCGATCCTTTAGGAGTAATCTTATGTAGGTTTACATTATTCGAATAGAACTCCAAAGCCTTTCGCGCGGCCGGGGTATCAAACAAAGCTCTACCGTTCTTATCGACTGTTTCCCCTCCAAATAGCCATACTAATGTTTCAAAATTTTGAAAGATGAACGGCGGATGAATCATGCTTGAAGGTATACCAAACCCATACACTTCAGGGTCTCCGTCTTTATTCCGGTCAATAGTAAGTTTTTTAGCGGTCGCCACCAGTTCATCCAGGGTTTCCGGAGCTTTGGTGATTCCAGCCTCATCGAACAAAGATTGGTTATAAAACAATACATGGGGTAGATTATAAGCCGGTACAAAATAAATTTTATTGTTGACTTTCATATTTCTTTCAAAAAGTTCTTTATTAAAATCTTTCCAATCAAACTTAAATTGGTCCAGCGGGTAAAGATAGCCGGATTTGGCCAATTTATATTGGGTGCCGTTGTTGGCCATAATAATGTCGGGCGGATCGCCGGCTCTCGATCTATTAATAAAAGTACTGGTAATTGAATCGTAAGCTACCGGTTCTACCTCAACCTTTACGTCTGGGTGAGCTTTCCGGAAATTTTGGACGATATCGAAAAACCACAAACGGCGGGGAACTACATCTTCTCTCTTCCCGGTCTTTAAGGGATCTACGATTCTCCAGTGTTCGGGAACACACACTTTTAAGGTAACCTGTTTTGGAGCAGCCTGAATTTGGATAAAGCAACTTAGAACCAGACCAACCATTAAAACTAAAATCAAACCTCTTCGCATCGTTACCCCTCCTTAAGATTGTATTAATTTACTTAGCCGGAATGTACGCAACGGCTTCGATCTCTATTAAAGCATCACATGCGAGTTCCACTTTGACGCAAGAACGGGCGGGTTGATTATCCGAAAAATATTTTCGATAAGCTTCATTCATTTTAGAAAATAAGCTAATATCCGTTAAAAATACCGTCGTCTTTATAACGTCATCTAATGTTCCTCCGCTCGCTTTAACCAATTCTTCAACCTTTTGGATTACAGCGATAGTTTGATCTTGGATGTTGTTTCCGACTATCGCTCCTGTCTTGGGATCGGTGGGAACTTGTCCCGAGACGAAGACGAAATCGCCTGCCCGAACAGCTGGTGATAAAGGAACGTCCGGGTTAGCCATCCCAACAATTTTTTTCAAAATAATCCCTCCTTTTTTCGATTAAAACTTAATACCTCGCTCTTGTTGTAACAACCTTGTTGCAAAATTTTAAAAAACCATCTATAAAAATGTTAGTACAATTTAATAATATTTCATAGTGAGAGACCTCCTGTTTTTTGTCATTATTTTCAAGCCAAAAAATAGTGACTTTTGTCACTATCATTATTTAAATATGACAATTTAAAAATAATGGATAAAACAAAGGCTAGTGATTCAAAAATTGATCACAAACAATATTCTGAATTACCCTTTTAAAAGAACGGAGCCATAATTTTAAATAACATGTAAATATTGTATTTTATCATAACAGGAAAAAAATAATTTATAAAGAATTATCCTCTATGTATATATTTATATATTGGTGAGTAAATGTTTACTAATTTCAAAGATAAGCTATTTATGCTTTCCCTTTGTATAGTTTTTCACCTAGGGGTACTTTATGGTTATTGGGCCGATAGCACGTATAATTTTCATCCCAAGTATTGGGCCAGGCAGTTTACTGTTGCAATATTTCTGTTGCTTTTTCTCTCAATAACTTTGCCATTTATTAAATTATGGAAAAATCGCGGTAAAGTATTAACGATAAAAGTTGTCATGGTGTTCGCATTAGCCATGCCGTTTGCTGGTAATCCCGGAGTCTATAGCTTAATTTATGCTTTAGTGATTTTTGAAGGGTTTGTTTTTCTCCCCTTAGGTTTCGCCTTACTGCTTAGCGCTTCTTGTTTAGCGTATTCTATATGGATATCCCTTTCTCTCCCAACTTTATGGTTGACTTCTATCCCGCAAAAACTGAACTTAAGCGCGTTAATTACTAGCTGGACCGAGTGTTTTTTTAGCGGGATTATTGGTTATTTATTATCAAAAAATCAAAAGCTTCGCCATAAAGAAAAGGACATTTCGAATCAATTGCAAATTTCCAATATTAATTTGGCAAATACCATAATCAATCTGCAAAACCTGGCCGCAACTGCGGAACAATCAACAATGGTGCGGGAAAGAAGCCGAATTGCTAGGGAAATACATGATTCGCTCATCTATACCTTAACTAATCTACTTGCCTTATTAAATGCTTACCGGGAAAAACTTAACGCCGTTAATAAAATAATCCCGGATGAGTTGAACCAAGCCAGGGAGTTGGTATTATTAGGTTTGAACGATGTCCGACATTTTCTAAACACCATCCGCCCAAAAGATTATGAAGAGGATATTGGACTAGGCAAAATAAAACGGTTAGTGACCGTTTTTAGTCAAGCAACAGGTGTTGAAGTTGAATTAAACTTTGGGGATGTTCCCCAATTTATTGATAAAAAGTTAGAACAAGTTACCTACCGTATTGTCCAGGAAGGTCTCACCAATTCTTTTCGCCATGGGAAAGCTACCCGGATATTTATTAATTTTAATCTTTTTAAAAACGGAATAAGTCTGAGTATCAAAGATAACGGCTGTGGAGTTGAGATAATCAAAAGTGGTTATGGCCTTACCGGAATTTGGGAACGTGTTGAGGAATTAGGCGGAAAGATAAAGATTATATCTAGAGTTGGAGATGGTTTCACTTTGCAAGTGTGGTTTCCGTTGAAAGGAGGAATCGCAGATGATTGATGCGCCTTTACGC
The DNA here is from genome assembly GCA_023394955.1 of Bacillota bacterium. Classification (GTDB taxonomy): domain Bacteria; phylum Bacillota; class UBA4882; order UBA8346; family UBA8346; genus JAAYHS01. Next base: position 24,159 of record JAEWZY010000082.1, read on the forward strand.
TTATTAATCGTTGATGATCAAAAACTGTTCAGTGAAAATTTAAAGATCATGATTGAATTAAAAGTCCCCGGCGCTAAAGTGGTTGGCATTGCTGGTAATGGTTATGAAGCTTTAGAAATGTATCAAGAATTAAACCCAAATTTAATACTACTGGATATTCGGATGCCCAAAATGGATGGAGTTGAATTTATACGCCGGCTCCATACGATGAACACTAGGACTAGAATTATTGTACTTACCACATTTGATGATGATCAATACGTTTTCGAGGCTTTAAAGTATGGAGCAGCCGGATATTTATTAAAACAAATCGAGCCCGATGATTTAGCCAAGGCCATCCTCGAAGTACATAATGGTGGCACCTTGGTATCACCGCAAGTTACTAAAAAATTGATTAAAGAAGTTATCCGCTATCGTATTACTGATTCGGAAATTCCCGATGATGTCCTTCAAAAATTGACTCCCAGGGAATTAGACGTTTTGAAACAGATCGGTCTAGGCAAAGATAATCGTGAAATTGCTCAAAGTTTACAATTAGCCGAAGGTACTGTCCGAAATCATGTAAGCAATATATACGAAAAATTGAATCTTAAAGATCGCGGTCAAGCAATAAGATATGCAATTTTACACGGTTTAAACGAAAATAACGATAATTAGGGACTATCCAACTACCCATTCGGAAACCTTATTGCATCAGTATGCAATACCTTAATCAAATTCTTTAGCTTTTTGACTGGTTTAAAATTCCGTCCTTTCATTCCAATATATAAACCTTAATCTTTTTCCGGCCGAACCTCAAGGCCTCCTGATAGGTTTCATAACAAAGATCTATCTTATTTCCCTTGATAGCGCCCCCGATATCGGCCGCCTCCGCTTTGCCGTAACCCTCGATATAAAGTTGGGTACCGAGGCGGATCACTTTCGGATCAACCGCCACCACTCCATAGCCGGCTTTTTTACCGGTATAGGTATAGCCGTCCGCCCACTTGCCGCAACTTTCCGGCCCCGGATAGTAAGCCGTCGCTTCCATTACTCTGGCTTCAACATACCGGTAAGAACCACGCGAGGTCACCAAAGTCCGGACTATGGGTTTGGTCCCGACCGCAACTAGCTCATTGATCACCGGTTCGATTACTTTCTTGGATAAAGTGATCTGTTTGGTTAAAATGTCGTCTTGATAGATCATTTGAATTTGATGTTCGGCCAAACCGGCTTTGCCGGAACGAAGCGTTTTTCTTTTGCCCCGTTCCAAGTTTTTATCGTTGCGGTATTCCGTCTTCGGATTAATGGCCGCTTGTTTGGTGATCACTTCCGACCGGACATTGATTACCCGGATTTTCATGTCCGGTTCGACAATGGTCTCCAAACCGGGTTTGATGATATCGTCTTCATCAAACTTGATTTCGGCCTTGGCCAATACCTCTTTAACCGGCCGGGTGATTGTCCTAAACTCAGCGGTTTTTCCGGCGGCGGTGATTTCCACCGTATAGCCGCGGATTACTTCAATGTTAGTATCCTCTTTCACCCGGGTGGAGAGGGGTGGTTGGACCTCGTCTCCTTCGCTCAAAACCACTTGTTTTTCTTGAAGGACCTTAGCCACGGTCGGACTTAATGTTTTCCATTCATAGCTTTTCCCGTCTACCGATAACGCCACCCGGTCGAGAGCCAGGGTGTAACCGATGATGCCGGTAAAGACCGTTAATATGCCTAAGCTAAAGTAGAGATAATTCCGTGACTTCTTCTCCCAGCGGCCCGAAATGATTCGTAACTTCATTCTGTCCTCCTGGAATGTATTTGCGCGCAACCTGGAAAGTTGATGTTGTTTTTCTCTAGTTAGCTGGACAAATCCTGCCTCATACCAATTATTCCAGATATTCTCTGATCCGAAACTCCGCGCCGATTTTCTTAGCAATAGCCGCTGCTTTTTCCAGGTCAACCCCGGGATAATTGACTACCGACAGGATAACCCTGGGGATATAGTTGATACTTCGTCTGGCGAATTCCAGGATTGCCGGATATGCTTTCGCGCCAAACTCAGTCCGGCATACCTTATTATAAAGCACGGCATCATCGGCGTTCAAACTGATTGAGATTATATCGATCAACCCTTTTAACTGCGGTAAAACATCGTAACCCAAAATCAAGTCCGCCAAACCATTGGTATTTAATCTGACCGGCGCCGTCCATTGCTTGAGCCACCTGGCCGTTCCCTCTACGATCTCCGGCCGCATTAACGGTTCGCCGTACCCGCAAAATACAACCTCCCGATAACTTGAAGGGTTATGAATAGCATCGATAATTTCGGACAAGGAAGGTTCATGTTCCAGCCACAAATTATACCCAACTCCGCTTTTTCCTCTCCGGATACAAAAGACGCAAGCATTTGGACACCGGTTGGTTATATTTAAATACAACGAGTCATGCAGCTGGTAAGCTATGGTCAATGCGGTTTTTGAATTAAGATCGTTTTCCATAAAATCCACCTATATTATATGATTCCATTGGAAAACCTTGGCGCTAATATCTCAAATTGTCTGTCTTAATTTATTATGCCAATTTTCCCAACTTAATTACATCCGGCGTATGCCAATTAATTTCAAAAAGTTATCCCGAATAAAGCTTTGCAGTTACCAGCGGTCGTATTCATAACTTCGGCAACGGATAGCTGTTTGACTTCTGCCAGTTTCTCCCCGACCTGTCTCACATAAACCGGTTCATTACGGCGTCCCCTAAATGGATGGGGAGCCAGATAAGGGCTATCCGTTTCCACCAATAGCCTTTCCATTGGAATACCGGCAGCAGTTTCCCTTAGTTTTACGGCATTTGTAAAGGTAAGCGGCCCCGCAAAAGAGATATAAAGTCCCAGATGTAAAAACCGGGCCGCCATTTCTCCGCTGCCGCTAAAACAGTGCATTACCCCGCCGGCAGCCCCGACTCCCTCCCTGACAAGGGTCTCCAATGTTTCCTGATGGGCCTCTCGATTATGGATGATAATCGGTTTATGACAGCTTTTGGCGATGTTTATTTGTTCAATAAAAGCTTTTAATTGTTCTTCCTTGGTTGAATAATTATAGTGGTAATCCAGGCCGATTTCGCCAACGGCAACTACCTTGGGTTCGGCCAACAATTGTTCCAATTGAGCTGCGGCGGGTTGGTCCCAAATTTTAGCGTCATGAGGATGAACCCCAACCGCCGCCCAGATCAGTTGGTGTTTTTCCGCTAATTCAACGGCTTTAACTGAAGAAACAAAGTCAAAACCCGGGACCAAAATAGCCTTAACGCCGGCTTCCAAAGCGCTTTCGATAATATGCTCCAAGTCAAGTCCAAAAGCCTTGTCGTTTAGATGGGCATGGCTGTCAATCCAGTTCACTTTACTTTTGCTCCCTCACCGATCTCCGTCTCAGGACGGATCACCGCTAATTTGCCTTCTTCATTGGAAGCCGCCAACAACATTCCTTCCGAAAGCAGACCCCTTAACTTTGCCGGTTTCAAGTTGGCAACCACCACTATTTCCTTCCCAACCACCTGCTCAGCCGAATAATGCTGGGCGATACCGGCTACAATCTGCCTCTCTGCCCCTGCAACACTAATCCGTAATTTCAAAAGCTTATCCGAGCCTTCTACTTTTTCAGCTGCCAATACTTTGGCGACCCGCAAATCGATCTTCGCGAATTCCTCAATGGTAATCTGCTCAGATTTGGTTTCCGATTGTTTCGGTTCCTCTTTTTTAGATTCCTGCCGTTTGGGGGCGGCGGTCTCCGCCGCCGGTTTCTCCTCCTCGATCCGGGGGAAGATCGGCAAGCCTTTCTTGGTCCGAACCCCAGGCTTCAATCCGCCCCATTTAACGTCCTCGAAGTAATTAGTCCCCGTATCCGCGTTGATTCCTAATTGCTCACGAATCTTAGCGGGAGTTTCCACTAAGAAAGGTTCCAATAACACCGCAGTTAACCGTAATGTTTCCGCCATCGCGTAAAGAACCGTCTTCAATCGCTCTTGTTGGTCCGGCTGTTTTGCTAAAGCCCATGGAGCCGCTTCGTCAATATATTTGTTGGCCCTGGAGACCAACTTGAAAATAGATATTAACGCCTGGTTAATCCCCAGTTCTTCCATGAAAGCTTTCAAATCGGACACGCTTTCTTCCGCTTGTTTAATTAATTGAAGGTCTAATTCTTGATAACTACCAGGAGTTGGAATGAGACCACCGTTAAATTTTTCAATCATCGATAAGGAGCGGTGTAGTAAATTACCCAAGTCATTGGCCAGATCTTGGTTTATTCTGAGAATAAGAGACTCTTCGGAATAGTAGCCGTCCGAGCCAAAAGGAATCTCCCGCAATAAGTAGTAACGAATAGCGTCCAGTCCGTATTTTTCAATCAAAATGACCGGGTCGATCACATTGCCCTTAGATTTCGACATTTTCCCGCCATCCAGCACCAGCCAACCATGGCCGAAAATTTGTTTTGGTAGTGGTAAATCTAAAGCCATTAAAAGGATCGGCCAAATTATTGTGTGAAAACGGACAATTTCCTTCGCCATTAAATGTAAATCTGCCGGCCAATACTTTACAAATTGAGGGGTTTGCTGGGGATACCCCAATGCGCTAATATAGTTGGAGAGCGCATCCAACCATACATACACCACATGTTTGGGGTCAAATGGCACTTGAATTCCCCAGTTGAATGTGGTCCGGGAAACACATAAGTCCTCCAGTCCGGGTTTGAGAAAATTATTTACCATCTCATTCTTTCGGGAAACAGGCAAGATAAACTCAGGATGCGCTTCAATATGTTTCATTAAACGATCTGCATATTTGGAAACCCGGAAAAAGTAGCTCTCTTCCTTAACTAACTCGACATCCCGTCCACAATCCGGGCATTTTCCTTCCTGTAACTGACGTTCCAGCCAGAATGCTTCGCAAGGTGTACAATACCAACCTTCATATTCGCTTTTATAAATATCGCCTTGTTGATATAAACGGTCGAAGATTGACTGTACTGTCTCCTTATGTCGCGACTCAGTCGTCCGGATAAAATCATCGTGACTGATCATTAATTTTCGCCACAAGTTTTCAATGTTAACCACAATTTGATCAACAAAAGCTTGAGGTGTCTCACCGGCCGCTTCCGCCCGGCGTTGGATTTTCTGACCATGCTCGTCGGTTCCGGTTAAAAACCATACATCGTCGCCTATCTGTCGATGATACCGAGCGAACGCATCGGCCACAACTGTAGTATAGGCATGGCCGATATGTAAATTGTCGCTCGGATAATAAATCGGTGTAGTAATATAAAACTTACCCACTTAAATCCCCTCCCCAATTTTTAATTATAAATCAACCGGCAAACATTCCACATTCTAAAATATAGCTAACTTTCACTGCCAAAATTATAGGTGATCACCAAGCCTTAACTTACTCCCCGAAGCAGCTTGCAATCTGCGGAATCAGTAAAATCTATGTAATCCCGGTCAAAAATAAAAAAAACCTTCGTCCCAATAGGGGACGAGAGGCTGCCTTCGTGGTACCACCCCAGTTCTCCCCCAAAGCAAAGCTTAAGAGGACTTCTGCAGTTTATAACGTTCACCAAACGACCGTTTTTACTCTATTTCAAAACGGCAACTCCGGAACCATATTCTTTGCTTAATCCGGTCGGTTTTCAGCAATCCCCGACTCTCTTTTTTCGGTCTCCGCAAAGACTCTTTCCATCATCGTCTTTAAATATAATTAGCTTATGCAAACCCGGTAATTTCTTATAAATATAGCTACAAATTATCTGTTTGTCAAGTAGCAATCTACTCGGAAAACACTTTGGGTCAAAAAACAGATCCCTAAAACTATGTTTTAATCCTTTCGTATGCCACCGGCTGATGCGGACAATATTTGAAACAATACTGTCTATCGACTTTTTTAGCCAGTCTTTAAACAATTTGTAAAGTTAACCATCATTTTTAAAAAGTCCGTTTAATTTTAAATTTTTTGCTTTCAAAGCTGTATCTCCAAATATTTCGGACTTTTGTCTATATTGATCCTTTTGTGGAGTATTTAAAATTATATTATGATATTTCTTCAGCCGAAGAGTTAAAATGAAAATTTTTTGTTAAAACATTTTGGATCAATTTGACTTTGCATGTAAAAATAGGTATAATAATTTTGTCGGTGTCGAATTTTAACAGAAAGGGGTTTATTATATCATGATGAAGTCAACAGGTATTGTTAGAAAGGTGGACGAGCTCGGCCGGGTAGTGATTCCTATTGAATTACGCCGTACCCTCCAGATTGATGAGAAAGACGCTTTAGAAATCTATGTAGATGGCGAAAAAATCATTCTCAAGAAGTATGAACCGGCCTGCATCTTCTGTGGAAATGCCGAAAACATCAAGAACTTCAAGGAAAAAAACATCTGCAAATCTTGCCTGGAATCAATGAAAGGCGCTTGTTAATCAAGAGAGGAGGGGGCAAACCCCCTCTATTTTTTTTCTTTTTCCGACAGATAGATTTGGTAAACTTCTTTAGTATTCTTTCCGGTCTCCCTAGCTATTTCCCTAAGTTTTTGGCGCAGGCTTAATTCTTCTCCGTTATCATTTATTCCACTTTTGGAATTATTTCGGTTTGTCGAATTTTGACGGTTTTTCTCCTCCGGCGCCCCGGCGATTAGAATCGTAAATTCACCTTTTAGAGTATTTTTTCCGATCCGGGAAATAATCTCCGATAAACTACCCCGGACGAACTCTTCATGGATTTTTGTCAGTTCCCTGGCGATCACCGCTTCCCGATCGCCTAAAACTTCCATCGTATTTTTTAATGTAGCTTCCAAACGATGAGGCGCTTCATAAAAAACTAGAGTGCCGTTAACTTCGGCTAAATCCCTTAAGATTTCCGCCTGTTCTTTCGCTTTACGCGGTAAAAAACCTTGAAACCAAAAAGTATTGGTCGGCAAGCCCGACGCCGCCAAAGCAGTCACTACCGCCGAAGCCCCCGGAATCGGAACCACGGTTATCCCCTCTTTGATCGCTTCCGCGACTAACAAATTACCCGGATCCGAAATTCCCGGCATTCCGGCATCGGATACCAAGGCAACATTCATCCCGGAGCGAAGTTTGTCAATTATTTCACCAGACCGTTCCCTTTCATTATGAAGGTAGTAGCTAAGCAATCTTTGCTTAATGCCGAAATGGTTCAGAAGTTTTAAGGTATGCCGGGTATCCTCGGCTGCGATTAGGTCGACTTCGGCTAAGACCTTCAAAGCCCGGTGGGTGATATCTTCTAAATTCCCAAGGGGAGTAGCTACCAGATATAATTTCCCCGTATCCATCTTCATCTAAAATTTGATACCTTCCATAGTTATACGTTTTTTTATTAACTCCCGAAAAGCCATTCATTTTTGGGCCGCTTCAATTAGCCGTATCCTCTATTCATATTCATTTAAACGGACGACTTTTTCAGGAATAGGCATTTATCTCTTTAGCATGCCCTGTAACTTTCTTTAAAGCCTTAATTAAATACTTTTTGAACAAAGTCAACTTATTAAAATTCAATCCCTTCCCGGGCGGGAATACCGTTTTGATATGGATGTTTCACCATCTTCATTTCAGTTACCAAATCAGCCAGCTCAATTATTTGATCCGGCATATCCCTACCGGTCAACACCAGTTCCAGTCGGGCCGGTTTTTCTTTCAAAACAGTCAGTACCTTTTCTAACGAGAGTAAACCTTGATTAATAACATGACTTAACTCGTCAACTACCATTATATCCAATGTGTCCGATAAAATCGCTTCTTCAACCTGTTTCCAGCCGTCAGCTACCATTGAAATTTCCTTAAGGGAAGGCGTCCGGTTAAGGATGAATTCGCCCGTTCCCAGAGGATAAATATGGAGCGGCGGATTAAAACCCAAAAAAGCCCAATGTTCTCCGGAACCACCCGGGGCCTTCAAAAACTGAAAGACTTTAACCTTTAGCCCCCGTCCCCAGGCCCGTGTCACCAAGCCAATCGCGGCAGTTGTTTTCCCTTTGCCGTCACCTGTATAAACCTGAATTATTCCATGACCCATAATTTAATCCTCTAGTGTTCGTTTTTAGCTTTTGCAATAACTCCACCAGACAGTCCCTCACCACAGATTGCTAAGGCAATCAAAAGCATGAAAATAAGTCTAATTTATTATTAGTTAATCGTTTTTTCAATTCCTTGTTTTCTAAGCGTATTTTGACCAAACCAGTCAAATCATCTAATTGCTTCTTTATTAAAATCCTCATATTAAAAGGATCAGTCCCAATAGGATGCCGCTTACGACCGGAAGCGCTCCTTGATGGTGGCTGCCGCTACTGTGATTTGGTTCAAATTTTGCTTGGCCCCGATCAATTGCCCGTGATTGGAGCCTAAAATCGCTGCCGGTTCGCACACCCCGCCAACTCCCGGTGTTATTCCAAGAAAATTAGGCTTCTCTAACCCATCCACAACCAATTCCAGTCCTTCCTTTTCAAAGACTTGCAACGGGACTCCCAGTTCCCGGGCTGCCGCCATCAGGCCCGGTTCATCGGCTAAGGTGTCGATGGTGGCCAAGGATTGGATCGAACTGGGCGACCAACTTCTTTCTCTAAAATAACGCCGAATCGCTCCGATTATTCTGGTAGCGGGTACTCCTTGGCAACACCCGACCCCCACCACCAAATTATTGGGCCGCAATGCCAAAACCTTGGTGTTGCTTTTTATTTCAAGAGGATCCCGATAGCCGATAACCACCAATAATTTCTCGTTATCCGCTAATTCAAGGCTTTCCCCGGTCACCATCCGTACATGCTCCGGCCAGTTTTCCTCAATGCCCCAGCAGTCCCAAATTACAACTGGTTCGCCATTGATCACCGCCCCGGAAAACTCCGCCAATAACTCCGGGTTTTCAACAGTCAGACCATACTTACGGGCCACCGAATCCAAACTCGGCAAATTATTAACATCGGATGCGGTAGTAATTACCGGCACACCGCCGGTATATTCAGCCAGGTCCTCCGCGATCCGGTTGGCCGCTCCCCAACGGCCTAAAAGCAAGCTGAGGACGAACTTTCCGGCTTCATCCATCACAATAACAGCCGGGTCCGTTTGTTCATTGCCAATTACCGGAGTGATACTCCGGACCGCGATCCCTGCGGCCATTATCAGCACCAATACTTCGTATCTATTAAAAGCTCCCTGGATCTCTAAAGCCACCGGCCGATCATAGCCATAATCAAGCCCGATCTGCGACGCAAAACGGGCCGGCGCTTTCAAGTCGGCTCTTATGAAATCCGCCACTTTTTTACCAAGGACACTTCCGTTTTTTGTTACAGAGATTACAATTTTGTTGGATTTCATTAGCTACTACCCGATACCCATCTTCTCGCAAGCGGGTTTATTTTTCTAGCAAGATTAAACTCTCATTTGCCCGAGCCCAAACCGGTATGTAAGATTATAGTGGTGAAATATCCGGTGTCCGTAGGGTAGACTTCCGGTTTTAACATAATCATTCTTTCATTGGGCATTCCGGCATTCTCAACTAAAATACCCCTGCCCGAAGGGCAAGCCCGGTAAAAAATCCGTAGCAAATCTACTGGGCAAACCGGAGGTTTATAAATTACAATTGTTGCAAATAACCGGCAATAGCTTTCCATTATAACCCCGCTGATGTTACCGGTTACCAGCGCCAACTGGTCATCGCCTTTGGTAAGGTAATAATTGCCTAAAGCCGCGGCAGCATTCATACTGGTTATTCCGGGAACCGTTCTGATTTCCGCTTCAAAATTCGGATCTATTTGGAGTAGGCGAAAGAGGTATAAGTATCTTCCATAAAGCAGCGGATCTCCCAAGCTTGCAAAAGCCACATCCCCGTCTTGCAAATAGGACTTAACTTTCACAGCTGTATTCTCCCAGGCTCTAATTAGCTCTTCCGCCACATTGGTCACGGGAAAGCTTAAGTACTCCGTTTTGCTTTCCAGCCGGTGATACTCGATAATATCCCTGGCCAGATTCCGGTCTTCCCGGCTCATCGGCGCGATAATCCGGTCAACCGCTTTAAGAACCTCCAAAGCCTTCACCGTAATCAATTTCGGATCACCGGGTCCTAATCCTACTCCGTAAAAATTACCGCTCACCGCTTATCTCCATTGTTTATAATATATTTGTAATATTTATTCGATACTCTTCCTTCAATCCCTTTATGTTTTCGGCCAGGATTTGGATTTTGAATCGTTCTTACCTAATCTTAGCATAATATTTGACTACTCGGAAAATACTTTGGGCTTATGCAATTCTTTCTCTATGTCTCCGCGTCTTTGCGGTCAATTGGTTTTGCCGCCGGGACATAAAGACACAGCGGTTAGACATATTTTTATCCTTTCATATACCCGGGCTAGCCGGGGTGGGCGACTATCAAGAACAATGGTCATAAAAAAGGAAGCCTTTTCATTTCAAAGGCTTCCCCCGAACCCTAATAATGCTTCTTGTAATAATCCATCCGTCCTGAGGCGTTAACTTTCGGGAAAACATCCACCTTAGTCACTACCTCCATTTGGGTCCATTCTGAGACTTTTACCAGGATATGGGCTACTACTTTTTGCATCAAGTTGCCGTATTCGGCGCCGCAGGCCGGTTCTAATACGTAATCGGTGTCGATATCGAGTAAATGGTTTTGAACATCGGTAAACGGGGTCCTTTCGATTCCAGGTATATCAACCGACAACATAAACGGAATGTTTTCCTGGAGTTCGCGGACTATACCGTCGGGATCGACATAAAAGACTTGCTTATGAATTGTTCCCTGTTTTACAACTTTATTCTTAAAGACATGATCAGTCACGTCTCTGACATCAGCGATAATTCGATCAATTTTAACGGCATTGATCTTTATATTGCTCTCCACTACCACCTGGCCGATTTTTTCGCCGACTACTTTTAATACTTTAACTTTTTCAGTTGTAGCGCGCACCTGCTGTTTACTGGTTACTGGAGAATAACAATAGCAGCTCATCAGCAAACCTCCTTTTAAAGGGGTTTACCCCTTTTACCATATCATATGGGGGTTACCGGCTTCCCGGACTAAGCGGAGTGAACAATTGTAAAATAAAATGAGATTGGCATTGCTAAGGATTGCAAAAGGCATGGGAAGTCACAAGGCATGAGGCTTAATGTAGCAAGAAACCATTATCGCATTATCCAAATATTATATCCAAAAGTCTTGGGAAGATCTGTCCAGTTACGAGCTGTTACTTAATATGGAACGGGTTTCGCAAAGCCAAACCATTGAACTGGTTTCGGTGATGGTAAATTCAAAATCGGCCATGGTCGGCCTACGATAATCTGTTTCCCTTTCATGACCGCTCCTTTAATTGCCTAAAATCCACCCCTCTCCCGGCCTCTCCCCGACGCTGTATTTCAATGATGCGCGTTCGACGGGGAGAGGTGAATCGACTGAAACCCGGATCTATTTTTTGGGCCTTCAATCCAAGTATTCAAAAGACCCAAGTTTCAAACGACCTCATCCCTCGCCGTGAATCTGCTTTCTTGAGCCGCAGCGCCGGAGAGGACCACTTTTATCATAACAACGGGGACATCCTTGACACTATTTTTCAAACCCTAATTTTCTCCACTCCCCTGCCCACCACCGCCACCCAGTAGCCGAGTACGATCCCGTCCATCAGCGTCGCGCTGTAGATCAACTCGTCCCGGCGGCAAATCTGCTGAAACCAAATGTCATCATATTCCTTCAACAGCTTATTATCTTCCGGGGGCAGTTTGGCGACAGTCAGTTCCAGTAATTCATTAGGGCGTTCTCCCAATTGTTTATATTCGGGATCAACTTCAACTACTTCTGCTTCGATTTGGCCGATAACGGATGACACACTTTTGAAGATGCTATATCTAGCGACTTAAGATTTATTTCAAAAATGGACCGGCCGGATTCAAAACTGGGGTCAAATCTTGTTACAGCTTTCAATTTGCTTCCCGGATAAGGTTAAACCTCTATTCATATAAAAACTTAACTTGATTTTTGCCATCAGCCTTTGCTTGATATAAAGCTTTGTCCACAACTTTAAATAAATCTTCATGTGAGGAATTAATATTTGGGATCGTAAAAGTAACCCCTATGCTTACACTGACGAAACCGCTCGCCGGTGACTGCTCATGTGGGATATGAAGTGCCTTAATTCTTTGTCGTAACATATAGGCAATCTTTATGGCTTCTTCTTTTTCAGTCTCAGGTAATATCACAATAAATTCTTCCCCACCGTAGCGGGCTGCCATATCAGTTGAACGTGATAATGAATTCTTAATGGTTTGTCCAATCTTAGTCAGGCATTCATCCCCTGCTGAGTGTCCATAATAATCATTATATTCTTTGAAATAATCAATATCCAGAAGTACTAAAGCAATCGGTCTTTGATGTCTTAAGCAACGATTCCATTCTAAATTTATGGTTTCGTCATATTTTCTTCTGTTCCATAATTTTGTTAAAGGGTCTTTTAATGAAAGTTTCTGAAGTTGTCGGTTTGCTTTTTCCAGTTCAAGTTTTTGCTGTTCTATTTTTTCATTTGACTCAACTAACGCTTCAGTACGATATAATACTATTTTATCCAAATTTGTATTTACTTCAGTAAGCTTTACAGTTATAATTTCCTCTTGTTCCAAGGTGTCGGAAAATTTCTTTGCTAACAGTAAAGAATTTGCAAAAGCGAAAATAAATTGTCCTACAGAACTAAGATTACCTGTTCTAAACAAAGTTTTTAAAAACGCAGACCCATTATCATTCATCCATATACTAAGGAAAATAATATCATTTAAGGTAGTCAATAAAAAAGCCGAAGCACCTAAGATAATAAGCCAGCTATCCTTTTCCTTGTGGATAGAAATTTTAATTAATACGCCAAATATATATATGATGGCTATAATAGTCCATATCTGGTATAAAGGGTTGGCAACCGAGAAGATCCTCGCAGGGGTGAAAATAATCAAGATTCCAAAAGCTGCCCCAATTATTTGAGCCATTTTGATCATACGGACATGAAAATATGTAGGGAAAACCGACAGGAAAAACATCAATATTAGCGGTACCCCTAAATAGTATGTCAGCGTCATTATCTTATGGGCAACTTCCCAGCTAAATCCAGGGAATAAATATATTAAAAAGCATTCTCCTACCAGCAAAGTCCTTATTCCGATTGATATACAAAATGATCCAAAATATAATGCAGAGGTATTCTTTTTCCGAAAGAAAAATAAGGCAAGATGATATACACCCATAAATATTAAACATCCAAATAATAAGATATTACTTGCTATATTTTTGTATTGCAGCGCAAGGATTTGTTTTTCGCTGCCAAGCTTTATACCTTCCAATATTCCTCCGCTACGATGATAATAATTAGACACCTGAATTACGATTTCATTATTCCCTTGTTGTGCTTCAAAAAAAGCAACTAAAGGAAGATACTGGGGTATCATGGTATCTCTGGTTTTACCCACGGTTCCGGCAGTGGCGCTCAATTCCCCATTGATCCATAGTTTGTATGCGGTACGCACCCTGGGTATCTTTAAAGCCAATCTTTCTTTTTTATCTGTCATAAAAGTCAGTCGATAGGTTGCATAACCATATCCAGATTGACCTCCGTTCGTTATGTATTTATTCCATGAACTGGGGACTTGAATATACCCGGTTAATGCACATGTCTCCGCTTCATTGAGAGTCAGAAGTTGATTCCAGAAAAATTTCCATTGACCGTCTAAACCAACAACATTATTTCCAAGCTGCACTCGAGTTAAGTCTATAACTCCCGATTCAGCCTTTGGTTTAATCTCGGTTCTTTGGTCAGAACAGCCTCCCAAAATGAATAATACGAGTATTATCACAATGATTATATGTAGCTTGTATTTATATATCATATTTCATCACCAATCATCCTCTTTGATTCTGTAACTATAAAATTCTGACCACTTAACTATCAAATCTGCTCCCATGCACGTTTCACAGTACTATTGTAAAATAAAATAGTATATCAAACAAGTCAATAAAGTTAACCACCATTACTGAATACTGGCTGTTTCCATTTCTTTATCGCTGACCATTTCTTTACCTCCTTTTTTTCTTTCAGCTTACCGGGCCTCTCCGGTCAACAATTCAAACTATGTGGTTTTTTACAGGAATGCTCCGGCAGTATGGTTGGTCAGCTAGATGTTGGCGGAGCCGATAATCAATCCACTACTATGGTATCGGGGGTAATTTTCCGAGTATCTTCTCCAGTTTCGCAAACCGTTTCAGTCTTGCCAATTTTCCTAATTCTTTTTTCAAATCTTTCAAATTTATTCCAAACTTTTGCGGGATATTAGAAATTAGTTACGAATAATATATGGGAACGGCTTACAATTAATATATAAAAACCCATGGAAGTCCTTGTAAAATCAATTCTGTCTCACTAAAAATGAGCAAACCAGGCGAAGGACTCAT
>JAEWZY010000014.1 GCA_023394955.1 Bacillota bacterium
CTATCCGGTGTTTTCAAAAAGCACCAAAACACGAGATAACGGCTGTTACCATTATTATAGCGCATTTTGGGCATATTAAAAAGTATGAAAAAAGAAAACCAAAAGGATGATTATACTATGCCCGAAACCCAATATACCAATCGCCTGATCCACGAAGCCTCCCCTTACCTTCTCCAACACGCCCACAACCCCGTCGACTGGTATCCCTGGGGCAACGAAGCCTTTGCAAGAGCCAAAGCCGAAGATAAACCCATCCTTCTTTCCTGTGGCTATTCCGCCTGCCACTGGTGCCACGTGATGGAACGGGAGTCTTTCGAGGACCCGGAGATCGCCGCGTTAATGAACCAGTATTTCGTCAATATCAAGGTTGATCGGGAGGAACGGCCCGATATCGATCAGATCTATCAACAGGCGGTCCAGATGATTACCAGGCATGGCGGTTGGCCGTTGACCGCTTTTTTAGATCATGACCGGCGTCCCTTTTACGGAGGGACCTATTATCCGCCGGTTTCCATGTACGGCAGGCCGGGGTTTCCCCATATTCTAGAAGCGGTTCATCGCAAATGGGTTGAGGAAAGGGAGCAGATCCGGGAGGCGGGAGCGGAACTCACCAAATTTCTGCAAAGTGAACCGGGATTAGCTAACCAGGATGAGGTTGCTGGTAAAGAGTTTCCGGAGAAGGCGGTTTCAGAGCTATACCGTTACGGGGATACTACTAACGGCGGATTCGGCAGCGCTCCTAAGTTTCCCAATCCGAGCCTGTTAAGATTGTTTTTAAATATTGGGAGCAGAAAAGAAGATTCCCTCGAATTGAGCCACGCTTTGTTTACCTTGAAGCGGATGGCCCAAGGTGGGATTTATGATCAGTTAGGCGGCGGCTTCCATCGTTACTCAACCGATCACTTTTGGCTGGCGCCGCATTTTGAAAAGATGCTCTACGACAATGCCCAATTGTTACGCTTATATAGCATTGGTTATCAATTAACCGGCGCCGAAGAATTTTCCCAAGTAGTTCGGGAGACCGCCGAATATGTCCGGCGGGAGATGACTGCTCCGGAAGGCGGCTTTTACGCCACTCAGGACGCGGATAGCGAAGGGGAGGAGGGAAAGTGTTTTCTTTGGAGTATTGATGAAATTAGAGAAACATTGGATCAAGACGAAAGCCGGTTGATCATTGACTACTACGGAGTTACGGAGGAAGGCAATTTTGAAGGGAAAAATATTCTCAACCGGTTACATGATTTTGAAAACCGAGGTTTTGACGGTTCCACCTTAGCAAAGTTCAACCAGGCCCGCGAGAGGCTTTTTAAAATACGGGAAGCTAGAGTAAAGCCATTCCGAGATGAGAAAGTGATTACCGGTTGGAACGGATTGATGATCAGCGGTTTGGCTTACAGTTATCAGGTTTTTCAAAATGTACCCGATTATCAGGCGGCCCGACGAGGGGCGGATTTTATTCTTAATACCAGCCGTCTTGGGGTTGGCGGTTTAGCCCGGGTTTACAAGGACGGCAAAGCTTATGGCGAGGCTTTTTTAGATGACTACGTTTTTCTAGCCCAGGGATTGTTGGATCTGTACGAGGCTGATTTTAGCGGTGAATGGCTGGTCCGGAGCATTGAATTGACTGAGACGGCCATCGACAGGTTTGGTGGGAATGGTTTGTACTACCTGACTCCTGAAAAAGAAGGTGAACTGGTCAGCAGACCGCTTTCGGGTCCGGATCAAGCGATTCCAAGCGGGGTGGCGGTCCAGGCGGAAAATTTGCTAAAACTGGCTGCTTACACAGGAAAAAATAAATTTTGGGAGGAAGCCGGAAGAATCTTTAGCGCTTATAGCGGGGAGATGCAACATAACAGTTGGGGTTATGCCGGACTGATCAGCGCGTTGGATGGGTTTCAGCAAGGGATTAAGGAATTTACTTTCGTCAGTAACGGAAATGATCTCCCTGAACTATTAGTGAGGTTACGCCGTAATTTTCAGCCCCACCGTATTCTAGCCTGGACCGGAGAACGTAATAATTTAAAGGATCATCCCGCCGGGGAGCTCTTCGAAAACCGGGAGCCGGTCAACGATAAGCCTACTTGTTATATTTGTATTAATCAAAGCTGCTCACCGCCGGTGACCGAGTGGGGGGATTTGGAACGAATCAGCATTAGACGGAGTTAAAATAGGATTAATTTAACGGCGACGGAATAGGTTATTCAACAGAATGAGGATAAACATCGGGATTACGATCGGGATAAAGATAAAGGAGAAAAAAGGAAAGACCAGAAAAACTACGACTAAGGCCAAGAAACCAAAGAACAACCAGTTTAAGATGGCATTGGTTACCCTAACTTGTCGAACATATACCCGTTTATGAGGATCACGGTACTCATATTCGGAATAATCCCGGTTATGATGCTGGTTACCGGAACCACCGGCATCAATCGTGATCCCTTTGAAATTCTCCCGTTCTTCCGGGGGGAGGACCTTTACTTTTCCTGTTTCTTCGGAAGCGGCGCCGGAGTAGGAAGTATAATGGTCATTATCGTTAGCCATCTAAATTTCTCCTTGAAGTAGGTGATAAGGATTAGCTTAATTATAATTTAGTTTTATCAAGAGATCAAATCCAGTTAAAGTTTGGCATATGCAGATCGACCCCGCCGGGCCGGAGTGTTACTGCGGGAAATGGGTTGTGCAGAGACCTATATCAGCGATTGAGCGGCAATTTATCGAATATTGAGAAACTTTATACTTTAGGCGTGAAGAAGTAAGAAAAAATCTTCTCCGATGGGTTGGAGACACCTATTGTCACTTTTAGAGTACTATATTTGGGCCCATTTTTGCACCTGTCTTCCAACACCTAGTGTCAACAATAAACACAGTATCCCAAAGAAGATAAAGATCCAATTCAAGCCGGAAAAAGTACCGATGATTCCGGAAGTGACCGGAGCGATAAACAGTCCCAAGGTCCTGAATGTATTTTGCATGGCATAAGCTCGGCCCTGAAAATCCGAATCCACTCCGGTGGCGATTAATGCTGCCGATGATGGCGAGATTGCGGCCCCGAAGATTCCAAAAATAAAATATAAAGCCGCAAACAGCCAAATGGTATCAATTGTTCCCAATAGGACGCCGACCAAACCCATACCGGATAAACCAATTAAAATGGTACGCGGATAGGAGATTTTTTCACCGATTCGGCTCCAAAGATAGGCAGTCAGAAAGAGAGCCAAACCCGGCAGGGAATAAGTAATGCCGCTGATTATCCGATTAGTGTTGGGGGCGATCTGTTGGAGATATAGCGCTAAAATCGGGGTTGGCGCCGACATGATCATGGCATTAATAAACTCCACGCTCATTACAGTAACCATTACCGGCATTTTAAAAATCAATTTGCAATCTTGCCAGATCGAAGTCTGGGCGGTAATTAGCGGTTTTTCCCGTTCTTCCACGAACAAGGCGACTAGTATAAATGATATAAATGTTAATATTCCCGATAAAACCATCGACCCGCGAAGGCCGGCGATCACCGCCAGTAACCCGCCCAAGGCCGGCCCTAAGATGACCCCGGCCGACTGGAGGGTATAGGCGATGGAGACATATCTGCCCGAAGCTGTTTTGGGTGTGTTCGTTGCGATTAAGGCAATTGAGCCGGGAATAAACCCGGTCAATACACCGTTCATTAAACGTAAAAAAGCTAATTGACCATAGTTTTGACATAAACTCATTCCGAAATAAACCAGGCTCAAACAGATACCGGCGCGCATTACCATTGGTTTGCGACCGTATTTGTCAGACATTTTTCCCCAGAACGGCCCTATCAGGGAAGAAGCTGAGAATTGCAAAGTAAAAAGCAGACCGGACAAGAACGGTAGGTTATCGGTGATTCCTAATTCGTCTAAAAATAAAGGAAGGAATGGCGCAATCTGTTGCCAGCTAAATGATGCTAAAAAGATGGTAAACGATAAGATTAATAAGTTGCGTTGGTAGTAAGTCATAGTTGCCCCTCGTCATAATATCAATAATAAGCCTAATATTATTGCATCTAATTGGCGCTCATCTGCTTAAACCCTTTAACGTGAAGATTAATATTGAATAAACATTTATATAAAAAATGAGCTGCCCCTGTATCTTCCGGGAGTAATGAGCGCGCGCGGAGGATTGAGCTGAAGGGGCAGAAAATTAATAAAAAAATGATGTGTAGGAGCAGTAAGGTTTTACATTTTGGGATTGTTCTTTTTATCACAACATGGTAGAATCGAAATAAAGGTTTGTTATCCGTGACTTTAAACGGTCATTGACGATGAACCGTACATTAAAAATAGGTTTTGAGTCGTTCTGAGGCCGAAGAACAGTCTGAGGCTGGAGACATTCGAACAAAGGCGTTGTGCGTATCAATCCGACCCTTATTTGTGAATGTTCTCCATTCTCAAATGAGGGTTTTTTAATTTAAAGGGGGATTGAAGATGAAATTTTCAGACAAATACCGGGCTGATTTCGCGGAGTACGACGTAATGGAACGGGATTTTATCAACGACGAATTGATTTGGTCTCAATTAAAGAAATGGGAGAACCCATCACCTTGTGATGTCCGGAAGGTCTTAGCGAAAGCCGCTTGTCAAGTTCGGTTGGGACCGGAAGAGATGGCTGTTTTAATACAGAACCGGGACCCGGAAACTAGCGCTGAGATGTATAGTCTGGCCAATCAGTTGAAACGGGAGGTTTACGGCGACCGGATTGTCTTCTTTGCCCCGCTTTATATTAGCGATAAGTGCGCTAATAATTGCCTCTATTGCGGTTATCGCAGCTCCAACCTGGCTATTCGGCGCAAAACCCTGACCATGGAAGAACTCCGGCGTGAAGTGGAGATCATGATCGGTGAGGGACAGAAACGGACTGTTTTGGTGTACGGGGAATCGCCGGAGACCGATATCGATTACATTTGTGATACGGTCAGGCAAGTTTACAGCGTCAAGAACGGACATGGTGAAATCCGCCGGGCCAATATCAATTGTGCCCCCTTGAACAGGGATGAGTTGCGCCGATTAAAGAAGGTAGGCATCGGGACTTTCCAGGTGTTTCAAGAGACTTATCATCACGAAACCTACGAAAAACTACACCCGGCCAATACCGTTAAGGGACATTACCGCTGGCGTTTATACTGCCACGATAGAGCTTTAGACGCCGGAGTGGATGATGTGGGAATCGGGGTGCTGTTCGGACTGTATGACTGGCGGTTTGAGGCGATGGGGTTATTACATCATACTATCCATCTGGAAGAGAAATATAACGGGGTTGGCCCGCATACGATCTCGTTTCCCCGGATTCAACCGGCCTTGAATACCCCATATACTTTGAACCCCGAGTATGCGGTGAGCGATACGGACTTCAAAAAATTGGTGGCTATTATCCGTTTGTCCGTGCCGTATACCGGGATGATCCTGACTGCTCGTGAAAGCGCTGCAGTCCGTAAAGAAGTGGTTCCTCTGGGGATCTCTCAAATTGACGCCGGGAGCCGTGTCGGGGTGGGCGGATATCGGGAAGCCGCCAATTCCATGCCTGATAAAGAACAGTTTCAACTAGGGGACACTCGTTCCTTGGATGACGTGATCCGGGAAACCTGCTTGTCAGGAAATATTCCTTCACTGTGCACCGCTTGTTACCGGAAGGGCCGGACCGGGGAGCATTTTATGGGGTTGGCCAAATCCAGCTTTGTCCGTAATTTTTGCATGCCCAACGCCATTTGTACTCTAAAAGAATATTTGTTGGATTATGCCAGCCCGGAGACGCGACAAGCGGGAGAGGCATTGATTGCCAAGGGGTTAGCGGAGACCGGCGACGCGAAGACCCGGGAGTTTTTGAGTCGGGCTTTACAAAGATTGGAGGCTGGGGAGAGGGACATCTATGTATAAATTGGTCAGTTAAGCAAACAAAACCTCAAGCCATGCGTTGGAGAGAAAAGAGATGCTGATTAATGAATAACTGAAAGTTCAGCCAATTCGGCAAGGGTTTCACCTCAGCGCGTTAGGGCTAATAGCGCTGGTTCTCGGGTACCGACTAAGTGGCTAAAATGATAATTTAGATATAATTAAATATAATACCTGTTATTCGGGTGGTTATGACTATGGATGAAATATTCCGCCCTATAAGTCACGAATAACTGCTTATAAATTTTAACACCAGCCTATAAAAATTTAGATTGGAGGTTTTCATGGGCAACTTAAATGAGACTCCTAACAGTTCCCGGCTGCAGATCGCCATCTTCGGACGGCGGAACGCCGGGAAATCAAGTTTGATCAATGCCTTGGCCGGACAACCCGTGGCTTTGGTCTCGGCGGAACCGGGAACCACTACCGATCCGGTGATTAAAGCGATGGAATTGTTGCCGTTGGGGCCGGTCGCGCTAATTGACACCGCCGGCCTAGATGATACCGGGGCTTTGGGTGAGTTGCGTGTGGAACGCGCCTATGGGATCTTGAATCGCGCCGATTTGGCAATCATAGTTCTGGATAGCCAGACCGGGGTTACCGGTTTTGAGGTGGAACTGCTCCAAACCATCCGGGCCAAGAAAATTCCATTAGTCGGGGTCGTCAATAAGGTTGATTTGGAGGGATATAATAGGGTCGAACGTTTAAAGTGGCAAGAACAACTCAAATTAAAATTGTTGGAGGTAGCAGCGCCAACCGGTGTAGGTATCCCGGAACTTAAAATGACAATCATCCGCAATGCTACCAATCGAGAACCGGAACCACCTTTAGTCGGTGATTTAATTAAACCTGGAGACTTTGTGGTACTGGTTATACCGATTGATACAGCCGCCCCCAAAGGCCGTCTAATCCTTCCTCAGCAACAAGTTCTCAGAGAAATATTGGATCAGGACTGTGTAGCAATTACCACTAAAGAGGATGGACTTAAGGAAACATTGGAGTATTTGGGGAAGAAACCGGCAATTGTGATCACTGATTCCCAAGCCTTTAAGAAGGTGGCTGCGGATACGCCGCCGGAGATCCTTTTGACTTCTTTTTCGATTTTATTTGCCCGTTACAAAGGAGATTTAGTTGAACTAGTCAGAGGGGTAAAGGCCCTTAAGAGAATCCGGCCCGGAGACCGGGTGTTGGTGGCCGAAGGTTGCGCTCATCACCGGCAGTGTGATGATATTGGAACGGTGAAGATCCCCCGCTGGCTTCGACAGTTGGCCGGCGGTGAAATCGATTTTGAATGGGTCAGCGGTTTAAGTTTGCCGAAAGATTTATCCCGGTATCGGTTGGTGATTCATTGCGGTGGCTGTATGCTTAACCGGCGCGAGATAGGTTATAGGGTGGGGCTGGCCAAAGAACAGTCGGTACCGATAATCAATTATGGGGTATTCATCGCTTATGCGCAAGAAGCTTTTCCTAGGGCGCTAAGTCCGTTTCCGGAGTTGGAAGGTTTGCTGGATGAAGAATTCAAGTAAATATCCTTACGGGGGGTTGTTTTGATGAACGCGGCAAAACGATTAGGAGTAATCGCTATTATTCTGGAACGACCACAGGAGTCACAGGAGATAGTTAACAGCTTGATCAGCGGGTTTAATCAGATTGTTGTGGGACGGATGGGGATTCCGCACCGGGAGAGGAATGTAGGGGTGCTCTCTTTGATCGTCGACGGCGCTGAGGATGAGATTAACACGCTCACCGGAAAGCTGGGAAATATCAACGGAGTCAGCGCCCGAGCCACTATGACCAAAAAAAGTTGAAGGAGTAGGCATGATGGGCAATTGCGCCGTTAACGGGGGTAATCATTCTGACCCGCTAATTTTGAAGGACCGGGAATGGATCACTAGGCTGATCCGGGATCCGGGAAGCCGTGAAGCTCGACAAATCTTAACCATAGCCGACCGGGTACGGGCGGAGACGGTTGGCGACGCAGTCCATCTCCGGGGATTGATCGAGTTTTCCAACTATTGCCGGAACAATTGTTTATACTGCGGTTTACGGCGGAATAACCGTAAGGTCTCCCGCTACCGAATGGCTCCGAGGGAGATCATTGCCGTTGCGGAAGACGGGGCCAGGCTTGGGTTTAAGACAATAGTCCTCCAAGCGGGAGAAGATCCGGCTTACAGCGGGAACCTGATAGCGGAGATCGTCAGGGAGATTAAAAAGCTCGGCCCGGTAGTTACATTGAGTATTGGGGAACGTGAGCCTCGGGAATACGAACTATGGCGTCACGCAGGGGCCGAGCGGTACCTAATGCGGCATGAAACTGCTGATCCGTTATTGTATGAACGATTGCATCCCGGCCAGTCCTTTATCAGAAGAGTGTCCCGGCTTAAGATTTTAAAAGAATTGGACTATCAAGTAGGGGCCGGATTTATGGTCGGCTTGCCCGGGCAGAGCGCCGAAACGTTAAAGGCGGATCTTGAATTAGCTTGGGAGTTACAGGCGGAGATGGTTGGAATCGGCCCGTTTATTCCCCATCCCGATACTCCGCTTGGAAAAGAACCGGGAGGAACTTTGGAGCGGACTTGCCTGATGGTGGCTTTGACCAGATTGGCTTTACCCTATGCTTTAATCCCGGCCACCACCGCTTTGGGAAGCATTGACCCGTTGGGGCGGGAGGCGGCGCTGCGGGCCGGGGCCAATGTGGTAATGCCCAATCTGACGCCTAAAAAATACCGGCCGGACTATCAGATTTATCCGAATAAGATTTGTCTAGAGGAAGAATTAGTCCAGTGCCGAGGCTGCATTACCAGGAGAATTGAAGCCGTCAGCCGGACTGTAGCCAATGATCCGGGGCATAATTTGGTTTGGCTGGGGAACGGAGGTTAAAAAGTTGTTTCGGCTGTTCACGATCGGCCATTATTCCGTCAATAGCTAGCATAAGGATGAAATGAGGTATTGAGAATAGATTCCGGATCATCCCGGATGCACTTCTAAGCATTCCGGTTATCTTCCGGAGTGTTCAAAAAAGAAATCGGAAGGGATAAAGAGCGCCTCCGATTGGTTAGAAGTTATACGACAGACTGTAGCGACTTAATTTACGGGTGATGGTTTTTTTTAATGGTTTTCTTGAAAAATTCGGCCAGGTCTTGGGCAACTACATTTAAACCCGGAACTTTATCCCGATGCTGTTTGATTGCGGCGTAAACCTCCAAAGCTCCGTTAAGGGTGTCGCTATTAATGGCCGTCAAAGTCTTTTCCAAACCTTCATTTAACTCTTGGACCTGGTTGGCGATGAGGGTTAGATCCTGGGATAGTTGGTAGTCTTTAAAAAATTCATCTTTGCTCGAGATAGCGGGTATGATCTCCGGATGGTCGTTGACGGTTTTGTAGGCTTTTTCGATAAAGGGGGCATAGCCATTGGCGACCTTGAAGATGCTTTTGACTTCATCTGGTTGAAGTGAGAGCAGGAATTCTAAATCGTCTTTGATTTCGGCCAGTTTTTGCAGAATTTCTATTTTTTTCTCCAACGGTAAGACGACGGAAACTAGATGTTGATATGGCATGTTTATTCCCTCCTTTAGATTTGATTTGTGTCTGTTTTACTCCTGGGAAATAGGGTTTTGGCTGCAGTTATCAAAACCAAATCCTTAACTCCCGAACAATATGACCGTTATTGTTTCGGCGGAGTAAAGATGACTTAGATATTTGGAATAATTCGGTAAATCCCCATAAATATCCTTCTATTAAAAACAATTTCATGTAATTTTTTGGTTATTATTTTGGAGTGTAGGTATAAGATACGTATGCAATTAATAATTGCACCCTTCAAATCTTTCTTGTTTTTCCCTTGAAAAAAAGTTAGAATTCATAAAAGAGGATTCTAACTTTTTCATTTAGATCCTTGAGGGGTATAATATAACTATGTTTCAATTTATATAATGACTATAAATAGACGGGGGTTCTTCATGGAACATACCAAACAACTGGGCGAGGCCCGAATCTCAAAATTGTTGCTCAAATTTTCAATCCCCGCCATCACTGGGATGGTTGTCAATGCTTTATATAATGTTGTGGACAGGATCTTTATCGGTCAGGGAGTAGGCAGGATGGGGATCGCCGGGCTGACCATAGCTTTTCCGTTAATGACGGTGATGATGGCTTTAGCGATGTTAATCGGTTTGGGCGCAACCGCGCTGATCTCCATTCGCCTTGGGGAACAACGTAAAGCAGAGGCAGAGTTAATCCTCGGCAATGCTATGGTTTGCTTGATCGGGATCGCCTTAACCGTCACCACTTTGGGATTGATCTTTCTCGACCCTTTGCTACGATTGTTTGGGGCCAGCACGGAGGTGCTGCCTTTTGCCCGCGATTATATGCGGATTATTTTGTTTGGAGAAATCTTTATGTCGATTGGATTTGGAATGAACCATTTCATCCGGGCGGAGGGAAATCCGAAGATCGCTATGTTAACGATGTTATTGGGAGCGATTGCGAATACTATTTTGGATCCGATCTTCATATTTGTTTTCGACTGGGGGATAAAAGGGGCTGCATGGGCTACAATTATCTCCCAAGCCGCGGCGGCTGTATGGGTACTCTCTTATTTTCTCCGTGAAAAAAGCTATCTAAAAATTCATATTAATAATTTGAAGCTGAAGTTGGCTGTGGTACGGGAGATTACGGCTATCGGTTCCGCACCCTTTATGATGCAAATGGCCGCTAGTGTAATCGGGATAATTTTAAATAACAGCCTGGTGCGCTATGGTGGTGATCTGGCGATTTCCGCCATGGGTATTGTCAACAGTATCGCCATGTTTTTTCTGATGCCGCTGTTTGGGATCAATCAGGGAGCACAGCCGATTATTGGTTATAACTATGGAGCTGAAAAGTTTGACCGGGTTAAAAAGACTTTGAAGTTAGCGATCGCCGCCGCAACCTTGGTGGTGCTGTTTGGTTTTACAATAACGCGCTTATTTCCGGAAAGATTAGTCAACCTTTTTAGCAAGCAAGATCCGGAATTAATCTCACTTTCATCAAGGGCGATACAGATCTATTTAATGATGCTTCCGATCATCGGTTTTCAAATTGTCGGCGCCAATTACTTTCAGGCAATTGGCAAACCGAGACAAGCGATGACCTTGAGCCTTTCAAGACAGGTTTTGCTTCTGATCCCGGCATTGTTGATTTTACCCCGGTTTTTCGGATTGGACGGAGTTTTCTGCGCCGGACCGGTGGCGGATTTCGGGTCTTCGGTGATCACCGGGATCTGTCTGTACCTTGAATTAAAGCATTTGGAGCGGAGACACAGAGAGAACCTGGTGGAACCGGAGCTGGTAGGATGAGGTAATACCAGTTCACAGCTGAGGGTTGGTTCTGAATGCTAGTTCCCAGTTAAGAACTTATTAGTGGATTGATATAGCCTGAATCCATGAACGAAGCCTCAGAGCATCACCTTGATTAAAGAACTGGGAACGAGTCCCTAAAGGATCACTCGTAAGTAACTGTAAACGAGATTCGAAAGTACTAATTGTAAAAATGTTGGAGGCCTCCATGTCTCGTCCCGAACTATTAATTCCCGCTGGAAATTTGGAAAAGTTAAGAACCGCTGTCCTTTACGGCGCCGATGCGGTTTACGTCGGAGTGGAAGGCTTAAGTTTACGTGCCAAACAAGCTGAGTTTAGTCTGGAAGATCTTGCTGAGGGGGCGGGAGAAGCCCATCGTCAGGGAGTCAAGGTTTATGCGGCGCTAAATGTTTTTGCCCGAAACCGGGATTTGGATAAAGTAACCCAAATATTAAACGGCCTGGTTGACTTAGAAATTGATGGTGTAATCATTAGCGACCCCGGAGTATTAGAAACTGTCAAACGAATTCAACCCGGACTTCCGATCCATCTTAGCACTCAAGCCAATACCACTAATAGGGCTGCGGTTAAGTTCTGGAAAACTCAAGGAGTCGAAAGGATTGTATTGGCGCGGGAACTGACTTTGGCTGAGATCCGAGAGATCGCCAGCGATGTCCCGGAGATTGAGTTGGAATTATTCATCCATGGCGCGATGTGCATGGCCTACTCAGGCCGGTGTTACCTTTCGGCGTATCGGAACCGACGCAGTTCCAATCAGGGGGATTGTACTCAACCATGCCGTTGGGAGTATCGGTTAGTGGAGTCAACCCGGCCCGGGTCGCCCCTGATAATGGAAGAAGATGAGCATTATAGTTACTTGTTGAGTTCAAAAGATTTATGTATGATCCAGTATTTACCCGAGGTATTAAATTCGGGAGTCAGCAGCTTGAAAATTGAAGGACGGATGAAATCGGCCTATTATGTAGCGGCGGTCACCCGGACTTACCGTTGGGCCCTTGATTCTTACTTGAAAAACCCGGACGAGTATCGATGCGCTCCCGAATGGCTGGCAGAATTAAAGAAAGTATCCTACCGGGGCTATACCACCGGTTTTTACTTTGAAAATGAAAGAATTAATGAGGTCAACCCCGATGTTAAATATATTCAAACCCACGATCTAGTGGGAACAGTTATTGGTTATGACCCGGTTGAAAAAAAGGCCTTGGTAGGGGTTCGTAACCGGCTTTCAATCAATGACCAAGTTGAAATGTTACTACCTAATGATACATTTACTCTTGATATGAAACAGATGGCCGACTCTAAAGGCTTTCCAATCCGTGAAGCCCATAATGGATATCGGGTTTATCTCCCGTGTGAATCTGATGTTCCCAAGGGCGCGGTGCTAAGAAGGGAAAATATTAAAGAATAAAACTTAAAATCAACCGATATTAGGCGATATTTCAAGCAACCGATCGTAATTTCAAATTCTATTACAAAAACTCTTATAATCAGTTTATTACAATTATGAAAAACTGAAAAATCCAGTTTGACAGTTATATCGGTCTAAACTATAATGATTACACAATAATAAATAAGCATTATCTGCTAAAGAAGAAGGTTTGAGTAAAATGGAACAAAATTGTGAAAGCGCTTCCGACGAAGTTGGACTTAAGCCCCTCCCCAAGTTAGCAGTACCCATCAGCGAACAAGCTGATTTTTTTCGTAAGCGATATTTCCCCGACGCTACGAAAGCCCATTGGAACGATTGGCATTGGCAACTTAAAAACTCGATCGATTCCTTTGAACGTCTCGGTGAGCTCATCAAGCTTAGCGAAGATGAACTTTCCGTTCAGAATTACCGGAAAATTTCACCTCCTCTGAAAATCACACCCTATTACGCGGGTCTCCTTGATCCCGATACGCCGTTACAACCGATTCGACGGTCGATAGTTCCAGTTAAAGATGAATATATTTATTCTCCTTGCGAAGCCGAAGACCCGTTGGGAGAAGAACATGACAGACCCGTCCGGGCGATAGTGCACCGCTATCCCGATCGGGTATTATTTTTGGTTTCAAATTGGTGCTCGGTAAGCTGCCGTTATTGCACCCGTTCCCGGGTGATCGGGGATAACCGCCGTTACAGACTGGACCTCGCCGTCTGGGAAGAAGCCTTGGCTTATATTGAGTCCAACCCTAACATCAGGGATGTGGTAATTTCCGGCGGAGATCCGCTGACCCTTCCCAATCTAAAATTGGATTGGTTGTTATCAAGATTACACCGGATCCCGCATTTGGAAATGTTACGCATCGGCACAAAAATGCCGGTGGTGCTGCCCCAACGGATCACCCCCAGTTTGTTACGGATTTTAAAACGGTATCATCCGTTATATATGAGTATTCATTTTACCCATCCCGATGAGCTGACTCCGGAAGTCAGTTACGTATGTAACGCGTTAGCCGACGCCGGGATTCCCCTTGGGAGCCAGACTGTGTTATTAAAGGGCATCAATGATGATATAGAAACAATGCGCCGTTTGATGCAAGGTTTATTGAAGATTCGCGTACGGCCTTATTATTTGTATCAGTGCGATCAGATTTTAGGTTCCTCCCATTTCCGGACTCCGGTGGCCAAAGGTCTGGAAATCATTGAAGGGCTGCGTGGTTTTACCAGTGGGTATGCAGTTCCTACTTTTGTAATCGATGCTCCCGGCGGAGGTGGAAAAGTGCCTTTGATTCCCGATTATTATCAGGGCCGCGATCAACAAGGAATAGTCTTAAAGAATTTTCAAGGATTGACATACCATTATGCTGAGCTTAAGGAGAGTTGTTAATGAAGATCGGCATCACCTATGATCTCCGCGACGAATATCTGGCTCAAGGTTTTGGCGAGGAAGAAACCGCCGAATTTGATAAAGTTGAGACCATCGAAGGGATTGAGAGCGCGCTTCAAGCTTTGAATCATAATACCGAAAGAATCGGAAATGTCAAAAGCCTGATCAGCAAGTTGGCAGCCGGAGAACGCTGGGACCTGGTATTTAATATTGCCGAGGGGATGTACGGATTCGGCAGGGAAGCCCAGATCCCGGCGGTGCTGGACGCTTACCGGATCCCTTATACTTTTTCCGACCCCTTGATTTTAACCCTTACTTTGCATAAAGGGATGACCAAAAGGGTTATTAGAGATTTGCAGATCCCGACTCCTGATTTTTATGTTGTCGAGGATGAGAATCATATTAAAGAAGTGAGCTTACCCCTGCCTCTGTTCGCCAAACCGGTGGCTGAAGGGACTAGTAAAGGAATTACCGAAACCTCAAAGATAACAGATTATCGGGATTTGAAATCAATCTGCCTTCAACTGCTCCGAACTTTTCGCCAACCGGTTCTGGTCGAAGGATATCTACCGGGTCGCGAATTTACAGTAGGAATCATCGGTACCGGGAATGAAGCAGCTGTGATTGGCGTTATGGAAGTGCTCCTAAAGGAAAATGCCGAAGCGGGAGTTTATTCTTATCACAATAAGGAAAACTATCAGAAGTTAGTCGAGTATCGGTTGGTTTCCGGCGATATTGTCCAAAGTTGCACTGAAGTCGCTTTAAAAGCTTGGCGAGGATTGGGTTGCCGTGACGCCGGACGGGTTGATTTAAAGCTGGATAACGCTGGAGTTCCGAATTTCATTGAAGTCAATCCGCTGGCCGGTCTGAATCCCAACAACTCCGATTTACCGATTCTATCCGGTTTGGCCGGTATCAGCTATCAAAAATTGATCGGAATGATTTTAGATACAACGCTAAAACGGCGCCGGGAGGAGTTTACTCAGCAAGTAAAACTACGCTAAGTTTTTGCTCTTTATTTTAATGAATTTCTACGATATTTTGTTTTTGAAAGTGATTATCTTCAGATAGTCACTTTTTTGGTTGGAAAGAACCCCGATTAAAGTTTGGTTAAGATAGAAAAATGGAGTATAATATTTCACAATTGAAATATTTATGGTGAAAGAGGAGAGCTATGGAAGATAAACGTGTTTTATTACATAGATCCCTAATTCGGGTTCAAGGAAAGCTGCATCGTTTATCCAAAGCCCATTTGGAGCAGTTTCATCTTTCCGGCTCGGAATATGGAATTATCAGGAATTTGGAAGGCGCCGCCTTGACCTTAAGTGAATTGAGTCAGCGGATATTAAGGGTTAACAGTAATACCACCGCGATGATCGATCACCTTGAGGCAAAGGGTTTGGTAAAACGAGAACCGGATCAGAATGATCGCCGAGTTATTAGGGTCAAATTGACTGAGACGGGAACCAAGTTAAGTGAAAAAGTTGTTCCAAAACAAAATATGTTTATCAGGGAGTTGTTGGGGCCGCTTACTGATTTTGAAACCACAGCCTTAACCGCTTTATTGGAGAAAGTTGAGAAAATATGCGATAGTTATAGTCAAAAGTCAAATGTCAAAAGTGTAAAAGTTGAATTTTAACCGTTATTCTGTAGGCACAAGTCTATGGAAGTCCCATTGCCTATTGTCTTCCTTTTCCTATGTTCCAGTAAAGCTAGGGAGGGAACCACTTTTGATTTTAGATTATAGGTCTCTATATCAAAAAAACTTCTTGCTATTTCAGCCTTCGGACTTTATTCCTTGAACCTTAGACTTTGGACGTTTGACCTAAAACTGTTGGACTTGAATTTTATAGTTTATCCAGAAATTTTCGGCAGGATTATATGAACTTTTAATAAAAAAATACGTTAATCTGTAAAAGGATTCCTCAGGGGGTAGATCTATGAAGAAAAAGATCCTAATTGGGCTGATTATTATTTTTTTGGGATTTACCGGCTATAAAGTCAAGGTGAAACTGGAAGGAAATCGGGCTCAGGAAAGCTTGGCGCTACAAAACGGTCCTAATATTTCGGTTCCTTTGGTCAAGACTTTGGAAGTTACTTTGGAACCGATCAGGGAAACCTTAGAACTGGTTGGAAGCATCAAAACGGAAACCGAGGTTGCCATCCAGCCCCGGATCAGCGGAAGATTAGTCTCATTAATGGTTGAAGAAGGACATGAAGTTAAAAAAGGCGATCTGATCGGGATCATCGATGATGAGGCCATTCTTTTACAAATGCAACAGACCGAAGCTAATATTATTGGTATTAAAGCCAATCTGAATCAGGCTGAGATTAACGCGGCAAGGTTGAAAGCCCAAAAGGAACGTTACC
Source organism: Bacillota bacterium (assembly GCA_023394955.1). Taxonomy (GTDB): domain Bacteria; phylum Bacillota; class UBA4882; order UBA8346; family UBA8346; genus JAAYHS01. Next base: position 16,450 of record JAEWZY010000014.1, read on the forward strand.
GTGAATTGTTGGAGAAACGATACATATCCCAATGGGATTATGATCAGGCTGAAAATTCCCATACTGGGGCGGAAGCTACCTTAGATAATGTCAAAGCTCAGCTTGAAGTGGCCGAGAAAAATTATCAACTTCAAAAAATTCAGCTGGATCAGGCGCGAATATATGCCCCTGAAGAGGGTTACGTTCTTCAAAAATTGGTAACACCGGGAGTGAATCTAACCTCTGGAACGACAATAGTGACTGTAGCCCCCCTATCACCGGTGAAACTCACTTTTAATATTGATCAAAAAGACGCCGCCAAAGTCCGGAAAGGAATGCCGGTCGATTTTGTTAGCGACGCTATGCCGGGGCGGGTATTTTCAGGCCGGATCAGCCAAGTGGCGCCCGTTTATGACCCCAATACCAGGACCCTTGCCTTGACGGTCAGCATTCCCAATGACGATCATAGTTTGATGCCGGGAATGTTTGGGATTGTCACTATTACAATCGGGGGCAAAGATTTTGCATTAGTGGCGCCCCAGGAAGCGGTCCTGGTCCAAAGTGGCCAAACCGGAGTTTTTGTAGTGGGACCGGAGAATGAGGTCCGGTTTCAACCGGTTAAGACCGGATTGGCTGCCGAAGGCCGGATGGAAATAATTTCGGGACTTAAAACCGGGGATCTGATTGTGGTTGTCGGCCAAAACCGTTTGCGCGACGGACAAAAGGTTGAGGTATTCGGGGACGGCGGAAACCGAAACCGGGCAAATAACGGTCAGGAATAGAAGGCAAACCCTGCCAAAACATTTGAAGAGAGCAGGTGACAGCGGTTGAATATAATTGGATTTAGCATTAAAAGGCCGGTAACTATCACAATGTTCTTTGCCGCCTTGGTAATCTTAGGATTGGTTAGTCTTTCCAAGATGTCGATGGATCTGTTTCCGGAGATATCTTTTCCAACGATTAGCATTAATACCAGTTACTCCGGCGCTGGGCCGGAAGAAGTAGAACAAATGATCACGATCCCGGTGGAACGGGCGGTGGCTACGGTCAACCGGGTGGAAGCGATTACGTCCAATTCCGGGGAGGGAAGTTCCTGGGTGAGGGTCCATTTTGCCTGGGGTACGGACCTTGAAGCGGCCGCCAATGACATCCGATCGAATTTGGATCGGATTCGCCGGAGTTTACCGGATGAAGCCGGGACGCCGACAGTCCGTAAATTCGACTCCAATGCGGCGCCCATCTTGACACTGGGCCTTTATGGCGACATGGACGAAGGCGCTCTTAGGGAATTGGCCGAAGATGACTTAAGCTATCAACTGCAAAAAATCCCCGGCGTAGCCAGTGTGGATGTGCGTGGCGGCCGGAACCGGGAAATAAGGGTAATGCTCAAACAAGCCCGCCTCCAGGCCTTGGGAATCACCGCCGATCAAGTGGTCGGCGTTATCAAAGCCGAAAACACCAATTTACCTGCGGGCTATTTGGCGACCGGTCCCGGAGATTTTCTCCTCCGGACCGTTGGGGAGTTTCGTGATTTGGAAGAGATCCGGAATCTGGTGGTAACAGCCCGTGAGGGAGTTCCGGTTTATTTAAAAGACCTTGCCGAGGTGGAGGAAGGTTATGAGACTACCCGTTCGCTGGTGCGGATCGACGGCCAAACCGGAGTCCTCCTTTCACTCCAAAAACAGTCCGATGCTAATACGGTAGAGGTAGCCGACCGGGTTTACAAGGTTTTGGAACAATTGGAACAAATGCATCCGGAGGTAAAGCTCAGAATCATCAATGATAATTCCACTTATATCCGGGGAGCGGTCCAGAGTGTATCGGACTCCGCTGTGGCTGGGGGAGTACTTGCCGCCTTGGTTTTACTGCTGTTTCTTCATAATATTAGAGCGACGGTAATCACCTCTATTGTGATGCCGATTTCAATTTTAACCACCTTTGTATTTGCTTATTTCGGTAAAATGACCCTCAACACCATCTCCTTGGGAGGACTGGCTTTAGGTGTGGGAATGCTCGTCGATAACTCGGTGGTGGTTTTGGATAATATATTCAGCGTTTACCATCAGGGAGAGGATGATATCCAAAGCGCCGCTTTAACGGGGACCAGTGAAATGATCCCCGCGCTGGCGGCCTCCACTTTGACCACTATCTGTGTTTTCTTTCCTTTGGTCTATATCAGCGGGCGAACCGGGATAGTATATAAGGAATTATCGTATATGGTTATTTTCTCTTTGATCTGTTCTTTTTTGGTTGCAGTAACTTTAATCCCCATGCTTTGCTCGAAGTTTTTGAAAATGAACGATCTGGATGAAGATGAAACCGGTAATCTTCGGGGATTCTTGATCAAAATCCAACACGGATGGGAGAAAGCATATGAAAAGAGTCTAAAATGGTGCTTGGATCATAAGACAACGGTGATCGTTGCCGGGGTCCTAATTTTTTTAGGAACGTTAACCCTCTGGCCGTTACTCGGCGCCGAACTGGTGCAAAATACCGATGAGGGAGTGATTACGGTTAGGTTAAGGTTCCCGGCAGGCACCAGGCTGGAAGAGACCGATAAGACCGCGCTGTTGGCTGAAGAATCCATCCGGAAGATGGTCCCGGAGTTAGAAAATATGGAAGCTTCGGTTTATGCCGGGAGCGCCAGCCTGACCTTGCGTTTGCAAAGCCGGGACCGGCGAAACCGCGCCACCCAGGAGATAGTCAAGGATATTCAGGATAAGTTGAAGATTCCCGGGATCCGGATCAGCGTCAGGGAAAGGAATAGTATGCGAATGCTGTACGGCGGTTCCAACGATTCGGTGGAGATCGATATCCGCGGCTATGATCAGGAAACTTCCAGACAGATTGCGCTCTTAGTAATGGATCGGATCGCTAAAATTCCCGGGATCACCAATGTCAGCTTCTCCCGGGAAGAGGAACGCCCGGAGATGAACATCCGGATCGACCGGAAACGGGCGGCGGACTATGGGGTCTCCGCGGCGGCAATCGCCGCTGCGATCCAAGGAAATGTGGAAGGCAAGGTGGCGACCGTTTACCGGAAAGACGGGGAGGAACTCGAGGTCCGGGTGAACCTTAGGGAAGCGGATCGCAGTTCCTGGCAGGATCTGGGGAGAATCCTGGTGAGCGGGCCCGGTGGCCGGACCATCCCCTTAATGAGCCTGGTGGAAGTGGTCCAGGGAAATAGTCCGGTAAATATCGAACGCAAGGATCAAGAACGGAACATGTCTGTTTTCGCTTCGGTCAGTGGAAGGGATCTTTCCAGAGTAATGGAGGAGATTCAAAAAGACCTTTCCCAGATCGATTTACCTAATGGAATTAATCTTTATTACGCCGGCGATTATGAAGAACAACAGAAGTCTACGGCTGAACTCATGGCCGCGTTGGTCCTTTCGCTACTCCTGGTTTATATGGTAATGGCCGCCCAATTCGAGTCATTTTTAGACCCTTTTATTATCATGTTTTCAGTCCCCTTCGCTTTAGGCGGAGTGATTTTGATGTTGTTTTTCACCGACACCAATGTAAACTCCCAAGTCTATATCGGCCTGATTATGTTGGGAGGGGTTGTGGTCAACAACGCTATCGTTTTGATAAGTTATTTCCGGATTTTGATGGGAAGAGGAGCTGGATTGAAAACAGCTGTATTAAAAGGAGCTCGCACACGGTTGCGTCCAATCATGATGACTACGTGTACTACAAGTTTGGGATTGCTCCCCTTAGCATTGGGAATGGGAGAAGGAGCCGAGACCCAGACTCCACTAGCCCGGACGGTTATCGGTGGCTTGGCGTTTTCTTCAGTTTTAACCCTTTTTCTAATTCCGGTAATCTTCACCGGTTTGGAAGAGATGCGCCGGCATTACAAAGCCCGCCGGACCGGTGTTGCCCCGGTAGCGCTTGTCATACTCTGTTTGTTAGTTGGCCTCTCCATGCCGGCCTATGGGGCGGAAACGCGAAAGATAACGGTGACGGAAGCGGTTAACATGGCGCTCCAAAATAGTGAGGCCGGTAAGATCATCCGGCTGAAACGGGATAATGCCGAGTCGGTATTTAGCTTAGAACAGAGCGACAAAAAACTCAAGGTCTATTCGGAAGTTGAGTCGAGCGATTCCAAAACAAAAGCAAACGCAGAGGGGAAAAAAAACGCAGAAGGAACCGCCCTGAGTTTGACGGCGGAGAAGTCAATTACTCTCAAAAACTTAGTCGGATTAAAATCTTTAACTGATATGGTGAATGAGAGCAGTAGGAATATTACTTTATTCGATTTGAAAAAACTGGAGTCGGATTTGATTCAAGAGGTTATCTCCGCTTACCAAAAGGAAATCCTCGCCCAAAAAGACGTGGAATTAGCGGAGGAGTATTTGGAACAAAATAGGCGGTTTTATGATGAGATTATGACCAAATCCAAACTAGGCATGACTAGCCTTAGTGATGAAGTTGGCGCCGAGGCCCAAGTCGCAGCGGCTGAAACCAGTGTTAACCGCTACCGGCAGCTCTATCGTTTAGCCGGGATTGGACTCCGGCAATTAATCGGGGTTGAAGATGAAGCCGATTTAGAACTGGAACCGGTAGCTTTGCCACCGGAACGGGAAACGCCGGATTTGATAACCATGCGTGAGCAAGCTTGGTCGGAACGGGCCGATCTTCGGAAAGCCCAAGAAGATGTACGCCGTTGTGAAAACTTATTGAAGTTGGCCCGGTTATCCCAGCGGGTGGGAATCACCTTGAATTGGAGCATGGGAAAAGATGATTTGGAAACGGGATTGGCCTTGACTAATCAAAACGGGACTAATACCGACGAATGGCGACTCAAAGGAAATATTAAGGCATTTCCCTATCAGGACCTTGACCCGGAACGCAGCGACGCTGATCCGGAGGGGACGTTTAAGCTATCCTTTAAGTGGACTCTGTTCGACGGCAAAGCCCGCCGCGAGAGAGTAAAACAGGCGGAATCGTTATATGAGCAAAAAGATATGGAATTAAGCAAACTTCAAAAGAGCATTGCTTATGAGGTTGAAGCGGAATTTTATAACTATCAAAATAAGCTTGACGAGGTTAAAAACGGAGCGCTCCAGGTCCGTTCCAAACGGATTTATCTGGAAGCGGCGGAAGCCAAATTGGGTTTAGGATTAGCATCAGTCAAAGAAGTTCTGGACGCTCAAGCTGATTATCATCAAGCCCAGGTAGATTATGAGAAGAACAAGAGCGAACTGTATTTGGCGGAGATCGAATTGTTGAAAGTAACGGGAAGATTGACGTTGAAAGCGTTTACCCAGTAGTGCTCGATTGGGACTAGGAGCAGTAGGCCGGACAGGGCTCGCAAAGCTCGCCATCATCATCGTGATCCGAACCGGCGTGCTCACCTATGCAAATTGGATTCAACCTTATTAATAAAAAATGATGGACAAAATATCTGGCAGTTGAGATTTTTGTCCATCATCAAGTTAATAGAATACAATTTGGTTATCCCTGGTTCGCAGCCGCTTCTGAGTCCGGCCTTAAAGCAAAAAAACCAACCTTGCGGTTGGTTAATTTTTTATTTGGTGCCGAAGGCCGGACTCGAACCGGCACGCTTTTAACGGCGGTGGATTTTGAGTCCACTGCGTCTGCCAATTCCGCCACTTCGGCAAAACTCTGTGGAATAGCGTGTAGAAATATCCTACCACAGGTTCAGGCTTTTTTCAAGAGGGTTTTTATATGATAAAGAAGTAATTAATAGTAAGATTTCCAATATTAAAATATAACTATTCCAAAGGTCAGAACGATTTTATTATGAAAGCTTTATCGGATTATAATAAAAAAAGTTTATTCCATAAAAATAAGGAATATGCAGTTGAATCGTAAACTTATCATGGGATTTTACACCTTCATATATCTTGACATCGGAGGTGAATTTGGTTTCATTTACTATCTCTTTGGTTAATAATGATTTTGCCGTGAATGTGGGCAGACGTCTACTTTGTCCAAAGTTGCCATTGCTGATTGCCCATAGACATCGATCCCCTCTGACTGCAATGGTGGCCGGAGGAGCGATTGTGATAAAGGCGGTCTGGTTCAGAAAGTACTTAATAAATCTTTGAATGCATGATAGAATATAATAGATAAATTTTGGGGGCGGTGATGAGGTGAATACGGCAAAAGAAAAAATTATAAAGTTAATTGAAGAAATACCAGAGAATAAGGCCGGGGAGATTATTGATTTTCTCTTGTATTTAAAAGGTAGAGAAGAACAGGATCTGCATCTTGAACCGGAAGAAGAAGCGGAACTGTGGAATTTAATCCGGACCGACGAGAGGATTCCGTCAGAAAGAGTCGATGAATTCTTGAAAGGTCAAGAGTAATGCGAAAGTTAGTCTTTTTAAAGAACGCTTACAAGACTTTATCTGAATATGATCGTGATACTCGTAAACGAATTTACAATGCAATTCAAAAAATTCCACAAGGTGATATAAAAAGACTACAAGGAGTTAACTACCCTCCATTATATCGATTGAGAGTTGGGAAATACCGGATTGTTTATCATATCGAACCGAATGAAATAATTATTGTTAAGATCGATACCCGAGGGGATGTTTATAAATAAGTCTTTAGGATTTTGATACTTGATTATCCTTCACAACTTCGTTTCGTCCTGGAACACAGTTATTGTTTACCATGAATGTCTACTTTTAAGAAAGGCAGTTCTTTAATCACGTTCAAAAATTCCTGCTCATTTTCAAAAGGCACCGCAATTTTAAGGGTCACCAGTTCGGTATATTCCGTATTCAACACTTCAGCCTCAACTTGCTGCAACCGATGGAGAATCAGATCGTGATCGGAGTAGTTATAGACTAAGGTAGCCTTAAATTTGGGGACCCTAATAATAGCCCCGGCTTCCTCAAGTGTCAGCGTCGCCGCTTGACCGTAAGCTTCAATCAACCCTCTTACTCCCAGCTTTTTTCCGCCAAAATAACGGGTGACTACCACCACTACGTTGGCCAGATTAAGCCGTTGGATAGCGCCGAGGATTGGTTTTCCAGCGGTCCCGCTGGGTTCCCCATGATCATTATAATATTCGAGGGGGTTGGCGCCGGGGCCGATCCGGTAGGCGTAACAGTTATGGTTCGCCTGGGAATGTTCCTCCCTGATCCGGGCGATGAAGGCTTTGGCCTCCGTCTCGGTGGTTGCTTCGCGGCAATGGCTGATAAAACGGGAACGTTCCACGGTCAGTTCGGCGGTGGCTGGACGCCCGATTGTAGTGTATGGTGAATAATCCATGGTTTAAGTATAACAAATATTTGAGGCGGGGAGTAGGGGAAAGTGGGCGCTTATAGTAGCCGGAAGATAGGGGCCGAGATTAAAATAACGGTATGGTTATTTTTTGATCTCAATCTCCACCGGCTTGGCCCGCAATTGTTTTTCCTTCACGCAAAATTCTCCCACCAGTTGGTATTTCCCCGGTTCAAGCGGTTTTCCGGATGATAAAACCTGGTTAAAGGCGACCGGATAAGTCTGAGGCCGTTTCGGTTCCAGTTTCCGGCTGGTCAAGGCCATGGCGAACATCTTGTCCCCGGACCATTTCCAGACTAGCCGTCCTTCGGCGTCATAAAGATAAAAGTCGTAAAGCTTGGCGCTGGCGAACTGGGCCTGATACGTCTTAGAACCTTGGTTGAGGACGGTCAAAGCCATGGCGATGGGCTCGCCTTGTTTGTAGACGGGTTTATCGGTGGCGAGTCCGACGAAGAGTTTGGGAACCACCGCTTGGCAAGAGACGGGAAGAAACAGAGCGGATAATAGTATTATAAAGATAGCGCGATGCATGATAATCACCTCGTAAATTAAATCTTATATAGATATTATATGTATTATTATGTGAGTTAAGCAAGACAATTCGAGATTTTAATCGTTGTCTAAAACCGACTCACCCCCTTGGTCCCCCTCTCTATAATGAAGTTGTGTATCTAAGTTAACTCAATAAAGAGGGGGAGAAATGTCCTTTTCAGAAAGTTTGTTTATCAGTGGCGCCTTTCATAGACCCGGTTAATCGATTTACAGGTGGTTGGCGGCGATTTTATCATGGTAGTGAACGATTTTCGGGTGGTCGGCAATGATTTTATCATGGTAGTGAACGATTTTTGGGAGTAATTAAGTAATTAGGTTTTAGGCCCAGCCGTAGGTTTAAACCCACGGCTGGCTAAGGGATTACCGGTTGAAACCAGTTTCTAAACGAGTTAAAGGATTCTATTTCACTACCTCAAAAAGATTTATTCTAGAGGGAAATATCAACCCCGATCAAAAGGGTATTAGCTGTTAATGTGACTTGCCTATAAGCGAATTTTTCTTCCTGCTCAATGTCGACAACATTATCATCGTTTTTATCTTCAAAAGCACAAATACAATATGTCCCAGCTTTGAGGTCAGAAATGGTAAAAGAGCCGGAAGCGCCAACATGCTGCAAATTACTGATAATAGTACCGTCGGGTTTACCGATAAACACTTTAACGTTAACCATTAAGGGATTTTCACCAGTTAACACGGCATAAGCATCAGGCAAGCCGTTACCGTAGTAGCTAGAATTACCTAAGTCAATACAACCGGCTCTCAAATGACTTTCAATATCAGTTGGTGAAGTAACCCCTTTAGCATATAACAACGCTGCCAAACCAGAGATATGGGGAGTTGCTTGTGATGTGCCTGCCATATAAACATAACAATCATTTTTTGTACCTTTGTCATAACAAGTGCTTAATATGGTCTTGATAGCCCAATCCAATTCTGATAAGGTTCTTGGTTGGCCCCCTCCAGGTGCGCAAAAGTCGATTTCAGAACCATAGTTAGAATAGGGAGCTTTAGAGCCGGTGTGGTCTATTGCTGCTACTGCAATTACCTTTTTGTAGTTAGCGGGGAAAGCTACGATAGAAGCGCCATCATTACCTGCGGCCGCAACTACAGTTACACCATTGGCGATAGCGTTATCAATAGCTTTAATGAATGTCTCGGTACCAGGCTGACCAGGTTGTGGGCCTGTTAGTCCTAGGCTCATATTGATAATATTTGCACCATGACTAACCGCCCAATTAATTCCCTGAATAATATCGACTGAACTTCCCTCTCCATTCGCCCCCAAGACTCGGATCGGCATAATTGTCACATTCCAAGCTACTCCAGCGATACCTATTTCATTGCCGGCGAAAGCGCTGATTATGCCGGCCACGTGGGTTCCGTGGCTAAACGAAACGGTACCTTCATCAAATGGATCATCATCACCTTCGCCTTCGCCAACAAAATCATACCCGGAAATCAAATTACTTTCTAGGTAATTTTTATCTTTAAAATCGGGATGAGTAAGTGAAATTCCGGTATCGAGCACCGCTACAATTATTTCTACCGTACCGGAATCGCCCTTTTGTATATCCCACGCGGATTGGAGGTTGAGCATATTGTAATTCCAGTAATATGGCGATGTGAAGTATTCATCGTTAGGAGTGGCAAACGCTTGGAACTTTAGGTTATCCTCAACATATTCAATTTCGAAGTTTTGACTCGCTGAGGATTTTGAAAAGATTTGGTCATTAATGGTAACCAAATAAGTAGATTCGGTTCCGTAAAGTTTTTTTTTGATGTTACCACCAATTCCGGCGATAATATTGGCTGCTTCTTGATCGCTTAGACCTGGACGTAGCTTAACGATTTTTTCATTGGCTACCGACTGTTGCTCGAATGCGCTTTTACTTTGATAAAACGACTTTTTCACAAAGTTATTCGGCTTGAGCGCTATAGATGAAATACTGATGGAACTTGATGACGGGCCAAACGACACAGTACCTTGAATTGCTCCGATATTGGTTGAGGGATTTTCATCTCCTCCCCTGCCCCCGCCGCATCCGGTGTGCGTTAAAATGGAAATTATTGTTAGCAATATCAACAATCTTTTCGTCATAAACAGTCGCCCCTTCAGAAATAAATTTAAGCTTTCATGTCAATTCTCTATTTCCCTTTAATTTCCTCTAATATATAAAAAAAGGAGAAAGATTCCGGTTGTTGAATAATTATTTGGTTGGAACATATTTGGATGGATTCCAGGAAACCTAATTAAAATAGGTAAGGATTATTTATGTCTACCGTAACTTCGCTCCATCCGGGGACACAGGTCGCTCTTGGACATCCATAATGTGGATGGGCGTTAAAAATAAAGTTTAGCAATGAAAAATTTAAAAAACGTTGGTGATCTCTTTTGCCCGAACAATATGACGTAATTATCGTCGGCGGCGGTCCGGCGGGAATCTTTGCAGCCCTTGAGCTGGTGAAAACAGCAGGCTTAAAAATTTTAATCCTGGAAAAAGGCAGGAGTCTGGAGGAACGGGCATGCCCCTCCAAAGAAAGGCGGGTTGCTTGTGTAAAATGTTCGCCATGCTCGGTGGTTTGCGGTTGGGGCGGGGCCGGGGCTTTCAGCGACGGGAAATTGACTCTTTCCACCGAAGTCGGAGGCTTTCTCGACGATTATATCTCCAAAGAGCAACTGCATAAATTAATCCGGGAAATTGACGATATCTACCTCAAATTCGGCGCTCCGCCGGAGGTTTACGGTACTGATGAGGAAGCCATCACCCGGATTGAAAAAAGGGCGGTCTTGGCTGACTTACGTTTGATACCGTCCCGGATCAGGCATTTGGGCACCGGGCGGACCCAAACGGTGCTCCAAGCGATGAAGGATTTCCTAATTGAGAAGGGAGTCGGGATCGCCATCGGGGTGGAAGTGGACGAAATTTTGGTCAAAAACGGGCGAGCGGCGGGAGTCCGAACCGGAAAAGGCGAGGAATATTTCGGAAAATTTTTGATTATCGGCCCGGGACGGGAAGGCTCTGATTGGCTGGTTAAGGAAGCGCGGCGGCTCAGCCTTCATTCCACGGTCAACCCGGTGGATATCGGAGTCCGGGTAGAGCTTCCCGCCGAGGTTTTGGAGGAACTGACCTCGATCATTTTCGAGACCAAATTTATCTATTACTCCAAGACATTCGAAGACCGGGTCCGGACGTTCTGTATGTGCCCCCATGGCGAAGTGGTCATGGAAAGCCAGGATGGTTTGTTAACTGTGAACGGACATAGCCATGCCGAACGGAAAACCGCCAATACTAATTTTTCGTTGTTAGTGAGCAAGACATTCACCGAACCGTTTAAAGAACCGATTACTTATGGCCGTTATGTGGCCGGTCTCGCCAACCTACTGGGCGGCGGCGTGATCGTGCAGCGGTTGGGGGACTTGCAAAATGGGAGGCGTTCTACTAAAGAACGGCTTAGCAAAGGGTTGACCCGGCCCACTTTGGGAGAGGCTACTCCGGGAGACTTGAGCCTGGTCCTGCCTTACCGGCATTTGCTGGCGATCCAGGAGATGTTGCAGGCTTTGGATGTAGTGGCGCCGGGAGTTAATTCCCGTAATACGCTTCTTTATGGGGTTGAGGTCAAGTTTTATTCGTCAAGGTTAAGCCTGAACAGAGGGTTGGAAACTCAAATCAATAATATGTACGCCGTTGGGGATGGCGCCGGGGTGACTAGAGGGTTGATGCAGGCCTCGATCTCCGGAGTAATCGCAGCCAGAGAGATTAAAAAGCAGTAGTCAGTAGTTCAGGAGTCAGGAGCCGGCAGTGGAAGTAAGTCTCTGGAATCTCAAGGGTAGAAGCCGGGAGTTGAGGAGGAGTCAGGGGCTAGTAACGCAAGTAACGCTTTGGGATTTCCAAAGGCGGAAGACTGAGATTAAGAGACAGAGGCTAATTTAAAACTCGGAAGATTTTTGGGTTCGGAGCATTGGTGGAAATCCTACCGACTCCCGGCTCCTGATAACTATAGACAAGATATTATTTCTCTAATTGGAGGAAGAATGAACCAGGTAATTTTGAAAGCCGGAAAAGAAAAACGGCTTAAAGCGGGACATCTTTGGATTTATCAAGGGGAGATCGGGATTATCGGCATCGGTGTCAAATCCGGAGACGTAGTTGAGGTCCTTGATAACCGGGGGCGTTTTCTAGGCCTGGGATATTATAACCAAGCTTCGACGATTGCCGTTCGAATCCTTACTAATCAGCGGGAGTCGATCGATGAAGGTTTTTTCAGGAAGCGGCTGAAGAACGCCCTGGTTAACCGGGAAATAGTAAAACCAAACGCCTCCTGTTACCGGTTGATTTACGGGGAAGGAGACTTGCTCCCTGGGTTGATTGTGGACCGGTTTGAGGATTATCTGGTGGTCCAATTTTTGACGATGGGGATGGAAGTAAATCGCGATCTGATCATCGAAATCCTGGTTGAACTCTGCCGTCCCAAAGGGATAATTGAGCGCAGCGATACTTCCACCCGGCACCTGGAGGAACTTCCGGAGCGTTCGGGGTGTATTTATGGGACATGCCCCGAAACACTGGTCATCAAGGATAATGGGTTACAATTTCACGTGAATTTGTTAGAGGGGCAGAAAACCGGTTATTTTTTAGATCAATCCGCTAACCGGGCGGTTTTGGCTAAATACGCCAAAGGCCGAAGGAGTCTGGATTGTTTCTGCCATATCGGGAGTTTTGCGATTCACGCGGCGGCCTATGGCGCATCCTCAGTGTTGGGAGTGGATATTTCCGAGGATGCCATCAGCCAAGCTGAAGCCAATGCGGTTTTGAACGGAGTAGGTGACCGTTGCCGTTTTAAAGTTGCCAATGCCTTTGATTTTCTCCGTGATCAGGTTGGCAAGAAAGAAATCTTCGATCTGGTAATCCTCGACCCGCCGGCTTTCACCAAAAGTAAACAAGCTTTAGATGGAGCGGTCAGGGGTTATAAGGAGATTAATCTCCGGGGATTGAAATTGCTTCGCCCCGGAGGGATCTTGGTTACTTGTTCTTGTTCATATCATCTTAGCGCGGACTTGTTTTGGGAGATCATCGCCGCAGCGGCGGCCGACAATAAACAGCGGATTCGTTTGATCGAACGCCGGAGCCAAGGGTTGGATCATCCGGTTTTAGTAGGAGTCCCGGAGACGGAGTATTTGAAGTGTTTCGTTTTTGAGGTGGTTCAATAGGCATGAGGCATGAGTAGTGAGACTTGAGTAGATTAGGCGTGAGTAAAAGTTTATTGCCATTATAGACATTTCGGGTAAGGCGGGATGTACTTCTTCTTACTGGGGGCTGAATTTTTATTTGACACGTTTCACTCGAAATTCAAATTCTTCCTTTTTGATCATGGTGACATCTTCGCGTAAGGCGGCAACTTCTACGATGGTGTAATCCAGTTTTTTATTGATGGCTTCTAATTGAGGTTCCATTATATCCAGGCGTTGTTCAACATTGTCAAGGCGCTGATCTACTTTATCAAGGCGTTGCTCAACTTTATCAAGGCGCTGATCTACTTTATCAAAACGTTCGTTTAGGGTTTTGTTCAAACCATTAACTATGTTTTCGATTATTTCGATTACCTTTGAATCATCCATCATTTAACCCCCTTTAATCCCAGTCGAGATAATTTGGTCTTAAAAAAGCAGGAGAAGAAACTTGTTGACATGTATAAATTCGTTGAGAAACCTTTTTTTCCTGCCAATAATTTGTAAATAGATTATCTATTTCATATGTAATTTTTTAAAATAGAGAGGTAACCGGCGATGTCTTCCAGCAAGACGGCTTTAGTTTATATAGACGGTAATGGCGAGCTCCAAACCGACCCCGATTTACTGGCAGTCGGTATCAATGGCTGTCAAGTTGAGATCGCCGATCAAACCTGGATTGACTTACCTGCCGGCGGAGAGTTACTGTTGTTGCCGGGCAGGCTTCCTTTAGGTCTTAATAAAGTCGATGGTCAGATTGAAGTGGTAGAAGGGGTTACCGCTGTAGCGGCAATTCTACCGATGGGCTATACCAGAACGCTGTTGCCCGGATATGAGATAGCTGAATTCCAAGAGATGCCGCTATTTGGTTATACCGCGGTAGGGGCTGTCGGGGGGGAAGTTAAGGCGGCAGCTATTAAAACCGATGAGCAATTGAAATGGAACCCAGTATATTATAATACGACGGATCTTCCCCATTTAACAGATCGGATGAAACAACAGTTTCCTAAGAACCGCATTTTACGGCAACTTGCCAAATGCGCTTTGGAATATCACTGCCTGACGGCTCAGAATATTTTCTACCGGCGCTGGGAGGCGGGGATTCCGGTATCGCCCAGGTGTAACGCTGATTGCCTTGGTTGTATCTCTAAACAGCCCGCCGAATGCTGCCCCGCACCGCAAAGCCGGATTGATTTCATCCCTGAGCGACGAGAAATTCTGGAGTTAGCGGTGGAACATTTGGAAGAGGCCCCGGATGGGATCATTAGTTTCGGCCAAGGTTGTGAAGGGGAACCGTCGTTGCAAAAAGAATTGTTGACAGAAGCTATACGGTCTATCAGGGAAATAACATCTAAAGGCACGATTAACATCAACAGTAACGCCGGATATACCGAGGCCATTAAAGCCTTATCCGATTCCGGCCTTGACAGTATCAGAGTCAGCCTGTTTTCGGCTCTGCCGGAGCATTATAGTTGGTACCATCGTCCTCAAGGGTATAGCCTGGATAATGTCCGTGAGTCATTACAATATGCCTCCGCCAAGGGTCTTCGGGTAGCTCTAAACCTGCTATTTTATCCGGGGGTTTCGAACCGTACTGAAGAAACGGCGGCCTTAAAGGGATTGATCGCCGACACCGGAGTTCATCAGATCCAACTGCGAAACCTGAACATCGACCCGGAAAAAATGGCTCCGATGATAGAAGAAGATGATGAACTGCCGGCTATCAAAGATTGGATCGATCAGCTACGGCAGGACTTTCCCGAGTTGCAAATCGGGAGTTATACGAAACCAAGGCATAAGGTATAAGGAATAAGGTATGAGGCGTGGGGCAAAAATAATGTACACACCTATATCCAGCACAAAAAGTTGACTTCAGTCAAAAACCGACCAAATTCGAAATTTTTCTTTACTCCCGGTTACGGCCATGTTATAATTTGGCTAAAATACCGGGAGGGATACAATTGAAGACATTTTTGGTTATCATATTAGCTTTAGTTTTAGCTTTGGCGTCGGCGATCAGCGTCTCGGCAGCTCCGATTGTTTTTTATTTGGATACGCTTCCTAGTGGAACAGTTGAAAAGGATGGACATGCTTTTGTAAATGGAGAAGACGACATAAATGTGACCATTCTTTCGGGTGGGACTATGTTTGGTAAGTATAAAGTAGGGGCCGAATATGGTGTCGGTAAGATTGAAGCGGACTCTGGCGATGAAGATTTGTCATTATGGGGTCTAAAAGGTGGATATCGTTTTTATGACGCTAGAGCTACCAAATTAGATGCAATGTTAGTTTTAATGAATATCACCACGGAAAGCAAAGGAAAAGAAAACGAATTAAATGGAACATTAGTAGGATTAGATTTCACCCAATACTTTTCTGAGAAAGTTTTTATAAGTGGCTCAATCGTTTACGCAATAAATGGGTCATACGATTATGCGACAGATAAGGATAATGACGCTTCAATCGCTCTTTATCGGTTGAAATTCCATTATTTTATTACCGAAGATTTGGGCGTTGTGCTCGGTTATACTGATTTAGGGTATGAATTTAAACATTCTTCACTAGGTGGCGCGGCAATAGACGTAGCTATAACTGGTTTAAGCCTAGGAGCGCTTTACAAGTTTTAAGTGAAAGTTGGAAATTAAAATACCTGTTTCTAATATACGAATAGGTTTTTTTGTTTATTTCGAAAATGCCCTGGTGTTTGTCAGTTTCATCTTTGTAATTTCTAATTGAGAAAAAGGCAAGGGCGACTAATATGGGAAGTATTATCAATCTATAATTTAGTTGCGTCCCAAAAATCATTGTGCTATAATAATTAAGTTAATAAGTAGGGGCAAGAGAGGTGACGCACGATGAAGGAAGGCATTCATCCGAAATTTGATTTAGTCAAGGTGACCTGTGCCTGTGGCGAGACTTTTGAGACCGGCTCTACTAAAAAGGAGATCCGGGTTGAGATTTGTTCCAAATGCCACCCGATGTTCACCGGCAAGCAACGGATTTTAGACAGCGGCGGCCAGGTGGAAAAGTTCAAGAAACGGCTGGCGAAAAAATAATTCAACAGCAACTTCAGGCGAGGATGAGATCCTCGCCTGTTAACTATTGCCAATATTCCACAAACCACACGGATTACACAGATTTTACACTGTAGCATCTTGCAATTTTTAGGATGATTATTCGTTATGTTAAAGAATAATAATTATTGGGTCTAAGAAAGTTTTTCCAGGTTTATATTTTTCAAACATTTATTAGGTGGGTAGGTGCAGTTATGAAAAAACAGCCTGACTTTCAGTATGGCGGGCAAGCGGTGATCGAAGGGGTTATGATGCGGGGCCGTGATTATTTGGCGGTGGCTGTCCGTAAAATCGACGGCGGGATTGTGGTTAAAAAAGAGCCGGTCGGCTCGGCAACCAAAAAGCTCCCCTTTTTGAAGTGGCCGTTTCTCAGAGGGGTGGTCGCTCTTTGCGAGTCCTTCACCATCGGTCTAAAAGCCTTACTTTTTTCGGCGGACCAGTTTCTGGAGGAAGAGGAAGAGTCGAAGCTTTCGCCATGGGAAAGCGCGTCAATGATCGGCTTCGCTTTGCTCATGACCGTATTACTATTCATCGTGCTCCCGCTTTTGGGACGGATGTTGGTGAATAAATTTTTACCGGGCCTCTTTTGGGGGAACCTTTTTGAAAGTTTGTTGCGGTTCGTCATCTTAATCGCTTATATAGCGTCGGTCTCATTGCTAAAAGATATAAAAAGGGTCTTCGCTTACCATGGGGCCGAACATAAAGTAATCAATACCTTTGAAGCTAAAAAAGAATTAACTGTGGCCAATGCCATGGGTTATACAACCTTTCATCCGCGTTGCGGGACCAGCTTCTTATTGTACGTGGTCGTTGTCAGCGCAGTTGTTTTCAGTTTTTTAAAATATGATTCGATTTTAATAAGGTTGGCTTCACGGATCGTGTTGTTGCCGCTGGTGGCCGGTATTTCCTATGAGATTATCAAATTCACCGGCAAACATCGGGATTTCTTCTTCTGGCGCTGGTTGACAATACCGGGGATCTGGCTGCAACGGTTGACCACCCGTGAACCCGATGATAGTCAGGTTGAGGTTGCTATTAGTGCTTTAGTTGCGGTCTTGGAAGAAGAGGCGCCGGTGATTGTAGGCGGAAAAGTTTATAAGGCTGGAGCAACAACTCCTGAACCGATACCGGCAAGCTAGCCCCCCAGTAAATCCTGTCTATTTAAAGCTATATTTTAGACAGGATTTACACAGATTTAAATTCAATAGCATTATCGACATGGTTTAATAAAGAAAAACTGAAGATTACGGTGATTTGATGTTAGATAAACTTACCGCGATTGAAGAGAAATATCACGAGATAAATAGCCAGCTTAGCGATGCAAAGGTCATTGCCGACCAGCCGCTATTTCAAAAGCTGGCTAAAGCCCATTCATCCATCAGCGAATTGGTCGAAACTTATCAGGAATACAAACGGGTCAAAGCCGATTTGGAGACCGCGACGGAGATGTTGGAAGGTGAGAGCGGCGATTCGGCCAAGTTATTGAAGGCTGAGATTGAACAGTTAAAGACGGAAGAAGAACGGCTTACGGAAAGACTAAAAATACTGTTAATACCGAAGGACCCTAATGATGAAAAGAACGTGATCATCGAAATCCGCGCCGGGACCGGAGGGGAAGAAGCGGCGCTTTTTGCCGGGGACCTTTTCCGGATGTATACCCGATATGCCGAGTCCCATGGTTGGCGGGTCGAGTTATTAAGCGGCAGTGAGTCGGATTTGGGCGGTTTTAAGGAGATCGTCTTTATGATCGAGGGTGACCGGGTGTATAGTAGGCTCAAGTTTGAAAGCGGAGTCCACCGGGTGCAACGGGTCCCCGAGACTGAAGCCGGCGGAAGGATCCATACCTCTGCCTCTACAGTCGCTGTTTTGATCGAGGCGGAAGAAGTTGAAGTGGATATCAACCCCAATGATCTCCGGGTCGATGTTTTCCGGGCGGGAGGCCACGGCGGCCAGTGCGTTAACACCACCGACTCAGCGGTTCGAATTACCCATCTTCCCACCGGTTTGGTGGTTACATGTCAAGATGAAAAATCACAGCTTAAAAATAAGGAAAAAGCCATGAAAGTACTTCGGGCGCGGTTGCTGGATAAATTTCAAAGCGAACAACACCAGGAGATGGCCGATGCCAGACGGAGTATGGTCGGTTCCGGCGACCGGAGCGAAAGGATCAGGACTTACAATTTCCCTCAAAACCGGCTGACCGATCATAGGATCAATTTAACTTTATATCATTTGGATTCGATCATCGAAGGGAACCTTGACGAAGTGATTGAACCGTTAATCACAGCTGATCAGGCGGAACGGCTAAAAAATGTCGATCAATAATCTGACTATCGGGAGTATTATCACAAAAACAGTCCCTTTCTTTAAGGAAAGAGGCCTACCCAACCCGAGGCTGGAGGCTGATCTGCTTTTGGCGGGGGTTTTGAAACTCCCCCGGGTCAAACTCTATGCAGACTGGGATCGGCCCTTGGAACCGGAGGAAATACAGCAATACCGGGAAATAATTGTGAAAAGGGTCCAAGGTTGGCCCCTTGCTTATTTAACGGGGCAGAAATCCTTCTTAAGTTGGGATTTCCAGGTTAATCCGGCGGTATTGGTTCCCAGGCCGGAGACGGAGATACTGGTGGAAACGGTAGTGGAAGCTGTCAAGGATCGCGTAGGAATAACCGGGGTTGATGTCGGCGCCGGGAGCGGGATTATCGCGATTTCCTTGGCTAAACTTCTCCCCGGGAGTAGCTGGTATGGGACTGATATCTCACCGGAAGCTTTGGCTGTCGCCGGGGCTAATGCCGTTCAATTGGGAGTGGAGGGACAGATTCGCTTTTTAAATGGAGATTTATTGGAGCCGGTAGCGGACTCCGGCGTTCGTTTTGATCTAATAGTCTCCAACCCTCCCTACATTCCGTCGGCTGTCATCAGCGCCCTTCAGCCTGAAGTCCGTAAAGAGCCGTTGCTAGCTCTGGATGGGGGGGTGGACGGCCTGGTACTTTACCGTAAGTTATTGCCCCAAGCTCAAATACTATTAAAAGACGACGGAATATTAGCAGTCGAGCATGGCTCCGATCAGCGTAATCCCTTGGAGGATTTATTTAAGGAATCGGGGTTCATTACTGAGTCAAAGGCCGATTTGGCAGGTTTAGATCGGATTATGATCGGGCGTAAAATTAACTATGCATGAGTTAGCTTTGACCGAAAAACTGTTAAAATTGGTATTGACTGAGGCGGAGAATTATCAAGCTCAACGAATAGTCAAGATTAAAGTGAGTATCGGAGAGCTATCGGGTATTATCGAGGATTGTGTCGCATATTATCTTCAACTGTCGGCCCGGGATACAATCGCAGCCGGGGCGGAGTTGGAATTCGTCAAATGCAAAGCTACGCTTTTTTGTCCGGCCTGCCAATCTAAATTTGAAAAGAGTCCCCAGGACTTTAACTGTCCGGACTGTGGAGGATTGGGCAGGTTGACGGATGCCGGCCGGGAATGTTTTGTGGAAAGTATCGAGGTGGAATAATGGAGATCAAGATCGGACAAGATTTGTTCGCTCATGAAGCTGAGTTGGCCGCGGTTAACGGTAAATTATTTAAAGAGCGGGGCTTGATCGCCCTTAATTTACTGGCTGCCCCAGGGGCCGGCAAAACCAGCTTGATCCGTAATACAGCCTCGCTTCTAAAAAGGCGGATCGCAGTAATTGAAGGGGATCCAGCTTCCAGTATTGATACGGATCTCTTAAATTCTTTGGGGATATCGGCTTTTCAAATTAACACCGAAGGCGGCTGCCACCTGGAAGCGCCGATGGTAGCCAAGGCGTTAGAGGATTTTAAACCGGAACCGGGGTCCTTATTAATCATTGAAAATGTCGGTAATCTGATCTGTACGGCCAGTTTTCCTTTGGGAGAAGCCATCCGGGTAGTGATGGTCGGCGTCAGTGAAGGCGATGACAAGCCTTTTAAATATCCCGACATCTTTCAAGGGGCCGACGTAGTGATCCTAAATAAAATGGACTTACGGCCCTTTGTTGATTTTGATCCGGAGCGGTTCCGCCGGGGAATTGAGGCCCTCAAACCCGGCCTGCCCATCTTCGAAGTTTCTTGTAAGACCGGCAGCGGGTTACAGGCTTGGGCCGAATGGTTGGAACGAACTGTCGCCGCTTTTAGGGAAGAAGGCTAAGCTAACCATGGAACGTTGGCGGTTGATAATTACCGGTTTGGTGCAAGGGGTGGGTTTCCGTCCCTTTTTGTATAATTTGGCCCGGAAACATGAACTCAAGGGGTGGGTCAGGAACAATTCGGCCGGGGTAGAGCTTGAGGTGGAAGGCAAGGCCGAAAATCTAGGGCGGTTTTTGAATGAAGTCAAGGTCCATCCTCCATCAGCCGCGCGAATCGATACGATTGATACTATGACACTTCCGGTCCGTCAAATAGAGGCGGATTTTCGGATCATTCCCAGCGAAACAACCGGGGAGATTTTCGGTTCACCCCTTCCCGATCAAGGGATCTGCCCTGATTGCCTTGGGGAATTTCACTCTGAAAACGGCCGTCGTTATCGGCATCCCTTTAATAGTTGCACTATTTGCGGTCCCCGTTTTACCATTATTGAAGCTCTTCCTTTTGATAGGAGCCGGACGACCATGGCCGGTTACCGGCTTTGTCAGCGATGCCAAGCTGAATATAGTGGCTTTGCGGATCGCCGTTTTCACGCTCAGACCATCGCTTGCCCCCAATGCGGTCCTGAGCTATGGCTTGCCGACTCTCGGGGCCAAAGGTTAGCTGAAGATCCCCATCAGGGGGCTTGCCGTATTTTAAAGTCGGGCGGCATTCTAGGAATTAAAGGGATCGGCGGTTTTCATCTGGCGGTAGACGCTTATTCCGATCTCGCCGTCCAAAGATTGCGAAAACATAAAAAACGTGACCGGAGGCCTTTTGCAGTCCTCTTTCGAGATTTGGATGTTTTAAAAGAACATTGTCAGATCTCGATCACGGAAGAACAATTGCTGTTGGCTCCAGTCCGTCCGATTGTACTGCTTAGCCAGAAACCGGAGAGCCGTTTAGCTAAGGAAGTCAATCCCGGTCTGAGAGAGATCGGCGCGTTTCTGCCTTATACTGGGATTCAATCGCTTTTATTTGACGCTGAAATAACCGCTTTGGTCATGACTAGCGGGAACTGTTCAAGTGAGCCGTTAACGGTTGATAACTCAGCCGCTTTTGAGACTTTGGGCCCGATGACCGACGGCTTTTTGGTACATGACCGGAAAATAAATTGGCGCTGTGACGATTCAGTTGTCAAAATCCAAAGAGGTTACACTATTGGAATCCGGCGCTCCAGAGGTTATGTTCCGGCCTCAGTCAAAGTAGACCGGACCTTAGTACCGTTGCTAGCCTGCGGAGCGCAGCAAAAGAATACTTTTGCCCTGACCAAAGAAGATCAGGTTTATTTAAGCGCTCATCAGGGGGATTTGGATAATTTCTCAGCTTATTTGAATTATCAGGAAACCATCATTCGTTTTCAACGTTTATTAGGATGTGCCCCCCAATATGCGGTCCATGATCTCCATCCGGATTATAACTCGACCATTTATGCTTTAAGTTCAGGACTACAAACGGTTGGGCTTCAGCACCATTTAGCTCATTTGGGGAGCGTGATCGCCAACCGGCAAATCAAAGGGGCGGTAATCGGCGTAGCCTTGGATGGTTCCGGTTATGGTGGCGACGGGAAAATTTGGGGCGGCGAGTTTTTTGCCGGCTCGGAGTGTTGTTGGGTAAGAAAGGGCCATCTCAAATATTATCCGCTTCCCGGAGGGGAAGCCGCAGTCCGGGAACCTTGGCGGATGGCAGCCTCTTATTTGGAATCGTCCACGCCGGAGTTTCTAGGTAATTGGCTGGAGAAGAACGGGCTTGACCAAAAATGGTCTCTGTTACGGATAGCGGTAAAACAAGGGATTAACGCGCCTGAGACTTCGTCGATGGGAAGGTTCTTCGATGCTATCGCCGCTTTGACGGGGGATCTGAGAGAGGTTTCCTATGAAGGGGAAGCTGCGGTCCGGTTTGAACATCAAGCTGATTTATCTCATTCCGGAGCCTATCAATTTGATATTGATGCCGTCGACGATAAATTGCATATTGATCCCGGTTTAATTATGAAACAAGTCTGTCAGGATATAGGACGCCTCAGTACCGGAGCGATTAGCGCCAAATTTCACCGGACGATTGCCGCTTTGATCGAAGAGGTTTGTTTGCGGTTAAGATCCGAGGTTGGGACCGATCAAGTAGTTCTCAGCGGTGGTGTTTTTCAGAACCGGCTTTTACTGGATCTAACCTGGGAACGTTTAGAGGGAAAAGGGTTCAAGGTTTTTGTGCCGGAAATAGTGGCGCTGAATGACGCCGGGATTGCCCTGGGTCAGGCTTGGATGGGCAGTTTAATGATTGAAAGGGGAATTGACGATGTGTTTAGCGGTACCCGGTGAGATTGTGAAGATTGATGGGATTAAGGCTGAAGTGAGTTTTTCCGGAGCGATTAGGGTCGCCGATTTAAGCTTGGTTCCGGAAGTTAAAATAGGGGATTATGTGTTGGTCCATGCCGGATGCGCCATTCAAATCGTTCCTATTGATGATGCACGGGAAACCATTAAATTATTTGAGGAGATTACCACCGAAATCGATGATTGAATTAGATCGATATTTTGAAAAGGTTAATAAGGAATTTTCGAATCTTAGATGCACTTTAATGGAAGTCTGTGGGACACACACTCATGCGATCCGCCGGGCCGGTATCCATCAGTTGCTGCCCGCGGGGGTCCGTTTATTATCGGGGCCGGGTTGCCCGGTTTGCGTCACCGGTAGTGGGTATATAGAACAGGCCCTTCGGCTGAGCCGGAATCCAAAAGTAATCATTACCACCTTTGGAGATCTGTTACGGGTGCCAGGTAATACGGATAGTCTTTCTCAAGCAAGGGCGGAAGGCTCCAATATCCGGGTGGTTTATTCGCCGTTGGACGCTTTGGAGATCGCTCAAAGTAATCCCAAGGCGGAGGTGGTATTTTTAGGCGTCGGCTTCGAGACGACCGCTCCGGTGATTGCTTTAGCGATAAAGCAAGCCCGGCAAAGAAAAATTGGTAATTTTTCTGTCCTACCCGCTTTTAAAGTCTTAAAACCCGCCCTGGAAGTTTTACTTAACAGTCCCGAAGTTAAAATTCAAGGATTGATCGCTCCCGGACATCTAAGTGTGATCACCGGAGCGGAAAGCTTCGGTTTTTTGGCGGACCAATACCGGTTACCAACGGTAATAACCGGATTTAAACCCGAGGAGATTTGGTTGGGTATTATCGCGTTGTTGAAACAGATCAGTGAGAATCGCCCCAAATTGGAGAATAAATATGCCAAGGTTGTGACGGATCGCGGCAATGAATTGGCCCAATTGCTTTTAAAGGAGATCTTCAGACTTGAAGACGCCGAATGGCGGGGTTTGGGATTGGTTGAGAATTCCGGTCTGGAGCTAGCCGATGATTATCTGGAGTATGATTCTAGAAAACGGTTTGGTTTGACTGAGATCCCTTCGGAGACGCCGTTGGGATGCCGTTGCGGCGAGATTTTAATCGGAAAAGCCATGCCTGAAGAATGCCTGCTTTTCGGAGGCGCTTGTATCCCGGAAAACCCGGTCGGGCCATGTATGGTTTCGGCTGAAGGATCTTGCGCCGCTCATTTTTATTACCGGAGTGAGGTTAATGAAAGCTAAAATTGAGCTAGCGGCTGGTGGCGGCGGCGAAGCCACCGCCCGCCTAATCAAAGAAGTTTTTTGGTCCCGGTTTACCAATGTGGAATTATTAAAGGGGAATGACGCGGCGGTTTTAGATTGGAGCTCCGGTAGGCTGGCGGTGACCACCGATTCTTTTGTGGTCACTCCTTGGAAGTTTCCGGGAGGGGATATCGGCAGGCTGGCGGTGGCCGGCACAGTTAATGACCTGATGATGATGGGCGCGGAGCCGAAAGCTCTGACGACTTCCTTTATCATCGAAGAAGGTTTTGAATTGGAGTCCTTGAAACAAGTAGTTCAATCAATAGCTGATACCGCAATTGAAGCGGACGTCCCGATTATCACAGGCGACACTAAAGTGGTGGAGCGGGGAGCGGCCGACGGATTGTTTATTAATACCACCGGAATCGGCCTGGTGGCGCCGGGAATTGACTTGGGCGGTGCTAAGGCCCGGCCCGGTGATGTTATTATTATCACCGGAACCATCGGTGACCATGGGGCCACTATCTTGTTGACCAGGGGTGAACTGGGAATCTCTGCTCAAATCAGCAGTGACGCTTCCCCATTAAACCGGATGTTATATCCTTTGATTCAAAGGTTTCAGGATGGGATTCATGTGATGCGGGACCCGACCCGGGGAGGAGTAGCGGTAACCTTAAACGAAATTGCTAGGCAGTCCAAGGTTTCCATTAGGCTGAATGAGGCGCAAATTCCTATATTGCCTGAGGTGACCGGGATAACCGGTTTGTTAGGCCTTGACCCCTTATATTTGGCCAATGAGGGAAAAGCTCTCATCATCGTTGCTCCGAAAATTGCCGATAGCATAGTTGACTATCTGAGGCGGGAGCCTTTGGGAAAAAAAGCGGAGATTATCGGTGTAGTCGGACCGGAAAACCCTGGTTTGGTCAGTGTCAAAAGTTCAAACGGCGGGGAAAGGATTTTACCGATGGGTAGCGGCGAATTATTGCCAAGAATTTGTTGAACCGGAATTATATTAAAAAACAGGAAGTCGGTTCTTTATCAAGAATCAATAAATTAGTTAACTTTCAATTGTCAAAAAATATCGTCTTTAAATATTTTAGACAAAAGAAGTTTGGGCAGCCGGGCATAGCTTACAATCTGCGTAATCAGCGTAATCTGCGGTTTTAGGGGTGAGATTATGAGAAAAACAATTTTTCTGGTTATTATATTACTGTTGTCAGCCAATCTTTCGACTGGGGTTTGGAGTCTTCCTGTGAATGAATACTTAGTATTTTCCCAGATTGTCGATGGTCAAAAGGTTATTTATTCATATCAGCCGGATTCCCAAGCTTTGAACCGGGTAGTTCAGGGAAAAAATCTCTCGGTTTTCTTACAAGGAAAATATTTTTTGTACTTTAACGAGCAAAAATTATTTCAATACAATATTGCAACTCAAGAAGCTACGGAGTTAGCGGCTTTTAAGGAGAAAGAACTTTACCTGGAGGTAATACCGGATGGACCGGAGCAGGCATTGGTCGTAGCCAAGGACGGATATGATTTCAACTGGTATATACTTGAACTTTCCGACGGAAGTTTCCGCCGGGTAATGCGGCCCCCGTCAGGGAGCGGCGGTTCCAATACTCCTAAGTTAGCCAGCCCCGACAAAAAAGCGACCGCGGTTATTAAAACTCCCGCTTTTTCTCAGAATTTTAGTTTGTCCATTGAGGAACGGGTAAATGGGAGAAAGAAGACCAGTTGGTCAATGCCTCAGGACATGACGATCATTCCCGATTGGCCGGTTTGGTCTCCGGATTCAAAGCGAATCGCGTTTTACGCTAAAAAAGCCGATGGTTTTGAAGGATTTTATTCATTGTATCTCTTAGACTTGGCTGAAAAAGAATTGGTCTTAGTTGAAGATCAGGTTTTTGCCAAATATATCTTTAGTAACATCGGCATGAAGTCATTCATACCCGCTTGGTCCGATGATAGCCAATTCCTGATCTTTCAGTCCCAACCCAATGGCTTGCCAAACAGGAGCTTGATTGTTAAATATCATGTAGCAACCGGGAAAAAGCAAATTTTGACCCAAAGCGCGGGGAGTAATGATTATCCGGTTTGGTCTTTGACCGACCGTTATATCTCGTTCTTATCAAATCGCGAGACCACTGAACGTCAATTATTCATTATAGATCCCCAAGGTGCGGACTTAGAAAGGGTTTCACCTCAGGAAGGGTTTACGGAGTGGGCTGAATGGTATCGGCCATAGAGTTTTGAATTTCACACTAATCGCCCTATATAAATCCCATTTATTTTAAAACCAAAATCAGCTTCACTAGCGTATATTCCGCCTTATTTGGATATCGGATTAAAGCTTGAAAGATTATAATATTTCCTCCAAGCTTCCACGGATATCGGCGCCTAAGAGTGGCATAATAGAAATGACGACACTATTTAGGTCGTAATGAATTAAATGGAGGATCTAAAAATGAGCGATGTTACTGTATATACCACTCCCCAATGTCCATGGTGCAATAAGGCTAAGGAATATTTGGAAAACCATGGAGTTAATTTTGAAGAGAAGAATGTGGCCGAAGATCGAGAGGCGGCTGATCAAATGATCGACCTTACCGGCCAGCGCAGCGTCCCGGTAATCTCCAAGGGCAGCCTTTATGTGGTCGGCTTCAGCCCGGAAAATATCGATAAGTTATTGGTATGAGCCATGTATGATGTGATCATTATCGGCGGTGGGCCGGCCGGGATGACCGCCGGGGTCTTCGCCAGCCGCAAGGGTTTAAAGACTGCGATTATTAGTAAGGAATTCGGCGGACAAGCCAATTGGACCTCAGATATTGAAAACTATATGGGGTTTAACGAAATTGACGGGCAAGCATTGATGGACAGGTTTAAAGCGCAGGTCAGGGAGCACCGGTTGGAGGAGAAACAGACCGATGCCAGGATGGTCCATAAAGAAGGAGACATCTTTCGGGTTTTCACAGCCGACCGGGGAGAAGATACGGCTAGAGCGGTCATCGTCGCTACTGGAAAAAGGCCTAAAACTTTGAATGTACCGGGTGAAGCAGAATACCGTAACAAAGGAGTTAGTTATTGCTCCACTTGCGACAGTCCACTCTTCCGCGACGCGCCTGTGGCTGTAGTTGGTGGAGGAAATTCGGCGCTCAAGGCTGTTTTTGATTTGAACAATTATGCGTCAGAAATTCATTTAATTTCTTTGACCGAACTAACTGCGGACGCAATCTTTATCGATAGGTTGAAAAACATCTCAAAGGTAAAACAGTATATTAAGCATAAAGTGGTTGAGATAAAAGGGACTAAACTAATGGAAGGTCTCGTGGTGGAGAAGATCGAAACCGGAGAACGATTTGAAATACCGGTCCAAGGAGTTTTCATCGAAATCGGCCTGGATCCGAATACCGAGTTTCTTGAGGGATTAGTTGAAAAAACCAAGAGTGGAGAGATTAAAATCGACTGCGAATGCCGGACCAATGTACCCGGTCTGTTCGCGGCCGGGGACGCTACCACGATTCCGGAGAAACAGATCATCATTGCCGCCGGGGAAGGGGCCAAGGCGGCAATTAATGCTTGGGAGTATTTGTTGGAGCAAGAGCCTGCAAAAATAATGGCGAAAGTTTAAGCGTGGTTTATCAATTAAAAACAAAATATTCAATATCGATAGATTTTCCGATTAAATCCTTTAACCCTCGATTAATTTGACCTCTCTAGGCATGCTTCTTTCCGTTTAGCATTTCTTGTAAATAAGTCGTTCCATTCTGATTCATTAACGATAATAACATTAAACAAGCCCGGACATCAGCGCCGGCCCGGTGGGCCTGGTCAACCCGTATTTGGTGAGCGGTTAGCAATTTTTGCAGGGCTTTTGACGGGAACCCCTTTTGATACCATTTGATGCCATTCATCGAACAATACCATGGTTTAGAAAGGGCAACCGGAAACATCTTTCCGACAAAACCTTTGTCAAATCCGGCATTATGGGCGATTAAAAAATCAGCTTGACTAATTAGGGATTCAATCTTAACCCGGTCCAGTATTCTCCCTTGAACTGCTTGATTGCTGATACGGTGAACCATATAGGCGCCACGTGAGATAGAGCAAGAAGGTTCGCGCAATCCGATATACTGGTCGATAATCCCTAAGATTTTACCAGATTCCCCGTCAAAGGCGAAGAGGGTGATCGCCAGTTCGATTATTTCCTCGTGGGCCGGATTTAAACCGGTGGTCTCGACGTCGATAAATGCGGCTTTTCTCCATAAAGGATCGATTTCCCCTAATAAATTCATCAATTCTGGATTCATTTAATTACCTCTTTAATGTATTATTATCGAAAAAAAATTCAATTCCTCCTCCAAAGGTTCTTAAATTTAGTTCACCGATTATCCCCGATACTTCGCAAAACTCCCTTTTACTTCTATTCGGTTTTGGTTGCCCATATATTGTAAAGATAGACGAACAAGGAGGAACATGGATGCGGATACTGATCTTAAAGCGAATCAACGTACTTTTAGGGGCTGGACTGGTCTCTTTGCTTACCCTTTCATTGGTTATTTACCCTGAGGATGGCGTAAATGCGGCTATTGCAGGGTTGAAGATATTTTGGGAGATCGTGCTTCCGTCATTATTGCCGTTTTTTGTATTATCCGAAATAATGCTGGGCATGGGAGTGGTACATTTTATCGGTGTGTTGTTAGAACCGTTAATGCGGCCTTTATTCAATGTTCCCGGGGTGGGAGCCTTTGCTTTATCGATGGGCTTGGCTGCCGGGTATCCAATGGATGCCGTGATTACCGGTAAGTTTCGCCGGAGCAGGATGTGTACCAGGGTTGAAGGGGAGCGGCTCTTATCATTTACTAATACTGCCGATCCACTGTTTATTTTTGGAGCGGTGGCGGTAGGAATGTTCGGCCGTCCTGACTTAGGGGTCGTTTTAGCAATCGCTCATTATATTGCCAGTTTCACAGTGGGTGTTATCTTCAAATATTATCATTATTATGATAAACCCTCGAATAATAGTAACAACGCCGAGACGGTTAAAGAAGGGGTCTTTCGCCGGGCGATCCGGGCTTTGTTCAAGGCTAGGCGGGAGGATGGAAGGCCTTTCGGACAGATAATGGGTGACGCTGTTAAAGAGTCGATGACCACTCTTTTAATGATCGGTGGATTTATCATGTTGTTTTCCGTGTTAGTAAGGATGGCCACGGTCTTTGGTTTCTTAAACATGGTGACGCCGGTAATCGCAAATATTTTAAAGGTATTCAACATCGATCCCAATTTAGCGCAGGCGGTTTTCAACGGGATTTTAGAGATCGACTTGGGTACGATGGAAGCGAGTAGAATTGCCGCGCCTTTGCATGATAAGGCAGTTGTCGCCAGTTGGGTGATTGCCTGGAGCGGACTGTGTGTCCACGGACAGGTAGCAAGTGTAATTCACGATACTGACATTAGGATGGGTCCTTATGTGATCGCCCGGATCTTACACGGCGCTTTTGCAGCGTTTTATACCTGGTTGTTGTTAGGCCCGTTGGCATCGGCGTTAGCTCCAGTAACCCGTTTGGCGGTTCCAGCCGGGGGTGAATTTAACCCAATCGAGCGGATCGTCTTATCCGGGAAACAACAACTGATTATTCTGGGGATACTACTGATTGCTTCTTTTTTAATCCAGCTATCAAAAAAGTACGCTTTGGTGCGAACCAAAGCGGAAGAGAGATCTTGTTAGCTTAAGAGTGAAGGAAAAAAATTAATAGAATAGAAATATATTTTATAAAACAGATTGGGATTGAGATATAATTAGATTCAAGACTCAAAAAGGAGTATATCAAAATGAACCATCAATTTATTGATACCGGGCTAGACGGATTTAAATTGAGGTTTGCCACTGAAGCGGACATCCCTTTGATTTTATATTTTATTAAAGAATTGGCCGCTTATGAAGTGATGTTGGACGAAGTGAGCGCTACCGAGGAGGCGCTTTACGAGTCGTTGTTCCAGCGGAAAATGGCGGAAGTAGTCATCGGTGAGTACCAGGACAAGCCGGTCAGTTTCGCCCTGTTCTTCCATAATTTCTCGACTTTTTTAGGAAGACCCGGTATTTATCTGGAAGACTTGTATGTTATGCCGGAGATGAGGGGAAAAGGGATTGGTAAAATCATGCTCGCCTTTTTAGCCAAACTCACCTTGGAAAGAAATTGCGACCGTTTGGAATGGTGGTGCCTTGACTGGAACGAACCTTCGGTACAGTTTTATAAACAAATGGGGGCCGTCCCGATGGATGAGTGGACGGTTTATCGCTTGGCGGATCAGGCCTTGGAAGATCTGGCCAAGAAGTCTTAAAGTTACAATAAGGTTTGGGACTATAAAACCGGGAATTCAATTAAGGAGGATTGAATGAACCAATCGTATCAGTTTAAAGGCTTTACTCGAGAAGCGCTTGAATTTTTACATGATATCAAATACTATAATAGCAAATCATGGTATGAGGAGCATAAACCGGATTACCGCCGATTATTGCTAACGCCGTTTCAAAACCTGGTTGGTGATTTGAGCGGCTTCATGCTGTCCATCGATGCGCAATTTGTCACCACGCCGGCGGTGGATAAGACCATCTCTAGGATATACAGGGATACCAGGTTTTCCAGGGATAAATCCCTTTATCGAGATTCGATGTGGTTTACCTTCAAACGTCCTGCCTTAGACTGGAAGGAGGTCCCGGTGTATTTCTTCGAGATTACACCTGAAGGATACCGTTATGGGATGGGTTTTTATTCAGCGTCAAAGGAGTATATGGACAAGTTTCGGGAAAGGATTAAGGCCAAGCCGGAACGGTTTTTGGAGGCGGTATCATTCCTTAATCGGAGTAATTCTTTTGTCATAGAAGGGGAGCGGTATAAAAAGAACCGCGCTGGCGATCTTCCAGATCAACTCCGAGATTGGTTTCAATATAAAAGTTTTTGCATAACCAGCAATCACCAGATAGACCGGGTATTGTTCAACGGGGAATTGGTCGGAGAGCTAATGGCTGAGTTTGGAATGATGGCGCCTTTATATGATTACCTTTGGCGGTTGATAGCATAGGCTTTAATAAATACAATAAATCTTCAAATTCATATTGGAAACCTCGTAACCTCCATATCTAATATGGATATACTCCTCAGGATCTCTGATCGATTATTTGCATCTTTTTGATCGATCGATCCACTTACTTGCAATTTATGTATTGATAACAAAAGCTATTTTTAGTGTGAATTGGAGATTTAATAATTATGTAAAAATATTGGGCATATTAGGATTTTATGTTAAAATAGAAAAGTAATCATAATTATTTTGATATAAACTCTTGGAGTCATATTATGATTGCCTTTATTTTACTTTGGATAATCGCTGTTATCTTGTTTCTTTTAGATCCGAAAAGCCGAGTGCAACGTTGGTTCAGCGCCACTGCATTTTTAATGGGACTTTATGGTTTCCATTTTACAATCTTGGATAAAATAGAGTTTTGGTTTAAAGATTACCCAATAGTTCTACTTTTGGAAAAATTGATAACATACGGATCTTCATACTGTTTATTTCAATACTTTTTTTTAATGGCTGCCTTTTATTATTATACCGATATGGCTGAAGAAGGGAAAAAATGGCGTAAACCAATTTCCTTAATTCTGTTGATACCCGTGATTATCACGTATGGAATTGTAATATTTTGGCTTAAAGATTTTAACCATCAAAAACTCGATCTTATAAGGAATTTATGGGCTGTACCCTATTATATAGTAGCTGATTTTCTATTAATAAAATCTTACTTTCGCGCTCGGACCCAGCGTCAAAAGAAGGACACCTTGTTAACTTGCATTATTATTATTCCGGTTTCGATTGCGGATTTGATCTTGGGCTACATCTTACCCTGGTTTGGCGTTGTAATCGATGTCGGTTTCTATTTAATTATCCTCTTATTTTTTTCTTTTTCAGGCATTGTAACTCGATATGGTTTTTTAGGCAGAAAATTTCAAATTGAGAAATTGAATTTGGATAATTCTATTAAAATAATGACTTCCGGAGCGGCTATTCTCAATCATTCCCTTAAGAACGAAATCGCCAAAATTTCAATTTGCGCTGCTAACCTCAGTAATGTTGACTTAAAATCCTCTCAAGCGAAAGAAAGTGTTCAAATAGTTCTCCGTTCGACCGGTCATATCCTGGAAATGCTTGAGCGGACCGGTCAATGCACCCGGGATTTTACTTTGGAGAAAACCTTAATCAATCTTGAAGATTTTTTAAAAGAAATCTTAGCGGACTTCCAATACCAATTCCGGGAGAAAAAGATCGAATTAATTACCAAATTCGGTTCGGAAGTTTGGATAGCCGCAGATGCCCTACATTTGCATGAAGTTTTTAATAATATAATTAAAAACTCAGTCGAGGCTATGGAATCCGGAGGCAAAATTGAGCTTAAAGTTGCCGGAACAAGGGGAACAGTCACAATTATCATTACAGATACTGGCGTAGGTATGCCTCAAGAACTCCTGCAGTATATTTTTGAGCCTTTCTTTACCACCAAAGATCCTAAGCGAAATTTTGGATTAGGATTATTGTATTGTTATAAAGTCCTCAAAAAACATGGAGGGACAATTGAGATTGAAAGCAAACCGAATCAAGGCACAGCTTTATATCTCAACCTTCCAAGGTATGTCGGGAAAAAATTCAGTCTGACCAGAGGAGTATTAAATGTCTAAAATAAAAGTATTTCTGGTTGATGATGATCCGGAGTGGCTGACCACAATGGAAATTTTTTTGGGAACAATTCCGGATATGTCGGTTGTTGGCGCTGCTACTACCAGGGATGAAGCTGTAAGCATGGTTCATTCTATCGATGTTGATGTTGTCTTAATGGATATCAACCTTACTGAAACGCGGTATGATGGGATCTATGCAGCGGCCGAAATCTGCCGGAACAAAACGGTAAAAATATTAATGCTTACTTCTTTGGATGACGAAGATATCATCCTGAATTCCTTTATTGCAGGCGCGGTTAATTATATCCCGAAATCACATTATAAGGAGATCCCCGAGGCAATCAGGGCAACTTACCATAACCGTTCGCCGGTGGAGATTGCCTTAAGGGATTATTCCCGTTTGAAGGAGGCGGAGCAGATTCAGAGTTTAACCCGGAGCGAGCGGGAAATTTTGGTCTTGGCGGAAGAGGGTCTAAACCGGACCCAAATCAGTCAAAAACTTCAGAAGTCTGAACAGACTATAAAAAACCAAATCGGCAATATCTTAAAAAAGTTGGATGTCAACCGTATTAAGGATGCTATTGTTAAAGTAAAGACTAAAGGGATAATTAAACCGGGAAATTAACCATTTTAGAAGGGTGGATTAATGGATATCTACTTTCTATTTCTGCCTTTGTTCGTTACTTTTTTGTTATTAACCGATTTCAAGAACCCCGCCAACGGTTGGGGAAGCCTGGCATTGTCGTTTGCCAGTTTGGGCGGGCTTTATTCAGCAGCCGATCGTTTCAGCGCAAGGATTCTTAAAGAGTTGGCTAATCCGGACTCGATTCGGTGGATTAATAATACTCTGGTTAACGTATTTGTTAAAACTCCGCTCTGCTTATTTCCGGTTGCCGTGCTATTGTTTGCAGTCCATTATTCCCATTGGAACAAGAATCGGGTCCGGCCGATAAAACCATTGATAATACCCGTATTGTTGATTCCAGCGGTTGTGATGTATTTTGTTCCCTTAAATCCTAAAGATTATTTGTCTTTGCGACAATTTTTGATTATTACTGATTTGTGGACTTTCCCCTATATAACC
This sequence comes from Bacillota bacterium, assembly GCA_023394955.1. Lineage (GTDB taxonomy): Bacteria > Bacillota > UBA4882 > UBA8346 > UBA8346 > JAAYHS01. Next base: position 50,099 of record JAEWZY010000014.1, read on the forward strand.
ATGGTATATATTTTCCTTTATAAATCGCTTGTTTCAGGCAACCAGAGGTTTGAGGCAGATAGACCTCTCACCATTATTACCATTGTCGGTATTTCAGCAATCTACGTAATTGCAGTTTATCTGCTTCCTTTTTATCATTTTCCGATCTTTATGTTTAATCCTTATTTGGTAATCATTTTTTTGGGGTTGTTTTCCTTTCTGGCATTAAAATATGGCTTTCTGGGATTTAAGTTATCAGTTAGGAATCTTTATATCGATAACGCTATCAAAACGGTGGATTCGGAAGTATCGGTACTCAATTGTCATATCAAAGATAAAATTGTCCGGATTACGGCTTGCGCCCGAGATATAGACGCCGCTATAGGAGATGACCGGAATTTAATTGTTAAAAAAATTGAAACTATTTTGGCGGTGACCGATCAGGTTTCGACTGTGGTTGAACAACTCCATCACTACCTTGATAGGATTCATCTTGACCCGATTCGGCAAAATATCGTTGCAGTTGTCAAACAGGCTATTGCTTTATTTGAGCCTCGGATTAAAGAGAAAAGGTTGCGGATCGATAATAATCTTCCGCGGGACCTTATTATCCAGGTTGATCGGTTTTATCTGAGCGAGGTTTTGAAGAAAATACTTCAGAATTCGATGGAAGCAATGGCGACAGGCGGTAGTATTATAATTGATGTGGCGCGTTCCAAAAGAAATATTGTATTAATAATAAACGATAATGGTTGCGGGATTTCTTCCAAAGACCTGCCGCATATCTTAAAACCTTTCTTTACTACTAAAGATCCTAGTAGCCATTTTGGCCTGGGCTTGCCTTATAGCTATAATATTATGCGACAACACGGCGGACTGTTGGAGATAGAAAGTGTCGAAAATAACGGGACCACAGTTTTTTTAAATTTTCCGGCTGATAATGTTCTTCCATGCTCGTTTGGTCGCAAAGGCTTAAGACTTAGAAGATTGAGAAAATTGGATAATAACTAAATTCGGAACCGAAAGATTCTTCTTTTTATGCAAAGGTACTATAAAAATGAGTACTTAGCAAATTACAGTCTTTTATTTATAATATAAACTGATGTTAAAATTGGGTTCACAATTCCTTTGGTGCTTATTTTGACAGAATAATCCGGTATCAAAAATTTTCCCAAAGACAATTATGAAAGGGTCTGTTTTCAGCAAAATTTATAAAAATATAGCTGAAAGGAAGCGAAAAAATGAAAAAGAACAGATTATGTCGGGGCATGATCCTGATGGTTCTTCTGGTCGCCGTTTTGGCCGGATGCGGCGGCGGGGGAGGGGGGCTGAAGGATCCGCCAAGCGGTGGCCTATCATCGTTGACCTATGGGGGAGCCGACGCAAAAGGCGACCATATCGCCATTACCATTGATGCGTCAGCTTCAACCTTGACTTTCCAAAATTATACATTAGGATTGACCAGAGGGCCATATCGCTTTTCAAAAGTTGCCGACCCAGCTCAGAATGGCGGTTTTCAAAACTTATACCGGACCGTTTCTTTCTTCGATGATCCAAATCACTATGCACAGTTTGTCATTGCCAACGGAGCGGCAATCCTTTATCAGGTATTTAGCGATGAAGGATCGGTTGGAACCCCGTGTTTTGCTTTTTATCGGAAGGATGTATCTAATTTGAATGTATATAATGAGACAGCGTATAATTGGGTGAAGTTTCAAATGGACTTAGATGCTGAGGATGGCAATTTTGAAGTAGGCCTTGTAGCCTTCGATGATGATGGCACTTGGTACGGCGCAGGGTATGATAATCGAAAGTGGGTTGATGAACCTATGGACCCTGAGTATAAATTTGGAGTACATAAATCATTTGGCGACAGAACCATCAAAACAAGTGATTTTCATCATGAACCGAATATAGTTGCTCATCAATTTGAAAACGTTACTGCAATAGCTACCCACAACAATGATTTTATTTTTGATGGAGGGC
>JAEWZY010000070.1 GCA_023394955.1 Bacillota bacterium
GGAACCGCATTCGGTAAAATTTCATCCATATATCTCAACGGCCGGTATCTCATGCCTAAAAACCCGCAAGTAGCCATTAATACACCGAGTAGGACGAATAATAATCCAATTCCCCGTTCCGGTCCGCTTCCTACCAACCAACCTAATCGCTGGGCTAGATCGGGATGATTAACAAACAACGGTTTGAAAATACGGTCGGATAATAATCCACCGAGATAATAACCTAGGGGAATTGTCGGCAAAGCGAACATTTGATTGATGGAAAAGACCCTAGCCATCAACTCCGCGCGCACCTTGGATTGGACCAAGGTTTGCCAATGAGAGTTAACCAATACTAATGAAATGCCGTACATAAAGTTCGCCGTCATTACCAAAGCTGCCGACGGTTGGAGCCCCATCGCAATGTAGGAAAATCCGATCAAAATGTTAAAACCGATCATTCCGGCGGCTCTATTCCTGGCGCCACCCCAAATGCTCATCAGAATTCCGCCCGTTAATCCGCCTAACCCGGCGGCTGAAGCGATCATTCCCAAAATCGCGGTCGAACCGAAGGTTAACACCAATGGCGTAATTAAGACGCTGGCCGTGCCCAAAATCAAGTTGGAAATGACAAAAAATAAGACCATCGCTACTATGCTGTGGCGTTTTCTAACATAATCCCATCCGCCCATGATTTGAGTTAAGAACGGCTCTTCGCTCTTACGGAATAATGCATCCGGGAACCTAATCAACAGCAAGATGATAATCGGAAATAGATATGAAAGAAAATCTATTAAGATAATTCCGGATAGATTTAGAACTAATACCAATACTCCGCCCAATAATGGCGCGAATACTTCCCCGGCCGAACTCGACAACTGGACGATCCCGTTGGCTTGTCCCAGATACCGCTTGGGGACGATTTGGGCTACCGCCGCCAAATAAGCGGGACGCCGAAAGGCCGTAACGATCGAACGGACCATCAACGCAATATAGATATGCCACGGTTGCAGCATATTTTGATAAAAGAATGCCGCAATAAACAAAGTTACCATTGCCGAACAAACATTGCTCCATATTAAAATATGGCGCCGATCTTTCTTATCGGCCAACGCTCCGGCGAATGGCAGCGCCAGAATTCCGGGCAACCTAGAAAAAATCAAGGTTGTCGCAAAATCCAATATCGCGCCGGTTTGTTTATAAACCCAAATTCCCATCGCAAAATTGGTTAAATTCGACCCCATCATCGAAACAAACTGCCCGGAAACCAAGATGAAAAATGATTTTAAATTCGGCGCCGCCGGCTTTTTAACGGTATCCGGCTCACCCGCGACCGGCTCGTTCTTTCCGTCAACACCCACCAACGCCTTGGTCTTGTTTTCTTCTTCCTTAAGCGAACGCCATGTTTCTAATTGATCTTGAATAATTTCCGCCACAGAATTGGCCTGGTGTTTAAAGAAGTAATGGCCTGCATTGGGGATGACTCGCACGTCAACTCGGTCCGAAAAGTACTCCCAATCCTTATATTGTTCTTCATAAAACTCGGTGGTCCGATCCAACTCGCCGATAATGCAAAGGAGTGGCGCCTTTAATTTCCGGTGATTTTCATCGGCGTATCTCTCGGTATAATAACGCTCGCTTTCACGCCTGTCGTGACGTAAATTGCGGATGATGAAATCAACTTCTTCTTTGGAAAGATCTTCTTCAAAGCCGCCCCAAGATCTTAGTAAATCCATATACGCCCGGTTCGACAGATTTCGATCCCGGGGAAAGAGTTTGTTCCAAAGTTTAGATAATTTACCCGGTAGGTAAGCCGCTGGAAAAACACCGCCGGCGAAGACTCCGATCAAATTAAAACCTTCTTGCTCTAATCGCCTGGCTATTTCAACAGCTAAAGTAGATCCCAAACAATGGCCGTAGACAACGATTGATTTTGCAGAAATTTTTTCCTTAATTTCCGCGATACAATTTTGGGCGACTACTTCCAATGGTTTTAATGCTTCATCCTGCCTGGTGAATTCGTGCCCCGGGACTTGAACCGCATAAAGGGCGAAATTATCCGGAAGCGCCTGAGCTAGGGGCCGATAGGTGATTGGACTTCCTCCCGCAAAAGGAACTCCAATCACCGCTATTTCTTCCGTTTCCTCTTTTTCATCTGAAATCCGAATCAACACATCGTCACAGATTACTCTTTCCGTAGCAACTATCTCAGCTAACTCCTTAATGGTTTGATACTTAAATAAATCCATCACGCTCAGCGTCGGATCAATACTTCTAACCACTCGTAAGGCCTTGAAGGAATCGCCGCCTAAGCTGAAGAAGTTGTCATTAATTCCTACTTTTTTGAGGTTCAAGGCTTCCGCCCAGATATTGGCGATTCGTTCTTCAATTTCGTTGCGAGGAGCTTCATATTCGTTTTCGGGTATACCCTCAAACAGATTAGGAGAAGGTAAGGCTTTCCGGTCGACCTTGCCGTTTATGGTAATCGGGATCTTATCCACCTGGATAAATACGGCCGGAACCATAATGCTGGGCAATTGATCTTTCATATAGTTTCTCAGTTCCGATAAGGCGATTGGTTGTGAGTCTTCGGGAATAAAATAGGCTACAATTTTTTTATCACCATTGTCATCAGTAAAAATATCGGCAAAAGCGTCTCTGATGGCCGGATATTCCTTTAAGGTGGAGTAAACCTCTCCCAATTCAATCCGGTATCCTCTTATTTTAATCTGATCATCAGCTCTGCCTAAAAACTCGATATCTCCATTTTCCAAGAAACGCGCCATATCTCCGGAACGGTAAAGGCGAGCGCCGCTTTCCGGGCCGCTTTTTTCCACGAAAGGATTGATGATAAACTTTTCCTCGGTCAATTTTGGACGGTCCAAATACCCTCTAGCGATACCCGGGCCTCCAATACAAAGCTCACCCGGAACACCGATGGGTACCGGCTGCAAGTTACCGTCCAACAGATAAATAGATACATTAGCAATGGGCCTACCCAAAGGTAAAGTGGTAGTGTGTTGCGCCGGCCGCTTTTCGGGTACGGTATACATCAACGCCGAAACTGTAACCTCCGTGGGTCCGCAATGAATCTGAATCTCGGTTTCCGGCTTGACCGAACGAATCTCCTCGATCATATCCCAATAACTGGCCTCACCAGCGAAGATCAACATTCGCTCGGGTATTAAATCGTAAAGATTAGCCTGTTGTTCAAGTAAGGCTTTGAAATGGCTAGGAACCATTTTAATTACATCGATCTGATTATCCCGCACATATCTGCCATACTCCAGCGGGTCAACGGACTGGTCATAGGTTAAAACATGCAATTCGCCGCCGGTGCTCCAGGCGGCCCAGATAGTGATGGTGGCCATATCCGAGGAAAACGTAGAGACAATCCCGTATTTTAATCCCGGTTCCAAATTCAATTTTTTCATGGCGCCGAAATAATAATTCATATAATTACGATGTTCCGTCAAAACACCTTTAGGCTTGCCTGTCGAACCTGAAGTGTACATGATATAGGCCAGAGCGTTCGGTTCGATCCGAACCGATAAATTTTCCTCACTGAAGTCCGCGACTCGTGACCAATCGTTATCCAACGAAAACGCATCGATATTCTTCAGTTGATTCAGTTTTTCTTTCAGATGTTCTTGGGTTATTACAATCTGAATCGAGGCGTCGTCGAGAATATACTTAATACGGTCCACCGGATAAACAGGGTCAATCGGAACATAAGCGCCTCCCGCTTTTAAAACGCCAAGCAAGCCCACGATCATGTCCAGCGAACGCTCGATAAAAAGCCCTATTCTTTTCTCGGAACCGATGCCGAGGGATCTTAAATAACCCGCCAGTTGATTCGCTTTCCGGTTGAGTTCTTGATAGGTGTAACTCTCCCCCTCGCTTGATACCGCCACCGCATGAGGAGTTTTAAGAACCTGAGCTTCGAATAGTTTATGGATATATGATAGCTGTGGATGAGTTTTATATTCGGAATGGTTCCATTCATTAAGAATCATCTGTTGTTCCGAAGGGGACAAGATCGACATCTCATTAATATTCATTTCTAAATGGCTTACCGTTTCGGAGAGGGTTTGCAGGTAATTTTGGGCGAAACGTTCAATGGTTTTAGGCAAAAAAAGATCGGTATTGTAAGTTAAAAAACAAACCAGCTTCCCTTCAATATGTTTTACCGCGAGATTCAAATCAAACTTGGTGGTGTTATTTTTTCCCGAGAATGGACTGATCTCTAATCCTTCAAGCTTGAAGGTGGATTTTTCAATGCTTTGATAGTTGAACATCACCTGGAAGACCGGGGAATAGCTTATATTCCGTTGGACTTGCAATTCCTCAAGCAGTTTTTCAAAAGGCACGTCTTGATTAACGACAGCGCCGATCACCGTCTGCCTAATCCTTTGAACCAACTCCCTAATGCTGGGATTGTTTGAAAGGTCGATTCGGAGCGCTAGCGTATTAATGAACAAACCTATTAAATCTTCCGTTTCACGGCGAGTACGCCCGGCCACCGGCGAACCGATTACAATGTCGTCCATTCCGGTATAACGGTAAAGCATAATAGCAAACGCAGTCAAAGAAAGAACAAAAGGAGTAACCGATTCTTCACTTGAAACTTTCTGGATTTGCTCAACAAGCGAATCAGGAATACTAAATTTATAGACATCTCCATTATAGTTTTGAACCTCGGGCCGTGGAAAATCGGTCATTAAATTGAGACACGGCGGCGCTCCCTTTAAGATATCACTCCAATATCCGATTTGTTTTTCTACGATTTCTCCTTCCAATATCTTTCTCTGCCAAGCGGAGTAATCCAGATATTGAACTGGTAATTCCTTAATAGCCGGTTTTACACCATTTACGAAAGCGTTATAAAGAGTCTCGATTTCCTTTTTGACCAACCGTAACGACCACATATCCGATACGATATGATGAATGACGATTATTAAATAGTATTCATTTGAAGGCGCCTTTAATAAAGTCACCCGTAGCGGCAAATCATTGGCCAAGTCAAATGGTTTATGTATCTCGGCGATGATAAAATCTTCAACCGCTTTCAGTTTCTGCTTTTTGGTAAAAACCCTAATTGTCTTGGACCTAATATTGAGAACTGGTTGGGGATGTCGCTGACAATACACTTCATCATCAATATTTTGGTAGATCATTTGCAGTATTTCATGTCTTTTTAAAATCTCATTAAAGGTCTGTTGTAATGCGGCTATGTTTAACTTGCCAACCAGTTTGGAGACAAGATTGGTATTATTGGCAGCCTTATTGGAATGCCATTGATCCAGAAACCAAAAACGTTTTTGGCTGTATGACACGATGAACCGGTCTTGATTGACGCGCTCAAGGGGTATAATCTTCATACCACCGGCCTCTTCATGGGGATGCTGTTTTTTCATGCGCAAAGCCAGTAAAGTTTTTTGTTTAGCGGAAAGACCGCTCATTTTTCTGGAGATGTTTTCTAATTCATTATTCATTAGGATACCTCTTATTATTCTTTTGGTTCAATTTTAAAACCAATAGCCTTTTTTGAGCTGGAGTCAATTGTGATTTGATCTTTTCAAATTCATTTCCTTGAGGGAGGTTATCACCTGATAGTTCCAACTGATCAGTTTTATTAGTCAAGTTTAATAAATACTCTTCCACCCGCTCACAACCGCCTCTGTTTTCGAGATAATTCAAAGCGGCTTCCCGGGATCTTGCCGCGATATCCAGATAATGCTCCCGTTCATTCAGCAAACGTCCTAACGCCTCCCGCCAAGGCGTAATATCCTGTTTTGGAATTTCCGACACCGGTAAACTTCGCTCATCACAGGTAAGCTTATATCCTTGAATCGGGTTTACCGGTACAACATATTCAACCCCCAACTTTGCTTCGGGATTTCCACCTACGTTGCTTGCCAAAACCGGAATTCCCCGCAACATCGCTTCCACGATCGTTCTAGACTTAGCCTCGGCCCACAAAGATGGAACAAGCATGATTCGGGTTTTACTGAAAATCTCATTAATATCGTCCACCGGTTCAATAAGTGTCACGTTATTATAGGCCTTTAACGCATTTATGTCCTCTGTAGTAGTGCCCCAAGTGGGGACAGCGGCAAATTGGATTTCCGGGAAGGCATCCGCTAAAGCTAAAAAAATGGCTATTCCCTTATAGGCGCATGGATTAATCATGGTGACATAACCGGTATCAAAATTTTCATATTTCGGATACGGACCGTCGCCAAACAATGAAATGGGAAGCACATCCGCTTTGAGGTTTGCCCATTTCCAGATATAATCTTTCAAGTAATCTCCGACCGCAATTATTGCCGCCGCTTTACGCAGTAATTCCGTTTTGGAAGGCGCCTCCAAAAAACAATCCGGCCCAAAAGGCAACCAGATTGTGGTTCGAGCCAAGTAAACCACACGGGAAGGAACATTCTTTAAGGCCGCTTCCAACAACACATGCCCCGCGTCCTCAGTGGATATTAAGACCCAAGTAGGTTCAAACTCTTTAATCTGCCGGATAAGATACTCTTTCAACTTAGCGGTGTCCATTACGGCGCGTACCTTTACGGCATGAACGTTTACCCCGTGATAGTTAAAGATCGCCGTTTCGGAATTTACCGTCTTTAACTCGATCTCCCTAAGCTGATCTGAATTTAGTTCCAACTCATTATCCGGCAACATTGTGACAACCACCCTGCAATCATGGCCTTTGCCGCTTAATGCTTCTAGAAGAGTCCGGTTTGATTTATTGGCCCCTCCCAAAGCTGGATAATATGACGCATTCTGGGCTAATAGTATCTTCATCCGCTGTGCCTCACCGGTTTTCCGCTCTAAGCAATTCTTCAATTTCTTCGTCGGATAGATTTTCAATTGCTTTTAGTTCTTCAGCTATTAAATCCTCATCAAGACCGCTAAGCAAACTTTCCTCAACCGCCACCGCTAACCCGGCGACTGTGAGAGCTCCTTCAAATAATACTGTCATTGATATATCAACTTCAAATTCTTCTCTGATCCGGGAGAGAATTTGAATGGCCTTAATCGACTCTCCGCCAAGATCAAAGAAGATATCTTCGACTCCAATTTGTTCAAGGTCTAATACTTCTTCCCACATTTTTACTATTTTTGCTTCAATCTCGTTGCTTGGACCTATATATTCAGCTCTGTTACTAACGGTATCTTGTCTGTGACTATTAATTTTGGTATGTATTTTAACAGGTGTATTAAAATTTTTAACAATATCTTCAAAAACATCTACCACTGACCAATCAAAACTATTGCCGGTTTCCATCACAGCTGCGCTGGATTGCTGAGCATTACTGTTCTCCTCTTGAAGATAATCCTCAAAAGCAAGCTTTCTTAAAAATTCGACCGGGAAATAATATGATTGATGAGTTGGATAATTTCGAAGATATTCAGCGCCAATTTGGCTTAAAAACTGTTGCGCCGGAATATTTTTGAAGTTAGGTGTCAAAACAACCTCAACCTGCGAGAGCCCTTTAGTCTCCGCTAGTTCGCCTAGTTGCGCCAACATTTGATATTCCAATCCCTTACCCAACGCCCGACAGCTAAGAAGAAAAGAGTCGATTTTTAATTGGGATTCTTCTTCGTAACCGATCATTAAACCCACTAAGCCATAATCTCCAAAACGGTCGCTTGCCTTCACGGTATGCAAAGTTACTTTAGGTTCTTTGCTTAACTTTTGCAAATCAGTTTCGGTACGCCGGATTGTGGTGAAATTAAACTGATTTACCCTCTGGGTCAGCTGGGCGGCTCTGGCGATCTCATCGTTTTTCATTTCCGAGATAACTACTTTAAGCTCCAACCCATTCAAAAAATCTTGGTAAGACATGGTTTTTTCTTCAAAAGCGTTCCGTTGGATATTTTGTTTATATAGTTCGGTGCGTTTTTGATCTACCGCTGTGGTTTTTATACGGTCAAAAGCCCAGTTGCTCTTGAAAAAAAGCGGAATCTCTTCATCGTTTTCCGGTAGGCATAAGGTGAGAACTTGAGGACAATGTGTCTTCACCTCCATGCATTCCATAGGGTTATCGTCGATAAATATGAAACTGTCCAGCCCGAGTTGTAACTCTTCCGCCAGGGATTTTAGGTTTACCGATTTATCTTCCCAATTGATCCGGTGAGCGACAATATGCTCCTTCTTGATCAACATCTCTTGTGAATCCTTTAAAACATCCAACACATCTTTTTCATTGTTCTTACTGCAAAGGCATAAAAGCATTCCCGCTTCGGATTGTTTTAACACAAACTCTTGTAATTGGCGGCGGGATGAATCGACCTTGATACCGTCAACGCCATCTTCACTACAAACGCCTTTCCATAAAGTCTGATCACAATCCAGGGCGATTACTTTATACGGTAACCCTTTGATAGATACAATTTTTCTGGCTATTACCGCGCCTAGACAATCGTAAAAAATCTGCCGGTACGGTATCAACCCCATTTTATCCGAAAGGTGATCGTAATAGTTTTCAACCGGATATAAATCGAAGATTTCCGAGGAAGTGATTGAATGGATTCCATTAAGCCCTTGAAGCCTTTCGGATAACATCTGTTCAATCTCTTGATAATTGATCTCCGATTCGACATTTAACGCCGGCGGACAAATCACCACAATATAAGTAGCTGAATTGTACTCCAAAACAGTTTTTAAAGCCTCCAGAAAATCTTCAATGTTTTTTTTGATTTTAACCTGGGCCAAAGAATCCATATTGAAATCAGTTTCAAAACCGTCTTCAACTTTAAGCCAGTCGTCAAACCTGATTAAAATGGTATTTATTCCATTGTTGTTCCGAACGGGACTGACAGGATCCAATAACTGTTTAAAAATCTGGTTTTCAAATTTTAAAGAGATATCAAAACCAAATTTACTCATCCAAAATTCTAATGAATTTTTGATTGGCTCAGCGGTAAAAGTCGCGGTAATAATATGATCAATCTTTTGAATACAACTAGCCATTCATAAACCCCCATTTCTTAGTTTTATATTTGTTCACGGAATTTCCGGCTAAAAATAATACCAAATCGTCCGGTAATCCTCGAGGTTTTCACCTAAATCCTCAATTTTTTTCAAAAAATCATAGATCGGTTCATCCCTAAATAAAAACGTATTCACGGGAGCCATGTACTTTTCCCAGGGATAAAACTCGTAAACCCTACTGCCGTCATCGTGAATCATAATCAGGTCATGGTCCTGCCATGAATTCAAATTATTCTTGCCTAATGTCGGCAAGTTAAAAACCGGTTTGTCCGTTCTAACCATACCAGGTAACAAACGGGCTTCTTCCTTTTGTTCCTGTAGCAAACGGGCGAGAGGAACCTTAAAGTCCATGGTTTCATCTTTATCTTTCAAATTAAACAAGTAATATGGTATTATCCCGATGGCTTTAAGATTTTCCCGCAAAAAGCAAGTCTCGAACTTTCTACAGTTTTGCATTGTAAACACTTGTTGGTTATAGATATCGATTCCCAACAATTTAATTTTGCCGGCCATTTCCGCCATTTCTCTGGAAATTTCATAAGCATGTTGGACATGGGTCACGATGGATAAGATTTGATATGGAGGACGATGATACTTTTGCAGAATCCTTAACAGATCACCATCGAACCGCATCGGCATGGTGACTAACGTCCTTGTTCCAATCCGGATTCTCTTGATATGCTCCATCTTGGAGAATGTTTGCAGCAGATATTCAATTTCTTCATTCTTCAAAGAAAGCGGATCACCCCCGGTGATCAGGACTTCGTTAACTTCAGGATTATTTCGAAACCAAGCGAAAGCTTCTTTTAGCTTTTCTTCTGAAGAAACAGCCTCATTGCAATCAGTGTCCGACAATTCCCAATTTCTTTGGCAGTAAACGCATATTTGCGGGCACCAACAAAATGGTTTAATGATGGCGATCATCGGATACCTTCTGGTAATCAGTTCAACCGGAGAGGTATCGGTTTCACGCATGAAATCCAGGGCTTCCCTTTTATTAGATCCTTGTTCAATTATTCGATCCAAGTAATTCCTGCTCGGGATCACATGAGTTCTTATACTTCGATCCTCTCCTAAAGCATCCTGTTTGCGTTCCATTAACGACAGGTAAAAAGGGGTAATCCCGAAAGGAACCTTGTTTCTAACAGCATCACTAATACAAGCCTTTTCGGTTGCGGTTAAATCAATGATTTTACCGATTTGCTCCGGATTATTAAAACACTGCTTCATTTGCCAACGATAATCATGCCAGTCTTCTTCCGTGCCGTCCAATAAATCGAGAACCGCTTTTTTATTCAGTTCCCTAGCTTGAATCACTTCGGGTTCCAAGCCGCTTTTGTAATTGTTTTTTCTAATAAAAGCCAGATATTGCCCGGCTTTTTCATTTAAGAGCTCCGATCTGCTGATAGCGGCATCTAAGCCTTCCATATTAATGAAAGCGGGTATTTCCCGTTTACAAATTCCCGATTTTGAGTAGATTTCCGAAAGACCGATCACTCCTTTAAACAGGTGAATCATTTCCATTAGGAAAGCGTCTGAAATGCCGGGCCATTCCTTTTCGGACCCATGTTCGGTCGCTAACTTCCATAATGTGTTTAAACAACTATGATTGGATTTTTCTTCGTTACTCTCGGAGATAATGTTCTTAAAGACATTTATGCAATCCCGAACGTTCTTCTTTTCCAACGGATGGAGCTTGCAATCTGCTTTTAATACTTCCGCTTCACAATTATTTAAGTAAGTAAATAAATTTTGACGGGCTTCTGTCAAATTATCACTACTAATAAGCGCTCTGGTTATCTGAAAATTAGAATCAAGCAGTTCGGAAATTATATTTGAAGACGCCATGCGCTATTTCCTCCTTTTTGATATAAAAAGCCATCAAAAACGTGAACACTTACCTAATTATCGATTAATATTAAAATCAAATGATTGTTCAACAACATTTGGCAATTGGATAATTTCCTCGTTAATCTTTTCAGAAGAAAACTATGACTACATAACCAGAATACCATAATTTTCATTGTTTCACAATTAATTCAATCCGGATACTCGTCATTAATAGTTTTAAAATTTACGTGAATGTTTCGCTCGAATATGATAGAATCTAACAAGTGCGATAGTTGTATGTACCATTTACCTGATAATAACCTTCTCTGGCATTTTAAACTTCCGACTCTTATTTGTCAATCATTTTAATAACTATTATTAAATTGATTATTGTATTTAAATGCAAAAATTAATTTTTAACTTTTTATATTTTTCAACTATTAATAATTTTATAAAAAGGTTTGCTGCTTTTTGCCGCCGGAACCCGATTGCTCTTTTTAATTTGTGGAATAAATAAAGCAAACTAACTATTTGTTGAATTTGAAAAATAACAGATCAAGGAGAACCATAAATGAAAATTCATCATGTGGGTTATTTAGTTGCCGATATCGATATTGCAATGAATGATTTTATTTGGCTTGGCTATGAGTTGAAAGGTGAAGTATGCGTTGATCAGAAAAGAAACATTAAAATTCAATTTTTAAAAAACGGTAACCATCTTATCGAACTAGTTTCCCCATTAAATGATAGCTCGCCGGTGAATAATACACTTAGAAAAACCGGTAGCTCACCATATCATATTTGCTATGAAACCCCTATTCTAATTGAACAAATCACCAAACTGAAGAAACAAGGTTACATCATAATCGCGGAAGCTCTTGAAGCGCCCGCAATTGGAAACAAAAAAGTCGTTTTCTTGTATAAAAATAGTGTAGGAATCGTTGAATTAGTGGAAAAATAAGATATTAACCTCTAATCTCCGGTTTCCGAATAAAGCAAGGATGTACACGTAGCGTACACATAAATTTTTATCCATTACAAATCAACACACAGCAAGAAATTATATTTTCATCTCATATAGTTATCTAAATATAGTTATCTAAAAAAGCAGATGGAATAAGACCATCTGCTTTCTATCCAATATTCCTTCAGCCTTCAGGCTTTAGCTTTTGATTTGGAGTATACATCAAAGGCTACCGCCGCTAATAACACAAACCCCTTAATCGCTTGTTGCCAATCGATACTGACCCCTAAAATCGACATCCCATTGTTCAAAACCCCCATTAACAGGCCGCCGACAATGGCTCCCACAACGGTGCCGACCCCGCCACCGGTGGAAGCGCCACCGATGAAACAAGCGCCAATCGCATCCAGCTCAAAGTTCACCCCTGCTTTAGGCGTTGCCGAATTGAGTCTGCCGGTAAAAATAATTCCTGCTAACGCAGCTAGGACTCCCATGTTAACATAGACCCAAAACAAAATCTGCTTGGTTTTTACGCCGGAAAGGGCAGCAGCTTTCGGGTTGCCTCCGTAAGCGTAAATATGCCGCCCCACGACGGTCCGATTAGTGATGAACGAATAGATAATAACTAATCCGGTAACTATGATTAGAACCATAGGAATACCTTTATATACAGCTAAGGCATAGGTGAAAGCGTTAATCACGCATACTATCGCTATTAATTTTGCGACAAATACTCCTTTAGGTGAAACTTCGAATTGGTATTTCTTTTTATTCGATCTTTCAATCGTTTGACTGATGATAAACATAACTGAGGCAACTATCCCGATTAACACCGCCAAGAGATTGATTCCGGCAAAATTAGCGATATCGGGCACGAAGCCGGCGGCTAGAAAATTATAACTCCCCGGCATTGGCGCTAGGCTTGTGCCTTGTAAAGTAACCATTGTCAAACCTCTAAAAATGAGCATGCCCCCTAAAGTTGCGATAAAAGCCGGAACACCCATATAAGCAATGAAAAACCCATGGAAACTACCGATTAAAAACCCGATAAACAAGGAGACTAAAATGGCTAAACTTACCGGCATGTCCATTTTTAAAATTAAAACCGCGGAAACAGCTCCTACAAACCCGGCTACTGAGCCGACTGATAGGTCGATATTGCCGCATATCAAGATACACAAAAGCATTCCGATGGCTAATATTAAAACATAGCTGTTTTGTGAGATTAAGTTGGAAATATTCAACGGCTTTAATAGAATCCCCTCAGTTACAATCTGAAAGAAGATAATAACCAAGACCAGTGCTATCACCATTACATATTGACGGAGGTTGCCCTTGAGTATATTGCCCAGCTTTAACCCGCCCCCAAGATTATCCTTTAGCGCGTTGTTTGGTTTCATTCCGATATTACCTCCTTATTGCTTTGCATAATACACTGCATAATATTCTCCTGAGAGGCTTCCTCATTTAAAAACTCGCCAATGATTCTTCCTTCATTCATCACATAGATTCGATCGCACATCCCAAGCAGTTCCGGTAATTCCGAAGAGATCATAACAATTGATTTTCCTGTTTCCGCAAGTTCGTTAATGATCGAATAAATTTCATATTTAGCTCCAACATCAATCCCGCGGGTTGGTTCATCCAAAAATAAGATATCGGGGTCCGCGAAGATACACTTGCTAAAGACGACTTTCTGTTGATTCCCGCCCGACAGATTGCCTGCCGGTTGCAAAATACTCGATGATTTGATTCTCAATTTTTCACGGTAATCTTCCCCAACTTGAATCTCCATATTTTCATTGATCACATTATGTCTGGCTATTTTCGAGAGTGAAGAAATGGTAACATTTCTTTTAATATCAAACGATTGGATCAGACCTGCTGTTTTTCTGTCTTCCGTAGAATAGGTTATTTTGTTCTTAATCGCATCGCTGACACAATCTAATTCTAAATTTACGCCATCTTTTTTTAAGACCCCGGATATTTTTCTGCCATAAGCTTTGCCAAAGATGCTCATCGCTAGTTCAGTTCTTCCAGCGCCCATTAAACCCGCAATTCCGACAACTTCACCTTTTCTAACATTCATACTGACATCTTTGATAATTTGCCTTGATTCATCGATCGGATCATAAACATCCCAATTTTCAACTTCGAAACGGATATCGCCAATTTGATGGTTACGTTTGGGGAAACGGTCTTTTAATTCCCGTCCTACCATTCCCTTGATAATCCGATCTTCCGTAATCTGATCTTCTCCTTTAACAAGGGTCTCAATAGTTGCCCCATCCCTAATTACTGTTATTTCATCCGCAACTTTGATGACTTCTTGCAATTTGTGGGAAATAATAATACAGGTAATTCCTTGTTCTTTTAAATCTAATATTAAATTTAAAAGATGATTGGAGTCTTCATCGTTTAAAGCCGCGGTAGGTTCATCCAAAATTAAGATTCTAACATTCTTTGATAATGCTTTACAAATCTCAACCAGCTGCTGCTTGCCCATGCCCAAATCTTTGACTCGGGTATCGATATTAATATCTAAGCCAACTTTCTTTAAGATTTCAATGGTTTTTAATCTAGTTTTGTTCCAATTGATAGTAAACCCATTATCGGTCTGTTCGTTACCGATAAAAACATTTTCGGCAATTGACAAAGAAGGGATTAACGCCAGTTCCTGATGGATAATGGCGATTCCCTTAGCTTCGCTTTCTCTAATATCCTTAAACTGACATGTTTCACCATTTACGATAATATCCCCGTCATATGCTCCATAGGGATACACACCGCTCAATATATTCATTAAAGTGGATTTACCAGCCCCATTCTCGCCAACCAAAGCGTGAATTTGTTTTGGTTTAATCTTTAAATTCACGTTTTTCAGAGCTTTAACTCCGGGAAATGTTTTAGTAATATTTTTCATTTCCAATATATATTGTTCCATTTTAGATCCCCTTTATTAATGCATATATGTTGAATTTATTTTTAGATCAACATATTTTCTTGTCATAAAACGGAGAAAATATCTTAAATTCGATTAACCGCAATCATAATTTATACTCTGGAATTCAGTCGTCAATTTTCTTCATTTCATGCGGTAATAAAGGCCTAAGCTAGATAACTGACATTGCTATTTGTACATCTTGACTACACCAAAAATAATTCAAAAGACTACCCCCTAAGGTCAGGACGGAAAAATTTATCAGCCAGTTTCATTTATAGGGAAATCTATCCATGGTTTAGATTTCATTTAACGCATAGAAGGTCAATATGGTCAATATGGACGATTAAATAATAATATCAATCGGTTAGAAACAAAAGCTTACTAACCGATTGATATTGAAATTAAGAAATCCTTCTATTTAATGTCATCTTCCGTCAAGTAACCTGAATCAATAACTAATTCTTGATAGTTTTCGGCTGTAACAATATAAGGCGCCAACAAGTAGGAAGGAACGATTTTAACATTGTTGTTATAAGTTTCGGTATCGTTAATTTCCGGTTCGGTATCGCTTAATACTGCGTCAACCATATCGGAAGCGACTTCTGCCAGATCCCTGGTGTCTTTCAGGATCGTCGAATATTGTTGTCCGGCTACGATCAATTTAATCGAAGCAGCTTCGGCGTCTTGTCCGGTAACAATCGGCAAATCTTTACCGGGAACGTAACCGAAAGAGATAAGCGCCGACAAAATTCCTCTGGAAATGCCATCATAGGGTGATAATACTCCATGAAGCACTTTTCCGGAAGTATAATTAGCGGCTAAGATAGCATCCATCCGCGCTTGGGCTACGGCTCCGTCCCAACGTAAGGTGCCGATCCTATCCTGGGTAGTTTGTCCGGAGAGAACCTTAATTGTGCCCTTATCCATCAATGGTTTCAGGACATCCATAGCGCCTTGATAGAAATAATAGGAGTTGGTATCGTCGGGCGAACCGGCAAATAACTCAACATTATACGGACCATTTCCTTTTTGTTTTTCCAAACCTTCTACTAATGATTGGGCCTGCAATTGACCGACTTTTCGATTGTCAAAAGTAGCATAATAGGAAACGGCGTCGGTATTGACCAACAAACGGTCGTAGGAGATGACTTTCACACCGTCTTCAGCGGCTTGGGTAAGTGTTTCCGAAAGAGTGGAGCCGTCGATAGCGGCAATAACAAGAACTTTAGCCCCTTTGGAGATCATGTTTTCAATCTGTGCTTTCTGAGTCGGAATATCATCTTCCGCATACTGTAAATCGACTTTGTATCCTTTCTTTTCAAGGATTTCTTTCATTGTCCCGCCGTCTTTAATCCAACGCTCCGATGACTGA
Source organism: Bacillota bacterium (assembly GCA_023394955.1). GTDB lineage: Bacteria > Bacillota > UBA4882 > UBA8346 > UBA8346 > JAAYHS01. The sequence goes on from JAEWZY010000070.1 coordinate 16,097, forward strand.
GTAGGCATTGAAATTCCCACATAATTACCGTCATCTTTTTTGCCGCAACCCATGATTGTGAAAACCAGCGCTAGTACGACTACAAGAGTCAATACCCTTCTCATTAAATCTCCCCCTCTTGATTTTTTATGCTAAAACTATAGCTAAAACACATTATTCATCGCTCTAACTATAGTTAAAACACACTTATTCTTATAAATATCATTAAAATTCGCTGTTGCTACTTATCGAGATTTTTAAACAACCGTCGGCCCAAACAAAAATTATACGTATAATTGTTCTATTTAGTCTTATCTTTTCCTTTTACTTGTATTATTTGGAAAAATGTATTCGTTTTTAAGATCGGAGATGTCCGTACAGGTTAATGGAGCGTTTTTTATAAAGCTTAAGCTTGAAGCGTTAACTCATACAATTGATTGATTACCCAATCCTGTCCGTACAAGTTTATCTATATTAACTCCTTTTAAGATTAAATAAAGTCCAAATTGAGAACATGCCAATCCAAGACTTCCTAACCTATATGCCTATATGCCTATGCCCTAAGTACTAATCTCTCAAGCTTACGCTTTAATAAAAGTTTAACATTTTGCTTTTTAATTGTCAATAGAAGCCTTTGGGATCGATTTTCAAAAATTAAGACCTTTAAGGAGATTATTGTATAATCCAATATCAATCTTAAAGAAATAAAACTAATCGAACAACAAAAAGGCCGGTCATGTGACCGGCCTATATATATCAGCTTGCTGCAACCTTATCCCGTAACAACCGTCGTAAAACCTTCCCCACCGAACTCCGCGGCAACTCGTCCACGAGCTCGATTTTATGAGGAACCTTATATTTGGAAAGATGTTCGGCGCAGTATTGACGCAGTTCCTTTTCCGAGGCTGCGGCGATCTCCTTTAAAACCACATATGCCTGGGGAACTTCACCCCGGAGGGCATGGGGGACCCCGATCACCGCTACTTCTTTGACAGCCGGATGAGTGTATAACAAATCCTCAATCTCCCGGGGATAAATCTTTTCACCCCCCATGATAATCATATCCTTCAAACGATCGGCGATGAATACATAACCGTCTTCATCAATACTACCTAAGTCTCCGGTACGCAACCACCCATCCCTCAATACCAAAGCGGTTTCTTCGGGTTGTTCCCAGTAACCTTTCATCACTTGGGGCCCTTTCACTACAATCTCTCCCACAATCCCCGGCTTGGTAATCTCCATTCCGGTTTGGGGATCCACGATTTTAACGTCCGTATCCGGAATCGGCACACCGGTGCTGCCGTACTTAACTTGTCCATAAATCGGGGTCAAGGCCACTGCCGGCGAACACTCTGAAAGGCCGTATCCTTCCCGCAACTTACCTCCGGTAATTTGTTCGAATTTTTCATGGATCGCCACGGAGATCGGAGCGGAACCGCACATGCAAGCCTCAATCGAACTCAAATCATAATTATGACCCTCACGCATTGCTATAGCGCCGTACATAGCCGGAACACCCATGAAAAGGTTGGGCTTATATTTTTCGATGGAACGCATTAATTCGTTGATATCGAATTTGGAGAGGATCAAAATCGAAGAACCGCTCAGTATGGCATGGTTCATGGTGGTACTCAAGGCGTAGATATGAAACATCGGAATCACACAAACAAATTTCCCTTGCCCGTCCTGATAGACATTTTTAAACCAATAACGGAATTGAGTAGCGTTTACTACTAGATTGCCATGGGTGAGCATGGCGCCTTTATAAATCCCAGTCGTCCCCCCGGTGTACTGTAAACAAGCGATCCCGTCCGGGCTTATCTTTACTTGCGGATCTGTGGTGGAGTGTTTAAACAATTCGTTTTCAAGCTTGATAACATCATCCGGCGCTTCAAACCCGCAATTTTCTTTGAAAGGAACCCGAATATCGGTGACAATAACTTGTAAATCTTCGATATTGATTTTGGCCAATACCGGCAGGTTTTCAACACCGGTAACAATCATCTTCATACCGCTGTTTTTTATGATATAACCCAGATCATCCCCGGTGAAATGAGGATTAATCGGAACCACAATGGCTCCGGCGCGTAAAATTCCAAAAAAGGCAAGGACGAATTGAGGTGAGTTGAGTAATTGGATCCCTACCCGGTCACCGGATTTAACCCCTAATGCAATTAACAGATTCGCCATCCTGGATACCAGATCGTTAAGTTCTTGATAAGTCCATTCCGTTTCCAAATAAATCATGGAAGTCTGACTGCCAAATTTAGATGTGGAATTATGAAGTACTTCCGATAAATTCACGGACGGGTATTCGATATGGGGTTCGATCCCGGGTTCGTATGCTTTATGCCAGCTTTTACGATGCACAATAATACCCCTTTCCAGAAGCAAAAGATGAAATATTAAAAAGAATCTTATTGTTATTTTGTTATTCGTTAAAAAAAATCTTTTTCCTGCATAAAAATGCGAATTGCTTTACGCCACAAATTGCCGGCGCCTCAATTTAATTACGTGTCAAATAAAAAAAGTAAATTGAGATAGAAAATGACAACCTTGAAACCACCGGATATCATGAAAAGAGAAAATCAAAAAGAATACATACATTTATTATAACTTGACAAACCCGGCTGATAGAGCCGGGTTTGATCAAAATTATTATTCTTTTTCAATCTGTTATTACTTTAGTATCGCGTTCCTTTAGCAAGACTGTGTACTGTGTTTCAAAGTCATCCAATAACAGATCCTCTGTTACCAGGCTTACCCACCTTGGAATAAGCATCTTTACCGCCAGATCCACCTCTTCCTCGGTCGGCAGCCGGTTAGGCCCTTCGATCTGAATTGCCCAGCCGCCATGTAGTGTTCCGGCGATAATCGTACAGTCTCCCAATTTGTAACGGGAAGCGGTTTCATTTACTTTCCCCAATGCAATCATCATTTCCATTCTCATAGCCCTCCCTGGTTTTTAGTTAACTTCCCAATCAATGGAACCTGATACTAAGAAACCGGAACGAACTTCTGGAAACTCGATTTTAGCAGTTTCCGGCGACTAACATTATCAAACCGGCAACCAAAAGCAACAACGGGGAAAAAATAATGCTAGTACCTAGCGACTTCATATTCGAAAAACCAGGTCTAGCATATAACGTTATCAACTTACTTATTAGATCGGCAACTTTAACAAAACTTATTAGTCTTAAATCGTTAATAATTTATGAAAAAACATTAACAAAAGCTCATCCGGGTACAGGATATGAATACTCCCCTCGGTAATTGGAAGCGTTATAAGTCGGATATTTCTCGGTCCGGCACGGGTCTATAACTATATTATCTTGAGTATAAATATAAATCATCTTCTCATCCCAAACTACAATCTCATCCCGGATGTCCCCTGTTAAGTCAATTACTTCCACACACAGCTCCGGGTGGCTGTCATCGGGGAACCGGACCACTTGCCGGTTTTGTCCGTCAATCAAACCGCCCCGTTCAATGTCAGCGTTTAGTAAAATCAAATCCCTGCCATCCCCGGTCCAATTTACCGGGGTAATTACATTCCCGTTGGTGGAAGGCTCATCGGACCAAAGAAGCTTGCCATGGCAATCGTATAAATAGATGATTCCTTGATTGCCCCAATAGGTTGAGACGCAAATCTCCAATCCGGGCAGATCCGGACGGTAATTACCAACGCTGATCCGTTGGGCATGGCCGATGATATCCTTCACGATAATATTCCCCTGAAGATCCGCCAACATAAATCCTTCAGAACCGGATACAATAGCGATTAATTCATCCCGTTCCGGATCAATCTTACCGATTACAATCTCGTCGGTATGATCCGTATCGACCGGGAGAGACCAGATGCGCCGCCCATCAGCGTCGACCAGGTCATACCCGATGAACATCTCCTCCCGGCCATCCCCGTTTAGATCCTTGGTATAAGCAAAGTGTCCCGTATTTACCGGCGCGTCGTAAGTCCAAAGCGGGTTAAGCTCGCTATTATAAGCCCAAAGCTTGCTATAGCGGTCCTTGATTAGAATATCGGTAGCCCTTCCTTTGCCCGAGAAATCACAGAGCCGGATCGAATCCACATTCAACCGGTCGAAGGGATAATCTTTCCGTTCCCTCAAGGGCGTGTGAGTCCAGCGCTTCACTTTACCGTCGGTCCCATCCAGGATCATAAGCTTAAAATCCCTGGCGATAATTACTTCATCTCGGCCATCGCCGTCGATGTCAAACACTTGAAAGGGCAAGTCCGCTGTTAAGTGTGCATTCTCCGGACTGGGCTCGCCAATTTGCCAAAGGATATTACCGTTCAAATCGATGGCTGTCAAACAGCTAATCTGAGCGTAAGCGTCCCGAAGAACCCGGCGTTGGCATTGAGCAATTACAATATACCAATCTTCGGTCCCGGTTAGATGTCCGAAACGGATATTCCGGCCGGCACCGAAATCCCGTAGGTTAATTGTCTTCCATAGCAACGGTTGGGGATACTTAACCCGTTCCGCCGCTACCTCTAAATTTTTACGGTTACGTTGCTCCAGGATTTGTTGATAAATTTCAACCGCCGCCTCAACTTTAATCCCGGTAAACTGGGCGGGGGCCAAGGCGCCGATGGCGATCTTGCCCTTTTGGTAAGTAGTGTCTTCCACGTCAAACTGTTTGGCTCCATCGATAAAACATTCAATTTTACTTCCTGAACAAGTTACCGCAAGATCATAAAAATCGTCGGGAGTGTATGAATAATCAATCTTTGCCAAAACGGTCCGGCTATGTTGATCCCGTTTCGCTAACTCCAAGACTCCATTATTAAAACCAAACCAGTAATAGCATAAACTATTGCTATATCTAAAGATGAGCCCGGCAGCGCTAGAAGTAAGAAGTAGCCGGAGCCGACAAGAAACTGTGTAATCGGTCCAATCCGGTTCACCGGTGGCTAAAATAATCAATGAGTCCAGGTCTGGTTTGACCGCGAAAGAATACTCGATGAACTTCAGTCCATCCTGTTCCATGATGTGCCAGGTTTTGACCCCGCCGGTGCCCATAATCGGTGTTGGATCGTACCATTGACCGCCATACCAACTTTTGGGCCGGTAATGATACTCCCCCATCGCCCCCAAAAACGGTTCATAGGGAAAATCACCGATTTTAAAACTTTGAAAATCCTCTTGAAAAAGCACGACATCTCTCATGTTTTACCTCTGATTGAAATAAATATTAAGTCATTTCAAGTATATAATTCAATCTATTAATAATCAATAATCATAGTACTTGATCTCAAACCAAAACCAAAGTATCCCTGAAAATCTCTCCTGATAAATGAGTGCCTCCAGGATATACTATTCTCAGAGGCGAATTAGAATTGATAGTCCGGGTCGAACAACACCTATGATTGCCATTATCGCAATTATTGATCTCTTTTGATAATGATATGTCTTAATATTTTTATTTAAATCGTGAGCCGAATCACGGTTTTTTATGAACAATCATTTTAAAATTAGAACAGCTTCCCAAATTATAATAATGAGAGGAGTATTAAAATGAGTGACAAGTTTTTAAAGAACATCCCTTATACACAAGAGGTCGAGTTCGCCTCCCTAGTTGACTATCAAGAAGGGCAGGTAATAAGCCGCACCTTATCCCAAGGTCCCAATTTAAGCCTCACTCTGTTTGCATTTGATAAAAATGAGGAGATCAGCACCCACGCATCAACCGGAGACGCCCTAGTCCAGATCCTCGACGGCCAAGCCCGGATCACCATCGGTGAACAACAGTACCAACTGAAAAAGGGAGAAGCGATTGTGATGCCGGCCAATATACCCCATGCCCTTTTTGCCGAGGAACGTTTTAAAATGTTTCTGACGGTGGTCTTTAAGAACTAATTCGAATGATGCTAGACGCTCGTAACGGCTATGGCTCCCTCAAACCCAGCAATCTTCTACTCTTTAACCGCTTAATACTTTATTACAAAGAGGGGGCTGGTATTTTGAAAAAACAACCCCGTTAACAACGGGAAAAATATTATACCCTGCAAACAGAGTCGTTTACGATTCATTTTCAATCTTTATTTACCTCAAAGCTAAGTTTGGTAAAATGATACTGTTTTAAAAGATCCAAGAGATCAATGAGTGTCTGATAAGTAACCGCTTGATCGCCCCGGAGCGCCACCACTGTTTCAGGGGGTGTTTGTTGCAACAGACTTTTTAATCCCTCCGGTGAAGTGATTGCGCCGTTGGCATAAATTCGGGACTCACTGTCGATCTCCAGCACTAATTGGGAATGGACAGTCGCCGACCCCGCTTGTTGAGAATGGGGAAGCATGATTTTCAACCTGCTCTGTTCCTGGGCAAAGACAGTCGTTAATAAAAAGAACGCAATCAACGTAATCATTACATCGATCAGGTTGATAATTTCCACTCGCGCCGGAGGCAGCGGTTGCAAGCTGATCGGCCGCCGCGTTGATCTTTGCTTTTCCATCTACTGGCCCACCTGATCTTGGATGGCGGAATTGTGGGCATTCACATATTCTTCGAGCCGCGCTGTAAAATAGTTGTAAAAAATCGTCGCCAGCACCGCTATGATCAACCCCACCGCCGTAGTGATCAAGGCTTCGCTGATCCCCAAGCTGATCTCTTGGGGATTATAGAATTCCGCTTTATTACCCAGTAGGTAAAAGGATTTCATCAAGCCGGTCACCGTTCCCAATAATCCTAACATCGGCGCGATAGTGATGATCGTATGCAATACCGGCAGATGGCGGCGGAGCCCGGAAACAACGGCCTCCGGCCATTCCCATAAAACCAGCGGCTTCTTCAAGGTTGAGCGATAGACTAATAACCGTTCAATAATAATAGCCACTGCTATAATGGAACAGAGTAATAACGGAAACATAAATACTCCGCCTTCAATTATCCACCGCATGTTCGTCCTCCAATACAAATTTGATCCTGACTTGAGCCTGACAAACAATAGCTGTCCCATCTTTAAAGGCCGGCTGGTAACGCCATTTCTTGACTGCTTTTACAGCCGACTTGTCTAATAATTGATAACCCGAAGACTCTAAAACAGTTACTGCTCCAATTCTCCCGTTCGCTTGGATCAGAACTTTTAAAACAGTAACGCCTTCCCAGTTATTCTTCCGTGCTGCAAAAGGATAGTTCGGGGCCGGGGCATAAATTTTAACCGGCAGGCAATCCACCTGAAGGAACGAATCCTCGCTTTGCCGATTACCGGCGGGGCCGATGGTCACATTTCCCGCCGACCCGCTTGATTCAATGCCAAAGAAGTTTTTCGCTCCAACCTCGGTTTCACCCGATCCGGTTACGGCAATCTCGGCATCCATATTTTCACTATCAGTCAAAACAGCGGGCGGAGTTTCCTCCGCCACGCTTAAACCTACCGCCTGTTCCGATCGGATAAGGGTTTTCCTTTGGCCATCATTTCCGGCGACTCTCTCTTTTAAAAAAACCGGCGTTTCCGAAGGGATATCCGAATCAAGCGTCACCATGAGCAATGAAGATGGTCTTTGCGCTATCCGACGATTGTCCGGGTCTTTCGAAATTAACTCCAACCCCGCGCAAAGTAATAAATGGAAGATTACTGAACCAATCAGAGACTTTTTGAACATTGAATCCCCTAAAAACTATAAGTGGCAGACAGCTTGTATTCTCTTTCCGGCATCGGATAACCGTTCTGAATCTCATATTCTTCATTAGTCACGTTATAAACCGCCAGTTTAAATAGTAGATTTTCAGTCAATGTATAGGTAGCGCCGAAATTTAACAAATCATAATTGGACATGATCACTGTCTCCTGCTGTCGATCGGTAATCTGCTGCCAATTCAAGTTTAGTTTTAATTTCGAAATAGTAAACCCAAAATCCATAAAGATCCTATTTTTGCCAAATAAATTCAACGGATTCGAATAACTTCTGGTTGTTTCATTCCAGCCTTTTTTATCTAAATAGTTGTAGCCGGTTTTTAAACTAAAACGATTGGCCCAGTTCTTTTCCCAGCGGAGAGTGATGCCGTCAATTTCGATCTTATCAACGTTTTTTACTGTCCAATCAGATAATGGATCGGACGGGTCGATAGCCGCCCAGTTAATCGCATCTTTTACCTCCGCGTGAAAAAGATTGGCCACCAATGCTTGAGGACCTTTCCGCCATTCTCCCACCAAGTCGTAGCGCCCGGCCTTTTCCGGTTTTAAGTCCTTGTTGCCGTACATGCCATAAGACGGTTGGTCCCAATACAGATCATTAACAGTTGGCGCCCGAAAGGCTTTTCCGTAGCCAATTTTTAAAGACAAGTTCTCCGAAGGCAAATAGACTAAGTTTACCCGGGGAGATAGCGGTGAAGAATAACCGGAAGCGGTATCCCAGCGGACTCCGGGTACTAACCGCCACTGTTCCGCCAGATGCCAGGTGTCCTGGAAAAAAAGGCCGCCGCTTTTTCGAGTATGATGATTGCTGATGGTGCTGTCAAAATCTTCACGCTTCAAAATTATCCCTGTCAGCAATTCATGTTCTTCCAATAAGTATAATCCGGCCAAATCCAGGCCATAATCATCCGATTCATGAGTTGTATACTCACTGGTATCCGGATTCGTATAATCATACTTGGAATATTGCCGGAATAATTTATACTCCCAACTACCGTTCAACCATTGATTCTTACCGCCTAAATTAAAGGAGTAGTTTGCTTCGTCGAGTTTCGCCTGCGGCGACAGCCATGATAGGGATCCCGGCGAACCGCCGCTTTTTTCCATCATCAACAGATTTAAGGTTAAGTATTCATTTTCTTCTTGAAGAAAATCGTATTGCCAAGCAAAATACTTTGTATCCGTCTCCGAATTATCCCGATGCCCATCGGTCGTAGCTCCCCCAAACATAAAACCCCATTTTTCCTGTTGAATCATTGAATTTGAGTATTTCGAATTAAAAGTCCCCCCACCAAATTCGATATTAGTTACAGGGGTTCCGGTCAAACCGGTGATGATATTAACCACGCCTCCTAATGCATTGGCTCCATAAAGAGCCGATAGCGGGCCGTGAACCACCTCGACTTTTTTGATGACACTGGCCGGAAATAAATTGATATCCAAACTTCCAAGCGTATTCGTATTGGCCGAAACGCCATTGATTAAAATCAGTGTTTGCTCCGAAGAACTTCCGTCAATTTGAATATTGGAACTGCTACAGGCTCCACCGTAACTGGAAACAGTCAATCCCGCGTCAGTCAAAACTTCACTAAGTGTGTTGGCGCCGGAGTCCTGAATCTCTTCTTTGGTAATCACTTCCGTCATCCCCGGCGATTCCAATTGGCTTTGGCTGGTCCGGGTAGCGGTCACCACCACTTCTTCCTCCAGGAGCCCCGAATCATCCGCCCACGCTGTAAAAGTCAGTAGTAATATGAACAATGGCAGAAAAACCTTGCATAATTTACCTAATTTGATTATCTTCAATCTAACGCCTCCTAAAAAATAAATGTCTATCAATCCGGCTCAAAGATTAATTACAGTTAAGGAGGCTTCAAAAAGTGTTTTAAAGATAACATTAGCCACACCCCCCTATCGCTCGTAGAGTTAATTGGTGGTCCGATCCAGGCAGGTCTTCTGGCTCAAGCGTCATCACCCTCAAATACCTTCCCGGTTTCCCAGTGGTTTCATATGAGGATTCCTCTCTTACAGCGGCGGCGCCGCGCGGGATTTGCACCCGGCTTCCCTTTTCAGCCGTTATTAACAGCGCCTGTATCGAATGGATATATCGCAATAAGTTTCTTTTGATCAGCGTTGATTTTGCGACATATTTTCCTGATCCATAAAATAAATACGGTACTTTGCTCTATTCCATCCATGGGTTAAGAATGGAATAGTAAGATGGATTATTTTTCTTCAATTTATCTACTTGTTTTAGGCAAAATCGACACGGATTAACACCGATTTATAAAATCAATAAATCACAAAGAAAGCCTGGGAATTAAATAAGGCCTTCCGTTCCCGGGAGCTTTGATGATATCTACCTCCACCCCATAGATCTTCTTGACGATCTCTTTTGTCAAGAGCGCCTCAGGCGGTCCTAAACTATGAATCTTACCCTGATTCATTAAGATCAGATAGTCGCAGAATGCGGCCGCCAGATTTAGATCATGCAGCACCGCCAAAACGGTAACCCGAGCGGTCTGATTCAAATCTTTGATCTCTTTTAAAAGCTCGATCTGATGATAGATATCAAGATGGGAGACTGGCTCATCCAAGATGATGATACCGGTTTGTTGGGTCATCACCCTGGCAATGATGACTCTTTGCATCTCGCCGCCGCTTAAAGTATGAATGCTTCGGTCCCGCAATCTCCAGGTGTCGGTGAGTTCCATCGCTTTTTGAGCGATCCGGAGATCTTCTGCTCCTTCCACGGCAAACCTGGCAAGATAGGGTGCTCTCCCCATCAGAACCAGATCAAACACTGAAAAGTCGAACCGAATCTCGCTGTTTTGGGGAACAACCGCCAGTTTTTTAGCTAAGCTCTTCGTTCCGATCCGGTTGATATCTGTTTCATTGATAAAGATGCTATCCTCCTTAACATCCAATGTCTTGGCGATGGTCCTCAGCAAAGTTGTCTTGCCGGAACCGTTGGGCCCCAAGATGGCGTAAAACTTTCCCGTTTCGATGGTGAGATTGATCTCATTCAGGATTGGCTCTTCATCAAAGGAAAAAGTCAGGTCCTTTATTTTAATGGCATTTTGGCTTTTCATGCGTTTAAAACACCTTCTTTTTGTTTTGATAGATCAATGCCAAAAAGAAGGGCACGCCGCAAATTGAAGTGATGACGCCCACCGGGATCTCATTCGGCGGCACGATAGTTCTGGCAATCGTGTCGCAAAGGATCAATAGAATAGCCCCTCCCAATGCCGAAAAAGGAATTACGACCCGATGATCGGGACCAAATACCAAACGGATCATATGGGGGACAATCAGCCCGACAAATCCAATTGCGCCGCTCACGGATACAACCATGGCCACAATGAGGGCGGCGGTGAACAAAAGATACTTTTTAACTTTTTCTACTTCCACTCCCAAGCTTTTAGCGGTATCATCCCCTAATAAGATCATGTTTAAATCTTTGGCAAAAATATTAATTACAGTCATAGCGCCAAGCGCTACCGGCAACACCGTCACAAGTTTATTCCAATCAGCCGTAGCCACACTCCCCATGGTCCACATGACGATTCTTTCGATCTGCTCCCGTTTGAAAGTCATAATTAAAGAAATCAACGATGTTAATAAAATATTGACTGCTGTTCCTGTCAGCAACAGTGTAATAGTTGAAATCCGGTGGCCGACCCGGGCGATGTTATATACCAATAAAGCGGTCCCGACTGCCCCGATAAAGGCATTGACAGTGACGATCCCAAAGCCGAATATGATATTTTCGACTCCGAATGCCATGGTTAAAGCGCCGCCCAGAGCAGCGCCTGACGAAATCCCCAATACATATGGCTCAGCCAGAGGGTTTTTAAAGATTCCCTGAAAGGCAGCGCCTGTCACGGCTAATCCCGCGCCTACCAAAGCCGCTAATAAGATCCGCGGCAGTCTCAAATTTAAGATGATAATCCGCGAAGCATAATCGATACTGTCCACCGATATCAGGTTATTTAGGAACGGTAACTTATTCATGATAATCATTAGGCATTGTTCCCAAGATATCTTGGCGACTCCGAGATTGGTGGCGGTAACTATGGCTAAGATTAAGAAAAAGACTCCGGCCACAAAAACTTTTCGATAATAGCCCCGGCGATTGATAAAATTCATAATATTATTTTACTCTCCTTGACGAATAACAAAGACTTCCGGATGCAGCAATCGGGCTAAAGTTTCCAATCCCTCCGCTAACCTTGGCCCTTGCCGATCCAGCAGGTTATGATCGATCTCCAGTAATCTTCCTTCTTTGACGGCTTTCAAATCTTTAAATCCAGGCGTTCTTTGGATAATATCCTTGGTATGATAAAACTTGGAACAGATCAAAAATTCGGGATTTTGAGCAACCAATCTTTCGATACTATATTGCCAGCCTTTTGAATCTTCGGCCGCATTATCGCCACCCGCCATTTTAAGCATATTCCCGATAAATGTGTCTTGGCCCGCTGTATAAAAACCGCCGTCGCCATAAAATACAATGTAATAAACTTCAGGCTTTGGGGTATGCTTAACTTTTAAAGCAATATCAGCTACTTTCTGTTTCATATCCCCTATCAGTTCAGCGGCTTTTTCAGTGGAATCTAATACCTGTCCCACCTGCGTAATCAGATGATAAACCCCGTCAAAACTTTCTTCCGCATTTAAAACCGCCACTTTGAGCCCCAAATTCTCCAGCTTTTCCACGGCCTCCTTTTGGAAATGGGTCGAGGCAATCACCAGATCCGGGTTTAAGGCCACGATCTGCTCAAGACTGGGCGCCATAATATTTCCGATGGAATCAATTTTACTCGTTTCCGCCGGATAATCGCAATAATCGGTCCTTCCGACCAGTATCTCCCCTTTTCCCAAGGCAAATACAATCTCGGTGATGTTCGGAGCGGCCGATACCACCCGGGACGGGATTTTATCAATCGTAATTACCCGGTGATACGAATCCTCCAACTTTAAATAAAACCTGGCCTCTTGCCGTTGCCGGCCGGTTCTCGTCTGGATCGCATAATATGCAATAAGGCCGATAATTATTAACCCAGCGGTTACCAATCTAACGCTCCGCTTATTGAACAATCCCTACACCTCGCTACTGGCTCCCGTATATTGCGCAGGCTACAAGTTAAATTTTCTTAACACCGGAACCGTTCGATTGAATTCAAACATTGTATAACACCCGCAATCAAACGCCAATCTCCAGAAATCTTCCGGGTTCATCCGTAACAATAGTCCGGCTATAACTCGTAAGGTCCCTCCGTGGCTAATTATTAAAATGTTTTTTTGATCATACAATTTAAGAATCTTCTCAAATTCGGTTTTCACTCTGTGATAAAAAAATTGAAAGCTTTCTCCTTCCGGAATGCAATAATTTTGCCAGTCTTCGCGCCAAGCCGCCCATTCTTCCGGTTGTTCCGCCATAATTTCTTGAAAATGACGGCCTTCCCAATTGCCGAAATTAAGTTCACGCAAGCCGTCTTGAACCACAATCTGTTCCGGCGCCATTCCGGTAATAAGTTGAGCCGAATGCAACGCTCTCGGTAACGGGCTGCTAATGATAACATCAAAAGATATCCCCGGTAATTTTTCACGCAGGCGGCGGCATTGTTCTTCTCCTTCGTTACTTAACCCGGAATCGCCCCAGCCTTGAAATAATTGTTTTTTATTCAGTTCCGTCGCGCCATGTCTTACCAGATAGAGCTTCATCATATTTCCGCCACTATATCCTGAAATTTTCCTGCACGCCCCAAATTATCGGAAGAAGGTCAAGGTAGCCAAGGTAACTATTTCACTCACTTCGTTGGCAGCCCCTAATGTGTCTCCGGTCATTCCCCCGATTTTGGCTGCGATGTAGCCTCGGAAGATAATCATTGCCAATACATTGATACCGAGTATTGCTGCAGCTTGGTAAGGGAATAGCCCCAATGCAAAAAACACGCCGAGACCAAAGGCAATGAACAGATCCTTTTTTGAGCTTTTTCCGATAAACATAGTCCCCAGGCCATCCTGGCGGGCAGGTTGAGACGAATGGATCAAAAACACCATTGCGGTCTTGGAAATCACCGGCGCCAACACTAAAGCTTTTACGATGATTGAGCCCTTAATTTCGGTCAATAATATAATTTTAAGGGCTAAATCAAAAAAAATCGCAATAACGCCGTTACTTCCAATTCGACTATCTTTCATAATCTCTAGTATCTTTTCTTTGGGACGGGCTGAAAAAACTCCATCGCAGGTATCGGCCAGGCCGTCCAGATGCAAAGCGCCGGTGAGCAACAGGACAAATAGACATCCTAAAATAATGGCTATGTTTTTTGAACAAACCATCGCTATCAATAGATAAAACAATGCGTTTAAAGATCCGATCATCAAACCGATTAAAGGAAAGTACTTGATTCCGTTATGTAGATCACCATCATGAACAGATATTTCAATTTTTATTGGTATCCTGGTGAGAAACTGTAACATTAACCAAAAATATTTCATCTTAGCCTCATTTGATTTTCATAGGTAAACCGCAAACCGTCAAATAGACTTCATTGGCGCGAAAAGCGATCAATTGATTGATCCGACCGGCTACATCCCGAAAGAATCGGGCTAAGGGATAGTTCGGCACGATCCCGTAACCCACTTCGTTGGTAACCATAATCAATGTGACCTGGCGCGCGACTGCTTCATCGATAAATTCTTTAATTTCAAGCGATATCTTCTTCTCAATCAGTTCCAAATCTGCCGCAGACATCTGATCAAGCGCCGCTCCGGTCAGATCATAGATCAAATTGGAGATCATTACGGTTACGCAATCGAGTAAGATTAAGTCATAATTCCCTTGTCCGGAATGGAATATCCGTTTCAAGTCCTGATATCCTTCGAAGGTATCCCATTCTTGCGGCCGTCTCTGTCTATGCTTGTCGATTCTTGCTTGCATCTCAACATCCGTTGGAAGCGCAGTCGCGACATATAACACTTTTTTGCCGGATTTAACCGCTATACTCTCCGCAAAAACACTTTTCCCGCTCCGGGCCCCGCCGGTGATTAAGATCAATTTACCCATCTTAAATCATCCACTCATCAAGAATTTAGAGTATCTACTAAAAAATCACCCGACAATGATAGTTCATCAAAAGTCGCCATTTCAGTCATTAATTTGACAGCGGCCTCTACCAGATTAGCGGCCAACGGGCAACCCGTTCCTTCTCCCAACCGCATTTCCAGGTATAGTAAGGAATCGATTCCTAATTCATTCATTAACAAAGTAAATCCGGGCTCTGCGGAAGAATGGGAAGGAATCATATATTCTCTGGTAAGAGGATTAAGTTTATAAGCTACCAATGCTGCGCTAGCCGAAATAAATCCATCGATAATTATCGGAACCCGATAATAAGCTGCCCCTAAATAACAGCCCACCAAACCGGCGATGTCAAATCCGCCCACTTTAGCCAAGACGTCCAACGGATCTTTCGGATCAGGCCGGTTGATCGCCAAAGCTCTTTCAATTGCTCCTTTTTTATGGACAAAACCCGCTTCAGTCAAGCCCGTTCCTTTGCCTACCGCCACAGAGGCATCGCAACCGGTAAATGCCATTAATATGGCGCTACTAGTACTTGTATTACATATTCCCATTTCACCGGTTCCCAAAAGACTGTATCCTTGACTGACTAATTCCTCCACCGTTTCAAGGCCGATATCGATCGCCCGCTCAGCTTCCTCGCGGGTCATTGCGGGTCCTTTCGCCATATTCCAAGTCCCTTTGCGAATCTTTCTAATAATAACCTCCGGGTGAATAAGATCAGACTTAACTCCAATGTCGATAACCCGTATATCCATTCCGGCATGTCTTGCTAAAACATTAATTCCGCAAACTCCTTGGGTAAAATTCAGGGTTTGACTGGCGGTAAGCTCCTGAGGACAAGCGCTGAATCCTTCTTCCCAAATGCCATTATCAGCGCTCATGATGATCATACTTTTCTTGGCGAATTCATTTATTAAACTACCGGTAATTCCAGCTATTTGAACAGCAATCCGCTCCAATTTCCCTAGACTGCCGATGGGTTTAATCAAGCTGTCCAA
>JAEWZY010000024.1 GCA_023394955.1 Bacillota bacterium
ACATTGGTACAGACGGCGGAATTTACGTCGCAGTACTATACCAGTACCGATAGATTAAAGACTGACGGGAAATATGCCTTCGTTTACGATAAGGCCGGGAATATGGTGAAGAAAGGGAATACTTTTGTAATATCCGGGGATACGGTAACCTTTACTGAAATATCCGGTGAAGGCGTTGAGTATTGGGAATATAAATATGATCTATTGAATAGGCTTACCGAGGTAAGTAGGAACGGATCTACTGTTGCCGAGTATGGGTATGATCCATCAGGTTTAAGGGTTGTTAAGAGGGCGCACGGGGAAATTATCCATTATGTCTTCCAGGGGACAGAGCCGATCTTTGAAAAGAATTTAAATACCGGCAAGATTAAGAATTACATTCACGCTTTGGGGCGTTACATAGCTAGGGTTGACGGAGCGATCGGGGATTCAAACACTAAGAAGTATTTTTACCACGGAGACCATCTTGGAAGTATAAGGGCTGTAACGGATGGGCAGGGTAAAACAGTTTGGAACAGCGATTATCTGCCTTTTGGAACGCAGTATGATAAAAGTGGCGAGTTTGACGAATTACACGGGTTCACCGGGAAGGAATTTGACCCTGAGACCGGCCTTTATTATTACTGTATGAGATGGTATGATTCTGAAACTGGTCGTTTTATATCGGAAGATCCGAAGTACGATCCTAATAACAGTAATATTTACTCTTATTGTGCCAATAACCCCTTATATTTTATCGATCCGACCGGATTGGATGTAGGTTGGTACGGTGAAGACAATCAAGGCGGGAATAGCGGGTATAATGATGGGAATTATACACAGCCTGATCCTGGAGATTATAGCTGGTCTGGCTCAGGAGGTTCTGATTCAGGAAGTTCAGATTCGGGAAACAGTTCAAATGATTCTTTAGCCACTCCGGAGGATTTAGCAACGACAGGAATTTCAACACCAGGAGTAAATGATTCACGTCCTATTGTAAATACTGAAACTGTTACAATTACAGATGGCGATTATACCTATGAAAGAACTACAATAACGGTAATTACGGGAAATCAAACAATAAGTCAAACTGTAGAAATAGTTTATGGCCCCAAGAATTCCTATTCCCCCGAGGTTCCAACTGAAGCTTATGGTATAATATCTATGACTATTTCGGAAACTGTTGTAACAAATATTGGGGATCAGGGATCAACAGGTAATGTCTCTTCTTCACCATTAGCTGGTGGCAACGCCAATACTCCATCACCAAGTCAATTAGCAGAAAATACTCAAACAACTGTTAAAGGTTCGAATGTAGTATCTACTAGTAGCGATGGAGGTAGCAGTCACTCCGGAGGTAACGGCAGAGGTTCTGGAGGAGGGTTTGTAGGAGCAATTGGTACCGTTATTACAGCAGAAGTCCAATATATATTAGAAACTATCGGCGAAATTAAGAAGCCAGGTTACAGTAAGCCTGTTTATGGATGGGCTACAAAGATTGCTTTAGGTATAGGATACGCAAGTGGTTTTTATGCTGGATTACAAATAGGGCGTGATCCAAATCTTACTTTTGGTCAAAAATGGGCAAAAGCTGGAATTGAAGGTCTTGGCGTAGCGGTAGAGATAACAGTTGGTGTTACAGTAGGATTTTTTGCATCAGGTGCGACTCCGGCTGTTGGAATAACAGCTGGTATAATTGCAGCAGGAGTAACAGCAATAGGGGTAAATTACGTAAAGGATCAAATTTATGATAAACTTGGATTATAGAAGGTGATTATGTTGGAATATCAGCAAAGCATATTTGGAAAGATAACAATTATAGTTACATTAGTAATTTTTGCAATGGTAATTTATTTATTAATTAAAAATAATGATGTAATAAATCTATTATGGGTAATACCTAGTTCCATTTTTATAGTGTTTGTTTTCATTGGAATTTGGCAAACAAAAATATTAATTGATGATGAAAAAATAGTACAAAGTTTTGGACATAGTCTGTTTTTTAAAGATAAGGTAATGACTTGGGAATATGTTGAATATGTAGTGAAAGATGGTCTTGATGATTTTCCAATGTGTCGCTTATTATCTAAGAGTTCAAATAAAACTAAAATGATTAATATTGCAGGAATTAGGAACATGGATTCGTTAATTATCGAAATAGTTAAGAGAGCAAAGAACGCAGAAATTGCTCCAGCTTTTCAAGAATTAGCCAAAAGAGAGTCGAAGAAGTGACTAAAGGCTGTTGTCCTGTGAACATCAGTCCATCCGGGCAAAAATAGACCCCAAAAAGAGCTTAACCTAACAAGTTAAGCTCAGATTTTCGATAGGGCGAATCAAATTATTTAATAGATTTTACTGTCTTCCAGGGCACGGAACCGATCTTTGAAAAACGGATATCGGATGGGCGGATTAAGAATTATATTTATGCGATTGGAAAACATTTGGCCAGGGTAGATGGAAAGATTGGTGATTCGGGAGCTAAAAAGTATTGGTATGTGACGGATCATGTGGGGTCGATCAGGGCGATTACCGATAAGGACGGCAAAAAGGTTTGGAGTGCCGATTATCTGGCGTTTGGGAAGCAGTACATTAAGGACGGCGACTTCGAAGAACTTCATAGCTTTACAGGGAAAGAGTACGACCCGGATACGGGGTTGCATTATTACAATGCCCGGTGGTATGACTCGGATTTGGGGAGGTTTATTAGCGAAGATCCGGTGGCGGATCCGAATAATCCGAATTTGTATTCGTATGGGGCGAATAATCCGTTGAGGTTTACTGATCCGACCGGCCTTTTCTGGGATGGTTATGAAACTGATTGGGACACTGAGGAAGGTTATGACGGGTATTTAGCTACTCCTGAAGATATGGCGGGAGCGGGCACATATGATAATAGTTCGAGTTTGGATGTGGTCGGAGATCCTATAATTACAACTGAAGGTGATACTATTACCACTAAAACTACATTCGCGGACGGGTCTTACAGTATTACTGAAACTATAAAACATGGCGCAAACCCTGATTCTGGAGTATCACAAGAGACTATTACAACTTGTACGTTTGATCGTGATGGCAATCTTTTATCCTCAATTAATGTTACTACATATTCTAAGAACGGTAGTGGCTCAGTGGAAATTCATACTGTAATTACTGGAAATGTTGCTACAACATGGTATGATGTTAAAGATACAGAAGGTAATGGAGTAATTTCAGGATATGTAGAGGATATATCAGTTATTGGTCTACGGGGATGGGGAGAAGGTAAGGCTACCCTTCAGGGCAAAAATGAGCATAGCTATGATGACATGTTAATAGTAATACGTAATAATGGGTTTTTTGATACTTTCAATAATGTTAATTTCGAAGGGTCAAAATTTAGTGGAAAAGTTACGATAGATGGAGACCCGACGTTATTGTTTGGAGACTACCCTTCTATAAGAGATGGAGTATTTACACTAAATGCCGGTAAACACAATGGTGTTTATAATAATTTGCGATTGAATAATGGCAAATTAATTGGTACTCAAAGGCCAAATTATTATCAACCTGGTAGAATCTCTTTCGCTGATGGGATTGAGATTCATAAAGGCGGTCTTGATTGGACTTGGTCAAAAGGCTGCATAACCGTATATGAGGATGATTGGGATAGGTTCATATCCAATTTTCAAATGACTGATTCAGATATTCAAAACCATACTCAGTTAGGAACCTTATACTTAGTGACCCTAAAATGAATTGATTAAAAGTAATACTGTAGTGAGCCTTGTCATCTATTAAAATGAACAGAGGTGAATTTGATGAAAAGTTATTGTTTGGTTTGTTTATTTGTTATTACAGCTTTTATATTATTGATTCCGGGATGTGTATATACGGATAGTACAAACAGAATTTTATTCGTATCAACCAAAGGACTTGCCAGAGACATATATACTATCAATCCTGACGGCACTGGTGAAAAACAGTTAACTAAAAATCAACGCAGTAATAACCACCCATCATGGTCCCCGGATGGGAAAAAGATTGTTTTTACATCTGAAAGGGATGGTAACGAAGAGATTTATGTTATGGATTCAAATGGAAAGAATCAAAAAAGGTTAACTAATAATAACTCAAAAGATAGGGATCCAACTTGGTCTTTCGATGGGAAACAAATTATATTTGTTTCAGAACAAAACGAGAAGTATCATTTTTTTACAATGAATATTGATGGCACAAATATAAAGCAGTTAACCTTTGGCGGCTTTAATTACGTTAATCCTTCGGTATCACCAGATGGAAATAAAATAGCCTTTGCTTCGAATAGGGATACTAATGATGATATGCATTATGAAATCTATACTATGAATATAGATGGTAGTGGAATAAAAAGAGTGACAGTTAATGAAGGTGATTCTTGGAAACCAGTTTGGTCGCCGGATGGTAAAAAAATACTCTATTCTTCGCAGGTTGAAGGGGCTGATAAGATTTTTGAAATGAATGCTGATGGAAGTGGAAACAAGCAGTTAACTCCAGAAGATAATTGGTTTAGACAATGGTATCCTTCTTATTCGCCGGATGGGAAAAAGATAATTTTCGTTCAACATGATGTTCGCGAAGATGATCAAGATTTTAAGATTTATATAATGAACATTGATGGCACTGGATTGACAAGGCTGGATATAGCAGGGAGCAGTTATGAACCATCATGGTCGCCTAGAATGAAATAGTTGTCAGCATCAAAAGTCCATCCGGGCAAAAATAAAGCAAAAAATGAGCTTAACCTAACAAGTTAAGCTTTGACTTTAGATAGGGCGGATCAAATTATTTAATAGATTGATTTGTCTTCCAGGGCACTGAGCCGATCTTTGAAAAGAACATAATAAGCAGGAGGATTAAGTCTTTCGTCTATGCCTTGGGCAAGCATTTGGCCAGGGTGGATGGGCGGATAGGCGACTCAGAGGCTAAAAAATATTGGTATGTGACCGATCATGTAGGTTCGGTTCGGGCTGTTACCGATAAGGATGGCAAGAAGGTTTGGAGCGCGGATTATCTGGCCTTTGGAAAGCAGTTTGGGAAAGAGAGTAACGCGGATTATCCGGACTTTGAGGAGTTGCATAGCTTTACCGGGAAAGAGTATGATCCTGATACCGGGTTGCATTATTACAATGCCCGGTGGTATGACTCGGATTTGGGGAGGTTTATCTCGGAAGATACCATTCCGGTTGACCCAAATGATCCAAGGACATTAAACCTATATATGTATGGGAACAATAATCCAGTTATATTTATTGATTCATCCGGTCATAAACCATACGTATCTAAAATCAGCGATGATATTTATATGTATATGTATACTTCAAGACAAGAGGATTATCTTAAAGGAATTTGTCAATTTTATCGTTTTGGTAGTATACCAGTAAAGATGAGTGAATTTACAACAGGTCAACGATTTATTTCTAATAAAGATAAGCAAGAAGCAGCAGCTGATTTACTGTCAACTATTACTGAGTTTACTTCAATTTTGGGTGATGTATCGGATAGTGGCTTATTACATACGATTGGTGAACTTTCTAACATTGTAGGTTCCATTTTAAATCTAATTTCAATTAGTGAAACATTAACAGATAAAAGTTATATTACCGAACAATTAGTTGATAAGGTAGTTGGGAGCTACCTTGAATCTTCCAGTGAAAAAGGAGTTGTTGAAAAATATGCCTATGCAGAAGCAAGAATTGAACAGTTTGTAGATGATGGTAAAATAACATATAAAACAGATATTTTTGGAAACGTAACTGATGTTAATATTAATAAAGATACCCAAGAAAAACTTGAACAAGAAATGATGCTTATTGATGCAGCTCGCGTGAAAGCAGGGGAAGAAACTGAAGATCAATTTAGAGTTAATTATGGAGATAAATTTGATACCGAAGCTATTCTAGACGCACTGAATAACAATGATTCAGGAACGACTGACTCAACAAGTTCTTCGGGTTCAACAGATACAACTAGTTCGGGAGGTTCTGGTACAGGCGCTTCAGGCGATTCTGAAAGTACAACAGAGAATAAAATAATTTGTGCAGAATTGTTTAGGCAGGGATTGATGGAGAAAAACATTTATGAAGCTGATGAAGCGTTTGGAGAAATGTTATATCAAAAATACCCCATTGTATTAACTGGTTACCATACTTGGGCAAAACCGGTAGTACGTTACATGAAAAAGTCCAAGAGCTTTACACATCTTGTTTATACTATTGCCAGGCCTTGGTCTTGTGAGATGGCACATGTAATGGGAAAGATAAAACAAGGTGATATAATTGGTAAATTGTTAATGTATGCTGGATTTATCGTTTGTTGGTTAATTGGCTTGATGGTAATTTATCCATTCTCTATAATTGGTTTGGGATTAATACTAATCGGGGTTAATTTGAAAAAACATCGTAAACATACTAAAAAAATGAATTCACCCCAATTAGGAGGGGTTAAGAATTAAAGACTTAAATTGGTTTGCATTTTTTTTAATATTAGTTGGAATGAATATTGCGCTTTTTTTCAGGTTTAAACTTAGTTCGATCTCTGGTAAAAAGCACCTAGTAATTCAAATTGGGCTAAACATTATGTTTCTAATACTTGTGTTTTGTTTCAATAAATAATCGGAGTAGCAAACATGGATAATAAATCAGTTAAAAAAAAGAGACCTTTTCTTATTATCATTTTATTGTTTATTATCTTCTTTCTCTTTTCGATAGCAATACATCAACAAGCGGAAATAGAGAGAGAAAATTCTATTATTAGGACCATAACCACACATTACAAAAGTTTAAGAGAAAGATTGATAAAATTGGAGAAAGAAAGAAGAGTTAAATGAAAGCATAAAACTTGTACAGCAAAACCAATTATTAAGTCAAATTCGCACCCCGATCAGGCAGACCGGGCTGATCCGTGTTCAAAGTGAGGAAGCCCGGACAGCCTGCCGGAGAACGCGGAAGCGGAAAAAAACGCCGACCAGCCGAATTAAAGCCAAAAAGAAAGCCCGGCTTACCCGTCCGGCGAACCCTTGCCAATCCTCCGCAGTCTATTTTTCTCCTGCCCGGTGGCCGCCAGCTTCCGGCGAAGCTAATTCAAGAAATCAGGTCATTTGCCGGAGCCGACAGGCCACCTCTGCTCCGGAGTCTTTGAAAAGTAAGTCTCTGAATGCCCACGGAGAACCACGGAAAAACGCGTCGTTCTCCGGGAAGGCCACTACTGCCGGTGACACTCGCGCTAAAGAAAGCATGAAAAAACGCCGGCGCGAGAGTCGCCTGATCCTCCGAGGCCAATCCTGGCGGCGGGTCGCCAACATAAGTTTTTTTATCCAACGCCCGGAAAGCCTTGTCAGGTGAAGAATTGGCCGGTCATCGTATAAAAAAGACTTATGTTGCCAGCGGGAAAGCGGATAGTCTGGGAGTCCGCTGGTCCGCTTGATTCACCGGCCCGGCACCGTCGTCGTGACTGGCCGCCGTCCGTGGCGGCCTGCCGGGCCTGGAGTCGGCTTTGAGCACCACCGCCCGCCCGATGTTGTTCTGAAAAGTCGTGTCACCCGTCCGCCTCAAGGCTCCCCATGAAAGATTAAAAAAGCAAGTAAAGAAAGAGGCCGCCCCTAGGGTGGCATTTTAATTCACAGCGGCGAAAAAATCAAGGCTATACGGAGCGCGCGAAAGGCACGCGCGGCCTTGACTTTTTCGCCTTTGTAAATTGAGTTTGGCAATTAAGGGGGGCGGTCTGAAAAACAACCGGGGCGAATCAGGACGGCCTAAAAAACATTCCGGAATCATGGGGAAAAGGTTCCCGAGATTGGGGAAAAGCTCTCTGAACTAGGGGAAAGGGTTCCCTGTAGATTGTCAAGTAGAATTGACCCTTTTTTCAAATTTTTTTCACTGAAAATTGACCCCTTTACCGTTGAATAATTTTTCGTATCTGTTCCAAGATATCTTGTTCGGTATAGGAATAACAGTGGTCGTCATCGGCTGGGCCGGGTTCTTGGCCGAGCTTTTCAAGAATAATTTTTTCCACGTCCGCCGGGATATCCCAGAAATATTTTTCCCTCAAATTCCGGATATACTTACGCGTAACGATCATTTTGATTCTTTCCTTTCGTGTCAATCTCCGGATTGTTGTCTTAAGTGACCCCCATAACATTAGACATATTCAATTTCGTATCCTGCATTTTTGACCGCGGCTTTATTTAATAAGATTTTTTTACTGCTTTGTTCCAGCTACAGCTATGATGAAGTCGGAAACATCAAAACCGTCAATGACGGTGGGAAACTTAAGCTTTACGAGTATGATAAAAACAACCAGTTGACCAAGGCGGTGACTCCCGGAACCTTCATGGAAACCACTCCGACACCGGGCACGGCAGCCCTGAAAACCGGCGATATCTTAGGTAACGGCATCTTCGAGTTCACCCCGATCCTTTCGGGACTGATGGGGTTGGACTACCATGCTTCCAGTATCGGAATTGATTTCGGAGGCATAGCGCCGGGGGTTAAGAAGATTGAGTTAGTACCGGATCGAAATCATTCGACTCACCGGATTAGCGACAATACCATCGCCTTATATGTTTCCAATGATAATCTGAACTACAGCTTGATACCCCGGACGGGTTGGGAGTATCACAAGAACGAGAAAGGGATTGTTACCTTAACCACCAAAGAAAAGGTCGCGACCC
>JAEWZY010000045.1 GCA_023394955.1 Bacillota bacterium
AAGTATAAAGTTAGAGAAAGATACAATTCATACTTGCGTTTCGAATCTGAAGCATGATAGTATTTGAAGAAACAAAATAGAAAAAGCGGATGCAGAGGAAAAATTTCTTTGATCTCTAATAATATACTTAGTATGCCAAAGGAGGGGCGTCAATGACAGACGTTAATAATGTCCTAATCGCTTTCGGTTTAACGCTTTTCGCCGGGTTAGCCACAGGCATCGGTAGCGCCTTAGCTTTTTTCACCAAGCGGACCAATACCAAATTTCTATCGGTAGCCCTTGGCTTTTCAGCCGGGGTAATGATCTACGTTTCAATGGTTGAAATCTTTGTTAAGGCTAAAGATTCTTTGGTTAACGCTTTGGGAGTGGTAACCGGTTCCTGGGTGAATGTGGGAGCTTTTTTCGCCGGAATGTTTTTGATCGCAATCATTGATAAACTGGTTCCCGCCTCGGAAAACCCGCATGAAATGCGTAAAGTGGAAGAGATTAATCCCGATCAAGCCCTATCTGAGCAACGGAAACTACTGCGGATGGGTACCCTGACCGCGCTGGCCATCGCAATACATAATTTCCCGGAAGGCTTGGCCACCTTTACGGCGGCCTTGAAGGATCCATCCCTCGGAATCCCAATCGCCGTAGCTATCGCCATCCATAATATCCCGGAAGGAATCGCGGTTTCAATTCCGGTCTATTATGCTACCGGCAACCGGAAAAAAGCGTTTATCCTATCTTTTTTATCAGGTTTGTCCGAGCCCCTAGGGGCGATCATCGGTTATACGATCCTGCTGTTCTTCTTTAACGATGTGATCTTCGGCGTACTCTTCGCCGCGGTTGCCGGGATCATGGTATTCATCTCCCTGGATGAATTATTGCCGACCGCTCGGGAATACGGCGATCCCCATCGTTCCATTTACGGTTTGATCGCCGGAATGATAGTGATGGCGGTAAGTTTGTTGATGTTCATATGAAGAATCGTTATTGAAATCGATTTAGGGTTCGCTGCGTCTCAAGGGTCGAATATAAACCGGACTATTGATTCAAATGTCGAAGATCTTAGCCAAACTTACATCCAAACCGGTGAAATGATAAGAAATCGCACTTTCATCCTTTTTGTAAGTGGCGTTTTGGCTGATATTATTATCCTCAAAAAAATAAACACTAACCTCCCGGTTTAGGGGATTAATAATCCAGTACTCCTTAACTCCGGTAGACATATATAAATCCAACTTTTTGATAAAATCCTTGCTGCGGGTGCTTTCAGAAATAATCTCCACCACTAGCGACGGAACTCCCATATAATAATCTTTCTCATTTGTTTTTTCATCTAGGTCGCAGATAACCATCAAGTCGGGTTGGACTACGTTAATATTCTCCAGGTTTCGTTTCAGTGTAATGTCGAAAGGGGCGAACATCGGACGGCAGGTTTTCCCCTGGAACCAGTTGTAAAATATCATGTAAAGTTCGCCGAGGAGTCTTTGGTGGACTACTTTGGGTGAGGCCAGGAGATAAATTTCACCGTCGATGTATTCATAACGTTTATCGCTATTTTCACACAACTCCAGGAACTCTTCATAAGAAGCTTTACGCGGTGTCGCTTCGTAAGTAAAGGCCTTTTCATGAACCAGTCCAGTTGGAGCTTTCTCAGGCTCCTCGTAAGCGGAGAGTTTGGCTACTTTGCTACCGTTGGAGGTGATGATGATCTCTTCCCCGGTGGAAAGCCGCAGGTATTTACCGAGATTATTCTTGAGGTCCGTTGCGTTGATTATCATTGCAATGACTCCTAGCTATCGACCATTTTAGCTATTTTAGCCAATTTAATTATATGGGAATTTTTATTAAATGTCAAACCCCTTGAGGTATCGGAAACACAGTCGGAACATCCAAGCATAACGGCACTGGTTTTTCCGATTCATCCTTTTTTGGTAAAGCTTTTTGAATCTTCGCCATCCTCTTCATCACTCACCTGCCACAACCGGCGCATCTCTTCACTGGTTTCCAACAACTCCTCTAAACCGCCGGTAGCTTCGATTTTACCGTCTTTAAGGACGATAATTTGGTCAGCGCGGCGTAAGGCCGGGCGGCGATGGGAGACCACCAGGCAGGTAGCTTCCTGCCGGTCAAAGATCCGGTCCCAAAGAACTTTTTCGGTATCGACATCGAGAGCGCTAGAGAGGTCGTCGAAGACAAGCAGTTCCGGCCGGCGGACGAACATCCGGGCAGCCGCGGCCCGTTGCGCCTGGCCGCCGGAGAGACGAACGCCGCGAGGACCGACCAAGGTATCCAAGCCGTTTTTCATGGCAGCCACATCGTCTTCCATCACCGCTGCTTTAATTGCCGCTTCAATCTCTTGTTCACTGGCGTTGATTCCCATTAGGATATTATCGCGCAGGCTTTCACTGAAAAGCCGCGGCGCCTGAGGCGTGTAAGCGGAGCGTGGTGGGACGAAGAAAGATCCCGGATCAGCTACCAGGACGCCGTTCCATAAAATTGTGCCGTTTTCTTTGATGAGCAAGCCAAGCAAGACTCGGAGCAAGGTTGTTTTTCCCGAACCAATCCGTCCGGTGATGACGGTAAACGAACCTTTGTCAATTATCAGATTAATGTTGGAAATGCCCCGATTGGAATTGGGGAAACGGTAGGTCAATCCCTGAACTTCCAAACGAACAAGGCGGTCGGATTCCCCCTTAATTACTTGCGGCACTTCGGGGTAAGGGCCCCGGTCATAAATAGGCCCATATTCAACCATAATCTCCGGTTTGGCGTCATGAATCAGAGAGAGTAATCGTTCGAGAGAGACGGTGGTCTGCTTGTAATAGGCAATAAAAATTCCGAACATGGCTGTTAAATCGGTAACGCGACTTAAAAAAAAGACAAATAATGAAAAATCGCCGACGGTAAACGAACCGGAACCGATAGCCCGTCCGGCTACGAGCAGGATCAGCCCGGTACCCAGGTTGGTCGCGTTTTGAAATATGGAATTTTCAATCTCGTTAAATAGCCGGTCTTTTACTACCGCTTTGCGCCGGGTCTCATTTAAACGGTCGAAGTGAGCTGTGACTTCCCTTTGGGCGGCAGCTACCTTGATGGCTTGGACTGCGTTAAAAATTTCGGCAATAGCTCCGGTGACGACCCCGGTGGCGTGACGGCTGGCCCGGCGGTATTTGATCACCCGTTTGGAAGCCAGATTGGCAATGACGATCACGGCAACGAGGGGAATTAAAATCAATAGAGTGATCCGGGCGTCAATTTTAGCCATGATCCAAAATCCAATCACCGCAAAAAGCGTCGAACCGATCAATTCATTGATCCAGACAAGGTTGATCATGGCTTCCCGGATATCTCCGATCAGGCGGCTCATGGCTTCGCCGGGCGTTCCGGAAAGAGATTTGGCGCCGGGATGGCGGAAAATTTGGGCAATCAGATTTTTACGGAGCAGTGATTCTCCGGCAAACCGGAACAAGCTGTGGATAATTGTATTACTTAACATTAAGGTGATCCGGGCGAAGGTTACCCCGGCAATGGCGGCAATCAGCCACCATAAGCCGATTTGATAGGAGGGTTTGCCGCTGAGCCGGTTGAGGCTTTCCCGGATCGCCAACCCCGGAACCAACTCCGTTAGTGAAATGGCAGTGAGAATCAGGGTATTCAGAAAAAACAACCCCGGACGAAAACGGATTAAGTAGAATAGGTATTGCCAACATTTCATGCCATCACCTCCTCAAGTCCGGTCTCCAGCAGATGGCGGAAGATGGAGTCCGGATCGCGGGCCAACTGCTCCCGGTCACCGTATTCTTGAATAGCGCCATTTTCAAGAATTAAGATTTTATCCACTTTAAGAATGGTACTGAGACGATGGGCGACGATAATCCCGGTTCTGCCGGAAAGGAGTGTATCCATGGCCGCTTCGATCCGCTGTTCGGTGGCGGGATCCAAACGGGAAGATGCTTCATCCATAATGACCAGGCCCGGATCTTTCAAAAAAACCCGGGAGAGCGCCAGTAGTTGGGCTTCACCGGCTGAAAGTCCCCCGCCGCCGGTAAGTAAGGTATCAAGGCCCTTAGGAAGCGATTGGAGCCATTGGTACAGCCCTAATTCTTGAAAAACCGCCTCAATCCGTTGATCCGGTACGGCGTTGTTGAAAAAGGTCACATTGTCCCGGACTGAAGCGTGAAATAGTTGAACATCTTGGGTGACCAGACCGATCCGTTGCCGGATATTAGCCACCTTGGTCGTCTTAAGCTCCACGCCGCCAATCCGGATTGATCCGGAATCATATTCGTAAAGCCTGGTTAAGAGCCGGGTGATGGTGGTTTTGCCACTGCCGGTCCGTCCCAACAAGCCCAGAGTTTGACCAGGATTGAGGCCGAAGGAGATATTGTCCAATGCTTTATCATCATCCCCGGCGTAACTGAAACCGACCCCTTCCCATTGAAGTTCCAGAGGGCCTGTCGAAAGTATCGAACCGTTTCCGTCCGAGATATTGGTATGAAGGCGATAAAGTTCCTGGATCCGCTGAATACCAGCTCCAGCTTGTTGAAAATCTTCCATTTGGCGAGTGATTTGCATAATCGGCCGGAAAATCAGATCGGTGTAGAGAATGAAAAGATAAACGGTTCCAATGGAACTATGTTCATTCTTATTGAGAATAATCCCTAGTACCAGAGCTATGATTATTCCTGTATAGTGAAGGCCGACCGCTGCGATCCGGATTCGGGCGGACACTTTGTTGGCATAGAGTTGTTTATCGTTACGGTTTCGTAAGAATTGGAAGAAACCCCGCATTACATGGGGTACCGCGCCGCTGGCTTTAATATCTTCGGTGCCGTTGAGGCGTTCTTCGATATATCCCGATAGTTCCGCCGAAGCTTGCCGGGCCGTCCATTGAGAGGGCAAGGACCGGCTACGGAAGAACTGAATTGTTACCAGAGTAATTATTACAAAAAGGGTGATGGTCAGTCCGACCCAGACATGTTCGCGATAGAGCAGGACTAAAACACCGAAAACAATCAGGACATTGCCCAACACACGGATGGTGAATTGGGAGAAAAAGTTGGCGAGAGCATTGACATCTTCTCCGATACGTTCGATCATTTCTCCGGGGGTGTGGAGCTTGTGAAAAGATAAATCCAGATTCAAACAGTGAGCCAGCAGATTCTTACGCAAGGCGTTTGTCGCGGTCCAACCAAGATTTTCCCCGAGATAAGTGGCGACTATTGAAAAGATCCCTTGAATGACGGCTGCGCCGATAAAGGCGATGGCAGCCCAGAGTAAAATTTCAGGACTTCCTCCCTTGGTTGCGGTGTCCAGAAAGAAGCGCATGATCTGGGGATTAGCCAATTGGCCCCCAATGCTTCCGAAGATACACCCGGTTAATAGTAAAACCGTGCGCCGGTGGGGACGGAGGTAAGTGGCGAGCAGGCGATAATATTCCCGGAACGGGATCTTGGATGGTTGGGTAGGCACGATAAATGCTCCTTTTATGTTATACAATAGATCGACTTTTTCCAATATTCGGTAAGTAAAGTTTATCATGAACGTATGTTTGGGTCAACTGTTTTTCGGAATACTGGGTTATAAATAAAACATTAATTCGTTACTTTTTAGAATACTCCCGTTAGATATTGGAAATTTTTTTGAAACTTTAATGAGGTGATTTGAAATCAAACTTAATTTTTATTATAAAGTTGGTTTACATTTTATTAGAAGGGATATGGATCGCTATTCGGCTTGGTAATTTTTACGCATTAATAACAGATAGGGAACGCGACCATAAATATTTAGCCAATGATCCCATAAATAGGTATGCCAAATGTATCTAAAATATAAACTTTTTGTTGATATTTAAAGATAATAATGGTAAAATAAATTTAAGCGGATTGGGAGCGCTACCAAATTATAGAGGAGGACTACTATTATGAATATCAGACCCAAAAAAGTTATCGCCATATTTTTAACAGTGATCATGGGAGTTAGTGTTTTAATGGCTTGTTCTGATCTTTCATCTGTAGGGGCGGCAAAAAATGCGTATCCTAACAAACCAATTCAAGTAATTGTACCCACTGGATCGGGCGGAGACACAGATATCAATGCTAGACTGTTTGGTAAATATATGAGAGATGAAATCGGACAACCGCTTGTTGTTACAAATGTGACGGGCGCAGGCGGAGTTCTCGGATCAAGACAAGTTAAAGATTCAACCCCGGATGGTTATACGGTTCTCTTTTTTCATTATGGCATGTTAACCCAAACCATTACGGGAGTTGCGGATTTTGATTTACTTAAAGACTTTAAGGTTGCGGCAATCCCCTTGATTGACAATACAAGCGTAATTGTAGCTAAAAAAGGTAAATTCCAAAACATGCAGGGATTGATTCGCGTAGCAAAATCTCAACCGGGGAAGATTGTTTTTGGTATGGAAACAGGTACCGTTGCCCATATGATAGCTTATATACTTGATGATTTATGCGGTATTGAATTGAAGAAGGTTGATACCGGCACAGCAGCTACCCGACATGCGGCATTATTGTCCGGACAGTCGGATGTGATTTTTTCACCGTATGTTTCTATTAGGGAATATGTTGAATCAGGAGATTTTGAAATACTTGGTTTGATTGCAGAGGAAAGGAACCCGAATTTACCTAAAGTTGCTACCTTAGCCGAACAGGGTGTTGACTTTGCGCTGCCGAAATTCTTCTATTTTGCTTTCCCGAAAAACACTCCCGATGAGGTAGTAAATAAGTTTAGTAAAGCCATGGAAGCGGTTTCTAAAAACAAGAAAGTAAAAGATGACTTCGCAAAATATTTGGTTCAAACTTCTTTCATAAAAGATGATGAATGCGAAGCTATGATTAATGAAACAAAAGAACTATTTAGAAAATATATAGCCAAGCTTATGAAATAAGTTAACGATTTGTCATTGATTTCAATATATCATAACAATAATTCTAAATTAAGATCAATCTAAGCAGGCTTAATGTCTAAATTCAGTGATCATATGGAACGGGTTTCTTACTTGTGGTACAACGATAACACAAAGTGACATATGATCACTATTTTCCTTATTTCAACTGCATCGATATTGTTTTACATTTTATCTATACTTGGAAAATACTATGCCACGAGAGAGGTTTCATCTTAATGAAAAAAAAGAATGTCTTATTAATCACTGTAGATCAATGGCCGGCAAGTTTAATGGGGTGTGCGGGACATTCGCAAATATTAACGCCGACCCTGGACGAGTTGTCCGGATGTGGAGTGCGTTTTACAAATGCATATAGTTCAACACCGGTTTGTATTCCCGCCAGAAGGGAATTGATGACAGGAGTAAGCGCTAAAACACATGGAGATAGAAGTTTTGCCGAGGAACTCCCCATGCCTCAATTACCAACCTTAGCACAGACTTTTTCCAATGCCGGTTATCAAACCTATGCGGTTGGGAAACTTCATGTTTATCCGCAAAGAGATAGGATTGGATTCGATGATGTCATTTTGATGGAAGAAGGAAGACATAAAGATTCCCTCATCCACGACGATTATGAACGGTTCCTTTTGAAGGAAGGCTACGCAGGTATGGAATATATGCATGGTATGTGCAACAATAATTATTTAGCGCGTTCCTTTCATTTACCCGAAAAATTTCATCCTACCACTTGGATTACTAGGGAGATGTGTGAGATGATTATTCGAAAAGATCCTACACGTCCCGCTTTTTGGTATCTCTCTTACAATCACCCTCACCCACCACTTGCGCCCTTGAAAGAGTATTTAGATATGTACAATGATATTCAGGTTGATCAACCTTACTCCGGAGAATGGTGCTATTTGGATAAATTAGAACGGCCTGCGGTTCATGAATATTACAAACAAATGTTTGGTTTTATGGATGATGATAAGAAAGTTTCAATAGGGCGCAAAGCATTCTATGCTTTATGTACCCACTTAGATCACCAGATTAGAACGGTAATAGGAACATTGAGAGAACAACGGTTGTTGGACGATACCATTATTATGTTCACAGCCGACCATGGAGATTGCTTGGGTAATCACGGTTTGTGGGGGAAAAACACATTCTATGAGGATTCAACTAACATTCCCTTTATGATCATTCCTACAAATGACTGTGACAAATTAACTCCAGGTAGTATTGACAACCGACTGGTGGAGTTGAAAGACGTCATGCCTACCTTGTTGGATATGGCAGGTGTTGCTATTCCCACCACTGTTGAAGGGATCTCTTTGTTGGATAATACATTTGATAGAGAGTATGTTTATGGAGAACTCTGGGAAGATAAAAGAGCTACAAGAATGATCCGCTGGGGAAATTATAAACTGATTTATTGTCCGGTTAATAACTGTACTCAGCTGTTTGACTTAGAAAATGACCCCCGTGAAACGATGGATCTTTCCCAAAATGATCAGTATGGTCAGATTCGTAAAACCATGGAAACGATGCTGGTTGATAATCTTTATGGCAGCGACCTTAACTGGTGTGAAGAAGGAAAACTGGTAGGGATGATCCATGGATTGAAACAATCTTCTGAGGATGAGTGCGTTTTAAAAAACAGGGATCTTCTACTCCAAAGAGGTCTACGATGACAGTATAAATATTTAATTTTAAAACAACCTTAATGAAGTACGAGGAGGTTTTGATATGAAAAAATATATGGATGTAATATCCGGCACTTTTATTCTGTTGTTATCGATTGCATTTTTTGTAGGCGCATATTCAATTGTATCTTTTGCGGATAGTAAATATGGCGCTTCCATTACTCCAAGAGTCGTATCGATAATCATGGCAATTTTAAGCATAATCCTTATTGTTAGCGGGATACGAAACTTAAAAGTAGAAAAAAGGAATGGTGGAACTAATGAAGCAAGCGCGAAACGAGGTAATACAAATAAAATAGCCTATTATACCCTTGGGTTAATTGCTATCTACATTGCCCTTATTAATGTGGTGGGCTTTCCGGTCATGACTGCAATTTATATTGCTTTACAATTGTTTGTATTGTCGGGACTGAAAATGAAAAAATTGTTACTTGGCGCAATAGTCGGTATTGTAAGTTCAACCTTAATTTATCTGATATTTTCGAAGGCCTTATATATCCAGTTACCATTAGGCATATTTAGATAGTCGTTCATGTCAATTTTTAGACCTATATGAAATTATGAAAATAAGATCGACGTGGTTCGACAAGTGACAGAGCATTTTCTAGACGGGAGGGTTTTTCGATGGCGGAAAATATGATGGACGGTCTTTTGTACGTGTTGACTTTTCAGAATGTTTTTCTAATTTTTATTGGAACCGTTATTGGAATTATATTTGGAGCAATACCTGGGCTTAGCGCTACCATGGCGATTGCGCTTTGCCTACCGATTACTTTCAGCATGGACATTATCCCTTCGATGTGTTTGATTATCGGCCTATACCTAGGCGGCATTTCAGGAGGGTTGATCTCGGCTATCCTACTGAATATACCTGGAACCCCCGCTTCCCTGGCTACAACCTTTGACGGACATCCGATGGCGCGGAACGGCATGGGAGGAAAAGCATTGTCAACCGGAATCATCTTTTCATTTTTAGGGGGATTATTCAGTATCCTGATATTAATTTTTATCTCTCCGCCCCTTGCTAAGATTGCGATCCGATTTACCCCGTATGATTATTTTGCCGTTATATTTTTCTCTTTGACAATGATGGCCGGAATGGGAGAAAAGTCAATAGTCAAAGGATTAATAAGCGGTATGTTGGGGTTGTGTTTCTCATTTGTAGGTGGGGCTCCCATCGACGGATTGCCCAGGTTTACTATGGGTATAAAAGAACTTAGCGCCGGATTTAACATGTTGCCGGCATTAATCGGTCTATTTGCCGTCCCTGAGATCCTTAATAATGCAACAAAGATAGATCACGAACAAAATATAGGGCGTGTTGATGGTGAAATCGGAACGATGGGTCTTGGTTTTCGTGAAATGATTGGACAAAAATGGAATTTTATTCGTGCGAGCATTATAGGCACAGCGATTGGGATTTTCCCCGGTGTTGGTGGTGGAGTATCCAATATTGTAGCCTATACTGTAGCCAAGAATAATTCGAAAAACGGCAAAAGATATGGCACCGGAATCATCGATGGAATCGTTGCGTCGGAAACAGCTAACAACGCTTCTATAGGCGGCGCAATGGTGCCCCTTTTATCGCTGGGCATTCCCGGCGATGCAGTAACTGCTTTATTAATCGGCGCGCTTATGATCCAAGGAATATCTCCAGGTCCAATGATGTTCAAAACTCAAGGCGACGTAGTAGGCGCGATTTTTACCGCTTTAATGGTTTCCAACTTTATGATGCTCGTTTTAATGTTGGGCGGAATTAAAGTGTTTGTCAAATTATTAAAAATTCCCAAAAGCATCCTATTACCGATAATTTTTGCTATTTGTCTTGTAGGAGCCTTTGGGGCAAACAATAGAATTTTTGATATATGGACGGTATTAATATTTGGGGTGATCGGTTTTTTAATGCAAAAATTCGAATATCCACAAGCGCCGGCCTTGCTGGGTTTCATCTTGGGTCCAATTTTAGAAGAAAATTTGCGTAGGGGATTGATGTATTCTTCCGGATCTCTTCTTCCGTTTTTGACAAAGCCGATTTCAGCTACATTCCTGGTAATTAGCATTGTCACCATTGTGTTGACACTAAGAAAGGAATACAAGTATCAAAAAAGTAAGTAATGATTGCTTGTAGTTTTCTTATATTATTTAAACTGAAGGATGATATCTAATGAATATTTTAATAACTACCTCAAGCTTTGGTATTGATTGTTTTCCACCGGGATTAGAAGTAATATATAATCCCTATAAAAGGAAGCTTACAGAAGAGGAAGTAAAAGATTTAATAATTAAATATCAACCAATTGGAATGATAGCGGGAGTTGAGCCATTAACACGGGATGTTATGATGGAAGCTAAAAACCTCAAGATAATATCCAGATGTGGAATAGGTGTTGATTCGGTTGATCTTGAGGCCGCTAAAGAGCTGGGTATTAAAGTAAGGATAACTCCTGACGCGCCGTTAATATCCGTAGCGGAACACACCCTTGCATTAATATTATCGCTTATCAAGAAGATAACTCTTCTTGATTCAAAAATTAGAAAATGTGAATGGAAGGGACCCAAGACCAACCTTGTTTCAGGTAAAACTGTAGGAGTTATTGGTTGTGGCCGAATCGGAACGTATGTCTCAAAGCTTTTAAAATCTTTTGGTTGTTTAGTTCTAGGTTATGATCCTTATGTTAAAGAACATAATATTTGCACAATGGTCAAATTTGAAGAATTAATTTCGAAATCAGATATTATTACGTTGCATTTACCCTTAGATAGCGGTACTAAAAATATTATTGGATTAAAACAATTAAAGCAGATGAAGCCTACCGCTTTATTAGTTAATGTGGCAAGAGGAGGACTAATAGATGAGGCGGCGCTACATGAAGTACTAAACAATAAGGAAATTGCAGGCGCAGCCTTGGATTGTTTTGTTGAAGAGCCCTATAATGGCCAATTATTGACATTAGATAATACAATATTAACTCCACATATGGGTTCGAGCGCTATCGAAGCCAGGTCCATGATGGAACAACAAGCGGTAGGAAATCTTTTAGAAGAACTGAAAAAACTTCAAGCTGGATAAGTTTAATTTTCTATTTTTGATTAGCCCTTGACATTTTGCTATTGGTCTTTAGATCTGTTGTTAAAGGTTAGAAGTGGACTTAAAAGCAAGAGGAGAAGCTGTACTCTCTCGGATAACCAATGAAGGGGTTATGTGAATTATCGATGGGATACTTTGTTTGGCCAATGCTCCAGACAGCATTTTACAGATAGAATTGGCAATTTCATCAATGTTGTTATCAATAGTCGTTAGTTCCGGTTCTGAGGTGCGAGCATGAATTGAATTCAAATATCCTATGACCGACACATCTTTGGGTACGGATTTTCCGATTGCTTTTAGTCCTTTAATTATACCGATAGCAGTTAAATCGTCGCATCCAATTACTGCGGTATACTCCGTATTATTCTCCTTGAAATAATTGACTGCATCAATACCGGAATCATATCCATAAAAAGTGGAATATATCATATCATCAGTTACAGGAAGACCAAATTCTTGCATTTTCTTCAAATACATATTAACTTTAAGCTCTGATATGGAGGAATTATAGTTTCGAATGAATACAATCTTTCGGTGACCCAATTCGTGTAAATAGTTCATTGCTTTTTCGATACCCTCATCCATTTTTCCATAGACATTATAGATGTTTTTTCCTTTGAAAATACAGTTAAAAGTTATAATAGGCACTTTAGAGTAAAATATCGGTAATAGATTTTCTACAATTTTGTTATTGTAAGCATCTCCAATTAAAATTAAACAATCCAGGTTTCTATCTGTGAACATTCGTAAATAATGTTCCTGTTCTTGAAGGTTTTCTGTTGTGTTACAAAGATAGACATTATATCCTAAAAAACGCGCTTTTCTTTCGATGTTATAAGTAATGGTGGCATAGTTCGTATGAAGAATATTAATAGCCATAATTGCTATAGATTTGGTGGTTCGCCCCGCTAAATTTCTGGCGGATGAACTTGGAACATAATTGTATTCATTAAGAATATCCAAAACTTTCTTCTTAAGCTTATCACTGACATGAGGGCTTCCGTTAATAACTCTAGATACAGTAGTTTTAGAGACATTTGCAAGTTTTGCAATATCATATATGTTCATCGTGGTTCTCCTTAAAACTTAACCAATTTTAGAATGTTTATATTCAATTCTAAGTATAGGGTTTTGTTACTATTAAGTCAATTAAGGTCTTGCTCCCAGTTAGAGTAATATTCATCTTTTCAAGCGCCTTCACTTTTCCTGGCTCCTATCTCCTAACTCACGTCTCCAAAAAAGTTTGCAAATTAATTAGATTCTTGACAGAAAAAGGAATATATTATATAATACAAACGCAACTAAATTGCATTTAGAAAGTTGGGAAAGCAGATGTCCGATATCGGCCAAATTCTCCATAGCGCCGGTTTAAAGCATACACCCGGCCGGGAGGCTTTACTTAATTTATTGATGAATAGCGCCGGTCCAATGACCCAGGAGGAGATCTCCGGCAAATTAAGGGGTACCGGATTAAACCGGGTCACTATCTATCGGGCTTTGGACTCCTTTACCAAGGCCGGAATTATTCATCGGGTGGAAAACGCCGATCGGGTCTGGAAGTTCGCCTTCTGCGGCTGCGGCAACCACGGACACTGTCATCCCCATTTTATCTGCCGCAATTGCGGTAAGGTCGAATGTTTGTCCGGTATTAAACTGCCGGACATTCCCAAGCCCAAGTCAGGGTATATCGTGGAGGAGCGGGAGTTTTATTTAAGGGGATTATGCTCCCTATGTTCCATATGCTCCTAAAGGCCACTCTAGTCCTAGGGGAAAACAAGTGGGGTTTCAAGGATCTTTTGAAAATGTCGACTAAGCAACCAATCAAGCGCATAACTATTCTATGTTTATTACTGTCTTTGGTTTTACTCTGTGGTCACGTTCATCATTATTCGAAGGATGGCGCTGAGCAGCATTGTGGGCTGTGCGCCATAATCAATACCGGGTTTATTTTAGCCGCAACCCTATGGTTTGAATTATGTTATATTATTTTAGGTATACTAGCGTTTATTGATTCAACGGTTGTCGTTAATCAAACGCATTTTGTATATTTGATGAGGGCCCCTCCCCCGGCGCATCCAACGGGCAGGTAATCAAATAATGGGGGGATTAAGATGAAAAAAACACATTATTTAATCGTTGCATTGTTAATTATTGCCGTTGGAGCCGGGTGGCTCCTGTTTAAACCAGCGGATCTCGGTGTTTTTAACGGTTCAAAACCGCGGGTGGCCGTCAGCCTACCCTTGCTCCGTGATTTGGTGGAAGAAATCGGCGGGGATGGAGTGGCGGTCGAGAGCATTATTAATGGGCCCAGTTGCAACCATGAGTACGAACCGGCTTCCGGCGATTTAGTCAATGTGTCCCAATCCGCTGTTTTTGTAAAAGTCGGTCTAGGATTCGACACTTGGGCCGATAAATTAGTTAAAAATGCCGGGGGGAAAATCTTGTTGATCGACGCTTCCCAGGGTGTGACCGCTATCAAGGATGAATCTGATGACCATGACGAACAGGGTAGACACGATGAATCTGAAAGCCATGAAGCAGATGAAGAGCATGAAGGCCATGAAGAACACGGCGGAGAAGGGGGCCACGCCACAGCGGATCACCATCATCATGAATCAGGTAACCCCCATTACTGGGGCGATCCCGAAAATGTAAAAATCATGGCTAATAATATCTTAACAGGACTTGTTAAGGCTTTTCCGGAGCAGCAAGATATTTTTACCCGCAATTATCAGGCCTACCTAGCGAAGCTCGATCGGACCGTCGCCGCTTTAAAAGCGGAACTAACTAAGGTTCCCGACAAACGGATCCTTAGTTACTCGGCGGCTTTTCCTTATTTTCACCGCTATTTCGGACTGGATAATCTGGCAACGGTGGAAACCACTTGTGAACAAGAGGTATCTCCAAGGCGTTTGGCTGAAGTAATCACTATGGCTAAAGCCGAGGAAGTTAAAGTGGTGGTCGGCGAAGCAGTTTATCCGAAATTGCCGGAGAACTTGGCTAAGGAAACCGGCGCCAAGTTGGTTCTGCTATGGCCGGCCACCAATGAAACCGGTGATTATCTGGAGACATTGACGGAAAATGTAAAAAAGTTGGTCGCGGCTTTACAATAAGCGTTGGAGTTCAAAAGATGGAATCAGCAAATGAAAAATCATTGCTTCAGTTGTCCGGGGTAACTTTTGGTTACCCCGGAGTTGTAGCTTTGACGGAGATTAGCTTTAGAATCAATAGTGGAGAGTTTTTAGGAATAATCGGGCCTAATGGTTCCGGGAAAAGTACGTTGCTGAAGGGAATCTTAGGTCTATTGCCACCGCTGCGGGGAGATATTTTTTTGTTTGGGACCAGTCATCAAAACCGGGAGATTCGTAAAAGAATTGGTTATGTTCCTCAAAAAAACAGAAGTGAAGCGAATTTTCCCGCATCAGTCCAGGAAGTTGTGATGATGGGGCTTTATTCACAGATCGGCTGGTTGCGTCGGCCCCGGGCGATTCACCAGCAATTGGTCGAGCAAAGCCTGGCCCGGGTGGGAATGATCGAATTAAGGGATCGGCCCATCAACGGGCTATCCGGGGGGCAATATCAAAAAGTAATGATTGCCCGGGCCTTGGTTAATGAACCGGAACTGCTGGTTCTGGACGAGCCGACCGCTGCGGTGGATATCGCAGCCCAGCGAGGCATCTTGGAATTATTGGAGCAACTAAATAGAGAACAAGGAATGACTATCTTAATGGTGACCCATGATATCAATGAAATTGTCCATTTCTGCGACAGGATTCTCTTATTGAACGGCGCGGTTTGCGCTTTTGGCTCTCCGGCGGAAGTATTGACCAAAGAAAACTTGAGAGGCGTCTATGGTGACCGGGTCTTTATCTATGACCACCATGGTCATCCTCATGTTATGGCGGGTGATTTCGATGATTGAGATTTTCTCCTTTTCCTTTATGAGGACCGGCTTGATCGGGGCTATTATTAGCGGAGTTTGTTGTTCATTGATCGGGGTTTTCGTAGTCTTAAGGGGGATGTCTTATGTGGGGTCGGGAATTGCTCACGGCTGTTTGGCCGGAGTGGCTCTGGCGTTTCTGATGGGGTGGAGCCCGCTGTTAACCTCGGCGTTCTTCGCTTTGGCCATGGTCTTAATCATTGAATTTTTAAGTTGCCGGACTTCATTAAAGGTCGATTCGGCGATTGGGGTCACTTTTTCATTGGCGATGGCCCTGGCGGTGCTCTTTATCGGGCTTCTGCAGCGTTATACCCCGGACATTATGGGATATTTATTCGGTAATTTACTGGGGGTCACCGTATCCGATCTTTGGATCATGGGCGGAGTGGGCGCCCTGGTGGTCTTGGTGATTCTTATGTTTTTCAAGGAGTTCCAGTTCGCTACTTTTGACCCGGAGATGGCCATGGTCTCGGGTATTCCAGCGGGCTTGGTCTCTTTGACCTTATCAATGCTAATGGGTTTAACCATTGTGGTATCTCTACAAGCAGTCGGCGAACTTTTGGTACTGGCATTAATTGTTCTTCCGGCTTCTATTGCTCAACAAATAGCTAAATCCTTAACTAGAATGGCTTTACTATCGGTGGGGATCGGGGTAGGGTCAGCCGTCGCCGGATTAATCATCTCCTTTTATCTTAATATTCCCTCCGGGTCTACGATTGTCTTGATTTTAGGTTTACTATTCTTCCCAAGCCTAGCCTTTCGGAAAATAATATAGAAGATTATGATTATAAATTTTGTTAACCAAGAATGTCTAATAACGACTCGCCCTTCGTCAAATAGCGGTTATAGTTACAATGATCCTGTTCCTCTCTGTTGTGGTCCTTTCCTTAAGTTGTTTTATTGACATATATCTTTAATAGGTATATTATTTTTTTAGAAAATTAATAGCATATGCCCGAAATTTATTAAAAGGGATGATAATAAAGTAATTTATTTGAAGAAGGAGCAAGGCGAATGCTTAGATTTCATGTTTTAACCGAGAACCGGGTCCGGGAGCGGGGGCTTCTGGCTGAACATGGCCTTTCACTCTGGATCGGGTCCGGGAGGAATAGGATTCTCTTTGATACGGGTCAATCAGGGGTTTTCATCCATAATGCCGGAATCATGGGGATCCGGTTGAAAGATGCCGACCGGCTCATCTTCAGTCACGGCCATTATGATCATACCGGCGGGTTTTCGGATTTGGGAAACAAAATTCAATCTCCGGTCAAAATCCACCTTCATGTTGAAGCCTTCCGAAAACGGTACGTCATTAAAGAGGAAAAAACCGAACCGGTAGAGGTGGGGATACCTTGGAGTTTCGACCGGCTTGGAGTTGGAAAAGATGAAGTGGTTTTTAATACCAAGCCGGTTTTGATTGGCGACGGGATTTTAATCTCAGGGGAGATCCCTCGAAAAATCGGTTTTGAGGAGGTTCCAAGTTATTTTAAAGCCCAAGGCCCCACTGGAATGATCCATGATCGGATCACCGATGAGCAGATGTTAGTTATCAAAGGGGAACGGGGGCTTTATCTCTTTCTAGGATGCGGTCATCCGGGAACCATCAATTGCTTGCATTATGCGGCGGAGTTGTTTCCAGAGGAGAAAATAGCGGCGGTAATCGGGGGGATGCATTTAGAGGGGGTAGAAACTTCGCGTCTGAGTAAAACGCTTCGATCCTTATTTGACTTTGGGGTTCAAAAAGTAATACCATTACATTGTACCGGCGAAGTTGCAGTTAATGAGATGAAAAAGCTATTTGGCGAATCATGTCTGACACCGATGGTTGGAGACTTGGTCGAGCTGGAGTAAGCTGTTCATATTGCGAAGGAAGGCATTATATTGATTCATACTTATTACTTATATATTGCTCTGGATGTTAACCAATGGACGCGAATAAAATTAAATTCAATATTGGATATTCGCAAAACGACCTAAAACATTGGTTAGTTAAGACTATTTCGCTTATTTAGGCAGCCATAGCGGACGGGATGAGAACAAGCTGCCCAAAAGGGAATATTGAGTTCGCTAGGGTTGATTGGTTATAATTATTATTCACGATTACGGCTTTTTTTTGAAAAGTATCATTTATGAATTAATAAAGAATCGGGGCTAAAAGATGAATCCAATTGCATTCAAGTTAGGATCAATTCAGGTCTTTTGGTATGGTGTGTTAGTGGCT
The DNA here is from genome assembly GCA_023394955.1 of Bacillota bacterium. Classification (GTDB taxonomy): domain Bacteria; phylum Bacillota; class UBA4882; order UBA8346; family UBA8346; genus JAAYHS01. The sequence continues at coordinate 17,857 of JAEWZY010000045.1, forward strand.
GCCGCCATCGGCATCAGTTATTGGTTGGCCCGGCGTAACATCCGGGCCGATGGAATGGATCCCGATAAAACCGATGGACTGTTTTTAAAATTAATTGTCGTCATTATTGTTGGCGCGCGACTTGCCTACGTAGTCAGTGATTGGGCGTTTTTTCAAACCAATCCCTGGGAGATCATCCGGACCGATCATGGTGGGATGGGATCTCATGGAGCCATTATCGCCGCGCTTGTTTTCGGATACTATTGGACTAAAAAGGAGGGAATCGGCTATTGGCGAGTGGCGGATGCCGTTGCTCCGGCGTTCCCGGTTGGGCATATCTGCGTCCGGCTGGGTAACTTCATCAATGGGGAGTTGTACGGCCCGCCGACTACTTTGCCTTGGGGGGTGAAATTTCCAGGGACCGCCGGGCCGGCGCATCCCAGCCAGTTGTATGAGTTATTAACTTCGTTAATTATTTTGCCGTTGGCTTTGAAGTGGTCCGTTAAGCCCTGTTATCCCGGTTACGCCTTTGTCCGGGTATTACTGGCTCATTCTCTGGTCCGGTTCTTCATGGATTTTCTGCGTCAGCCCGGCCAGTCCCTTAGGGGTCTAGTGTTGACGCAATATATTGCGCTGGGATTGGCGGTATTTTGCGCGTTGTTAATTTGGTATTGGGAAAAAGGGGAAACGAAGCGGAGTTAGTGTTGTAAAATCCTTATAAAGCGTAACTAAAGGGGGAGTTTATTATGAAACTTGGTTTAATCCGGTGTTTACAGACGGAAGATCTGTGTCCGGCGACTACGGATTTAAAATTTATCAAAGCAAAAAAAGGCGCTTTCGAAGGAATTACCGAAGATGTTGAACTTATCGGCATAATTACCTGCGGCGGTTGCCCCGGGAAAAAAGCGGTGACCCGGGCGATGCAGATGGTGGAACGAGGAGCGGATGCAATTGCCTTAGCTTCCTGTATTACCAAAGGTAATCCCATTGGGTTCCCTTGTCCGCATGTCGCAGCTATGAAAGAGGCCATCGCCAAAAAAGTAGGCGATAAAGTAAGAATCATTGGTTATACCCACTAAAAAATAGAGGATTATCATTATATTTATCAAAATTGCGTCGCAAAGTTAAAGCGGATATGTTCTTCACAGAATTAGGGTTTACTTATACCGGATCCATAGACGGTCATGCTCCCAAACTTTTGGTTCAATTGCTTAAGATGGTCCGGCTCTCGTCCATACAGTTATTTCCAAAAATAAAAAAGTCGAATCAGCTCCGGCTATGGCGAAAATAGCCTGAAAACGAGGGATTACAGCGCTTCAGCCGGTAAGGGAATGAACTGGTGAGGGGCTGTTTGTGGCCCCGATTCAGATCTCGTCGGAATCAAGGTTTTGGATTTTGGTTAATTTCCGTTCGCGGTTTTGATGAAGTTATAGGCTTGTTCGATATGGTTGAAAATTATTTTGCCTTCGTGGTTAGTTAAATTTTATTGAATTCGATTAAAGAATATGATATACTGACAGAGGTAAGACGTCTTACCAATAAATTTTGAACTAAGGATAAATTTTGGACGCGAAAAAACGAAAAAAAATTTGGGAACAAGTCGTCGATCAAATTAAGTCATTGATTATAAGCGGGAAATGGGAAATAGGGCGGCAGTTACCGGCGGAAATAGAGTTGGCTAAGGAATTTGGAGTTAGCCGACCTACCTTGAGAGAGGCTATTAAACATTTGAGTCTCTTGGGTTTAATTGAAGTCCGGCATGGTCAAGGTAGTTTTGTCACCACTCCCAATAATGAGTCATTTATGCGCCCGCTAGCTTCAATGTTAATCCAAGAAAAGCAAAGTACCTTGGAGATTGTTGAAGCCCGAATCATGATAGAAACCACTACCGCATTCCTAGCCGCGAAACGCATTACCGAAGATGATATTTTAATCTTAAAAAATAATTTACTTAAAATGGAACAATGTAAAAATAATATTGATGAATACGTTGAAATCGATCACTTGTTTCATAAGCAAATCGCGCTGGCGGCGAAAAATATAATAATCATAAAAATGTTTGAAGCAGTGGAAGACCTTTTAGTGACCCAACAGTTCCGGAAAGTAATTTCACCTAATATGAAAACAGGAATTGAAGAACATTATAAAATTTTTGAAGCACTTATTGCGGCTGATTCTGAAAAAGCGCAATTTGCAATGAACGAACATTTAAAGGCAACGTTGTTCCGGAGATATTTGACTATGATAGAAAAGTAATAATTTTCAGAACGATAATAATAAAGTTGAATGAAAAGATTTTTTTAAAATTAAAGGTCAGACCTCTTACCTCCTGAAATGTGTAAAATTGAAATGGAGCCGGGTTTTATAGAAAAATTAGATGAAAGGAAGAATGATTATGAAAAAGGCATTAAAAATGGCAGAGAAAGATAATGTGGCCACGGTTTTATCAAAAGTTGAGCAGGGTGAAGAAGTTAAAATACTTTCGCCTAAAGGAGTTATTTTAGATAAAGTATTGGCTACACAGACTATTCCTTTTGGTTTTAAGATTTCCCTCGACAATATTTCTAAAGATGAAAATATTTATAAATACGGCGCTTTGATTGGCAAAAGCTATTGTGAAATCAAAAAAGGCGAAGCGGTACATATCCATAATATTGAAAGCAATCGAATTAATATTCCAAGGGAAAGGATCGACATTATGGTAAAAGACATGGGACTTTAATTATAAACATGCCGAAGATTGAGGGATTTATAAAAATTTAAATAATAATTAGGAGGCATAACATAATGCAATTCCGAGGTTATATCCGCAAAGACGATCAGGTGGGAGTCAGGAACTTATATCTTGTCCTGGGAGTATGCGATGCGGTGGAGGGAATAGTCAAAGCTATTGCTAAGGAATTTAATGATGTGATTACAGTTACTTCAGCCCATGGTTGTCCCGCCGCCGGCAATGAGCAGGTTATAAATAATATGACCGGGCTGGCTAATAATCCAAATGTAGTGGGAGTTCTTATTATCGGTATTGGTTGCGAAGGGGTAAAGCCCGAGATGATTGTCGATTTGATGGATAGTAAGAAACCGGTAGAAATTATCGAAGTTGTAGATGAAAAAGGGACCAGAAATACAATTGAAAAAGGGATCAAAATCATTAAAGATATGAAAAAAGCTTTTGGTCAACCTGAACGGGAACCGGTTGATATTGGTAAATTGATCGTCGGCGTTAAATGCGGCGGCTCTGATGCTACTTCCGGGATCGCCGCTAATTCCAGCGTTGGTGCGGCAGTCGATCAATTGGTCGATTTGGGGGCGACAGTACTTTTTACGGAACCGATTGAATGTATCGGCGGCGAAGAAGAACTGGCAGCCAGAGCGGTTAATCAGGAGGTAGCTGATCAGCTTAAAAAGACAATTAGTTTAGAACAAAAAAGATGGACCGTGCCTGGAACTGAAGTGGAGTTCATGTGTATCGGCAATATTAAGGGGGGTCTATCTACGATTGAAGAAAAATCCCTTGGCGCAATCCATAAATCCGGTAGTCGTCCTATTCAAGGAGTGCTTGAATATAGCGACAGGATTTTGGAGAGACCGAAGAAAAACGGTATCTATCTTCAAGACGGGACAATGCTGTTTTCTCATTGCTTAACTCATTTAGCCGCAGCCGGGTGCCAGCTCCTCATCTTTACCACTGGAATCGGAGCCTCTGTAAGCAGCCAACTTCTTCCGACAATTAGGGTTTGCGGCAATCCTGATTCATATCGAAATATGATTGACGACATGGATATTAATGCCGGGACTATTGTTGAGGGTACGGAGTCTATTAACACAGTCGGAGAAAAAATAGTCGCGAAATTGATCAAAGTGGCGGAAGGTGAAAAGACCAAGATTGAAGGCATTGGGTATTCGGGTTTTGCTATTTATAAAAAAGATCCTAGACTTGAATATTTCATTCAACGATACATGAAATGAGTAGAAATATAAAATTGAATTATTATTTAATTTAGAGCATATTAGTATTTTACACAAAGCACTAATGGTTGGGTAAATGAATGGAAAGGAGATGATTTTTTAAAATTCTACTTTCGAAAAAATAAAAAAGGAGATGGAAAAATGAAGAGATTGAGGAAATGTATTCTTTTAATGCTTCTAACTTGTTTAATTGTAAGTTCTATGTCTTTTGCAAGTAACAAGATTATTCTAAAGTTAGCCCACCATTACCCTATGGGGCATCCTCATACTTTAGGGTGCGAGTACTTTAAAAAGGTCGTGGAAACTCGTAGTAACCGGGAAATTGAAGTCCAACTTTACCCGAACAACCAAATGGGTGATTCTCGTCAAATATTCGAAAACCTGATGATGGGATCTTTGGACATAATTCTTACGGACCCCGGAGCGCCGGCTTTTGCTAAATTGCCGCTTTGGGATATGGTAATGGGACCTTTTATGTATCGGGATTATAATCATGCTTATAAAGTTGCCCATTCACCTTTCATGGAAAAAATGTATGACGATTGCGAAAAAAAGATTGGCGTAACGGTAATCAGCCCTATCTGGTCTTATGGAACGAGGCATTTAACAACAACTAGAACAGCGGTCCGAAAGCCCGATGACTTAAAGGGTCTAAAGATTCGCACGCCGGAGATTCCGGGTTTTATCAAGGCCATCGAAGTAATTGGCGGGACCCCTACTCCGATAAGTTTCGGCGATTTATATCTTGCCCTAAAACAAAATGTAGTGGATGGTCAAGAGAATCCGGTGGGGGTAATTTATGCCAATAAGTATTATGAAGCGCAAAAATATCTAATTTTAACCGGACATATAATTAGTAAAAACACGGTTTTTATGAATACGGCAGCTTTAAAAAAGTTATCTAAGAAGAATCAATTGCTTCTAAAGCAGGTTGCTGAGGAAGCCGGTCTTTATAATGATAAGTTAATGGTGGACAACGAGACGGAAATGATGGCAAAGCTCAAAGAACTCGGCATGGAAATAATTACTCCGGATACAAAAGCTTTTCATGAAAAAGCAATGGTAGGATTGAAGAAATGGTTTAATGAGGGACAACTGGAGTTTTACAACAAAATCCAAAGTGTTAAATGAACTTTATTTTTGAAGATAATGGGGAAAAATTCCCCATTATCTAAATAATTCATCTAAAAAAATAAAAAGGATGAAGGAAATGGGAAATAATGAGATTCGTAAATATTTAAATATTTTTAATAAATTTTTTGAGGTATCATCGATCGTCATTTTTAGTATAATGCTGATAAGTGTTGTAATGCAAGTTCTTTTTCGTTACGTATTGAAAACACCTTTAATTTGGATCGAAGAAATTACCCGTTTTTTATTGATTTGGGCCGTTTTTATAGGGAGTGTTGTAGCCCAAAAAAAAGTTGTTCACCCTCGGGTTGATTTTGTTATAGATTTACTCCCGAAACGATTAGCAAAGAAAGTAAACATTTTTTTAGATCTGATAGTGCTGCTTTTCTGTATCAGTATGCTTTATTATGGGTTTCAGTTAGCATTGGTTTTAAAAAATTTATATACTCCGACATTAGGCATTTCTCTTTTTTATTTATATATTTCGATTCCAGTTACTGCAACGGCTATGGCGGTTAATCAAATGGGTTTTATTAGAGAAGCCTTCAGGTCGAATTGATAAAGGAGGTTAAATAATGGCGCTATTATTGGCCTTGTTATTAATCTTATTTTTAATCGGAGTCCCGATATTTATTTCCATGGGGATAGCTTCCCTGGCGCATTCCATAGTTAATCACGTATCCGTAGTGTCCCTTTTTCAGCAGATGGTTCGAGGGGTGGATAGTTTTACGATCGTTTCAGTGCCGGCGTTTATTTTATCCGCAAATATAATGAATGAAAGCGGTATTACCAATAGACTCTTTAATTTTGCCAACTGCTTGGTCGGGCATATCCGGGGAGGATTGGCGCACACAAACGTTATGGCCAGCGTTATTTTCGCGGGGATGTCGGGTTCAGCCATTGCCGACGCTGGAGGATTGGGTTCCATTGAAATTAAGGCCATGCGTGATAGTGGATTCAGTTCGGAATTTTCATCGGCGATCACCGCCGCCTCCGCAATCATTGGGCCGATAATTCCTCCGAGCATACCAATGGTTTTGTATGCGGCTTCGGGAAATGTTTCTGTTGGCCGATTGTTTTTAGCTGGGTTTATGCCAGGAATTTTAATGGCTATCACACAAATGATAATTATTTACCATATAGCGAAAAAACGTGATTATCCCAGTTGCGAAAGGGCTAGTTCTAAACAAATTTGGGTATCGTTTAAGGAATCATTTTGGGCGCTCTTATCACCGGTGATTTTACTAGGTGGAATATTTTCAGGTATATTTACACCTACGGAAGCCGCCGCGATATCGGTTGTTTATTCCTTAATAGTAGCAAAATTTATTTATAAAGAATTTGATTGGAAAAGAATGTACCAAGTGTTAAATGAATCATTACAATCGACCGCCATAATCGGAATAATTATCGCTTTTTCGTTTGGGCTCGGTTATTTATTAACTTTGAGTCAGCTCCCGCAACATGCGGCGGAATTGTTATGCGGGATAACCACGAATCCACTCTTGATTTTGTTGATCCTTAATGCGTTTTTCTTACTCGTGGGAATGTTTATGGACCCGTCAGCCTCGATTTTAATTTTGACTCCTATTTTGATGCCGGTTATTCATCAAGTGGGCATTGATCCGGTTCATTTTGGGTTGGTTATGGTATTAAACCTAATGATTGGCATGGTGACTCCTCCGGTAGGTACGGCTTTATATGCCGTGGCGCGGGTTGGCAATGTTACAGTTGAAAATTTGTTAAAGGAACTGACGCCATTTTTTATTTCTTTGGTGGTTGTGTTGATGTTGATAACTTTCTTTCCTGGGTTGATAACTATTCTTCCTGATCTTTTTATGGGGAAAGGATAACGTTGGTTAATCCATTAAGGGGTTAACAGAGAATACTTTATAATATTAATTTGGGGTAATTAAACGGTCGAGAAACAATAGGTATTGACAGTGAAGCTTTATAAAAAAACCGGATCTTGAAATAAAATGGAACCGGTTTTTTTATAGTGCGTGCGTCGGCGCGCGGCCTAGATGGTAAAAGCCCATTGGGAAGTTGATAGCACCAACTGTTAGCCAAAGGCAAGGATGTCCATCGCGTTCGATTGCGTCTTAATCTTGATGAACCGCCGTATACCGAACGGTACGTACGGTGGTGTGAGAGGTTGTCGGACGAATTAACCATCTACCTCTTACTAGTAAATCCATTTCTTCTTAATATTGGTTGTACTCAGCCAGAACAGCGCCAAACTAAAACCGATCAATGCCATAAAGTTAATCCCTACCGGTAAGACGCCGTTCCCGTGAATGGCGGTTTTTAGAATATCCGTTCCATAAGTTAACGGGAGCAAATAAGCAAGGGGCCTTAATATTGCCGGCAACTGGTGGACGGGAACGAACAAGCCGCACAAAAAGAGCATTGGAAAACGGAAAAAATTGGAGTACGTCTGCGCTTCAAAGACTTCGTGAGCGGTTACCGAGATAAACAGGCCGAGAAACGTCGAAGTGACGGCGATCAAAATGATACTGCCTATGGCATTTAACCAGTTTATTCCCGAAAGATCAGCCAGGCCCGCGGCAAACAGGACTGGAACAAAGGCGTTGATAATGCCGAAGGCGATTGCTCCGACGGTTTTGGCCAGCATTAACAGGTTTAAGTCGATGGGGGCTAAAAGCAGGCGTTCGAAAGAACGGCTTTTCCGTTCAAAGGTCAGGGTCACTGAAAGCAGGGAAGTCGTGCCGAAAAGGATCGCCATAGCGATGACCCCAGGCAAAAGATCCCGGATATCCAAGGTGTTTTTAGATCGTAAAAAGAACATCAGCGACCAGGCGATGGGAAAGATAATACCCCAACTGATGTTGGGCGGCTTTAAGTAATAGTTTTTCAGGTCTTTGCGAAAAATGTTCCAAAAGGCGATCCCGGTCTTCATCGCTTGCCACCTTCCTTCTCTTTTTTCAGCCTATCCATTCCGATCCCGGTAATTCTCACAAAAACTTCCTCTAAGGAAGGCCGGATTATTTTGGCTTCATACACCGTGATCCGGTGCTCCTCGAAGAATTTCATGAACGGCATGAGATTGACCGGTTCGGGGGAGTGGATTTTAACGCTGGCGTTGTTAAGGACATCAATGGTGAAACCGGGAAATTCGTTACTGAGCGCTTCTTGAAGGGACGACGCTCCGTTTTCCAGAGCAAACTGCACGATATTTTCCTGTTGAGCTTCAGACATCAATTCGGCAATTGTACCAATTTTGATAATCCTGCCGCCGACGATAAATCCAATCCGGCGGCAAAGCCGTTCGGCTTCCTCGATGTAATGGGTGGTCAGAAAGATCGTCGTTCCTCGGGCGTTTAAGGTTGAAATTAGCCTTCGGATCTGGCGGGCGCTCTCCACATCAATTCCGGTGGTTGGTTCATCCAGGAACAGGATCTCCGGATCATGGATCATCCCGGCGGCGATGGTCAGCTTTCGTTTCATCCCTTTTGAATAAGCCTTAAAGGGCTTTTTTCCCGTATCAGCCAGCCCGAACTCTTCCAATAACTCGCCCGTCCGCCGCTCTCGCTTCGCTTTTTCCATTCCGTAAAGGGACGCGCAAAAGGCCAGATTCTCAAAGCCGTTCATCTCTTCATAAAGGTTGCTTTCATCCGGCACGATGCCGATTCGTTGCTGGGCCTGCTTGATATTTTTAACGCAGTCCACGCCGGATAAGGTGATTGATCCGGACGTCGGCCGAGACAACCCGGTAAGCATATTGATGGTTGAGGTTTTGCCGGCGCCGTTCGGGCCTAAAAAGCCGAAAATTTCCCCTTGTTCAAGGGTGAAATCTACATCGTTGACTGCTATAAAATCACCATATTTTTTACTTAGCTTTATAACTTCCAAGATTATCATTAGATCAGCTTCTTTCCGCTTAGAAATATAGGCATAGGACACGAGGCCCGAGTGTGTAAGCGACGCTTCGTAACCTATTTTCATCTTTTAACGTGCCCCAGCTTAGCTGGGGTAGGCGACTACCTAAAATTGTTCACTTGGAAAGTCAGTAATTGCTTTGGTCCTCCTTTCCCAAGCAGTGACATTCGCCCGATGCGTTTTTCCGGCAATTGCCTTCAGCGTGTGGGGGTTGAGAAGCCAACGCTAAGATTTTTTCCGAGACTTTCTTGAGGGCTTCCCGGTCCACTCCATAATGGGTATAATAGCCTCTTTTTTCTCCTTTGACGGCCCCGGCTTTTCTTAATATCTGTAAATGCTGGGAAACGGCGGCTTCGGAAATCGCCAGCCGTCTGGCTAACCCGCCGACGCAAAGGTCGTGATTTAAGAGAAGGGTGATGATTTTAAAGCGGGTTTCATCAGCTAAAGCTTTAAGAACCACAATTAATTCGTCCATTTTCGGCGGACACCTCAAATTAATTAAGCAAATGCTTAATTAAAATATATTTTATTTAAATGTTTTTGTCAATGTTTTAATAGATAAAATTCATGGAAACAAACGAGCATGGAAAAGATTGGTCGTTAAAGCGGGTTAGAGTAGTATGTTTAATTACGAAATATATATTGGTATCTATTAAGAAAATCAATTGACATTTGAACATAACTGAGTTATTATATATATGGCATATGCCCATAATTAAAAAATAAGAAAATCCGATTGGTGGGCCTAAATTAAAGTATTAAGGGTGAAATTTTTATGAAAAATGGAATTTCCCCATCATTGGAAGATTATCTTAAAGCGATCTTGTTTTTAAAAGAAGAGAATGACATTATCCGGGTTACCGATTTAGCAAAAAAACTTCGAGTAGCTAAGTCCAGCGTAAATCAGGCAGTAACCAAACTTTTAGAACTGAAACTGATAACCCATGAACGGTACGGCCCGTTGGAGTTAACTCCTTTAGGAAGACGGCAAGCTCAGAAAATTAAAGAGAGGCATCAGCTTTTACAATGCTTTTTTAATGAAATATTAGGGGTTGACCGACGGATTGCCGAAAAAGACGCATGTAATATCGAACATTATATTAGCTCGGATACTTTGGATAAGTTGGTTGACTTCTTGGCTTCATTGACCTATTCGGTGCCATTTCAAAGAAAGGAAGGGATGTTATGTCAAGACAAAATCATCAATTACTCACCAAATTAGGGTCTCCAGAGGACTATTTTCGCTTCATTGCAGACATGGCCAAACGCTGGTTGGCCCATGACGGTCTTTGGTTCCAGGCTGTTGAGAAAGAGTACGGCATGGAAGCAGCCATTAAAATGGACGCCGCCGCCTGGGAGAAGTTTACGGTATTGGAGGCCGAACGGATTAAAAAGTTTTTTAGCCTGCCGGAGAACGGCGGTATCTCGGTCTTAAAAGAAGCCCTTGGGCTCAGATTGTACGCTTTCCTAAACGAACAAGAGATTATCGATGTGGACCCCAATCGAATTATTTTTCGAATGAACGATTGCCGGGTCCAGTCGGCGCGTAAAAGAAAGGATTTGCCCGATTTCCCTTGTAAATCTGTGGGTCTGGTGGAGTATGCCGGTTTTGCTCAAACGATTGACCCTCGGATCAAGACTCGCTGCATCGCTTGCCCTCCGGATGAACATCCGGAAGAGTATTATTGCGCTTGGGAGTTTTGGATTGAAAATTGATCCGAATTGACACTAAAGAGAGGGCTCGGCGGAACTAATTCATTTAGCGAATTATAGGGTGTTAGAGATTTATGATGAGAAAGTTCTGGTTTATTCATTAATCATCCGGACTTTCCCGCCAATTAACGACATATGCTCATAAAGCTGCTGGGCTTAAGAAGGTTACGATTTGTTTAAATCGTAACCTTCTCGCTTCGGTTAGCAGGAATAACCAAAATGTTTCCAGAATACCAGTAACACAAGAATGAAATTAGTAACACTACTTAGATTATCCTTAAGGAGCAGCTGCTATGAGTCAAACCATCGATTATGAACGGACTTTATTCTTTGATAATCTCTCCCTAACTTGGGATTCTTCAGGGCCTTCACCCGCCGCCGCCAAGGTCGGGTCTTTCCTCGCAAAGCTTGACTTGGCGCCGGGTGGTGTTATCCTTGACGTAGGGACTGGAACCGGGATGATGGTGCCCTACTTATTCGAACTGGAGCCGGAAACAGTGATCGCCTTGGATTTGTCCGCAGGAATGCTCTCCAAGTTGCGTGAGAAGTTTGCCGGGCGGTATCAGGACCGACTCCTGATGTATCAAGGGGATGTCCATTGCCTGACGCTACCCGATGGAACCATTGACGCCGCTGTCTGTAATGGGGTTTATCCCCATTTTAACGATAAACCGAAAGCCCTAGCCGAGCTTTACCGGGTCTTAAAACCGGAAGGAATTTTAGCTATCAATCATTTTGCCGGTAAAACTTTGATCAATCAAATTCATGGCGCGGCCTCTCATCCGTTAATCCGGGAGGATTTACTGGAGCCCGTGGCGGAGTTGGCCCTTCAGGTTCACAGGGCAGGTTTCAAAGTCCTGGAGGTGGCGGATAACGAGACTGAATATTATTTGATCGCGCAAAAGGTTTGAAATGGCGGAACAATCAGTAATTGAAATTAGCGGTTTAACCGTTGGATATAACCGCGGCCCCGTGTTGCGGGGCATAAACCTTCAAGTGAATCAGGGTGAGGCGGTGGGGATCGCCGGCCCCAATGGGGCCGGTAAAACCACTCTTTTCAAGGTGATGCTGGGTTTGATTCCGGTGAAGCAAGGCCGGGTCAGTCTCCTGGGACGGGAACTGAACACCGGGCCGGATCGGGCTTGGGTCCGGCGGGAGATTGGGTATGTGCCGCAACAAACCTTACCCGGAAAGTTGCCGGTTTTAGTTCATGACGCTGTCTTGATGGGAAGATGGGGGAAGGGATATGGCTTTTTTCATAAACCGCGTCCTTCCGATCATGAACTGGTCAGCGCCACCCTGAAACGGATGGGCTTGGCGGACCGGGAATGGCAAGATTGCCGGAACCTCTCCGGAGGTGAGCAGCAAAAAGTCTCCATCGCCCGGGCCTTAGTCCGGCAAGCGGCCATCCTGTTACTGGATGAACCCACTACTTACCTGGACCGTGATTTTCAAACCGAGATTCTGGAATTGTTGAAGGAGATCCGGAAGGAAGGCCGGTTGACGATGGTCACTATCAGCCATGATCCGGCCCATTTAGCGGCGGTCTCTGACCGGCTCTTGCAACTGGACCATGGTTTCCTAAAGGTGATAAAAGATGAATCTGATTGAGTTTCTGAAAGTACCCCTCTTTCAAAAGGCTTTCTTAGGGGCGTTCCTCTCCGGCGCCGGACTTTCCCTCCTCGGAGTGGTGATCATCAATCTGAATTTAACCACGATCCGCTTTGCCTTAATGCATATTGCTTTACTAGGAGCGGCCTTGGGAATGGTCTGCGGCTTTCCGCCGCTGGCCGGGGCGATGGCGGGGATCCTGGCGGCCTCGATTCTACTGGGCCCGGCTGGGGACTACCTGAAGATGGATACCGGCGTCAGCGGGGCGCTTTTCATGACGGGTTCCCTCGGTTTAGCTTTTCTCTTTTTTTATAAAGCGGGAGTCCCGGCCATGGATGCCTTCGCCTTGTTCACCGGGAATATTTTGGCGCTTCAAAACAGCGATCTCTGGGCTATTGGCGGTTTGGCCGGAATGATCATTCTCGTTTTTACCTTTTTTTACCGGGAGATCCAAATGGTCCTCTATAATCCTGATTTGGCCGAGAGTCTGGGAGCGCCGGTCCGCTTCATCCGGAACGGGCTGCTGTTGTTGACTGGTTTGGCCATTGGAGTCAATATCCGGATGGTAGGGGCCTTATTGATCGATGCGGCGGTATTGCTCCCCGCCGTGGCGGCGCTGGCGGTGGCCCGGAGTTTAAAAGAGGCTTTGGTCTGGTCGGCGGCTTTCGGGATAATTTCGCAAGTCGGGGGACTGTTGGTTTCGATGGTTTGGGATCTGCCCAGCGGAGCCAGTATTACTATGGCCGCGGTGGTGTTGGTATGCTTGGCCGGCATTTTCAGCCGGATTTATCAAAGGGATCGAAAGGGGTATGCATGATGATTCTAAAAAGAGAAAGATTCTTACTTAAACTAGTTTTATTTGCCTTTATTGCCGTTTCGGCAATCGTGAGAACCATAGGGCCAGCCGCTTGTCTGGCCGAATCGAAAGTGGTGGTGGTCGCTTCCACCGGTTGGACCGGGGCCATCGCCCGGGCAGCCGGGGCCGATGAAGTCCGGGTGTTGGCTCCGCTGGAACTGAAACATCCGCCGGAGTATGACTACCGTCCGGCGGACATCGCCAAGTTGGGCGAGGCCACGGCGGTAGTTTATGCCGGTTATGAACCTTTCATGAAAAAACTGTTGGAGGCTGCCGGTTACCCGGAGTCGAAAACAGTCAAAGTGACGACGACCAATACCCCGGATAATTTAAAACAGCAAGCACGGCTGCTAGCGGAGAAGCTGGGAACTCAGAAGAAGGAAGCCGAGTGGGAAGTCCGGTTTGAGCAAGTGACGGCGGAGCTTTTAAAAAGCGCGGCTGCCAAAAACGCCGCTCAAACCAAGGTCCTGGTCCAGCAGCACCAACAGCCTTTCGTGAAATGGCTGGGTTATGATATCGTCGGCGTCTTTAGCGCCGGAGAGTTAACCCCGGCCAAGGTGATGGAATACGCCAACCTCAAGCCGGATTTGGTGATCGATAATTATCATAATCCCCAAGGGAAGCCTATTGTGGAAGTGACGAAATGCAAGTATGTGGAGTTGATTAACTTTCCTTCAGTGAAAGCCCCCGCCTTGATCGATTTATTTCAGGAGAATGCGGGACGGTTGGGGCTGTAACCAAAATATAATTACGTCGTTACGGCTTATGATCTCCTTTGAACGTAGATTGGGTCCGGGAAAAAACCGGCTGTCTGTGATGGCGGCCGGTTTTAAATATTTTAAAATCATTGCTGGTTATTACATGACTACTTCCCATGAATCCTCAAGCATGAGCCAATCCTTGTATTTTTCTTCGCCGCCCCGGGCTTTCCAATCCGAGTCGATGGTCAGCTTGGAACTGATACCGCCGCGCGGATTGCAAACCATGATCATCCGAAGGCGGTCCGGTTCATAGACTTGCATTAAATGATCGTAAACTATATTGATCAACCGTTCATAAGAAACTACAATATTTCGCAGTTGATAGATATATTGTTTGAGGGATTTGAGTTCAATCACTTTATCTTTTGGGTAAAACGCCAGATAGATGGTGGCAAAATCCGGCTGTTCGCGGACACCTAAAAAAGTGCATTCCGGAATCTTGATCTTGACTTCATAGGCATCTTTGGTTGGATTAGGGATTGATTTTAAAATATTTAAATCAATATCTTGGTAAGTTTTTATTTGTTTTTTCATTTGATTAGCTCCGTTTTCAGCGCCAATTCTTCCCGCAATTCTTGGACGGCTGCCACCATGTTTTGAAGGCTGGGCGTGGTCTCCTCCATTCTTCTGGTTTTTAAGCCGCAATCAGGATTGACCCACAACTTCCGGAGATCGATCTTGTGCAGCAGCTTGGTGATAATTTTTTTTATTTCGTCTTTCTCCGGTATCCGGGGCGAATGAATGTCATAAACGCCGGGGCCGGTCTCCATCGGGAAACCGTTGCTTTTCAAGGCGTCTAGAATCGAAAGATCGGAACGGGCTGCTTCAAAGGTGAAAACATCGGCGTCTAAACCCGCAATCTCTTTGATAATCGCTTCAAATTCACTGTAGCACATGTGGGTGTGAATCTGAGTCTCCGGCCGCACTGCCGCGTGGGTCAAGCGGAAAGCGCGGATCGCCCAATCGAAATAACCGTCCCGTTCCGACTCGCGTAATGGCAATTTTTCGCGGAAAGCGGCTTCATCAATCTGAATGATCCGGATTCCCGCAGCCTCCAGATCCATGACTTCCGCCTTGACAGCCAGTCCGATCTGGTAGGCGATCTCCCGTAGGGACAGATCTTCTCTGGGAAAGGACCAGTTCAGAATGGTCACCGGGCCGGTCAACATTCCCTTTACCGGTCTTGAGGTCAAACTCTGGGCGTAGTTAATGGTTTCAACGGTAATCGGCTCCGCCCGGCGGACGTCGCCGAAGATGACCGGGGGTTTGACACAGCGGGTCCCGTAGGACTGCACCCAGCCGTTTTCAGTAAAGAGAAAGCCGGACAAGTTTTCGCCGAAATACTCCACCATATCGTTACGTTCATACTCGCCGTGGACCAGGATATCCAGGCCGATCTCCTCTTGCAGACGGATGACGGCTGCAATATTTTTTCGGATGGCCGCCTCATATTGAACGGCGCTAATCATTCCCTCCCGGTAAGAGCGGCGCAGTTTCCGGATCTCTGCTGTCTGTGGAAAGGAGCCGATGGTGGTGGCGGGCAGGAGCGGCAGGTTGAGCCGGGCGCTCTGGATCGCGTGACGTTCCGGAAAGGAAGGTTTTCTGGTAAAGTCAGTTTCAGTTAGCCTGGCGACTTGTTCCCGGATTTCCGGAAGGCGGTTGGCGTCATCTTGCCTTTTGGCTGAAACCAGCGCGGTATTGGCGAGGAACTGTGAGTCTTTCCGGTATTCGTCACTGTTCCAAAGTAGAGCGATGACCCGTAATTCTTCCAGTTTTTCTTCGGCAAAGGCCAGGTGTTTCCGATGTTCGGGCTCCAGACGCTTCTCAAACTTCAGCGAATAGGGGAGGTGCAATAAGGAGCAAGATGTGCTTAACACGATTCGTTCCTGCTCCACCTGTCCGGCCAGTTGCTTCAGCGCCCCCAGAGTAGCTTGGTAATCATTGATCCAGATATTTTTACCATTGACCAAACCGGCAAAGAGCAGTTTGGCGGGAGGAAAACCATGGAGGGCGATTAGATCGAGGTTCCGTCCGCCTTCGACGAAGTCAAGGCCGACCCCGTCGAAATCCAGCTCCATTACTTGTTGATAAACATCGCGGAGATCGCCGAAATAGGTTTGGAGCAAAATACGGAGATTTTCTTTATGGGGCAGGAGTTTCCGGTAGATCGTTTCAAACAGATTGATCTCCTCCGGTGTTAAATCGGTGACCAAGGCCGGTTCCTCCAGTTGGACCCATTGAGCGTCCAACGTATTGAATCGGGCTAAAATCTCCCGGTAAATTCCGGTCACGGCCTCGGCATAATCAAAGCTTCGTTTCCGTCCGGACTCGACTCTGGCCAATTTTAAAAAGGTGAATGGTCCGATTAGCGCTGGTTTGGTTTTGATTTCCAAGGCCAGAGCCTCCCGGTATTCGGTGAAGGGCTTTTCCCCGTTGAGTTTTAACTCCATGCCTTCTTCCAATGAGGGTACGAGATAATGGTAATTGGTATTGAACCATTTTTTCAACGGCAGCGCTTTGACATCCCGGTTATCTTCCTGATAGCCCTTGGCCATGGCGAAATAAGTGTCCAACTGGTCCAGGCCAAGGCGGCGGTAACGTTCGGGAACGGCATTCAGTAAAAAGGCCGTATCCAACATGGTGTCATAGAATGAAAAGTCATTGGAGGGAATAAAACCGATCCAGTGTTCCCGTTGGCACAGCCAATGCCGGGTCCTGAGCCCAGCCGCGTTTTTTTGAAGCTCCGCGGCGGAGAGCTTGCCGGCGAAATAACTTTCAGTCCATTTTTTCAGTTCCCGTTGGGCTCCGATTCGGGGGTAGCCGATTACGGAAAGTTTTGACATAATATTAGTCTCCTTTTTTTAAAAATAAAAAAGCCTTCGACGGAACGTCAAAAGGCTTTAATTAGCCATCAAGGCATAATTAATTTACCATGACACCCCCCTATCCTCCGTAGAGTAAACGGTGTATTAGCACAGGCAGGTTTTCTGACTTCGGATCATCAGCCTTTCGCGTCTTCCCGGATGATTCCAGTGACATCTTCCCAAGAAAGGCTTCCCCAACACAGCGGCGGGACCGTGCAGGAATTGCGCCTGCTTCCCTTTTCAGCCGATTGATAAGAGCATCCATCGGCCACCTGTACTTGTTAACAATCAATATATTGTTATCTAAAATGATAACACATACAATATGTTGTGTCAAAAGTTTTTTTAAATAAAAAAACCTGATGCTCCGAATATCGTTTTTCTTAGCATGACCGACCCCGGTTCTTTAAAAAAAGATGAAAGAGGAAACCTTTAAAATAGTGAAACGACCGATTGCGTAAGAAATCGGACAGAGCGAGGTAATTGATCGAACAATCAAAGTTCCAGGAACTTTTTAACTTATTAATCGTTTAATATCAAATTGTAAATAAAAAAATCAGGAGCTAGACACTTGATTATCTTTTGTAGCCAACAGGTTCCGGCTGCCGGGAAGATAACTTCAACGAAGATCGGAACCCGTGTAAAAGAAACATGTGGTATAATTAACTTTTCAAACGTCAATTCTGTCCTGTAATGGAAGTATAATTAAAACGAGAATACGATGAAAAAGCTGACTAATTTTAAACTTATCACTATTTTGTTAATCGGTTCGGCGTTACTGTTAATCTGTCATGTCCACCCACATCATTCATGGTGGGATAGTGAAGATGATCATTGTTTCCTCTGCCAAATTCTCCAAGCCGGAGTTGTATATGTTTCTCCATTTGTCCTCAGTTTACTGTTCATTTTGATCGCGCTTATTCTCCAAAACCAAACCGGTGTTTTAACAACCTCTACGCCGACTGGTTACGCTAACCGGGCGCCCCCGACTGCTCTTTTCTAAATTTAAGAACGCAAATAGCTAAATATTTTAGACGCATGCTGAAGAGGCATCATTATGCCTAATTTGGAGTTGCTTATTTTTAAACTAAACCCTGCATTTTTCAGGGAGAAAAGGAGCAGAGTCATGAGAAATAAACTCCAAACTTTGCTTTCCCTATTTTTACTGGCATTTCTGCTAACTTTAATTGCTTTACGCGATTGGATGTTTCCGATTCCGTTTTTGGATAAACTGCCGCAACTGGTAACCATCTTTTTAAGTATCATTATTCAGGCTTTGCCATTTGTACTGCTCGGAGTATTCGGCTCGGCCTTGATGCACAAGCTGATCACGGCAGAGATGATTGAAAACCTGCTGGCACGGACCGGAAGACTTCCCGGTATCTTATTAGCAATCGGCGCCGGATTTTTCTTTCCGGTTTGTGACTGCGGGGTAATTCCCGTGGCCCGCAGATTACTGGCTAAAAGGGTACCACCCTATATGGCCATTGCTTTTTTGGTTACCGCGCCGCTGGTAAATCCGATCACCGTCTGGGCGACCGCCACCGCTTTCGGTTATAATTTGCCGGTGACTCTGATCCGGGTGGGGATGGCCGTTATCATAGGAGTCATTGTGGCGATGCTTGTCAGTGAATTCCTTCCTTCCCTGGAAGATATCTTGCATTCGAAAGCAATCCGGGAGTTAGAGACGGCAGCTGCTTCAAACGATGGAATGACGATCGGGAATCCTCATGCAAGTCAAAATGAATCTTGGGTTTTTGCCATTTTTAACCATGCAAATCAAGAATTCTTGGAGGTCGGGAGATTTCTAATCATCGGAGCATTGATTGCGGCCACCATCCAAACAGCCGTTCCTAAACAGGCGTTGTTGACGATTACCGGAAACCCGGCCATATCGGTTCTGGTCATGATGGGGCTAGCCTTGACACTGTCGCTCTGCGCCGAAGCCGATGCCTTTGTGGCCCGCTCCTTTGTCTATCATTTTCCACTGGGGAGCGTGATGGCATTTATGGTCTTCGGGCAGATTATCGATTTGAAAAACATTGCTTTATTGTTAAAGAGTTTTAAACTAAAAGCCATTCTCTTCATCTTCGGAATCTGCGCGGTGTTGGTCTTTGTCTTTTGTTTCCTGCTCAGTTTATCCGGGATGGACAATTTGATTTGGGGGAGGTTTTAACCGGTGGAGAAGTTGAAAAAACACTATACTTCGATTGTATTGGCAGGCTATATCATTTTTCTATTTGTTTTGCTGGCGACCGGAAATATCCGCCGCTTCATCAACCCCAGATTATCCTTCTTGTCGGTATTGGCATTGCTGATGTTCAGCGCCATGTTCTTCGCCAGCCTTCGCAAGGACGCAAAACACGATAAACATGAGCATCACTGTGAATGCTGCCATCATGAAATGGAACACTTTTCCAAGGCAAATCTGATTTTGCTTTTGCCTTTGTTTTTAGCCATCTGCGTCGCTCCGGAAACTTTGAGTTATCAGGCATCAAACACTGACGCTTTACCGCCGCTGGGGTCCGGTTCTTCCCAAATCCAAATCACGGCGCCTTCCGGACCGTTGCCGGATATGAAGTTGATAGTTCCGGCAGAGCAACCGGTTCCGGTGAAATACGAAGAATATACCCAACTGGATATCGGGAATATTCTCTTCGATACCCGGAAATCCGCCAAGCAAAAACTAACCGGTTCGAAAGTATTTTTGCAGGGTTTGGTGTTGCGCTCTCCGGAATTAAACGCGGATGAAGTTGTGGTGTACCGGATGGTGATTTCTTGTTGCGTCGCCGACGGCATACCGCTCGGAGTAACCGTTAAATTACCGGAGGGAACCCAGTTTAACAATGGAGAATGGATTGGCGTGGAAGGCACGATTCAATGGGCGCCTTTTCGGGATGAGTTGAAAAATATTGAGCCGGTAGTCTATATGGTGCCGCCGGAGAAGACTTTTGCCTATTTTACGGCTACTAGAGCATACCGGATGGAGGCTCCGAGGGAGCAATATTTGTTTTAGACCTACGAATCCCTCCGGTAAATCGCTTACTAAGAGACGATTAGGACAAATAAATAAAAAATCGCAGGAGTCTTAATGAAGAGATATTTGATAATCCTTTTACTGTTTTTTCTTTCTCTGTCCTCGAATGTTCAAGCAGAACCAATGGTCATTCAAACCCTAGAATACTTTACCCTCGATATTTCCCATGAATATTTGCTGCGCGGGGGGCGTTACCAGTGGCGTATCCAATTTACCGGGACGACTGTCTTTGAGAATAAGCAACAATACTTGATCTCTACCTTCCTTCGGGCGGAAAGATTGAGTTGGTGGAGTAAAATGAACACTAAGAGAAACGGATGCCGGTTTTCATTTATTTCAAGCCGACTTCAGAACTGAGGAACGCCTGATAAGGTGAGAAGATATTTAAAGACGGAGCATTGACAACTAATAGATCTCATGGTAGTATTTAAGTAATTGCTTTAGTACTTAATTTATCTTATGGAGCTGATTATGAAGCTAAAACCGTCGGAAATTTGCAAAGTATTGTCGGTGGAAACCCGGCTAAAAATTATCAAGCTGTTAAAGACCAAAGGTCCGCTGGGCGCGCAGGATATCGCCGGGCAGTTGGGGGTGACCACGGCGGCAATATCGCAGCATCTCAAGATCATGAGCCAGGTGGGAATCGTCAGCAGTGAAAGGAAAGGATTTTATATTCCCTATTCCATCAATGAAGAGGTATTAAGCCAATGCCGGCAGTTATTGACCGAGGTTTGCTTATGCGGATGCAGTGAATCCGGTAAACCAAGCGGTGCGGAAATAAATGCGGCTAGTTTGGAAGCGTTACAAAATTATGAGAGGGATTTGGAGGAAAGACTCCAAGCTGTGCGGGAACGGATTAAAGTCTTGGCGGCGCAGCATAACGATTAAATTTTTTTAGCAAAATACTTAAGTGATTGCTAAAAAACTTAAATAGTATTGCGAAAAATTGAAGCGAGGTGGCCTTAATGATGAATGTAACGGAAAGCAGCTTTAGGGAGGAAGTATTACATGCGCCGGGAGTTGTGCTGGTAGATTTTTGGGCGCCCTGGTGCGGACCTTGCCGGATGGTGGGGCCGGTTCTGGAGACAATCGCCCGGGAAAAAGGGGATAAAGTTAAAATCGTTAAAGTAAACGTTGATGAGAACCCCGGCTTGGCGGCGAACTATCAGGTAATGTCCATTCCCACCATGATCATTTTTAAGGATAGTCAAGTGATGGAACAATTTGTCGGGGCGTTACCCAAACCGGCGATCGAGAGTAAGCTTGCCAAGTGGCTTGGTTAGGGATACCTGCCGGAAGTCAAAGATCAATCGGAAATCAGCCCAGGCACCTTCTGAACTCTACTCCGGATTGAATGAGTTTAGAAGTTTGACCCGATAACCTTGGCTGTATTCAGTTTTCATGAAAGGAAGACGTAAATGGCCATTTCAGTGGATTTAAACCGTTGTCCGCAAAATCATCTCTGCCCCGCGCTTAGAGTGTGTCCTGTTAATGCCTTGGCTCAAAATGGTTTTAGCGCTCCGGCGGTGGATGACGTCAAATGTATTGACTGTAAAAAATGCGTCCGGTTCTGTCCGATGGGAGCATTTTCTTAAGGTTTGAATGCCAAAATCGAAATGGGTAGTAGCAATGACGCATGAATTTGATGTCTCGGAAGTTACTTTTGGGATACCGGGTTCTGTTGCCATCTTTTCAATAGCAACGCCTGAAGGATACCTAAAATGCTCAGAATAATCAAAGCCGCCAGATTCGTCCCCGGTTCGTTGCGGATCTGGGGCCAGATCCGCAACAGGTTCATAAACAAGCCCAAGGTGATGAAGCCGAAGGCGTTGGCGCAGATCATTCCTTTAAGCCAGGCCATATTATAGCCGGTCCGTTTAAAGACGAACGAAATTGTCAAAGCGACGGCGGTGCTTAAGGCGACTGTCGCCGCCAATCCGATCATGACCCCGGTTGTGGTATGGACGTATCGGGTATTTAGAAAGACATTGGCGGCAATCTCCCAGGGAGTGCTGGTCGGCATTCCCAGCCAGCGGAGGAAATAGGTGAGAATGTTTACCAGCGCTGCTCCCAGTAAACCGGCCAGGGTCGAATAATAAAATAGATTCATTTTGAGAGACTCCCGAGCGTGATTTATTACTGGTATTTTCCCCGGCATTCCGGTTTTTGATTCATTGCTAATATATGAGCGGTAATTGTGGAAAGTATGGGCGCTAAAATTGGATTATGCTTGTCTATCTTAATACTGACACAGAGGAGGCATTGTGATGTTAAATTTCGAAATTCCTAATCTGAACATCCGTTGGGATGAAGAACTGGAAAGCGTTTTGATGGAGTGGACTGGTTTTGTTCAGGGGGAAGTTTTTAAACAAGCGGTCAATCAAGGACTGGAGTTATTGATCGCTCAAAAGGGCTGCAAATGGTTGGCGGATTTATCGCAAATGGCAGTCATCGCTCAGGAGGACCAGCGTTGGTTGGATGAGGAATGGTTCCCCCGGGCCGCTCAAGCGGGGATGAAATATATCGCAATGGTCCGGCCAGCGAAGATCCTTTCGCAAATGTCGGTAAGGCGGGTAACCGGTAAAACCGGGGAGTTGGAGATGGAGACCGCTTATTTTGATTCACCGGAAAAGGCTAAGGAATGGCTAAGATCAAAAAAGTAAATTTCAGTCGCTTAGGGCGCTTGGTTTGCAACTTTCATAGTATCTTTCAAATATTATTGACATCTTTCCGCAGTAGTACTATAATATACAAATTAATAGCATACGCCCAAAATATCATTCATTACCAAATCCGCTAAAGTCTAGGTTATATATATATATATATTGAAAAGAGCGATATTGAATTCGCTAAGATTGAGTGGCTGTGAAATCTTAACGTAATTAGGGGGCATTTATCATGAAACTTGGTTTAATTAGGTGTATCCAGACGGAAGATATGTGTCCGGCGACTACGGATTTGAAATTCATCAAAGCTAAAAAAGGCGCTTTCGAAGGAATCAGTGAAGATATTGAACTTATTGGCATAACTACCTGTGGAGGCTGCCCCGGCAAAAAAGCGGTGACCCGCGCGGCGGAGATGGTGGAACGGGGAGCGGATGCCATTGCCTTAGCTTCGTGCATTACCAAAGGAAATCCCATCGGGTTCGCCTGCCCGCAGGCGACGGCTATGAAAGAGGCCATCGCCAAAAAAGTAGGCGAGAAAGTAAGGGTTATCGATTATACTCACTGAGGAAAATTTATGGATTTTGATTTATCATTTGTACCTTGAGCGTAGCGAAGGGAATCGTTATCATACTGGACCGGATAGATAGCCCCGCCGATTTAAAATCTTTACATATCAAGCAAATGATAATTTTCTGTTACGTAAAAGGTGATGAATTATGAAAAAAGAGTTTTCTTACGAAGAATTAAAAACCGCCAGAGAGATTTTAGGGTTGCCCGAGGAAGCGACCATGACGTTCATAAAGGAGCGGTACCGGGTTTTATGCCGACAATACCATCCCGATGTTAATCAGCAGGATAATGCAAGTCTAATTAAGATGCAAGAAATTAATAGTGCGTACCAGCTAATTTTGGATTATTGCGCCAATTACCGGTATTCATTTAAGCAGGACCAAATGCGGGACGAGGCAACCGAGTGGTGGCGGCAAAGATTCGGAGACGATCCCATGTGGGGGCCTGGGCCCAAGCAAGGCAAGTAATAGTCGTTTCCTTTGGAGAACGAGTCCGAAAAACATCTCCGACGCAATCGTAAAAGAGTTCCAATTGCCTCTTGCCTCACGGTGAAATCATCGAGGAAAAAACTTATATCCCTATCACTATCAAGTCTTGTTGCGGTATCAATTCAACGATTTATCTCCTTCGAAACGGATGGTTTTATGGATTTTAGGGTATTTATACGGAAGTACTCATCGGATCGATTATTATAGAAATGAGTATCGGGAGTATTATGTGGTAAACCGTTCCATCGGAGCCGGGAATCATTCTGTAAACCAAACATTTATTGCTTTGCCGCTTCCGAAACCTTTAAAAAGGCGGGGATCGCGGATTAGTTATGCCGGAATAAAATCTTCGCTCCACTCATATTTATTATTTTAGGATTGTCCATTAAAATTTAAATGGGTGGATGCATTCGATGAAAATATTAGTTTTAGCCATGATAACAGCTTTATTTTTCTTATTTACCCTTCCGTTATTTGCAGCCCAAAACCCTCCCGATCTTTACCGAGCCAAGATCATTCAAATCCAAGAAATGCCAAAAAATAAACAGCAAATTCAACAAATAATCGTCGCCCGATTCGTTAATGGTTTATATCAAGGAAAAACCATTAAATTGACCAATGATTACAGCGGTTTTCCAACCGATATTCGATACACGGTAGGGAAATTAATCTTTATCACAGAGTATCGGGATGCTTCCCAAAGACGTTTCGTCATTACCGGGCCGGTCCGGGACCAAGGGGTCTATCTATTAATCGGGATCTTTGTCCTAAGTGTATTGATAATCGGAGGATTCCAAGGCATTCGGGCGCTGATCAGTTTAGGCTCAGTCTGCGCCGTCATTTTTTATATATTGATACCGCTGGTGATCCGTGGCTATCATCCTATACCGGTAACCTTAATTCTTTCCGCCGTCGCTACTATCTTTACCCTGTTTTTTGTAAGTGGCGTTAATCCTAAGACAATAACCGCAGTTATTGGAACTGTCAGCGGGGTAGCCATGGCGGGTTTTTTGGCCTGGTATTTCGGGAATTTGATTTCTTTGGTAGGCTATAGCGATGAGTCGGTTCAAATGCTGCAGTACACCTCGTTTCCGATTGATTGCAAAGGATTATTGTTCTCAGGGATCATCATTGGCGCTTTGGGGGCGGTAATGGATGTCTCGATGTCGATCGCTTCCGCGCTTACGGAGATCAAGGAGACCAACCCCAAGATCGGTCTCAATGAGTTAATGTCCAGCGGCTTTAAGGTTGGGAAAGATGTGATCAGCACTATGACCAATACTTTAGTCCTGGCTTATGTCGGTAGTTCCTTCCCTTTATTAATGCTCTACCATATTTACCAAACCCCTTACCAGCAAATCATCAATCAAGATGCGGTCGCCGCGGAACTGGTCCGGATGTTTGCGGGGAGCATCGGGTTATTGGCTGCCATACCAGTAACAACATTTATCGCCGCGGTTTTCAATTATAGTGAATAGCCGCTTCATTTAACCCGCCATCGCAAACCGGAGAAAACATTCATTATATAGTTTGAGTTTCACCGGTTTAAATCGAAGAATAATACTTTTTCAGACTGGTCGACGCTTTTCGAAGCGAGGTTTTCAGATCAGTCTTTTTGTTTATCAGGTCATTGAAGAACGGGTAAAATTTTTATCTTTCAATGAGTTATCAAGGAACCATACCTGCTTTCTATCCATATATTGTGGATGGAGTTAGCTTAAAGCAATTTTTTTGGCAAGAGCTGATTTGTTTTTAAGTTGCTAAAGAATATGCTGATGAAAGGGGTATTAATCAGGATGATAGCTGAATTTGAATTAACCCGCCTACCGGTTGGAAAAATGGCTGAAGTAGTAAGTATCGGGGCACAAGGGGTATCACGGAACCGTCTGCTGGACCTCGGTTTGGTGCCGACGACAATCGTAGAAGCCATCCGCAAAAGTCCGGCGGGGGATCCGGTAGCTTACAAAATTAGGGGGGCAGTCATTGCCTTGCGTTCGGAGGAAAGTTGTCAAATTAGAGTCCGTTCGATAAGTTGAAATATTACCGGCAGAGATCGGCTTCTGCCGATAACTAAAATCAAAGAAGGGGGTTATCGTGTGGGACTAACAGCTCAATCTACCGGCATGTATGCTTTTTTAGAAGAATTAAATCAAAGTTCGGTTAAGGCTGATGCGGTTATCGCTTTAGCCGGCAACCCGAACACGGGCAAAAGTACGGTTTTCAACGGTTTAACCGGATTAAACCAGCATACCGGCAATTGGCCCGGAAAAACCGTGATCCTGGCTAAAGGCAGTTACCAGCATCAAAGGAAGAACATTACTTTGGTGGATTTACCGGGAACATACTCGCTTCTCGCCAATTCCGCCGATGAACAAGTAGCCCGTGACTTTATCTGTTTCGGGAATCCGGATGCGACTGTAGTAGTAGCTGACGCCACTTGTCTTGAGCGGAACTTGAACTTAGGTTTACAGGTCATGGAGATTACACCCCATACTATTCTCTGTGTCAATCTGATCGATGAGGCCGGGCGAAAAAAGTTGGAGATTGACTGTGCAAAGTTGGAAGGTATTTTAGGTATACCGGTAGTCCCTACCGCCGCCAGGGAAAAAGTGGGTCTGAAAGAATTGAAGGATGCAATTAACAAAGTGGTATTCGGCAAGAAGAGGTCACAGCCGAAACAGATGGTATATAACGAAACTATCGAGGCTGCCCTAAATGAAATCCAAGAAGAGGTCGAAAATTTGCTTCAGGGCAAATTCAATAGCAGGTGGGTGGCATTGCGTCTTCTGGACGGTGATACCTCAATTATCAAGGAGATCCTTAATTATTTGCAAAGGTTGGAACTGAAGAATCAAGGGTGCTTTCAAGAAAAAAGCAGGACGGTGAAGTGTGGTGAGTAGTTTGGAAGCCGGGTTTAATCAGATTATTGATAAAGCGCAAGCCGTGCGAAAGCAGGTAGGAACGGTAAGAGACCGGATTGTCATGGACATTTATAATCAAGCCCGGGAGATCACTGAAAAAGTAGTGAAAACTCAAAACGCCAAGGGTGATCTGGACCGTAAGATTGATAATATCGTCACCTCAAGAATTTTCGGCTATCCGCTGATGTTCGCTCTGCTAAGCCTGGTCTTCTGGTTGACCATTAGCGGGGCCAATGTTCCCTCGAAAATGATTGCTGATTTACTCTTTGGTTGGGAAGACCGGCTGATTGCCTTTTTCCAATGGGTCGGCGCACCGGCATGGCTCTATGGCGTTTTGGTTTTGGGTTTATACCGTGGATTGGCTTGGGTCGTATCGGTGATGTTGCCGCCGATGGCCATCTTCTTTCCCCTCTTTACCTTTCTCGAAGATTTGGGTTATCTGCCGCGGGTAGCATTTAATCTTGATAAACTATTTAAAAAGGCGGGGGCCCACGGAAAACAAATATTAACCATGTGTATGGGGTTTGGTTGCAACGCGGCCGGAATCATCGCCTGCCGGATTATTGATTCTCCTCGAGAGCGGCTGATTGCTATTTTGACCAATAATTTCGTGCCGTGTAACGGGAGGTTCCCGACACTGATTGCCATGGCTGCAGTATTTATGGGAACCTTGGTAAGCGGTTATAACAACTTTGCCGCCTCGGCCTTAGTGGCGGGAGTGGTTGTCCTTGGAGTTTCGGTTACTCTGGCTGTATCCTGGATTTTGTCAAAGACGCTGTTAAAAGGGGTTCCTTCCACTTTTACCTTGGAACTTCCTCCTTACCGGATTCCAAAGATCGGTTCATTATTAATACGATCCATAATGGACCGTACCTTGTTCGTGTTAATGAGGGCGGTCGTTGTAGCGGCGCCGGCCGGTGCGGTTACTTGGATATTAGCGAATATTCAGATCGGGGAGTTCAGTATCATCGGACACCTTGCCGGTTGGTTCGACGGTTTCGGCCGTCTTATCGGACTGGATGGCTATATTGTCCTGGCCTTTCTGCTGGGTTTGCCCGCTAACGAAATCGTTGTGCCGATTCTGATAATGAGTTACCTATCACAGGGCGCCCTGTTAGAGCTGGATAGTATTGATGCCTTGCGCCAACTCTTGGTCAGTAATGGTTGGACCTGGTTGACTGCTTTGAACATGAGCCTCTTCTCATTGTTTCATTTTCCTTGCGCGACAACATTATTAACTGTCCGCAAAGAGACTCAAAGTGCCAAATGGACGGTATTGGCAGCATTGATCCCAACCGGGGTAGGGATTTTAGTCTGTTTTCTGGTGGCTCAAATCGCTCAGACGCTGGGATTGGTTTAAGTTCTGATTGAAAATACTTTAGCATAGGCTAAATAAAGTCAAAAGTTGAAAGTCCAAAGTCTTTGAGTTTGGGCTTTCAAACCATTGATTGGGATCTCAGTAAAAAGAGGCGAAGCTGATGCTGATCAGAGATACCATCCTAACCGAAAGCATGGAAGACTATCTGGAGATGTTCTACCGGATCGTCGCTAAACAAGGGTATATCCGGCCGGTCGATTTGTCGAACGCCATCAATGTTAAGCCTTCCTCGGTAACCCGGATGATTCAAAAGCTGCATGAGGCCGGGTTTATCACCTATGAAAAATACCGGAACATTTCCTTGACTGAGAAGGGAATGCTCTACGGCCGGTTTCTGGTTTGGCGGGATGAGAAGTTAACCGAGTTTTTAAGCCTGGTCAAAGCCAGCCCTCGCATTAGTGAGCAGGTGGAGGGGATTGAACATTATATAACACCAATCACCATGAGGGTTATTCGAAATTTAATTATCTATTTCAACTCTGACCCGAAACGTTTGGCGGACCTGGAGAATATCCAATGCCAGACCGATTACCCGGATAATGAGGACTTGCGCTTGCTCCGCGCCTGGCTGTTCAGACATGAAACAAGGTAAGGAAAGCTTGGAAGGACAATAAAGTTGTGATAATTGATCCGGTTTTCACCCCTGATATTTGGGGTTGGAATTCCGGATTTTTTGTAGGGTGTTTTTTAGAGAAAATTTTATAAAGATATTTATTGACATATGCCCAAAATAGGTCTACAATAATTTCAAGGGCATTATTAGCATATGCCCATAAAAATTAGTGAGGTGAATTTAAATGCCAAGAGGAGATGGCACAGGGCCAATGGGGTTTGGATCAATGACGGGACGAGCCGCCGGATACTGCGCCGGTTACCCGGCGCCTGGTTTTGCTAATCCAGCTGTTGGGTTTGGTTGGAGAGGCCGCGGCGGCCGTGGTGGTCGCGGATTTGGCGGAAGATTTTGGGGTGCAGGATGCCCCGGATGGGTTTATCCGGGGTATGGAGCTCCCGCTGCTAACCCTTTTTTCCAAAGCGGGGCTGCTGATCCTGAGTTGGAAGCCGGCATGCTCACCAACGAGATTGAAATGATGGAGCGGTCTTTGAAAGAAGCCAAGGAACGGTTGGAGGAATTACGGAAGAATGATAAGTAAGTACGAGTAGTCAGAATAGGAGCTAGGAGACAGTAGTCAGGAGCTAAGAGTGCGGGCAAGACTTTGGGACTTACTAAAAAGCGAAGGCCGGAGATTTAAGCCATTAAAGATCTTAGGTTTGGAGCTTCCGCCTTAAAACCAACTGGCTTCTGGTTCCTAAACTCCTGGCTTCTGCTTTTCTAAATTCCCGAATAAATAATTGACATATGCCCAAAATAATCATGCCCTATTTATAGGCATAAGCCAACAATTTTTGAAAGAATAAAGGGAGTGTTCATGATGAAAATTGCCGTTTCGACAATGGGAAATACGCTTGAAAGTATGATGGACCAGCGTTTTGGCAGGGCGGCCTTTTTTATAATCGTTGATTCGGAGACCATGGAGTTTGAAGCGATCAATAACGAGGCGGCGGCGTCGGCCGGAGGAGCAGGGATCACTTCCGCCCAATCAGTGGTTGATAAAGGGGTTGAAGCGATAATTACCGGTAATGTTGGGCCTAACGCCATGAATGTCTTAAATGCCGCCGAAATCGACATTTATCGTGGCGTTTCGGCCTCGGTCGGAGAAAACATTGCGGAGTTTAAAAAAGGAGCGCTGGAAAAGATCGCAAATTCAGTCCCTTCTCATTTCGGCATGGGTTTGGCGGGAGGTCAAAAGTGAAGATAGCCGTTTTAAGCGGTAAGGGCGGGACCGGAAAAACAACCGTCTCCGCTAGTCTGGCTTTTGCCTTGGATAAATGTCAATATATCGATTGCGATGTGGAAGAACCTAACGGGGCAATCTTTCTAAAACCGGAACTCCAGGAGAGCTACCGGGTAAAAGTCCCGGTGCCGGAGGTCGATCCTGGAAAATGCAACGGTTGCGGTGATTGCGCCAAGGCATGTCAGTTTAACGCTTTAGCGGTAATCAAGGGTCGAGTGCTTCTTTTTCCGGAGATTTGCCACCATTGCGGCGCTTGTTCCCTTGCTTGCCCGACCGGAGCGATATATGAAGTTCAACGGGAGATTGGTATTATTGAATCCGATGTTACCGGGACATTTTTGCATGGTCGCTTAAATATCGGGGAACCGATCAGTATTCCGATTATTAGGGAACTAAAAAAACGGATGGAGACGGACCAGCCGGTGCTACTGGATTGTCCGCCGGGGGCTTCCTGTGCGGTGGTGCAGTCAATTGGAGGCTGTGATTATTGTATCTTGGTGACGGAACCGACCCCTTTCGGGCTGCATGACTTGAAAATCGCCGTCGAGCTTGTTAAAAAAATGAATATTCCTTTTGGAATAGTAATCAATAAAGCAACCGACGAGCAACGAATTATTCAAGATTTCTGTAATGAAAATGGAATTGAGGTCCTATTGGAGATCTCCTTTTCCCGGAGAATAGCCGAAAACTATTCCAAAGGTATCCTACCGGTCCAGGACAACCCGGAATGGATTAACCGGTTTCAAGAGGTCCATGCCAAGGTGGAAAGGGGGGTTAAGGGATGAAGCAAATATCGTTTGTCAGTGGTAAAGGTGGGACTGGCAAAAGCACTTTGGTGGCTTCTTTAAGCTTATTAGTTAAAGAAAAGATGTTGGCCGATTGCGATGTTGACGCCCCTAATCTTCACGTTTTATTAGATAATAAGGTTTTATTGACGGAAGATTACTTTGGCGCAAAGGAAGCTGTGATTAATCCCAATTTTTGCATAAAGTGTGGCCGGTGTAAAGATGTCTGCAGGTTTGACGCGATAGATGATTCATTTGAAATCGTCCCGATGCATTGCGAAGGGTGTGGCGCTTGTACTCTTGTTTGTCCGGTAGAGGCGATCCGCCTTGAACCGGTTAAAACCGGCCAGACTTATGTGGCTGAAACAAAGCGGGGAACCTTTGCCCATGCATTGTTGGATATCGGGGCTGAAGGTTCAGGGAAATTAGTTACTGAAGTCCGTAAAAAACTGGACCAATTTAAAAAAGATGAAAAATGGCTCCTGATTGATGGTTCGCCGGGTATCGGTTGTGTAGTGATGGCTTCTATTACCGGCGCTGATGCTGTGGTAGCCGTCGCTGAACCAACCAAATCAGGTTTGAGTGATTTGGAACGGGTTTTAGGCGTTGCCAAGCATTTTGGTATTCCTGGTTTGGTCTGTATCAATAAGTTTGACTTAAACCCTGAAATAACGGCTGAGATTGAAAGTTTTTGTAATAATAATGGATTTCCCATCATTGGGAAGGTTTCATATGATCCGGAGGTTATGAAAGCTTTACAAGGATTCAAGACACCGGTGGAAGCCGGGAACACTCGGTTTACCTTGGAGGTTGAAAACCTTTGGAATCGGCTCGAACGGGAAGCGAGGCCCGGGAAGTGAGAAGAATAATTCAGGCATGAGGCTTGAGGCAAGAGACGTCAGCCTTTGTCAACCGGGAGCCGGAAGAGGGTATGGCGTGGAGGAGGGCGAGTGCCACCATCCGCATGGGGAATAACTATTCAGTCGAAGGTCAAAAGCGCAAACTTTAATTATATAACGGCACGCAACATGTCAAATGAGCCTGCCGTTTATTTGCGTTGTGTTATCCTTATCTGAAACCAGCTCCCGGTTTGAGTGGACCGGTGAATTCGCTTAAGTATAAAATTGGACAATATATTAAAGAATTTAGCAATATAAAATAGTGAGTTTTATTAAGAAACGTAATAATATTGAAATATAAATTTAACACAAGGGGGAATGAATGTGAGTAAAAAACTTTTATTAGTAATTGTTTGTGTTTGTTTGATTGGTTCTTTATGTTGCATTCCAACAACCATGGCCGCAAAACAGATCGTGATGAAGATCGGCCATGCGCATCCGACCAATACACCGCGGCACCAAGCATTTTTAAAGTTTAAAGAATTGGTTGAAAAGAAAAGTAAGAATGTAGTTAAAGTAGAGATTTATCCTGCCGGGCAATTGGGTAGTGAACCGGAGATGATCGAAGCCATTAAAATGGGCACTTTAGAAGGCAGTAGAGCGGGTTGTTATGATATGGTTTCGCGGAAATTGCTGATCTATACCATGCCCTTTTTATTTAACAAGATTGAAGATGTTTATAAAGTAACTAAAGGTCCCTTTGCTGAGAAGATCTCTAAAGACGCCGAGAAGAACGGGATTGTGATTCTTACCAATGGTGACGGGGGCGGTTTTAGAAATATTACCAATAATAAGCGCCCGGTTGTTGCCCCGGAAGATATGAAAGGTTTGAAGATGCGGACGCCGCCGATTGAGAGTATTGTTAAAATCATGGAAGCCTTGGGGGCCAATCCGGTATCCATCCCCTATGGTGATACATATATGGCCATGAAAACCGGTGTCGCCGACGGACAGGAAAATCCGTTTGTCAATACCGTATCGATGAAATTTCATGAAGTCCAGAAATATATGACAGTTTGTAATTATCAATTTCATCCTGATCCATTCTATATCAGTAAAAAATGGTGGGACACCCTCGATTCCAAGACTAAAAAAGTGATCACCGATTGCGCTTGGGAATCACAAGACTATAGCAACCAACTAATGCGGAAGGCAGACGAAGACAGTTACGAAGTCATCAAAAAGAGCATGGAAGTGACGGTCTTAACCAAGGCTCAAAAAGCAGCTTTCGTTGAGAAAACCAAAGCAGTCGATGAGTATTTTGTCAGCAATAAGTATTTTACCAAGCAGGAAATCGATGAACTGCGCAGTCTAATTAAATAAATTTCATATTTAAAAGAAATAAAAAGGGAGTGTTTATTCCAAAAACACTCCCTTTGCATAAATTTTTAGTTTCGAAAGTTGGTGGCAAAAATGAATTTTTTGAAAAAAACAGAAAGTTTATTAGGTGATATTTTTGAAGGAATTGGCGTTTTTTTAATCGGGTTGATGACCGTTGGCATGATTTTTTCCGTTATTATGCGTTATTGTTTTAATATTTCATTTATCTGGGCCGAAGAAATGCTCACCTATTTTTTCATTGGGACTACCTTTTTTGGTGCGGTAATTTGCCAGAAAAAAGATGAACATATTAGGATTAGTTTATTAGAAGAGTTGTTACCCAAATCGGTTCAACTGGCGGCCAAAATTGTTGCTTGCATAGTAACTATTTTTGTTTTAGCTTTTTTGTATAAAGTCAGTGTCGATTGGATTGCCGTAACCGGAGATAGTATTAGTACCGGAGTAAAGCTACCTTATAAATACTTTTACGGTATGGTGCCGGTTTGTTCCGTTGGATTGATTGTTTTCGCTGTGATAAGTTTAATAAAGCTTTTAATCCCAAATTATGATGAGAAATAGTTTTAGCCATTTGCTGAGTCAAAAAGATTAGGAGGTTTACTAGATGGGCGCTATTATACTAATCTCAAGCTTGTTTATATTAGCGATAATTGGAGTGCCGCTGGCTTATACCCTAGGCGCTTCCGGGTTGCTCTATTTTTTGATTGAAAAACCAGAGTTTTTAAATATCTTTGCCCAACGGGTTTGGTCGGGCACCAACTCAGCTGTTATGATCGCAATGCCGCTATTTATCTTAGCAGGTAATATAATGAATCGCGGCGGAATAACCAAACGGATTATTGATTTTTGTTTGTTAATTGTCCGGCCGATTCATGGTGGGCTTGGTGAAGTAAATGTGCTTGATAGTATGATTTTTGGCGGAATTTCCGGTTCTTCGGTGGCGGATACGGCAGCCCTTGGTTCGATAATGATTCCAGCAATGGAAGAGAAGGGGTATGACCGTAAATTTGCCGCAGGAATTACCGTGGCCACTTCAACGATGGGCATGATCATCCCGCCGAGCATCCCGATGCTGGTTTATGCGATGGCTTCTGGGGAATCCGTTGGCGCCTTGTTTTTGGCCGGATTGGTTCCTGGGGTTTTAATCGGTATCTGCCAGTTCGTTGTATGCAACATTATTTCCCGTAAGAGAAATTATTTACCTGAACCGACGAAGACTTCTTTTAAAGAGACCTGGGAAATACTGAAAGACAGTTCTTTTGCCATTGTAATGCCGATAATTATTGTCGGTTCCATTACATTTGGAGTTGTTACCGCTACCGAATCGGCGGCTGTGGCTGTTTTATACGCATTGATAGTCGGTTTTTTCGTCTATAAAGAATTAAAAATTAAAGACTTGATTCCGATTTTAAAAGAAACTTTGATTGCGAGTAGTTCAGTAATGTTCATCATCGGGTTTGCCATGATCTTTACCTGGGTGTTGGCTATTGAACAGATCCCCGCCCAAATCGGCGCCTTCTTTATGAGCCTACAAATTGATAAGATTTGGATTTTATTAGCTTTTGATTTGTTGATTTTAATTGTCGGCACTATGATTGACGTGTCTCCGGCTATTTTGTTGCTGACCCCGATTATGCTGCCGGTAATGGAAAATGTAGGCATGAGCGGTTTGCAATTTGGGGCGGCTTTGATTACCGGCCTAGCCATCGGCTTGATAACTCCGCCGGTGGGGATGTGTTTAAATGCCTGTTCAAAGATTAATAAGATGCCGATTACTGATATTTTTATAGGGGCTACACCTTTTCTAATTTGCAATGTATTCATTTTTGTGCTAATAACTTTAATTCCGGAATTAACCACTTGGATACCGTCGTTATTCATGAAATAATACTTTTTTATAATTTGTAATTTGACGGATACGAGAGGAGATGCCATTTTGGATTTAAAAGAAAAGATAAAAACAGGTCCGGTTTTTGGAGTCACCAATTATACGGGCGCAATCTGCGCCATTGAAACAATTGGAAATTGGGGTTTTGATTTCGTCTATCTAGATATCGAACATACAGCATTACGGATCGGACCGGAGATGGAACGGCAGATCATGGCGGCGCGTTTAAGCGGGGTGTCGGCGCTGGTCCGATTGGCAAGCGTTGATGAGGTTGAGATTCGGAAAGCTCTGGAATTAGGGGCTGAAGGGGTAGTAATCCCGCACATCCGGACCAAAGAGGAGGCCGAGTTGTGCGTTAGGGCCGCCAAGTTTCCACCACTTGGTAGGCGGGGCGCGGAATCCAATGTCCGCGCGGCGAAGTTCGGGGGGCCGGGCTTTAAATGGGATGAGTATATCGCTGACAGTAACGGGGAAACGATGGTCATTCCAATGGCAGAGGATTTCGAGTTTATCGACAACCTGGAAGAGATCTTATCCGTTCCGGGAATTGACGCGGTCAATTTTGGTCCGGTGGACTATTCATTGTCCATTCTCGAACCGGTAGGGTATCAAATGGGAACCAAGGTAAAGATCGCTTATGAAAAGCTGGTTAAGGCGGCTCGTCCCAAGGGAATCGGAATTATGGGTCCGGTAGTTCCGCCGACTTTGGAGAATGTTCAAGATGCTATCGTCACTGGCATGAACATGATAATCATGGGTAACGATATGTATCATTTTCAAAATTCCTGCCGAAAAATGATTACCGAATGCGTTGAACCGCTTCGTAACCAAAATTAATGTCGGGGTGAAAACGGATGAATGCTATTATTATGAATGGGCGCGATCAGGTTGCAACTGTGCTAAAATCGATCCAAGTCAATGATGAAATACTGGTTGGCAACTCTGCCAAAGAAATGGGGTTACGTTTATCAGCCATTGAAGCAATAGCAATCGGTCATAAAGTCGCTCTGATCGATCTTGAAACCGGGTGTTGAAATCCGAAAATTTGGAGAAGTGATTGGGGTCACTTCGCGGAAAATATGTCGTGGACAGCACGTCCATGTTCATAACATAGTGAGCAAGTTTTCCGGAAATATTTGAAAGAAGGAGATCCACAGATGAAGTTTATGGGTTACCATCGTAAAGACGGTTCGGTCGGGATCCGGAATTATGTGGCTGTTCTTCCTACGATAGGTTGTGCCTACGAATTGGCGGCTTCTATTGCTGAAGGTTTTGAAAATACGGTTCCGCTATTGCATAATCACGCTTGTATCAGAGTGGGTTACAATTATATGCCACCGGTTTATTAATGTGAATTATCTTTACCAGACGCTATCTTATGCGACGTTACGAGTATGATGCAAAGGGGGGGCCGTAAAGCTGTTTTTAGCAGTTAACGGTACTCCCTTTTGTATGAAAAAGATCTGAACTTCCAGTTCAGATCAGATTGACTGTGGTTTATAATTAAAGTAAGAATCGATGTATAGTAGATTATTAAATGTAAAAGGGGAAAGTATCGTGGTATGTTTTCGGTCGGGATTGGTTATTATCGTGGTGATCGGTTTGCTACTATCGGGATGCTTCAGACAATATGCTTCATTAGAACTAAAACCCGAAAATCAAGTTATTTTACGCTTAGCGGATACCTTGAATTCCAATACTCCTTCGACAATGGGGTGTATCGAATTTGCCCGTTTAGTCGAGAAGCGGAGCAATGGTAGAATTAAAGTTCGTATTTTCGATAACGGAAAGTTAGGGGATGAACTTAGCGTTATTGAACAGGTACAGTTTGGCGGGGTCGATATTGCCAGAGTAAAATCAGTGCTGTTAAGTGAATATTTGAACAAGTATAATGTGCTTTTTATGCCAAATATTTATCGGGATGAAGCTCATATGTGGAAAGTGCTCGAAGGGAAAATGGGGACTGACTTTAGCAACGAACTTTTGAAAGAAAAATTTGTGATGTTATGCTGGTATGAGGTTGGTAAATGCGGTTTTTATAATACAAAACGGATAATCCACTCATCGGGAGACTTTAAAGGTTTGAAACTCGGAATACCTAAATCCAGATTGATGGTAGATTATATTTCTTCTTTAGGCGCCGTCCCGGTTACGCTGGAATCGTCAAATTTGTTTAAAGAGCTTCAAAACCATACGGTAGATGGAGCCGAATGTAGTTTAGTCCTTTACTATCTACAAAAATATTACGAAGTTGCGCGATTTTATGCAATTGACACCCAATCGTGTATTCCGGATATCTTAGTTGCCAGCCGGGTATCGATGATGCAATTAACCAAAAAAGATCAGGAGATTATTATAAATGCCGCTTTGGAATCGGTCGATTTTGAAAGGCGGGTTTTACGGAAAAAACAACAGGAGGCACTGGCGATGCTTAGGAAAGATGGGGTTACGATCACTTCATTCGATAAAAGTCAAAATTATCAGATATGGCAAAACCTGAGATCTACACTGGAACATTTAAGTATGGAAGAACGGCGTCTTCTGAAACAAATTCAGGATTCCTACTGAGTTTTATTTTTAGGAGCTACTAAACATGACGAACGGGTTAAAACAATATTGGTACCGGCTGTCGATTCGCGGAAAACAGTTTGCTTTTTATATTCTGATCATTGCTTGTATCAGCATATTCAATTTTTTTGTGCTTGAAAGGTATAATCAATTTATTCGACAGTATAATGCGAATACCAATAAGTTTTTCAATGTCATTCAGTTGAAAAAAGAATTAACGGAGAGTATGTCCTGTATCTCTAAGTTTTTGGAAAACCGGAACTTAGAGGATCTCGATCTGTATAATGAGAGTGTTTATCGGTTCGAAATGGCAATATTGAAGATGGAAAAAGATCCAGCCAGTTTAAATAGTTATTTTTTAATAAGGGCGATTAAAAATTCTTATATATCGGCTTACGATGAATATAATGCCGCAATTACCAAGCGCCGAGTTTCAAACTCGGGGTATCGGATTCATGAATATAAGGCCAGACGAATTTATCAGTACATGTTGGATTATATCGACAACTTATCGGAAATTAACTTAGTTGAAGGAAACACCATATACGAACGATTAACACAGAATGTCAGGTTAATGCGGACAGTGATCCTTGCAAGTATTATCTTGGTAACTTTGATCTGTCTCGGATTCGGAATTAAATTTTCCAATTATCTTACCAAACCGATCAAGCAATTGGCGATGCTCTCATCCCAAATGGCTGAAGGTAATCTGGATGTTCGACCACTACAGGTTAAATCCCATGATGAGGTAGGGATACTCGCCAACTCATTCAATACCATGAGTCAAAGCATCCAGCAAATGGTGAAAGACTTAAAAAGCAAATCGGTGCTTGAGAAGAAGTTGCATAATGAAGAGATTAAGAATATGAAGATGCAACAACTATTAAAGGAAGCGCGTTTTTTAAGTCTACAGGCTCAGATTAATCCGCATTTTCTTTTTAATACCTTAAATACAATCTCGCGGATTATTATGTTTAATAAAAACGAGGACGCGATCCGGTTAATTGAATCATTTGCGAATTTATTACACTATAATTTAGGAGATTTTCATAAGCAGGTCCCAATAAAAAAGGAATTAGAAATTATTAGACATTATTTATATATCCAAAAGTACCGTTTCGAAGAACGACTAAACTTTACAATCTTTTGCAACAATTCGAAGCTGTTGGAAGTCCCGATTCCATGCCTCGCCCTCCAACCGTTGGTAGAAAACTCAATTATTCATGGGATTGAACCAAAAGAAGCGGGTGGAAAGATTCGAATTAAAATTACGGAAGTTTCCAACGAAATCATTATCAAGATTATTGATAATGGGATTGGTATCTCTAAAGCGCGTATGGAATCAATTAAGGACTTAAAAGCTAATAATCATATCGGACATAGTAATGCCATTGGCATTGCTAATGTCGCTCACCGATTGAGCATTTTTACCGGGTTGAGTGAATGTTTTGGGATCCGAAGCATTGAAGGTCTTGGAACAATAGTTGTCGTTAAAATTCCCCAAAAAAAGGGAGGTATTCTTGGTGAAACTATTAATTGCCGATGACGAATCCATTGAACGGACGGCATTAAAGTTTATTCTCCGCAACTCCGGCCTTGATATTGAATTGATCGGAGAGGCCTTGAATGGAAGGCAAGCGGTAGCTAAAACCTTAAAATACTTACCGGATATTGTGATTATGGATATCAAGATGCCGGGAATTGATGGGCTGGAAGCGGCACGTCAAATTAAAGGCGCTTATCCCGATTGTAAAATTATCATGCTAACCGCCTATGGCTACTTTGATTATGCCCAAACTGCGATTAAAATCGGGGTGGAGGATTATGTAGTCAAGCCGGTTAATAGTGCGAATTTAATTGAAGTTATCCAAAAAGTATTGACAAAGATTGAAGAAGAAAAATTGGAGAAAAGCAAATATGTTGAGACTGAAACAAAGTTGCGCCAAGTAACGGAGTGCTTTAAAAACGAGATTTTATCGTCGATGATAGTTGGGGACATTGAGGAAGAACGGATTGAGGAATATATTCATCATTTGGGTATAACCTTTGAACAGGGAATAGCTGCGGTAGCGGTCCTTAATAGCGACTCCCTTATTTTACCTAAAAACAGGCGTGAAAGATGGTTTGAACAAATCCAAGAGATAATCTTTGACCTTGAAGTCGAATTTTTCCTTAACCGACAAGGTAACCGATTTAATATGTTATTGGTTTTACATAATAAGGATAATCTCAACCGATTGATTCCATTCCTCTTTAATGAAATCAAAAATAGAATTGATGAACCGGATTGCCACTTGAGTATCGGGGTGAGTAAACCTTTTACCCAAATTACTATGGTGACTAAGGCGTTTTTTCAGGCTTCCATAGCATGTAGTAAATGCGATGACCGGGTAATTTGTTACGACCAATTAATGGATAGTAAAAATGGATGTTCAAAATATCCATTAGATAAGGAGAAAACAATCTACGAAAAGTTGATCAAGGGAGAACGGGAAGGCACTATCGATGCCTTTCAAGAAATCTGGGACTGGATGGTTCAGACATCCGAAACCAATGAGGAACTTAAAGAAAAGGCATATCAATTTATTGTTATAATTCATCGATTAATTACTGAGGATTTTAATATCGATGAACGATTGGAATATTATCGCAGCGGGCTTCAACCCTTAAACCAAATAAATGAAGTGGGAGATTACTGCCGGAAA
Organism: Bacillota bacterium; assembly: GCA_023394955.1. Lineage (GTDB taxonomy): Bacteria > Bacillota > UBA4882 > UBA8346 > UBA8346 > JAAYHS01. The sequence continues at coordinate 57,737 of JAEWZY010000045.1, forward strand.
ACTTTACTTTGTTATTTGACAAAAATTTATGAAGGAATGAAAGAACCTTCCGTTGTAATCATTGATGAAGTATGTAGATATATCGGAGAAAATTATATGAATGAGGTTACCTTAGACTCAATCGCGTCGCACGTGGGGTTTAGTCGCTTTTACTTCAGCAAACTATTTAAGCAATATAAGGGAATGAATTTTATCGATTATTTGACATTGGTTCGAATTGGTAAATCTAAAGAATTGCTAAAGAATACGAAGTTAAGCGTGAAAGATATCGGTTATTCGGTTGGGTATTGCGACCCCAACTATTATACGAGTGTCTTCAAGAAGACCGAAGGGATTACACCAACCGAATATAGAAGTAGATGTATATAATCTACTTCGTAATGCAATTGTTCCAAGTGGAGCAGTTAAAAACTCAGCTAACGATGTAAGGGAATCCTGTCGGTCGTTGATATTTTTATCAGCATTAAGATCACCTTGCCGGAGAATTCTGACGCCTCTTAAATACCTTGGGCCGGAGGAAGAAGAGTTTTATGACGAGGGCGCCGAGGAAGTTGAGGAGATTTATGAAGAACTGAAGGAGAAAAAATAAATTGGTCATAATTGGGATAGACTTTAGCTAAAGAGGTTGAAACGAAAACCTCTTCTTTTTTATTCATTTCGTATAAAAATAATCGAAGCAAATGGTTAATTAAATCATTATTTAATTGACTTTAATAAAGTAAAGGTATAAAATTATTTATGGGCATATGCTACTTAGAAATATTAGAGCAAGAGTTGGAAGTTTACTACGGCAGTTTTCAAATTGTGAAACTTGTTAATAGAGAATATTTGTTTTAACTAAAGTATCCTTGCGAAACAATTTGAAAGCAGCCTACATTAAAAAATAAGTTAAAAACTTCAAAGAAAGGTGACGTCAATGAGCGCAGCTGAACCAAGCCCTTTTGAGAAAATCCAAAACCCTTATGGCGTAATTAAAAATGTTGTAGCGGTTATGAGCGGGAAAGGAGGGGTAGGTAAATCCTCTATCACCGCTTTGCTAGCTTCGGCTTTGAATAAAAAAGGGTTGAAGGTCGGTGTTTTGGATGCCGATATTACCGGGCCTAGCATTCCCAAAGTCTTCGGGGTTAAAGAAAAAGCTCAGGTAATCGGGGAAACGATCCTGCCTCCGGAGACCCCTTTAGGGATAAAAATTATGTCCATTAATTTAATTCTGGAAAACGAGGAAGACCCGGTAATTTGGCGGGGGCCGTTGATTGCGGGAACGGTTAAACAATTTTTCGAACAGGTTGACTGGGGAGACCTCGATTATTTAGTGGTTGACCTGCCGCCGGGCACCGGTGATGTCCCATTGACCGTAATGCAGTCGCTACCCTTAAATGGGATGGTTGTGGTCTCTTCACCCCAGGAGTTGGTGGCCTTAATCGTCAAAAAAGCAATCAACATGGCCGGTAAGATGGGCGTTCCGATTTTGGGCCTGATTGAAAATATGAGTTACTTTGAATGCCCCGATTGTAAAGGTAAAACCGAGTTATTCGGTAAAAGCCGGGCGGAGGCCGTGGCTTCGGAAACCGGAATCCCTCTATTGGGGCGGCTGCCGATCGTGCCCGAATTGGCCCGAATGAGTGATGAAGGAAAGATTGAAGCATTTGAATCTATTGTTCCTGGGTTCTTTGATGAAGTAGCCAATAATATGTTGGACTAACCGGAATTAAAAAGATAAACTGACTAAGGAGTGAAATTTTTATGAAAATTGCCATTGCCAGCGAAGGAAATTATGTCGCCGAACATTTCGGCCATTGTGAAGGATTCACCATTTTTGAGGTTGAAGACAAAGAGACAAGAGGAAAACAGTTTATCGCCAATCCCGGGCACCAACCGGGATTTCTACCGAATTATCTCAACGATCTAGGCGTGAAAGTAATCATCGCCGGAGGCATGGGTAGCGGGGCTATTGAAATATTTAATGAGAAAGGGATCAAAGTAATTACCGGTGTTGCAGGCGATTTAAAAACCACAATCGAAAAATATCTCCACGATGAACTGCAATCATCAGGAAGCGTTTGCCACCAGCATCAACATGCGGGTGAGTGTGGGCATTGAGAGAAATATATTTGCAGTCCGTTTTTAGTGGTGGTATTATTAAAGCATAATGGTATAAATAGGGAGTGGACCAATGCCTAGACCGGTTAAATGGAGAAAAGTCGCTTTTATTCCCGGAGTCCGCTATTATGTTCCGGTAGGAGTGCCCCAATACAACTTGGAAGAGAATGTCCTGAAAATTGAGGAATTAGAAGCTATTCGCCTCAAAGATCTGGAGGGGTTGGAACAAGAAGAGTGCGCCAAACGGATGGAAGTATCCCGTCAGACTTTTCAACGGATTTTAGTGGATGCCCATAAAAAAATCGCCGAATCTTTAGTTAATGGTAAAGCGATTCGGATTGAAGGCGGTAATTTTACCAGCAACATTTGCCCGGTTAAATGTTTGGATTGCGAAAAAGAATGGCAAGAAAGCTTCGAGAACTACCGTAAAGTTTTAGAAGGCAGCTATGAATGTCCCAACTGTGGTTCAAAGGAGGTTACTTGCGCTTTCGGCAAGGGCAAACGCTTTTGCGGGGGGCGCTGTTGGCGGCATGGTCAAAACCGTGAATAATGCGGAATATAAGCATAACATGCCGCATAAATATTATCGATGCCTTATAGGCTTTAGAGTTAGGAGCAACTATATCAATTGGTGAACAAGGAAAATATGTTGCAATAATTCAGGGTCGGAATTTATAGCACATACAGGTGGTTCGATTTGGATCAAAAATCAATAAAGGCCATTGTGTTTTAGGCAATTATCGGCAAATTAGCTCTTAGATGCCTAAATTTGACTTACTAATTTAAATAGGATATAATTAGAATAACTTTTCATATTTTATCTTCCTGTTGCGCTTAATCTCTTAACTAAGAGAACGGGGGAACCAGTTTTTGGGGTGAGTTACCGTGCCAGTCACGGTATAGGGTTACTCGGCGACCCGAACCCGACAGCTAACTTCGTAAGCGTTGCATGAGAGGGAGCATGGCTTTTGCCTGACCATGGATTCCTCCATGGTCTTTTTGTCTTTAAATTCAATCCGGAGGTGAAACAAATGATCAAAACCTGTCTGCTCGGTCTAGGAAGAACCGGCAAGGTTGTCGCCGATGAATTGCTCTCATCCCGGGAGTTTGATTTGGTCTCAGTTATCGCTAGGCCAACCAGTAAAAAGGTTAATCGTTCTTTGAGAGGGTTGGCGAATATTGATAGTGAATTAGTAGTTGCAAGTTCAGACTCTTTGGAGGATGAGATCCGTAAAAAGAAATTTACGGTGGCGATCGATTTTTCAACCGCAGAAGCTTGTTTAAAAAACGTGGAGATTCTAGCAAAAAATGGTGTACATGTGGTAGTAGGCACAACCGGTTTTAATAAGATTCAGATTTATGAATTAAAGAATTTGGTCCAATATTATAAAACCGGATTGGTATTTGCCCCTAATATTTCCGTGGGGATTAACGTCCTTCTTTTTATCGCCAAATATTTAGCAAAGATGGTACCCGATTATGATGTGGAGATTATGGAATCCCATCATCGCAATAAAGCTGATTCTCCTTCCGGGACGGCGATTAAGATCGCCACTGAAATTCATAACATAAAAGGTGTTAAAGAGAAAGACAAAAGAAATGTTTTTGGTAGGAAAGGGTCGACTCAAAGAGAAAATTCGGAAATAGGGATTCATGCCATCCGCGCCGGGGGGATTACCGGAGTCCATCAAGTATTATTTGCCGGAGAGTACGATGAGATTGAAATTATCCACCGGTCCTATTCCCGCAAAGTCTTTGCGGCGGGAGCGTTGACTGCTGCCAAATTCATTTCGAAACGGAAAGGGTTTTACTCGATGGAAGAGGTTCTTTCTTATGAAGAAAAAGACGAAGCGGAACGGATCGAAGGCTCGGCATAAAATGGTTTTTAAAGCATATATATTACCGATGAGTTCGGTTAGAAAATGGAGCGCCTGGATACCTGGGCACTCCATTTTCATTTAATCAATTGAATCTGCTTTCATATTCTCCATAACCTTCCTTTTCCAGATCCTCCTTGGGAATAAACCTTAAGGCAGCCGAGTTGATGCAATAGCGTTTTCCGGTCGGTTGCGGGCCGTCGTCAAAGACATGTCCCAAGTGGGCTTGGCCATTCTTGCTCCGGACCTCCGTGCGTTCTGCAAAAAGGCTCCGATCTTGCTTCTCGACTATATTCTCCGGTTCTAGAGGTTTGGTAAAGCTAGGCCAGCCGGTGCCGGATTCAAACTTGTCGGCGGAGCTGAAGAGAGGCTCTCCGGATATCAGATCCACATAAACACCCGCCCTTTTATTGTCCCAGTATTCATTGGCGAAAGGCCTTTCAGTCCCGCATTCCTGGGTAACATGGTATTGGAGCGGGGTTAGATTTTTTTTAGATGATTCTTGGTGCTTTTGGGAATTTTTTGTTCCGGCATTCCGGCTCCAAGTGCGGTCCAAGAATTCTTCCCGGCCGGAATGGGCCCGGTAAGCGCAATAGCTGGCAGGAGCTTTGCGGTGATAATCTTGATGATACTCTTCGGCCGGATAAAACGGCTTGGCGGGAAGTATTGGAGTCGTAATGGGCTGATCATATTTTCCGGAATCCTTCAATTTTTCTTTGGATAGCATGGCTAAAACCTTTTGGTTTTCATCATGAAAGAAGATAGCCGTCCGGTATTGACTGCCTCGATCGACAAATTGACCATTGGGATCGGTAGGATCGATCTGTCTCCAAAAGATATCAAGTAATTGTTCGTAAGAGATCACGGCAGGATTGTAAATTACCTGAATCGCTTCGTAATGACCAGTCTTCCCGGAGCAAACCTGTTCATAATCGGGGTTAGGAACCGTCCCGCCGGTATAACCGGAAATAACGTCGATTACACCAGGGGTTTTTTCAAAGGGAGGTTCCATGCACCAGAAGCATCCACCGGCAAAAGTAGCTTTTTGGTGACTAAATGGATTATTATCTTCCATAAATATTACTCCCTAATTAGGATTGATAACATTGTAAATATTATATCCTAATTTTAAACCAATTAAAATTAAAATTGGCGCCATAATTTTCATTATTGCTTGGGTCAACAGGAGGTTGACGCGGACGACAGTCTATTTCAGGTTCGCCAGCACTAAGCCACCGATACAAAGAAAAATTCCAATAATATTTGCGAATGAAAGCGTCTCCCGCAGCCATAGGAGACCAATTGGAAGAACCAGGATAGTAAAGGCTACATTGGATACCAAAGCGCAAAGGCTGATGTTCCAACCGGCCCGGTAAGCCAATAAATAACCAACTTCCAAACCGACAACCGCTATTGCCAATGTAAAGGTGGCCCAATTAATTTTACGGACCGAGGCTATCAGGCTTTCTCCGCTGGGAAAGAAAGGGAGAACGATCAGGCAGATGACAATAGCAGCCAGATAAGTGATGATTAGGGAAATGATTGGGTTAGCATTTTCAGGAGTATATTTTTGAGAAAAATGATAAAAAAGGTTGGAGATAATAGTCAATCCGATTGAAAAATAAAAGAGCCACATAATTAAAACCTCTGCATCAATTAATAATAGGAAAAGTATATCACAAAACAGACAATTAAATGAAAGAAGGTAGAATTTATTTCTTGGATAACCATTCCTGACCTGACAGATAGTTGCTAAAGGAGTACCGGCCCGGAAAGGAGAATCCACATTTAAAATCCAATAAAGGAGTGCGTTAAATGCGTAAGTTATTAACGGTAATCATCGCAGCTTTCATTATGTCACTTTCCGTATCAGTAGTCGCTCTTGGCAACTCCTATACCCTGGAAGCCGAAAATGGCAAACTCAATTCACCAGCCGGCATTGGTTTTGATTTTAGGACTAGTTTTGGGCGAGATGGAGATGTTTCATTGGATACCATGCCTATTACAGCTAAGCTAAGCTATGGTATTAGGCCTTCGGTCACGATCAGTGGTGAAGTGAACCGTTCGAGCGAAGATGACCGGCAGATACTGCTCAAGGCCTATTATAGCCCTTCAACATCGGCCATGGGTTATACGGCCTATCTCGGTTATGATCTTACCGAAGCAGAGATTCCCATGTACGGGGTTTCTTTTTGGTTGAATTCGGGCCTGCTTTATGGTTTTGTTAATTTAGGAGCCAATCAGGATTCTGGGGAAAATGCCGTATTGATCACTCCCGGCGCTAGTTTGAGGATTAGTTCCCGAATCAGGTTAGCCGGAGAAGTCTCCTACCAGTTGAATGAGGGATATGAAGAGTATGAGCTTGGCGCAAGTTATGCGTTGGCCGACAAATTCAACCTTAAAGCCGGTATTCGGGATGGTTTTGAAGAAGATTCGGAATTAACCTATACCACCGGCTTGTCAATGGAGATCTAGGATAAATAACCTTTAAAGAGCCTTAAAGCCATGTAGTGATAAGCTTCATGGCTTTTGTATTTCATTTCATTCAAAAAAAATTGTTATTTCCCCGGTTCCGAAGTTATATTACTCACTAACTAATCGAACAACACGCTCACTGAAATATCTTGGTGGATCCGTCGGATGGCGTCTCCTAAAAGGGGTGCGACTGAAAGGGTGATAAATTTAGGAAGCATCCTTTCCGGAGTGAAAGGGATGGTATTACAGACTACTATTTCCTTAATGGCTTCATGTTTTAAACGCTCAATCGCCGGGGACGAAAAAATGCCGTGAGTTGTTAATAGATGAATCTCAGGTTTGGCGCCGCGTTCTAGGAGAGCATCGACTACCTGCATGATGCTTCCGGCGGTGTCCACCATGTCATCGATGATTATTGGAGTCTTATCCTTTACTTCTCCAATAAAGAAACTCATTTCGGCAACATTTGGAGCGGGCCGTCGTTTATACATTACTCCAATTGGCAAATGAAGCCTGGCGGCAAGTTTTTCGGCCTTTTTAACGCTTCCGGCATCCGGGGCGATAACCACCCCATCAGGCAGGTTTTTTCCGCGAATATACTGAGCCAACATTGGAAGAGCAGTCATATGATCGACCGGAATATTGAAAAATCCTTGTATTGCCGGGGCATGTAAATCCATAGTAATCACCCGGTCGGCTCCGGCGGTGGTAATAATATCGGCTAGCATTCGGGCGGCGATTGGTTCCCGTGGCGCCGCTTTTTTTTCTTGCCGCGAATAACAATAATAAGGTATAACTGCTGTGATTCTTCCGGCCGACGCTCTTTTTAAGGCATCGATCATGATCAGCAGTTCCATAATCTGATCATTAACGTTAGCTGTGAAAGATTGGAGAATAAAAACATCCGAACCCCGAATGCTTTCTTCAAATCTAACAAAAATTTCCCCGTTGGCAAAACGGGAAATGTTAATACCTCCCAAACGGACCCCTAAGTACTCAGCGATTTCTTGGCCTAATTGCGGATTGGCAGTCCCGGAGAAGATTTTCATAGGGCCATGTTGTGACAAGAAAAGCACACCCCCGTAAATTATCGGTCAATAAAAATAGATGGGTTTGGGTATCATAAAGCTTGTTTTGAATTAAAATAGAAAATAACGGTTGTCGATTTATGAAAAAAACAAAAAAGACCCATCGGGTCTTTTAAGTTATACTTCTAGACTGCTCTTTGAACCTTATTGGAGCGCAGACAACGCGAGCAAACCCTAACCCGTCTCGGGGTTCCGTCAATAATAGCGCGGACGCTACGGAGGTTTGGCCTCCAACGACGGTGGGTCTTGATATTTGAATGGCTCACCATGTTTCCGGTTTGATGTCCTTTGCCACAAATAGAGCAACGGTAAGACAAAAAAAACACCTCCAAATCACATACAAATTAAGCAAGCCTATTCTACCACAAAGAATTACCGCTGACAAGGGTAAAATAGAGAAAAGTATGATATCTAATTATAGGATGGCAGGATTTTTACGAAATGTCTCGAAATTTACAAGAAATTCAAACAAATTAAGGAGATACTTCGTTCGGTGATTACTAAGGACTCTAAAATTATCGACGTTATCCGGGAAATTCCAGAGGCCGCCACAATATTTGAACGTTTTGGGATGGGTTGTGTCGGGTGCATGGGTATGACTAGCGAAACAATAGAAAAGGGAGCGAAAATGCATCGGATTTCCATTGAAAAGTTATTAAATGAATTAAATAAAATAGGATATAAATAGAAATAATTCAGAAAAAAGTATACCCGGAAGGGTGATTACCAATTCAGAAAAGATATTTAGGCGTCTATAATATGGAAGAGCAATAATTTGAAGGAAATTTTAGTTTTAGCGCGAATAATATGTTGGATAATCAGGAGTAAGGAGGAAATGGCGTGCCCAACAAAACCGAAGCCGCATCTCAACAACAACTTGGCACTATCAATATTTCACCCAACACCATTGCTACAGTTGCGGGTATTGCAACTATGCAATGTTTTGGCGTAGTTGGGATGGCCTCTCGTAATTTGCAGGAGGGAATCTCCGAGTTATTGACCGGTAAGGATAATTTAACTAAGGGGATTGAAATAGTTATTGATGAAGATCAAGTGCGAGTAGATTTGTACATCATCGTTGAATACGGGGTCCGAATTCAAGAGGTTGCCCGGAATGTCATTGAAAATGTCCGTTATTCTATTGAAAATCAGCTTGGCCTAGAACTTTTAAAAATTAATGTAATCGTTCAAAGTGTCCGCAATAATAAAAAATGATTAGTTTAGGGAGGCAGTATGTTGCAACCAGATCATATTGATGGCGCGTTACTAAAGGAATTAATTTCAGCCGGAACAGCCTGTCTGTATTCTCATAAAGCGCAAGTTGACGCTTTAAATGTTTTCCCGGTCCCCGACGGTGATACCGGTACTAATATGTATCTTACTTTTCAAGCTGCGCTACGTGAATTATTAAATAACACTTCATTGCAAGTATTGGATTTACTGGAATCCGCGGCATATGGAGCTTTGATGGGAGCCCGCGGCAATAGCGGGGTTATCGTATCTCAATTTTTCAGGGGCTTTGTAAAAGCCCTTCCTAAAAAAACGGTAAATCTGACTAAGTTTGAATTAGCCGAAGGGCTTAACGGCGCATATAATTTGTGTTACCAAGCAATTAGGCAGCCGGTAGAGGGCACGATTTTAACTGTCATCCGTGAGGCGGCCGGTTTTGCCAAAGAAAACGCCAATAGGGAATCGGATATTAAGGAATACTTTAATCAAATATACCAACATGCTTGCAAAGTTCTTGCCCAGACTCCAGAGATGTTACCCGTTTTGAAACAAGCCGGAGTAGTCGATGCCGGAGGACAAGGGCTTGTTTTTTTCTTTGAAGGCATAAACCGTCGTCTTAATGGAGAAAATGTGGATGAAACCATTTCCGATAATCTACTTAATGAATCTCAAAAAATTAGTGTCACTCCCTACACCGACGGTGAACTTCTGGCTGACGGCGTGATTAATTTTCAATATTGCACCGAATTTATATTAAAAGGAAAGCAACTTGATCTTGAATATATCAAAAATAATCTTAGCCCGCACGGGGATTGTTTATTGGTGGTCGGTGATGAAAACACGGCCAAGATTCATCTGCACACTAATAATCCCGGTATTGTCTTAGATTTTGCGGTCCGGTTCGGCGATATGTATGAGATTCAAATCCATAATATGGTAGAACAAAGCCAACAAAGACTGGCGAAATTATCCGAAGAAGCCGCGGCTAATTCTAAACATGGGATTGTTGCTGTAGCTATGGGAGACGGCTTAGAACGTATCTTTCGGAGTCTAGGAGTCCAGGTCGTTGTTAACGGCGGACAAACTATGAACCCGAGTATTGAGGATTTGGCCAAGGCTGCATCAAGTGTTAATGCTTCTCAAATAATAATCTTACCCAATAATAAAAATATCATATTAACCGCCAATCACGTTCAGGATTTACTTCCGGAACGCCAAGTGAAGGTGGTCCCAACCCATAGTGTTCCTGAAGGTTTGGCAGCATTATTAAATTATTCCGAAGACCGTAATTTGGAAGAAAACGTGCAACAGATGGCGGAAAAATCCCAAGCGGTTTTAACCGGGGAAGTAACATATGCCATTCGTAGTGTCAAATTAGGCGAAATGGATATTAAGGAAGGAGAGATTATCGGATTACTGGACGGGGAGATTGTAACCCATGGCGTAACACCGGAGCAAGTTTTGGAAGCGGCGTTACAAAAGACGCCTCGAGTTAATAGTAGTCTGATCTCAATTTATTATGGTTGTGATGTTACTTCATTGCTGGCCCAAGATTTATTGAACCGATTGGAGAAGGCTTATCCGGGAGCTGAATTTGAGTTGTATTATGGAGGCCAACCACTATATTATTATTTATTTTCAATTGAATAAGGGGGACCTATTTTGGCTGTAAGAATAGTCACCGACAGTACAGCGGATTTGCCGGAAAGAATAATTTCCCAATATGGAATTGGCGTTGTCCCGTTGAATGTCCACTTTGGGGAAGAAGTATATAAAGATGGTATCGATATTTGGAGTGAGGAATTTTATAATAGAATACGCAATGAACCAATACTACCGAATACATCGCAACCGGCGCCAGGTGAATTTTTAAAAGTTTATCAGAAAATTGCAAAACCTGGGGATACTATCATATCGATTCATATTTCCCGCAAGATGAGCGGAACAGCTGATTCAGCCCAATTGGCTGCGGAAATGATAGGCGCTGATTACCAGATCCGGATAGTCGATTCGCAACATGTTACCATGAGCTTAGGTGTTTTAGTTTTACAAGCAGCTAAGGCAGCCCAAGCCGGAGAATCAGCTGATGTGATAATTGCTAAATTAGCTAAATGGAAAGAAGAGATTTCGATCTTTTTTACTATTAAAAGCCTGGAGTATTTACACCGCACTGGTAGAATCGGTAAAGCATCGGTTTTGATGGGAAGTTTGTTGAATATTAAGCCGATTCTTTCAATCGAAGATGGGTTAATCGTACCTAATGAAAAAACCAGAGGTAATTTCCAAAAGGTTGCTGAGCTTATGGTGGAAAAGATCATCCAACGTTATGGCAATCAACCTTTGGTAGTAGGTATTATTCATACTGAACTACCGGATGAGGTGGTTATTTTGGAGCGATTAGCTAAAAATAATCTTAATATTTTGGAAACGGTGATTAATTTGGCAGGACCAATTGTAGGAACTCATGCCGGCCCCAGTGCAATCGGGATAATCGCTCTTCAGGCATGAGAGTTGTTGCCGGCAAGCACCGCGGACGAACCTTGAAAAGCCCGAAACATGCAGGGGTTCGTCCTACCGCTGATCGCATCAAAGAAGCGATGTTTAATATTTTAAGCGCTAGGATACAAGGCGCCGTTTTTTTGGATCTTTTTGCCGGGACTGGCGGTATTGGAATCGAAGCACTTAGCCGGGGCGCGGAGCGCGTTGTTTTCGTCGATCAAAATTTTCTTAGTGTTAAATTAATCCGTCAAAACCTCCAGTTCTTGCGTTCTGATGAAGAAGTCCGTGTTATCCATCTTTCTTTTGAAAGAGCTATCGATTTATTAACTAAAGAAAATACCCGGTTCGACCTGATATTTTTAGATCCGCCATTTGAAGAGGATATCCTAACTGAAGCAATTCAAAGAATACTTGACCGGAATTTAATAAAAGACGAAGGGATCATCATTGCCGAACATCCCCGTAAGTTGGTTTTGAATATTCCGGAGCTTCAGAGTGAAACCCGCAATTATGGAGATATCGGCTTGACTTTTATTAATAAAAGATGATAAAGTAAAAAAACCGTTCGATTGAATTTTATAAATAGATGCAAGCTGGATTAAAGTACACCCGGCCTGTTTTAGAACGATGTTGGACGGCATCTATAATTCTAAGATTTTACGATATTTTGACAAGGATGCGGAGTAGAATGAAATTAAAAGCTGTCTGTCCCGGAAGTTTCGATCCAATTACCAATGGGCATTTAGATATTGTAGAACGCGCCGCGCAACTATTTCCCAGCGTAGTAGTTGGAGTACTTGAAAATCCGAGCAAAAAGCCGCTTTTTTCCCTTGAGGAAAGGGTCAATCTGATTCGGACCGCCGTTCAACATCTGGAAAATGTTGAAGTAGAGTGTTTTAGCGGTTTATTAATTGATTTTACCAGAAGGGTAGGTAGCAATTTAATTGTCAAAGGTTTACGGGCGATCTCCGATTTTGAAATCGAATTTCAAATGGCCCTGAATAATAAACGGATGTCTCCCGAGATTGAAACGATCTTTATGATGACTAAGAATGAATATTCTTACTTAAGTTCAAGTATGGTTAAGGAGATTATTCAGTTCGAAGGTGATATTAGCGGCTTAGTCCCTCCCATTGTCGAAACCGCTCTTAAGAAAAAATACGGACTTAGCGCAGGAGAATAAAATGCCAAAGTCAAATCTGATTTTACTATTAGACCATTTGGAAAAACTGTCGGCTAATAATTTTTCCATCGTTGGAAAAGTATTAATCGACAAAGATGAATTAGATGAATTGATACATAAAATGAGGATTGCTCTACCGGAGGAGATCAAGGAAGCGGAATGGGTCAGCCGTGAGAAGGAAAAATATCTGGACCAAGCTCAAGAAGAAGCCAAACGGATCTTAAGAGAAGCCGAAGTCTATGTTGATAGAATGGTTCGTGAGGATCAGATAACTACAAGGGCTGAGGAAGAGGCTAGGAAAATTATTGCCGAAGCTAAAAAAAACGCTACTCATATCGAGGCCGACGCCATGCAATACGCTAATTCCATATTAGAACAGCTGGAAGAGAGTTTAGAAAGGACAATTAGAATTGTCCGTAAAGGTAGGGAAGAACTGATCCATAAATAACTAATATTTATGGATCAGTTGATATGAAATAGAAAGGCCGCTATCCGGTAGCTCGGCTTTTTTTCATGATTATTCTATGAAAACAGCTTAGTCAAAGAATGGGAAGACAGATGAAAGAAACCGGAAGTTAGAGTGTGAAATTTAAGGGTGTTAACTTGATAATTATAGATTCATGGAGAGAAGAAGAATGGTAAAAGGGATTGCCATCGCCCTTGACGGCCCGGCAGGATCGGGAAAGAGTACAATTGCAAGAGCGGTAGCTTTAAAATTCAATTATATTTATATTGACACCGGAGCGATGTATCGGGCGATTACCTTGAAAGCCCTTCAAAGTAAAATACCGATTGATAATAAGCTTGAATTGACTCAATTGGCGCAGAACACCTCAATCCGTTTAAAATATATTGAAATCGACGGTCATTCACAACTAGGGGTAATGATGGATGGGAACGATGTCGGCGAGGCCATTCGGAGCTTGGAGGTGACCAACAATGTTTCGGCGGTTTCCGCTGTGGCAGGGGTCAGGGAGGCGCTGGTCAAACTCCAAAGGGATATGGCTCGTGAGGGCGGCGTAGTAATGGATGGCCGGGATATCGGCACCGTGGTCCTGCCGGATGCGGAATTGAAAATTTTTCTCACTGCGTCGGTTAAGGAACGCAGTAAAAGGCGTTGGCTGGAGCTGAAAGCTAAAGGAGTCGAAGTTAATTTGGATGAGTTGGAAGAACAAATCCAAAAAAGGGATGAATTAGATAGCAATCGCAAAATCGACCCCTTAAGACAAGCGGAAGACGCTGTTTTAATTGATACTACTACTTTGAACATTGCCGAAGTGACTGACCGGATAGTGGAATTGGCCATAATTAAAGGAGCAATTGTTCAGTGAATCGTAAAAGAGGTTTTAAATGGAAATTTTGGTCGCAAAGACGGCGGGATTTTGTTTTGGAGTCCGCCGTGCTATGGAAATGGTAGAAAACGCTTTGAATGAAGGAGAAAGGCCGTTATATAGTTTAGGCCCATTAATCCATAATCCTCGGGTTGTAAAAGAGTTGGAAGAAGAAGGTTTGCAAACGATTGATTCCCTCTCGCAGGTCCCGGACGGCCGGGTGGTGATTCGGTCTCATGGGGTAGGGCCGAGTGTTTATCAAAGGGCGCGGGAGCAAAAGTTAGAGATGATCGACGCTACCTGTCCCTTTGTGAAAAATGTCCAACAATTAGCTGTTTTTTTGCGTGCCGAGGGTTATCAAGTATTAATTATCGGTGAACCGGCTCACGCCGAGGTGAAGGGGGTCCTGGATTCCGTCGCTGGCGAGGCCGTGGTGATTGAAAATAGTATGAATTTGGATACTAGTGTAATCCAACCTAAAGTAGGGATTATCAGCCAAACGACGCAGGATCTCGTTAATTTCCAGCAAATTACCAACGTGGTTATTTCCTGCGCCAAAGAGATTAGGATTTATAATACGATTTGTTTAGCCACTTCCCAAAGACAACAGGAAGTTGCGGAACTCAGTCGTCAGGTCGATTTAATGATCGTAGTCGGTGGTAAAAACTCCGCCAACACCTCCCGTTTATCTGAAATTAGCCGGATGAACGGGACGACCACTTATCAACTGGAATCAAACCAAGAAATTGACGAAGCTTGGTTCCAGGGAATTGGAAGAGTAGGAATTACTGCAGGGGCTTCTACTCCTGATCAGCAAATACAAGAAATTATTCAAAAATTGACTTATTTAGGGGGTAAAATAGTTAATGAGTGAGACAAAAAACCAAATTGATATGGAGAATGAGGTTTCGGTCCCGATGGAGGAAGCGATAAAAATCGCCGAGGAACGTTTAGTTCATCTTGAATCAGGCCAAATTATCGAAGCTAAAGTAGTTTTAGTCCGAGATGACGCGGTGTTTGTTGATATTGGCGGCAAATCGGATTATACCATACCGCTGGCCGAACTTTCGGTTACCCCGGTTACATCTGCCAGGGAAGTGGTCAATAGCGGAGATCTAATTAAGGTTATGGTTACTAGAAGCGGTGATGACGAAAAAATCCTACTTTCGAAGCGACGCGCTGAAGAAGAACGGGTTTGGCTAGATTTGAAAGAAGTATTCGATACCCAAAGGTTGGTCTCGGGTTCTGTGACCGCAGTGGTTAAAGGCGGCTTGAATGTGTCTCTAAACGGAATAAGAGCATTTATGCCTGCTTCCCATGCTACGCTGGGCCAGTCAAAAAATTTGGAACCACTGGTGGGACAGACTTTTGATTTGAAACTTTTAGAACTGGATCTCGATAAAAAGCGGGTACTGGTTTCGCGTAAAAGTATTTTAGAGGAAGAACGCCAAAAAATCGAGACGGAATTCTTTCAAAATATTAAAGATGGGGAACGCAGAAGAGGCAAAGTATCTCGGATTACCAACTTTGGCGCCTTCGTCAATTTAGGTTCAGGGATTGAAGGCTTGATTCATATTTCCGAGTTGAGTTGGAACCGGGTTAAACACGCCGGTGAACTTCTAAAGGAAGGTGACGAGGTAGAGGTATTAGTTACCAAGGTAGACCCGGCTGCTAAACGGTTATCCCTTTCTCTGAAACAGATTGAAGAGCATCCCTGGTATCGGGCTGTTAAAAACTTTATTGAAGGCCAGGTATATCCAGGAACAGTGGTCCGTTTGGAATCTTTCGGGGCATTCATCCGTTTAGTTCCCGGAGTTGAAGGGTTGGCTCATATATCTCAATTGGCGGAAAAACGAATTAATAACCCGGAAGAGGTCTTAAGTGTCGGTCAAGAAGTCCAGGCAAAAATTTTAAAGATTGATCAGTCTAATCGAAAAATAGCTTTAAGTTTGAAACAAGTAACCACCGACCAAGAAGAAGAACAGATCAATGAATTTTTAGAACAACAAGAAGATCAGCCTTTTGTTCAAAGTTTGGGCGATTTTTTAAAAGACAGGCAATAGGCTAAAGCCAAGAATAGCGCCGGTTATGCCCTCGACAGCTCAATTTTGCCTAACAGCGATAACTAGCGACTACTGACGGACCAGATATTGACAATAATATTAATAACTACTTGTTGGATATCACCTTTCCCACTAAGCCGGGAGAGGTTTTTTATTAGCCGGTAAATTCGTGGTAACAAAGGAATTCAACTAAATTTATTCATGGGGATTCATACGAAAAATCCTGATAAAAACTGCTTTTAAAGCATTAATCCGCGTTACTATTACCTTTTGAATCATGCCTCTTGCCTAATTATGGTCAGCATAGAGAGTATTACCCCAGGAAAATCTATTCTTAACATCAGCATTTGCATTTCAACGAGGAAGATGGTTAGCTAAATGTTCCAACGTAAAATGTTATGTTAAAGGGGGTAGAAACATGGCCGGAGTTGTTTTACTGATTGGAGTCAGCATTTTGATTTTCTTAGGTTTAGCCCACCGGGTCCTCGATCGGCTCTATTTAAGCGACCGAGGTGGGTTATTATTGATCGGCGCCCTAATCGCCGGAAGTTTTATCGACATTCCAATTTGGCGCAATCCAGCGGTTACTTTGAATGTTGGAGGAGCAGTAATCCCATTGCTGTTGGCGATTTACGTATTAAGCAAAGCTGGGTCGGGCAAGGAAGTAACCCGCTCAATTATTGGAATTGTCTTAACCACCGGGGTCCTCTATGGAGTAAGCAAAATTTACAGTTTTGACACGGCCCGCGGTTTAATTGAACCACAGTATTTGTGGGCGATTATTTCAGCGGTAATCGCTTATCTGGCCGGGCGTTCCCGCCGGTTGGCGTTTATAATCGCCACTTTGGGGCTGTTAACATTAGACATTGTTCATATTGTCGAGGTCGGCTTGGGAGGCTATAATGCCCCGACCAGGATCGGCGGCGCCGGCGCCTTCGATACTATCGTGGTGGCAGGTGTTTTAGGGGTCTTGCTCACCGAATTAATTGGGGAAAGTCGGGAGGCGCTTCAGGGCGGTCCCGCGGAGGAAGGCCATTCCCCCGAATTGATCCGGGCTTTGGACCACCCGGATGGGACTGGAAAGGAGGATGACCGTTGATGAAGCGATGTGTTTCAATATTAATCATAATGATTTTGATGATAATCGGAATGGAAAACGTTCGGGCGGAAATGGAACTCGAGGGCAAGTATGTAACTTTGAAGGATGATAAGGGAAAGGTAATCGTTCGAACTGCCCATCAAGTTTCAATCGGAGATGAGTATCTGACTAGCAATAATGAACTCTATCGGGTAGTTCGGGTTAAAGACGAAACAGCGGCGGCTAAGCTAGTCAGGAAAGAGCGGTTGGAAGCGGAGAGCGGGACTGGTTTTCAGGCTTTAATAAAAAATCTTTCACAAATGAGAGCCGAAGTCAAAGGCAGAGGACCGATCGCTATTTATCATACTCATTCCGATGAATCTTACGTCCCTACTGATGGAAAGTCCAGTCAAAAAGGGAGTGGAGGAATCATTAAGGTAGGAGAGGCGTTAGCTAAGGCCTTTGAACGGAATGGAGTTCCGGTGGTCCATGATAAAAGCGCCCATGATCCTCATGACGCTTTGGCATATGATCGTTCGCGGCGAACCGCGGCCCAATTATTAAAACAACGGCCTGCTTGTATTTTGGACATCCATCGGGATGCAGTGCCCCGGGAAGAGTATTCCAAAATTATCAACGGTAAAGGCGTAACCAAAGTCCAGTTAGTAGTCGGAAGGGAGAACCCCAACTTTCAGGCAAATAATGATTTTGCCAAGCAAGTCAAGGCAATAGTCGACCAGAAACATCCCGGTTTTATCAAAGGCATTTTTTACGGTACCGGAAAATATAACCAGGACTTAGGACCTAGGACGCTACTCCTGGAATTCGGCGCTCATACTAATAACCGGGAGTCGGCGGAGAGGGGAGCGGCCATCTTTGCCGACGCCGCTAGTAGTGTGCTTTACGGCGCCGCGGGAGCCGGATTTGTTAACCGAGGTAGCTTGCGGAGTCTCTTTTGGATTATTGCGGCGGTTGTAGGTGGGATTGGTTTGTTTTTACTCATTAACCGGGGAGGTTTGAAAGACATCGGAAAAGAGTTTACCGGCGCAGTAGGTGAAGAACGATTGGAACCGGAGGATGAATTTAATGAAAACAAAGATAATAAGGATGTTCCTTGAGGATAGTCTATCATTGTTATGGGGGCGCCCATGCTTCGCCGACAGCCGCCGCCATCCATTTGGGGATTTTACCCACTGACCGCAGGCCGACTTTTACGGAATTGCTTAAAGTTCCTCGTTTTGATTCAATTCGCGGTTGGGAACATGGAAAGTTGTTTCTAGTCGGCGTGGATCACGCCGGCAACGAAGTTTATACAATGGGTCGAAGAAACTCCGCTGGTTTAGTTATCAGATTGATTACAGAATTTACGCGTTTATGCGGTGGTAACCCGGAAGAATACTATTTTGTGAACTGTGTCCAATTATTAAATCCATTTATGGTGACCGGAGGTTATTCTTCCCGGGCCCTCGGTTTGGTTGGCCTTGGAAGGCCCATCGTAGCCTTTGGGACCATTCTCTCATTTTCAATTTTAGTTCGAATTGTGCAACGGACCATTAAAGAAGTTCAAACTATTAATGCGGCCAATAAAGGATGAAATTATTTTATTATTGTTATGGGCGGGCCCATTCCTCAGTGATCGCCGGTTCGATCCATTTAAACCGGTTACCCAATGACCGGATTCCAAGCGTTAAAGAGATTATAGCTATTCCAGAGTTTGACCGGAGCGACAGTGAGGATTTTGGAGAACCTTATTTTTTAGGTAAAGACGACCAGGGTAATGAGGTATTTATCATCGGGTTTGGAGGGGAAGCCGGATTAGGTCTGCAGACCATCTATTTTTTATTGGAACGCTTTGCTGATCCGGCTGAATGGAAATTTTACAATTCGTTAAGTTCAATCGGATTAACAGCTAAGATGGGCGGTTTTATCTCCAAAAAGCTCAAGCTAGTCCCATTAGGAAAATATTTAGCAGCGCTAGGAATTCAAAAAAGCTATCTTAACTTGGTTAAATTGGTAAGTGCGGTAAAGGAGAAAGAAAAATGACTACTCGAAAAATCATTGTCCTCACCGATGGAGACCTTGTCGCTAAGAAAGTTGTAGAAAAGGTGGCTCAAAACATAGGGGGAAGGGCGATCTCAATGTCGGCGGGTAATCCAACTCCAGTGTCGGGAAGTGAAATTGCCGCCGCTGTCAAAGAAGCGCCCAATGATCCTGTTTTGGTAATGGTTGATGATTGCGGGTCCCGTCATCAGGGGAATGGTGAAAAGGCATTGGAAGAACTGGCTAACGACCCTGAACTTGATATTCTAGGGGTCGTTGCAGTAGCTTCCGACACTGCAAATGTAGAAGGTGTTCCGGTGACCGCTTCAGTCAGCAGAGAGGGAAAAGTCGTCTTCGGTCCAGTTGACAAGATCGGCAATCCCGAAGCGGAAGGACATACTAAGATTGAAGGCGATACAGTTGATGTCATTAATCAACTCCATGTTCCGATTGTGATTGGATTGGGTGATTTGGGGAAAATGGATGACGCCGATTTGGTTGAGGAGGGGGCTAGGATTACCACAATGGCGGTGGAGGAAATACTAAAACGCAGTAATTATCATTAATTTAACATAAGAGGCAGGAAATGTGGGATTAAAGGCTAATTAAATACTAAGAATGGGATATAGAAGATAGTTGAGTACGGAAGATATAATGGAAGTGAGAATTTCTAATTTTAAAATCGAGGCCGACAATGAAAATTGGTATTCCCCGGGCGCTATTATATTATTGGTACGGTAGTCTTTGGGAACGGTTCTGGAATGATTGCGGTTGGGAGGTAGAAACATCTCCGCCGACCGACCACCGGATTATGAAATCCGGAATAGATGTGGCCATCGATGAACTTTGCCTTCCGGTAAAGGTTTTTTTAGGTCATGTCCGTTATCTTGCCCCCAGGGTAGAACGAATCTTAGTCCCTCATCTGATCAAAGTGGAGCGGGACGCGTATCTTTGCCCCAAGTTTATGGGATTGCCGGATTTGGTCCGTCATACCCTTCCTGATCTCAAACCGCAACTTCAAATAGTCCGGGTTGGGCCAAGACAGGTCGATATGGTTGAAAACTTAGTCAAGATCGCTTCAGCCCACGGCGTGGCAAAAAGTCTTTTAAATAAGGCTAGAAAAGGTATGCGGCAGCCCTTGGAATTCCCTGGGCTAAAGGGTGGAAAAGCTTTTTTGAGCCGGAATTCAGAGGAAGTTGGTTCAGGATTAACGATCGGAGTATTAGGGCATCCTTATTGCCTTTATGATGCCGGCCTTAATTTAAATACTTTACGACGTCTTGACAAACTGGCCGCGTTGGTGACTCCGGAGATGCTCCCCCCTCATTATCAGGGAGTTGGTTCCGGAAAATTACCGAAAAAATTATTCTGGACCATGGGGAAACTGCAATTTGACGCAGTTGAATGGATGCTCACCGAAGTCAAAGTAGACGGCTTTGTCCAATTAGTTACTTTTGCTTGCGGTCCGGAAGCCATTGTCGGAGATCTTTTGGAACGCCGGATTCGGGAGGCCGGTATACCCTTTTTAAGGCTTTATTTTGAAGAGCATAGCGGTGAAGCCGGGTTAATCACGCGCCTGGAAGCTTTTACCGATCTTTTAAATTACCGGAGACGCGTATGTTAAGAGTGACTTTTCCTCATATCGGCAATTCTTATATTCCTTTGCGGACACTTTTAACGGAATTGGGTTTAGAACCGGTAATACCACCATTAATTTCCCAGCGGACTATTGCCTTGGGTACTAAAATGGCCCCGGAATTCGCTTGTTTTCCGTTGAAAGTGAATTTGGGCAACTTTATCGAAGCCATCGAGATAGGGGCGGACGCTATTTTTATGGCCGGAGGGGTGGGACCGTGCCGTTTCGGCTACTACGGCGAACTACAACGCCAAATCTTAAAAGAAAAAGGATATGATTTAGAGTTTTTAGTCCTTGAAGCGCCGAAGACCCATCCGCTGGAATTATGGGATAAGATTAAGCGTTATTTTCCCTGTCATCAACTACATGACATTGGCCGGGCGATCAGCCTCGCTTGGTTAAAAGCGGATGCGCTTGACCGTTATGATCGCCTTGCCAATCAGATTAGGCCTCGAGTGGATAAGGCAGAGTTCATCGACGAGCTTCAAGATAATTTTTATAATTCACTGGATCGAGTTTGGCTGGTAAAAGATATCAAACGGATCAGCTTTGAGGCTCTTGAAGAACTCAAGGCGATTCCGGTAAAGATAAAACCGGCGCCCTTAAAGATCGTCTTACTGGGTGAGATTTATATGGTTTTGGAACCACGGGTCAACTTCCGGATTGAACGAATGTTGGGAGCAATGGGCGCCGAAGTATACCGGACGATTTATTTTACCGATTGGGTCCGCGACCAATTGGTACTTAGCATAATTAAACCTGATTGGCGGAAGAAACTTTCGTTGATAGCCAAGCCTTATCTAGGAAATTTCGTAGGAGGACATGGCTTGGAGACGGTGGCCCATACGGTGGAGGCGGGGGTGAACCGTTACGACGGTGTGGTCGAATTAGCGCCATTTACTTGCATGCCGGAGATTGTGGCCATGCAAGTCCTACCTGCGGTTTCCCGTGATTTATCAATCCCGGTGTTACCGTTAATCATCGACGAACATTCCGGAGAGGCCGGAGTAAAAACAAGGGTCGAGGCTTTTATTGATTTATTAAATCATAAAAATTACCGGAGTAAAAGTAAGCTTGGAGGAAGAAAACTTGAAGCATTATCTGGGTATTGATGTTGGTTCGGTCAGCACCAATTTAGTCTTGCTCAACCAAAGAGGGGAACTGGTCCGGAAACTTTACATCCGTTCCCAAGGAAATCCGGTCTTATCGGTGCAGCGCGGTTTGGCCCAAATTACTAAAGATCTTAAAGATTTTGAAATCGCCGGGGCGGGGACCACCGGTTCCGGGAGGCAGTTAATCGGGCAACTGGTGGGAGCGGACTTGATTAAAAATGAGATTACCGCTCATGCTATCGCTTGCTTGAATTTGGAACCAATGGTCCAAACCATCATCGAAATCGGCGGGCAGGATTCAAAGTTGATTTTAATTAGGGATGGAGTAGTCAGCGACTTTGCCATGAACACGGTTTGCGCGGCGGGTACCGGTTCCTTTTTAGACCAGCAAGCGGCCCGTTTGGATATGGAAGTGGCTGAACTTGGTCAGCGGGCTGCTAACGGCTGTCATCCGGTTCGAATCGCCGGGCGGTGCGCGGTATTCGCCGAATCGGACATGATCCACAAGCAGCAAATGGGCCATCCTTTGGAAGATATTTTAGCCGGATTGTGCCAGGCTTTAGTTAGAAATTTTTTGAGTAACCTCGCTAAAGGCAAAGACCTTCGACCCCCCTATATTTTTCAGGGAGGGGTCGCCGCTAACCTTGGAATTCGCAAGGCTTTTGAAGAAGTCTTAGGAGGTGGACTGATCATCCCGGAACATTACGATGTGATGGGAGCGGTCGGGGTCGCCCTTCTAGCAAAGGAGGAATTGACCTCCCAGAAAAGGGCCACCAGTTTTAAAGGCCTGCATATGCTCAATGAACCAATCGACACCGGCAGTTTCGACTGTGACGGTTGCGCCAATCAATGCGAAGTTGTGGAGTTGCGCCAAAATGGTCGGGTCATTGCCTGTCTGGGGGATAAATGCGGCAAGTGGAGCAACCGGATTGAGAACGAGCCGTTAGAGAAACCGACGACGCAGGTGGGGTGAGGTTTTGTCATCAAAT
>JAEWZY010000009.1 GCA_023394955.1 Bacillota bacterium
TGTAATGAAAAAACTTCATCTTTAAATTAAATTTATTGCTTATCGCCATAAAAAACACTGACAAAATATCCACCTCGGCAATAATTTTTATAATGAGATAATTAAATTAATATAAAGATTGTGTTACAGAACATTTTATTCACAAAGGAGATTTGTAAAGATGAGTTTTAATCCAAATCTAGACTTGACTACAGGCCTAATTAAGCGAGAAGGGGGGTTTTTATATGAAATCAGGCGCAATAAGGCTTTATATTTAATGCTTTTGCCTGGCGCCTTAATATTGTTTCTATATAATTACCTGCCGATGTTCGGTATTTTGATTGCGTTTAAAGACTTCAGGTTTCACGACGGTAATTTTTTTTCCAGTTTAATAAAGAGTGAGTGGGCTGGTTTTAAAAATTTTGAATACATGTTTAGCACCCCCGATGCTTTCATCATGATTCGTAATACTCTACTGTATAACTTGGGCTTTATTATTTCCTGTACGGTTATATCCATTGCATTTGCTATAATGCTCAATGAAATTTACAGCCGCAAACTTTCAAAATTATACCAAAGTTCAATGTTCTTACCTTACTTTCTTTCCTGGATCGTCTTCAGTTATTTAGTCTATGCGTTTATTAGCCCTGATAAAGGTTTTATTAATATGTCCATTTTCAAATATTTTGGAATCCAGCCGATTTTTTGGTATAGCGAACCAAAATACTGGCCTTACATAATTTTGTTAGTAAATGCCTGGAAATGGGTGGGCAATAATTGCATTATTTATTTAGCGGCGATTGTTGCCATCGATCAGCAGATGTACGAGGCGGCCCGGATGGATGGGGCCAGTCGCTGGCAGCAAATATTTACTATCACCATCCCTCAAATCATGCCGGTGATCATCGTTATGGTATTGATCTTCGTCGGACGAATTTTCAACACCGACCTCGGCTTATTTTTCTTGGTGCCGAAAAATTCAGGCATGTTATCCTCGGTTACTTGGACAATTGATGTTTATGTATATAACACCCTAATCCGGAATGGCGATATCGGGATGTCTTCGGCGGCCGCTCTTTACCAATCGGTTGTCGGATTTATCACAATTTTGGCCGCTAATTTCGCAGTGAAGAAAATTAACCCCGACGCAGGAATGTTTTAACGAAAAAAGTCGATAATCACATTTTAACATTAGACTTTAGATTTTAGATTTTAAAAAATTTTTGACTGACATTTTAAGGAGGCTAATCATGGGCGAAAATAAAAAAGCCGATTTCAATATGCTGAATAGCATTTCTAAACCGACAAACATCCTATTAAATTTAATCTTACTTTCATATGGCCTTTTATGTTTATTACCGCTTTTCCTGATTATTTCTGCTTCACTGTCAGAGGAAAAAATGTTGGCAATCAATGGTTATCGTTTTATTCCGCAAAATTTTACTACTTTTGCTTATAGTTATATTTTTAGCAACACTCCGCAAGTAATGACCGCCTATGGGATTTCTATTATCGTCACAGTCGTAGGCACAATCCTTGGCGTGTTAGTAATGGCCCTTTACGCATTTCCTCTCTCCCGGCAAGATTTTAAATATAAGAATTTCTTCTCCTTTTACCTACTCTTTACCATGTTATTTAGTGGAGGAATGGTATCAACCTATTTGATCGGGGTTAATGTGCTTCATTTGAAAGATAATATTTGGGGACTAATCTTTCCGTATCTAATGAACGCTTTTAATGTAATCATCTTGCGAACATTTTATAAAACCAATATCCCGGATTCCTTAATTGAATCAGCAAAGATTGATGGCGCGGGTGAATTTACTATTTTCTTTAATATTGTTGTTCCCTTAGCGCTACCCGGGATTGCCACCATCGCTCTATTTTTAATGGTGCAATATTGGAATGACTGGTTTTTAGCAACCCTTTATATTAACGAACCAAACCTAGCTCCCCTACCCTATTTGTTATATCAACTCCAAACTTCGATGCAGTATTTATTACAAAATTCCAGTAATATCGGTGGCAGGGCCGGCGACGTACTCGCTAAAATGCCGTCAGAGTCTGCTAGGATGGCGATGGTGGTTATTGGTGTCGGTCCGGTTGTTTTAACCTTCCCCTTCTTCCAAAAATACTTTATTAAAGGTTTGACAGTCGGCGCAATTAAAGGCTAATTCCGGAGTAATCCGGTAAAGCAATAAATTAAAAAAACAAGGAGGAATAGTAATGAAAAACATCAAGAAAATGGTTGTCTTACTGTTACTGGTAAGCCTATTCGTACTGAGCGCCAACGTTTTTGCCGCCGCTCCGTACCAAATCAAATGGTATTTCATTGGTAACGGTCAACAACCGGATGTAAAATTGGTCGAAGACGCGGCCAGCAAGTACATCCAGCAGAAAGGTCTCAATGCCACCGTCAAACTGCAATGCTATACCTGGGGCGATGACTACGATAACAGAATGCGCATGATTATCGCTTCCGGAGAACCGTTTGACATCAGCTTCACTAGTTCATGGGCCAACCTTTATAAAGTAAACGTAGCCAAAGGCGCTTTTCTAGACATTACCAAGTTAGCGCCGAAACACATGCCGAAAGCTTGGAAACAACTTCACCCGGCTTTTAAAACCGGCTCCCAAATTGACGGGAAAAACTATGCGCTTCCTGCAAATAAGGAATTAGCGCACCAATGGGGTTTTTGGATCAACAAAAGTTTCATCGACAAATATCAATTTGATATCTCTAAAATTAAAACTCTAGCTGATATTGAACCGATGTTAAAAGTGATCAAAGAGAATGAACCCGGCGTAATCCCCTTCCAAAACCTCCAGGGTGAAAGCGCCTTCCGAATCCTTGACTATGATCGAATCTGTGATGACTATATCCCAGCCGCCCTTTACAACGACAGTAAAGATATGAAAATCTTCAATTTGTTAGAAACCAAAGAATTCAAAGACTATCTCGAACTGACCCGTAAATGGTATTTAGCCGGATATATTCCAGCCGACGCTGCTACCATGTCCGAATTTGTCACCGATATCAAAGCCAATCGAGTATTCTGTAAGATTGAATCCTTAAAGCCTTTTGCCGATGAAGAAAGGCTCGCATCCTGGGGTATCCCCTGCGTTAATGTGGCTTTAACCAAACCGGTGGTTCAAACTCGGGATTGTACCGGAGCTATGCAAGCCATCTCCAAGACTAGCAAAAATCCGGTGATGGCCCTTAAATTCCTCGAACTCTTCAATACTGACCCTTATCTGAATAACCTGATTAATTTTGGTGTTGAAGGTAAGCACTTTGTAAAGGTATCAAAGAATATAATCGACTTCCCCAAAGGGGTTACTGCAGAAAACTCCGGTTACCGGCCTGGTACTCCCTGGATGTTTGGTAACCAATATATTAACTACTTCTGGGAAGGGGAAAACACAGGCAAATGGGATGCCTTCAAGAAATTTAACGACTCTTCCATTTCTGCCAAGAGCTTAGGGTTTAATTTCGATCCGGAACCAGTTAAAAATGAAATGGCGGCTTGTTCCAGCGTGTGGTCGACTAATGTTGGGCCAATGATCTGCGGTGCGGTTGATCCTAGTACTTTACCTAGCGTTATTGCTAAATTTAAAGCTGCTGGTCTTGACAAAATTATCGCTGAAGCCCAAAAACAACTTAACGCATGGGCGAAATAACTATCATAAGTTTCCTTTAAACAGCTAACGCTCCTATATTTTAAAGGAGCGTTAGCTTTAAATCACTTGAAAATTTCCACGTCTATCCTAAAGACTATCTGAGCAATTATTTCCTAATCTTAAGTAACGTTTTTAAAGGTTGGTGGCGTCAATGTTCCAATCGCCAATCCGTTTACTAATTGCCGATGATATGCTGCCTATTAGAGAATACCTGAGCATGGTCTTAAACCATGAACCAGATATGAAAATAGTCGGCACAGTCGACAATGGGGCTTTAGCTGTGGAACAGGCCTTGGTCGTTAAACCCAATGTTGTTTTGATGGATATTGAAATGGAGACACCCAGCGCCGGAATTGAAGCCATTCGAATATTGGCTGTAAAAGCTCCTGAAATCAGGTCGGTAGTTTTAACCCATTTTAGCAACCACGAAACCGTCTTCGCCGCGTTTGAGGTCGGCGCTGTTGACTACATTATAAAAAATTCCTCGGTGGCCGAGATTCTGGACTCCATTAGGGCCGCGGCTTACGATCAAACTGCGATTCGACCGCAGATCGCCAAACTTATCAGGACGGAATTTCGGGCGTTACGTTCGGAACGAAACAATCTAATCGCGACCTTAAATATTATTTATAAATTGACCCCAACCGAACTGGATTTATTGCGGTTGCTGTCCGACGGCAAGACCCAGACCCAAATCATTGAAATGAGGCATATTGAGGCTTCAACTTTTCGCACCCATATAGGAAATATTCTTAAAAAATTTAAATTACCTTCAGTTCGTGATGTAGTGTCCTTATTAAAACATCTCGGTATCTTCGACATATTTTATGCCTAACGGTTCCAAAATTGAGTTCTCATATTACAGCTGTCTTTGAGGAGGTAAAGCTAATTGAAATTCGGCTTTTTCGACGATCTTAATAAAGAATATGTAATCACCACACCCCAAACCCCTTTCCCCTGGATTAATTATCTGGGGTGCCAAAACTTTTTCGGCTTAGTTTCTAATACCGGAGGCGGCTACTCCTTTTACAAAGATGCGCGGCTCCGCCGGATCACCAGATACCGTTATAACAATGTACCTTTAGACGTTGGTGGGCGTTATTTTTATATAAAAGAAGGCTCAACTATTTGGTCCCCTACATGGCAACCGGTTCAAACCGAGCTTGATCAATACGAATGCCGTCATGGTCTCGGCTACACCAAAATCAATAGTGTAAAAAACAGTTTGGCGGTTGAAGTCTTGTATTTTATCCCCTTGGATTTTGATTGCGAGATTCACCGGATTACCTTAACAAACCAAACCCCGACTACTAAAAATATTCAGCTGTTTTCCTTCATTGAATTCTGCCTCTGGAACGCTTATGACGACATGACAAACTTTCAGCGCAATTTCAATACCGGTGAAGTTGAAATCGAAGGAAGCGCCATTTATCATAAAACGGAATACCGGGAACGACGTAACCATTATGCCTTTTATAGTGTAAATCATCCGATCGACGGGTATGACGCCGATCGGAACGCTTTCTTAGGTTTATATAACGGGTTCGATAACCCGGCAGTGGTAACAGCGGGTAAAGCGACTAATTCACAAGCCCACGGGTGGGCTCCCATCGCCTCCCACTATCTCAATCTTAGTATTAAGCCGGGAGAGACCAAGGAATTCATCTTTATCCTGGGCTATATTGAGAATAATCCGGAACAAAAGTGGGAACGCCCGGGGATCATTGGGAAGAGCTCGGCCAAACAGCTTCAAAAAAATTTCCAGACTAGCGCTCAAGTAAATCAAGCCTTCGCTAAATTGCGCGATCACTGGTCAAAGTTACTTTCCATTTACACTATTACCAGCAATGACCCAAAACTAAACCGAATGGTTAATATCTGGAACCCATACCAATGTATGGTCACTTTTAACCTTTCCCGGAGCGCTTCTTATTTTGAATCCGGAATTGGACGCGGCATGGGTTTCCGAGATTCCAATCAGGATATTTTAGGCTTCGTTAGTCTTATTAAAGAACGGGCCAGAGAGAGAATTTTAGATCTGGCCGCCACCCAATTGCCTGACGGAAGCGCTTATCACCAGTACCAGCCCTTGACTAAAAAAGGGAACGCCGACATTGGCGGAGGATTTAACGATGACCCGCTTTGGCTCTTGTATTCGGTAATCGCTTATCTTAAAGAGACCGGCGATTATAGTATTTTAGACGAGAACGTCCCTTTTAATAACGACCCTGCTCTAGCCGATAGTCTTTTGGAACACCTCCGGCGTTCCCTTCAATTTGTTCGGGAAAACTTAGGCCCCCATGATTTACCTCTAATCGGTAGGGCTGATTGGAACGACTGTTTAAATTTGAACTGTTATTCAAAGACTCCTGATGAGTCATTCCAAACCTGTACCAATACAAATGGCCGAATGGCCGAATCCATCTTCATTGCGGCAATGTTCGTTTATATCGGCCCCGAATATATACGGCTTTGTCAAAAACTGAACTTAAACGCTGAAGCCGAACAAATCGCTGAAGAGGTGAAAGCGATGGGCCGGGCCGTCTTGGAACATGGTTTTGACGGTGAATGGTTCTTACGGGCTTACGACGACGCAGGCCGAAAGGTAGGCGGCAAAGAAAATAGCGAAGGTCAGATTTTCGTAGAACCGCAAGGTTTTTGTGTAATGGCGGAAATCGGCCTGAAGGAAGGTTTGGCTCAAAAAGCGCTGGATTCGGTAAAACAGCGGTTGGATACCGCTCACGGTATTAAGTTGGTTAACCCGGCTTATACCAAATACCATCTGGAGCTTGGGGAAATCAGTACTTATCCCCCTGGGTATAAGGAAAACGCTGGAATTTTTTGTCACAACAACCCCTGGATTATGATTGCCGAAACCAAACTAGGCCGGGCTAAAGAGGCTTTCGAATATTACACTAAAATCGCTCCGGCTTACCGGGAAGAAATCAGCGAGATTCACCGTTTAGAACCGTATATTTATGCTCAAATGATCGCCGGCAATGACGCGACGCGGCATGGCGAAGCTAAAAATTCCTGGCTTACCGGGACCGCGGCTTGGAATTATGTAGCAATCACTCAATATATCTTGGGAATCCGTCCTGATTTTGACGGCCTCCTGATTGATCCTTGCCTGCCGGAAGAAATCCCGGAAATCATTATTAACAGGGAGTTTCGTGGCAACCGGTATCGGATCTCAATCAATAACAAACGCACCGGCAATTATTTGTTGGTAGTAAATGACTATAAAATTGACGGTAAGATAATTCCCTTTGCCAAAGAAGATTCCATCATTGAAGTTTATTGCGAAACCTGATTGTTTCTTACATACCTCCTTAAGAAAAGAGCTATTCCCAACGGGGAATAGCTCTTTTCTTAAATGTTCTTATTAGCTGATACTTCGCAGCACTATTTCTGCAGTTGTGCCTTCCCCCAGAGTACTCCGGATATTTATGAAACCTCGGTGGGCTTTGATCACCCTGTGACAATAGGCTAATCCCATTCCCCAATTGTTTTTGGTAGGTTTGGTAGTATAAAAAGGCCTGAAAATTTTGCGTAAATATTTACTGTCGATACCAGACCCGTTATCGATAACCCTGATAAAACTCCATTCGTATTCGCGTCCGATTTCAATCTGAAGAGTCGGAGTATACTCTTCCTTCTTAACTTCAAACAAGGCATCAATAGAATTATGAAGCATGTTTTCCAAAACAGCGGTTAAATGTTGAGAATCACCCCAAATTCGAGCGTCCTCGTCGTTCGTAATTAGCCTGACCGGTTTTAAACGGGGAGCCAACCTCAAAAGCGCTTCCTCCAAAAGTTCTTTCCAGAAAAAACAATCCGGGTTTAAATTAAGCCGACCGGCTTGATTATGAAGGACATCTAATTGTAATAAGGCCTCTTGTGAAAGATCGGAAGCCCACTTTATTTGGGTTATGGCCCGGACGGCGGCATCCTCTTTTATTTCTTGTAACGACATTTCCGCCATGTCCAAAGCCATTTTAACTGCTAAAAAACGGTTTTTGTAAGAATGGAGCGTAATTCGGACCGCCTCATTAGCCAATTTAATTTGCTGGTCCAAACCATGGGTCACCGGTTGCCATGACCCTAAAAAGCCATAGCGGAGAATCGCCACTAACACCAAAACCAATACGATTAGAGTGGCAAAAGGCAAGGCTTTTAATAATGTAGTTTCAAATTCGGGATAATTCGATACCGGTAAAAGCGTAGTAGCCATTGAATGCATATTCAAAACATTGCCGCGCCCCATACAAAAAAGAGCGCTGAAGAATCCCGATAACACCAAGTTTCCGGTACCGACACATAATGCTTGAACTCTTTTTTGGATCAACTCCGCTCGGAAGAACAATCCCAAAATGGACCAAGCGACATAGAACAAGATGGTCATTATAAAACCAAAAACGAAACGATCTAAAAGATGCAGATGGTTTTCCCATTTTACTCTCGCTTGAGAGACTATCGGCAATAAGGTCCCTTTCTTATATAAAGAAAAAAGATGTTCCGGATCATAATACCAAATTAAAGATAAAATTATTAAGCCGGTAGCGCCAATAATCATCCAATCAGAAATATTCAGCCGTTCCCGGGTATAAGAAAACGCCAATCCAAGCTGGGCTACGAGAAAAATGACAATGCTCCAAAGCCGAAACCTCATGAAGTCAAATAACGATAAATGGGCCAATACCCGCCAAGCCCAACTAGGTTGGTTTAAGGGCAACCTTAAAAAAATACCCTCTAATTGATAATTGCCGAAACGGGATATTAAACCGATTAAACCCAAGAAGCAACAGCCAAACCCAAATAAACTAAAGCCCAACCAGACCGCTTGTCGTCCTCTGGGGATCCTGGCAATGATTAAAATAGCGAAAACCAGAAATAAAATGGCTATTAAGGTCAATCTTACCTCCGGGAAAATATTCTATTCCACTCTACCGGAAACAGAACCAAAAGAAATCTCCTTTATAGGATTCACCTTATTTATGTAGTCTCCTGCCATAAATTTTCTTTTTTATAAATATGAGACTTATAAAAGGAAAAACTATTATGGAAATGTTATTGGGTAAAAAAGATTAAAGATCAATGAAAACCAAGAATTACCATCAATCCCGTCTTCTATCTCTCTTTCTTATTCCACATTATTTAATACTTGAATTTTCAAATTATAAAAGGAGTGATTTACATAGGTTTAAAACGGTGGTGGTGGTTTTTGAAAAATCGAAAAAAACTGCGTTATCTTCTCTCTTATTTAACTGATACCAAAGTATCGCTCATCAAAAAAATGTGGGTTCTGGTACCCATAGTCTATCTGCTACTTCCCACCGACCTGATTCCCGACTTTTTTATTGGCCCGGGTTTTATTGATGACATTTTTGTGCTTTTAACGTTTTCGAGAAAAGTCCAACGGGACTTGGATCAGTATATTTTTAAACACAGTTCTAAAAAAGAAAAGGAATCCGAAATTCAAAATATCCAATAGAATAAATGATGTAAGTAATAGTTTTCAATCCTTCACTGTAATGCTGCTCTTAAAATGAAACCCGCATGATACCCGGTTTTTGCCGGACTGTTTCGAATGGTACAATGACTGATCGGCGAATTCAACCAACCCAGCCCGATCCGTTGCATGATCGGGTATGGTTCCAACTCCTAATGATACGGTAACGGGTGATTGGATTCCTCCTTTAGGAATATTAGCCACCGCAATCCGAATCCTTTCCGCTATCTGTAGGGCTGTCTCCCTACCCGAACGTTTTAAAATAACCGCAAACTCTTCCCCTCCATATCGGGTAACAATGTCTCCTTCCCTTACGGCGTCGCCGATCGCCATGGCCACAGTCTTCAAGAGTTGATCGCCGGCAGGATGCCCATAAGTATCATTATATTTTTTAAAGTTATCGACATCGATCATTATTAGAGCTAAGGAACTGCCATCCTCATTAGTCTGGTTGACCAGTTCTTCGAATTTTTCGTTGAAATAGCGGCGATTATATAGCCCGGTCAATTCGTCCGTATCCGCTTGTTGCTTTACCTCGTTTAAGCTGGCGATGTTTTGTAGGGCCATACCAGCTTGAGTAGTAATACTGTTCATAATTTGAAGATCACTTTCAGACAAGGACTGGCTGTTATGATTTGCAACCATTAACAGGCCCGCTACTTCTCGGGCAACCACGATCGGAAAAGCAAATAGCGCCCGGATAGGAATCCCCTCAAAAATCTCAACCAACTCTTGATGTTTATATATATCGATGCATAATAAAGGTTTCCGGAAAACCAATATTGGGGCCAAGGTGATACTTTGTTTGTTTAAAGGGTGAGACTCATAATTAGAAAGCCATTCCTCTTCCCATGAGGAATCCCAGATCTTCAACTGTCCGCTTTCGTCAAACAAAGCAATTGCCACCAACATATCGGGGTTGTTCTGATGCACCGCTTTGATGATCCGATTGAAGATCGCATCCAAATCAGAACTACCGCTGACTTCCTGTGAGAAATTATTTAATTTCTGGAGCCGGGTGTTCAACTGAACCAGTTTCTCCGATACCTCCTCAGTCATTATATAGGTTTTTTGGATCAAGGAGCCGCCCAGAATTCCCCCTAAAAAAAGATAAGCAATTTTAGTCACTAACGCCCCAAAACTCAGAGTTGCCGTATAGCAAGCTACTCCTGTCAAAGTCAGGGCCATTATGGAAGACCAAATTAGAATTCCAGTTAAACGATAACGTACCGCCGCCACAATAATGGGTAAGAACAAAAAAAATGATAATTCACTATTTAAACCACCGGTTCTGGCGAGCATAAACCCGGTAACGGTTATATCAATTAAGAGTAATGGAAATCTCCAAAACTTGCCGCACCAACGGTTCAGCAAAGGTACGAGATACCAAAAAAGGCTCCAAGTAAGGTAAGAAAAACCAATTAAATAATCCTCTCTGAAGCCTTCGGAACCAATTGCTAGAATGATTAATAAGCCGTTAGCGACAGCCATTTTCGGCCGAAGCTCCGCCAAGGCCATTCTAAAACTTTGATTTCTTTGGGTTTTAAGGTTGAAACTTTCTTTCATGAAACTCCTCCAAAGTTAAGGTAATTAATTGTAAGAGCATAACTATGGAGCGAAATATAGTAAGTAGTCCCCCGCTTCGAGCATCCGGAGCAATCAAAAAAATGAAAACAGACTTCATAGTTATTTATCGTACTTATTCCGAAAAAAAATAAGCCTCCATGATAGAAGAAGACTTATTAAATTTGTGATAGTGTATGTAGGCAAGTTTTAAGGGATTAGGGCTGTGATTGATATCATTAGGTTCTAACGCCGTTTTTTACAACGACTTTTTTTCTTTTTCCCATCACGGTACGGACACTCTTCCCAAGGGATTTGGATATAGAAGGGCATCGTATACATTGGCGTCATATCTCCCGATGGACATGGCACAGGCATAGGCATAGGCGGCCTAACCGGCGCAGGTACCGAAGGCATCGGATGAGCTATGGGCGGCATTGGTTCGGGTAGTGGCATAGGTCCAGGAACCGGTGTAGGAAATGGCGCCGGCTCTTCGCTAAAGGGAACTACGCCTGCCATCGGAATACATATTTCCTGCCCTGGTAAAATTAGATTTGGATTTGTTATTTGAGGATTAGCGGCGATCAAGGTCGATAACATTATATTATTACGGCGGGCAATTTCAAACATGGTATCTCCAGGCTGAATCCTATAAATGGTCCCATTGGGACAATTCGGCCGTGGAGCCACAGGTATACAAATCTCTTGGCCTGAAAAAATCCGGTTCGGATCGGCAATTTGAGGGTTGGCTCTAATTAAAGTTTCTAAACTCATTCCATGTCTTCGGGCGATTTCAAACATGGTGTCGCCCCGAACCACCCGGTAGATCTGACCATTCGGGCATGGAACATCCGGTCTTACCATGGGAATACAAATAATCTGCCCGGGGAAGATGGTATTGGGATCGGTAAGTTGAGGGTTGGCGTCCAATAAACTTTGGAGACTGATATTATTCCGCCTGGCGATAAAGAACAACGTATCGCCTGATCTTACCGTATATAATTGACCATTGGGACAGGGTATAGCCGCTGGCGAAACCCGCACCCCTGGTCCTTGAAATTCTCTGATTAGTTCGGACATCCTGGTACCTCCTATGGCTATTGTTACTATGTAACATATTCCGCCAGACTTTCGTTGGCTACCAGGCTTTTGGCATAAAGTCAATGACAATGTTCTGCTAAGATCATAGCTTTTCCAAAAAAACAAAAAAGCCCAATTGGGCTACTAATACCGTTACCACTGGAAGCAATGACTTATCATTATCATTACCGGGCGAGCCAACCGCCGTCGACGGCTAAGGAATAACCGTTAACATAATTTGAAGCCGGAGCAGCTAAATAAACCACTGCTCCTTGTAAATCTTCAGGCTTACCCCAACGTCCTGCAGGAATCTTGTTGATAATCTCGTTTTTTTTGGTTTCATTACCTCGAATGGTTGCAGTATGATTGGTAGCAATATAGCCCGGAGCAACGGCGTTAACATTGATATTATACTTGGCCCATTCATTAGCCAACATTTTAGTGAGTCCGACTACCCCACTTTTACTCGCGATATTTGAAGAAGCGCGGACACCGCTATGAAAAGCTAATATCGAGGCGATATTAATGATTTTGCCGCCACGGTTTTGTTTGATAAATTGCTTGGCAAGCGCTTGGGAAAAGAAGAAGATGGTTTTCATATTCAGATTTACTGCCTCGTCCCAATCTTTCTCGGTGAAATCAAGCACATCGGCTTTCTGGGCAACCCAGGCGTTATTGACCAAAATGTCAATCTCGCCGAAGTTCCGTAGCGCATGGTTTAAAATCCCTTGAATCGGTTCAATATTCAATAAATTGGCCACCACACCCAAAAACTTTTTTCCCGATGACTCTACCTGTATTTGGGTTTCATTCATCTCAACATAATCGACGCCAACGATATCAGCCCCGGCTTCCGCCAATCCCCGGCAAATACTCTGACCAAGAACGGAACTAGCTCCGGTGACCATGGCCACTTTGCCATCTAATCTGAACTGGTCAAGTATCATGCTTTATTTACCCTCCATAACATGGTTGATTTACAAACTAACAAGATAAACGTTATCGCTATCTTTAACAAATTATTATGATTCTCTAAAAGCTTGGAAAATCCTGCTTATATCGTAAAAAACTTATTATAATCAAAGATCTTAGCTGACAATCATTTATAAAGTAAGACTACAGCTAAAAAAATCAATGGTTCATTCTTTTGTTTTTTCGCGGAATTCGATTGCTAACTCATCAGCCCTACGAAACACCTTAATCACCTCATTTATTTTGTATTCAAACGAGTTGCAAGACTTCCAATTTTCATATATTATATATTATCGGTTTCATTTTGGAATATCGACAGATATCCATACTAATCCAAAAAGAATATTTTTACAACTGCTAAACTAAAACAAAAACTCCCACCTCGTAACCGAGATGGGAGCAACATAGTTAAGATATGGTTCTTTACAAATCAACGTTTTTTTACATTTGACTTGAACTGGTTCCAAAAACCTTTCTTCTTCTTGTCTTCCTCGCTCTCGGCAGTGTTAGCGGTCTCCATTAGGTTTAAAATCTGGTCCACCGTAAGCACTTTATATGTTTCCGGATTCTGATCGGAACTAACATCCTGGCTTGTCGGAGCGGTTTCATTGATTGGGACCGGATCAACTTGCTTTCTCTCGACCTTTTTCATCGCCGACTGGACATCCAAAAATCCATCCGGGGGCGCATTTTCCTTCTTAGCGCCAAAACTTCGCCGCCGTGAAGCCGGCAAGGGATTGGAATTGTCCCATTCAACCAAATCATCGCCGAAATTAGTAGAAACCCTCTTGTTTAAGCGGTTAACGATATCCGGGCTTAAATCCTGAATTTTACTTCTCATTTGCTGTAAACGGTTAATCGGTATGTCTAACCCGGCTAACAATAGATGAAGGATGATTTTCCTTTGCAATGACTTGTCAATGTATAGCCCTCGAAATAGAGTCGGAGTATTGGTTAAGGTTTGGCATTCCTGATATACCAATTCAATTGATTCCGCATTAACTCGATAACTCTCCGGACAGACCATCAAAGCAGCTACTCGGAGCGCTTCGCCTTGAAAATTATTTTCAGTTAAAATTCGAACGATCTCCTGACGGCAAGCAGTCGCTAATTTAGTAGGATCATTGCTGTCAGTGACCTCCACTTCGATGCGGAGTGGAACAAAGCACCCTTGAGTATTCAAAAGCCGGAAAAAATCTTCCCGGTCAAAGACGAACATATTGGAGGGTCGATTGGGGATCTGGTTGATCTCATCCAAAGAGTTTACAATCGATTCATTTGCCATCGGCCAGAAACCAATCACCGGTTTATTTCCGTATTTAATCCGCAATAATTCGTTATCGATAAGATA
Source organism: Bacillota bacterium (assembly GCA_023394955.1). GTDB lineage: Bacteria > Bacillota > UBA4882 > UBA8346 > UBA8346 > JAAYHS01. The sequence continues at coordinate 14,139 of JAEWZY010000009.1, forward strand.
TAACGGTGTTGGACCTACATCACTTAAAATATCAAGCCCTTTTAAAGCATTCTTATGTTCCTCCAGAGACTCACTGGTCAAAGGAATAGTAGTGATACAACCTGTAGTCAAACCTACTTGACGGGCGATCTCAATCGTATCGGAAACCACACCGGTTCCGGTGCCTCCCCCAAGACAAGCCGAAACAAATACAAAATCAACATCATGATAAAAATAATCTTCCAAAGCCGCTTTAACTTTAGAAGCGTCAACGCGGATCGCTTCTTCACCCACACGCGGGTCTTTACCCGCTCCCAACCGGGAGCCGATACAAATCCGGCGCTCATTGGGGATCATGGTCAAAGCTGCCAAATCCACCGGCGAAGTATTGATAGCCATTGCTTTGTAGCCGCGTTGGGCGAAAAGGTCGGCGATTTTTCCACCACCTTGTCCGCAACCGACGAAACCGAATTTAATGCCTTTGTCCCTCATCTTAGTAGGTTACCCCCATCTTTTCAATTATCAGTTATAAATAAATATTTAAAATGAACAATCAGCTAATCAAACAAATAACTGACAGTGAATAATCAGACCTTAAACTTCAATATGTTAAATTAGACTAAACCCGGTAAAATCCTCTTTTTATGTTTTCCTAAGCTTCATTATGTGGTTTGTATGTTAATATTTTAAGCAATATCTGGCTTTTTAGCAACCTGCTTTTGAAGGCTGTTGGAAATAAAAGAACCCTCTTAAAAGATTTTCATTTAAGAGGGTCTGTTATCAATCCGTTCTACCCTTGTAACCGTTTTTCTAAAGCGTCAAGTTGTACGTTAAGCTCTTTCGGCAGTTTCGACCCGAATTTGGCGTAATGCTCGCGAATGGATGCAACTTCGTTAAGCCATTCTTCCTTATTCACCTTTAACAACTCGGTCATATCAGCGTCACTGACATTAGAGCCGCTCCGGTCGATGGCGTCAATGGTCGGCATATATCCAATCGCTGTTTTATCGGCTTTCCCTTCACCGGAAACTTGTTCAAAGATCCATTTCAGTACCCGGCTGTTTTCTCCATATCCCGGCCAAAGCCACTTGCCATCTTCAGTCTTTCTGAACCAGTTGACATAAAAAATCTTCGGCAATTTATCAGCATCGGTTTTAGTTCCAATATCCAACCAATGTTGGAAATAATCAGCCATGTGATAACCACAGAAAGGCAGCATTGCGAAGGGATCACGCCGTACTTGGCCGATATTGGCGGAAATCGCCGCCGCGGTGATCTCGGAACCAACGATCGAACCTAAAAACACGCCATGAGCCCAATCAAAGCTTTGATGGACCAACGGAATAGTGCTGGGGCGGCGGCCTCCAAATAGAATTGCGGAAATAGGCACACCTTTGGGATCTTCCCATTCCGGAGCAATCGCCGGACACTGATTGGCGGGCGCGGTAAACCTGGCGTTAGGATGGGATGCCGGATTTTCGGCTCCTGGAGCCCAATCGTTTCCTTTCCAATCAATCAAGTGTTTTGGGGCATCGAAGCCAATCCCTTCCCACCAGATATCACCGTCATCAGTAAGAGCTACATTGGTAAAGATCGTGTTCTTTTCCGCCGAATGCATAGCGTTGGGATTGGAATCCATAGAAGTTCCGGGGGCTACCCCAAAAAAGCCTGCTTCGGGATTGATGGCATATAAACGCCCGTCAGAACCGAACTTCATCCAAGCAATATCGTCACCGATGGTTTCAACTTTCCATCCGGGAATAGTCGGGATCATCATCGCCAAATTAGTCTTACCACAAGCGCTGGGGAAAGCGGCGGCGACATATTTCTTTTCGCCTTTGGGATTGGTGATGCCCAAGATTAACATATGCTCGGCTAGCCAACCTTCTTCGCGGGCCATCACCGAAGCGATCCTCAATGCAAAACACTTTTTCCCTAAAAGCGCATTACCGCCGTAACCGGAACCAAAGGACCAGATGGTCCTCTCTTCCGGGAAATGACTGATATATTTTTGCTCCATCGGAGCGCACGGCCAAGCTACATCCTGCTGTCCTTCGGCAAGCGGAGCGCCTACTGAGTGCAGGCAAGGAATGAATTCTCCCTGTTCGCCCAAGACATCTAGGACTTTGGCGCCCATGCGGGTCATAATCCTCATATTCACCACTACGTAAGGGCTATCGGTTAATTCAACGCCAATTTTAGAGATGGGGGAACCAATCGGGCCCATTGAGAAAGGAATCACATACATGGTGCGGCCTTTCATACAACCCTTGTAAAGATTGGCCATCTTTTGCTTAAGCTCATTAGGGTCAATCCAGTTATTAGTCGGGCCAGCGTCCTCTTGTCTTTTAGAGGCGATATATGTCCGATCCTCAACACGCGCTACGTCCGAAGGATGACTCCGGAACAAATAACAACCCGGACGTTTTTGGGAATCAAGGGGGGTAGCCGCGCCGGACTCTACCATTTCTTTTAATAAGCGTTCATACTCTTCCTGAGAACCATCACACCAGTGGATTCGGTCGGGTCGACACATTTCAGCCATTTCAGTAACCCATTTTTGCAGAGCTTTGTTCAATTTACTTCCCCTTTCGTAAGTTGATCTTTATTACCCATTTGGGTTGAACATTAACAACTTTACACAAAAATAAAAGATGTTAAACTAAAACAGATCACTAGGTTAATATAAAACAAAAATCACCATCCATGGTGACCAAAACCTATGATTAAGGATAATTTTATTATTATACAGCTGGAATGTCAATCGTTTGAGAAAATGTATACAATATCATCATCTTAACTTTTGGTTAAGCGACTGAGGCAAGCAACAATTCCGATTGAAAGTTAGCTGAGATCAAATTATCCGCCAATCATTTGCTTTTAATAATTGATAAGTCTTTTCAAGAAACTTCCGCGACTCCGTCCACATATTTAAAGTATTGGTTCCTTCAAAACTGAAGAAACCAACTTGACGACCCTCGGGGTTAATAGCAACAGTATTAATATATTGCATCAAATATAAATGGGTCTTAATTAGAAGCTTCTGAGTTTCACGATACCATATATACTCCAGCATACCTAGATCAGAAAGAATAATCGCTTTTACTCCCGCTTCTTCCACCACTTCCCGCAAAGCGGTTTCTTGGTGGGATTCCCCGATTTCCACATGTCCGGCGGGGATAATCCAACGATTGCGATTGGAATTACTGGTGACCAGTAAAAATTCAATCCCGCTATTTATCTTGCGAAATACTATGCCTCCAGCCCTTTGTTCAACCGGTACGTCAAGCAAAATCCCACCACCTTTTTATGATGAAGGTGCTGTTAGAAAAATTCTTATCATTTTGCACAGCCCCAGAAAAATCCGATTTAAAACATGATCTTCTGCCTTCGAGCCCATACATTTTCCAATATTCCGATAGCAGCCAGACTGGAAAGCATCGAAGTCCCTCCCAAGCTGATAAAAGGAAGGGGAATACCGGTGATTGGCATGATCCCAATATTCATACCAACATTTTCAAATACATGAAAGAGAAACATGGAGACAATACCGGTAGCCACAATCGTTCCGTTTTTATCCCGAGCTTGATAAGCAATGCGAACCCCTCTCCAGATTAAAGTAAAAAAAAGGAACAACACTCCAAACCCCCCAATAAAACCCAACTCTTCACACAGGACCGCAAAGATGAAATCAGTATGGTTTTCCGGTAAATAGCCTAGACGCCCCTGGGTTCCCCGGAATAGTCCTTTGCCAAAAAATTGACCGGAACCTACGGCAATAACTGCCTGCCTTACGTTCCATCCACTACCGCGCGGATCCCGTTCCGGATCGATGAAACTAGTTAAGCGGGATATTTGGTATTCTTTGATCGGCAATGGAGTGTCGAAAAAACGATGCGCTAAAAAAACCGAGGTTATTCCGAGTATCCCAATAAAAACTAGCGTCATCAGTTTCCAACCGGGGGCCCCGGCCACATACATCATGATAAACATGATGAAAATAAAGACCAAAGCAGTGCCTAAGTCCGGTTGTAGCATGATTAACAACAAGGGAAATCCCACGTATAGAAAAGGGATTACAAAATTATAAAACGATTGTAAGCTTTCTTTTTCCGCCAAATACTTACCAAAAGTGATGATCAAAAGTACTTTTGATATTTCCGAGGGTTGAAAACCGAACAACCAGCTTTGAGCGCCGTTTCTCACGGTCCCTAAGGGGGTGAGGACCAGTATTAGCATTACAATGTTCAAACCATACAACAATTGGGACATCCGATCGGAGATCCGATAATCAAAGAAGAGCAGTAACGCAAATACGACAAACCCCATGAAAACGGCAATGGATTGCCGTTTAGCGAAAGCATAGGGATCGCCCATCGTGAGATCAACTTTAGCGTGGGTAGCGCTATAAACCATTAATAATCCAACTATTACCAATAAGCCGACTACTGATAACAATGTATAATCTAAATTTTTAAGTAAACGACGGTCCACGCCCCACGCCCCCATTAGCTTCTCCCTACGGCTATTTAAATTATATCTTTAGTAGTTCGCAGCGTCCAGCAGAAATTATTCCTAAATCAATCACCTAAAGCTTACAATTGGGTAATCCCTAAATGAAAACGATCTAAAAAGCAACCGATCACCGCCTAATCTTTTTTACCGGGATATTAGCCACCAAAGATGCGGAAAGTTCACCTGAGTTTAAAGTGACTTCCATCGAGTCCTCATCAATATCCATATATTTAGAGATAACTTCGATCAATTCCTCTTTAAGGGTTTCCATAAGGCCCGGCGCTACATTCGCCCGATCATGCACCAACACCAACCTAAGCCGTTCTATCGCCCGATCTTTACTGGCTGATTCATCTTTAAAAAATCTATTAATTAAATCCAAAACAAAACCCCCTCATCAACAGTTTAAAAGGTTACTTTTTAATAAACCGTCGAATCTTATCAAAAATGCCCAAATCGTAATCAAGGGACATAAATGGTACTTCCTCGCCTTCAATCCGGGCTACAATATTTCGAAAGGCAGTTCCGGCTTTAGTCCCCGATTCCATAACCGACGGCTCTCCCCGGTTGGTAGAGACGATAATCGATTCATCATCAGGAACAACTCCTAATAACTCAATGGCAAGGATGTCATTAACATCGTCAATATCCATCATATCGCCTTTCCTGACCATTTGCTGGCGGACCCGATTCACTATTAAACGGGGAGCAGGAATTTCATGCGCTTGCAATAAACCAACAATCCGGTCGGCATCCCGAACCGCGGATACATCAGGTGTAGTAATAATTACTGCTTGATCAGCTCCGGCGATGGCATTTTTAAAACCTTGTTCAATACCGGCCGGACAATCAATTATGATATAATCAAACTCTTTGCGAAGCTCCTCACATAGCTCCTTCATCTGATCAGGCTTGATCGCGTCCTTTTCGCGGGTTTGGGCAGCGGGCAATAAAAAAAGGTTTTCAAAACGCTTATCTTTGATCAAAGCTTGTTTGATTTTACAAGTTTTTTCAACCACATTAACCAGATCATATACGATTCGATTCTCTAACCCCATAACCACATCCAAATTCCGCAATCCGATATCAGCGTCGATCAGCACCACCTTACGGCCTCTAATAGCCAACCCCGCTCCAATATTTGCAGTAGTAGTAGTTTTGCCCACACCACCCTTTCCTGAAGTCACCACAAGTACTAAACCTGACATAAAAAAACCTCCTCAAAGTTACGAACTAAGTTTAAATTGGTCCCTCAATACTTATACTTTTGATTGAAATAGTTTTGAGTCACTTTCTCCACTACAATTTGGTCATCCTTAATCTTGGCCGCTTCCGGACGGAAATAACGCGTTTCCTTTTCCCTTTCCTTTTCAGGGGCTCGCGTAAAGACTCCGGCAATCCGAATTTGAACCGGCTTGATCTGAAAGGCAAAAATTTCAGCCAATTTATCTCCTTTAGCTCCCGCATGAGCAGTGCCACGCAATTTACCTAAGACTACGATGTCGCCGGTAGCGATAATTTCACCTCCGGGGTTCACATCTCCCATGACCAGAATGTTACCTTCATACTCAATCCGTTGCCCGGAGCGAACCGTTTTGCGAATCGTGATCGAAGGTATCAGGTTTTTCTGGTCAATCTGTCGTTTTGCCTTTTCCTTTTTGGGCATCTCCAGGTCATCATTGGTCCGTTGAACGATCATTCCGGCATTTTTAATTAATCGGAACAAAAAAGCGCGTTCTTCATCCAACAGTTGACGATTACCGATTTTTAACGTAATTTCGGCGCCTTTAAAAAAATCTTTCGACTGATCCAACTGATTACGAAGAGCATCCATGTATTCTTCAAAAGAACCATTTTCCGGGATTATCAATGTTAATCCGGATTTATAACCTTTAAACACGATACCGTCGATTGGATAAGAATTATTATTCTGCTGTATAATTGCGGTTTCAGTCATTAAGCTTTCTCCTGTTGGTTTAATCATGGAAACTTTAAAAGACCCGATAAAGGCTTCTCAGGTTTATTACCTATATCTCAAAGAATTTTCGCTACCAATAAGAAATTTCCTCCTAAAATGGGAGGAAGTTTAGAAAATTCTAATTGTTTTTCAACCATTTGGCGCCGGGTTATCCGTCTGAATCGGAGCGGGGTTCGATGTCGGTTCCGGTTTAGGCTTGTCCTGGTTTCCGGTCTCCGCCGGTATAGGGGTTTCCTTAACCGACTCAACTTGGCGTTTTGTTTCAGTGTCAGGTTTGGTTTCTAAATTTTGCTCGACTAGTTTATTTTTCTCCCCGGCCAGTTTTTCATCGGAAGATTTCAGATCAACCTCTTTTTTTAAAACCGTTTCTTCGGTTTTTGGTTTAGGTTTGGAATCATCAACAGCTGAAGGCTTTTCCACCTTCTTTTCCGGCACAATTTCCGGATTGACCTCCTGTTTCTTTTCCGGCTTAATTTCAGGCTTGTCCACAGAATTTTGAGTAGGGACCGAAGTCGGTACTGAAGTTGGCGCCGGGGTCTTTTTCGTGTCCGAGACTACCGGAGGTTTCTTGTCTAAATCAAAATAGGACTCTAGAATTTTCCGAGCGACCGGAGCAGCTCCTCCGCTACCGGAACCGCCTTGCTCAATCATTACAATCACTACAATCTCCGGTTTGTCCGTAGGAGCATAACAAGCAAATACAGCGGAGTTGTCGTAAGGAGGTTTTTGGACCGTTCCCGTCTTACCGGCAACCGGATATTTATCAAGAGGAAAACCATTAAAAACCCAAACAGCTGTTCCACCGCTGACGACCTCAGCCAATCCTTGTTGCAAGATAGAATAAACTTGGCGAGGCGCTTTAAGGTCAGCCGTTAATCTAGGCTGAAACTTTTTTACGGTTTCCCCGGACGGCGTAGTAATCTTGGTAATTAATTGGGGCCGGTAAACCTTTCCGTAATTAGCAATTGCCGCGTATAATTGCGCTAATTGCAAAGGAGTTACCGTCAGAAATCCTTGACCGATTCCAAAATGCAGAGTCTCCAAGGGATACCATTCCTTCTCCCTGGTATTCTTAATTTTCCAATCAGGATCAGCCACCAAACCTAAACGTTCACCAGGAAAGAGATTAATCCCGGTCGGACGTCCAAACCCAAAATAACGGGAGTATTTGGCTAAAACATCCGGCCCAATCTTCCGGCTTAACTCGGCCATCACGATATTACATGAGTTTTTCAGGCCATCGACTACATTTTGCCAGCCGTGGGTCCCGCCTTTATCGCTGAAGATCCAACAAGAAAACCGTCCTTTCCAGACCGGATCAATACCGCCACAGTAGAACTTTTGCTTTTCATCAATCTGTTTATCCATTAAAGCGCTGAATACCGTTACCGGTTTAAAAGTCGAACCAGGTGAGAACTCCCCTTGAATAACTCGGTTCATAAACGGATGCAGCGGATTGTGATACAGTTTATCAGCGGCTTCGGGTGAGATAACCCCTGTAAAAAGATTAGGATCAAAAGATGGTTTACTCACCATTGCTAAAATGTTCCCGTTGCGGGGATCCAAAGCGATAACCGCTCCCGATTTGGCATTACGATATCTGGTATGCTTTTGGAGGTAGGCCAATTGTTCTTCTAAAGATTTCTCCGCCGCCATTTGCAGCTTTTCATCGATAGTAAGATGGAGATTGTTTCCCGGGATCGGTTCGCGGTTTTCCAATAAACGTAGTGGTCGACCACGAATGTCAACCTCAAAAACTTTACCACCGTCGACACCACGCAATACTTCTTCATAGGTCCGTTCCAAACCGGTTTTGCCGATCAAATCACCCAAACGGTACTGATTGCCCTTTGCTTTCATTGCCTCTAATTCTTGGTTATTAATCTCCCGAACATAACCAAACAAATGGCTGGCAAAATCAGCGTTCAAATAGGAACGTACCGGGACTTCGTCAACTTCCACTCCGGGAAGATCCAGTTTAGCTTCGTAGAGTTTGATGGTAGTTTTGGCGTCGATATCCTTAAGAATCGGGATATACTGATAAGGATTGAGCGTTCTTTTAGGATCCGGCTTGATCTTTTCTTTAATTTCTCCTTCGGAAAGATTCAAAATCCTACTTAGAAGCGAAAGGATTTCCGGATTATTCTTCATATCTTCGGGAACAACCGAAACATTATGTGAAATCCGGCTCGAAACCATGATTTTACCATTACGGTCATAAAAAAGTCCTCGAGGGGCGTTAATTTTGATAGTCCGGGTCTGATTCTCTTTAGATTTAACCATGTAAACGGTAGAACCCCGCATTATTTGGAGTACCCAAAGCCTGACCATTAATACCAGAAAAATGATCAGAACCAACCCGGCTAAAGCCCTAAACTTACGTTCATTAATTTTAACTACAGTTTCTCTCACTTAAACCTTTCCTCCAATTAGAGGTTATCGGTCTTTTCTATGATAAAACGTTCCATTTTCAAAAACAAATGGTAAATAACAGGCGCAAAAACAGCGTTATATAGGGACAAAGGGATGATCGCCGAAACCAGAACCAACCAATAATTATAATTGCTATTAAACGATAGATACATTAAAACATTGACAGATTCCAAGACTAGGGTGCCTATTAAAGCAGCAATCACCGGAACCAGCAAGTTATCCTTAAAGATGGTTTTTTCCAGTAAGCCGGCTGAAAAACCAGCGATCGACTTGGATAAAGTCTGAATCCCAATTAAACCGCCGCCAACCAAATCGAGAAAGAGACCGGCGGCCAATCCGAAAAAAAGACCTTCATCCGGTCCTCGTAATAAACCATAAGAAATAACCATAATTAGTATCAAATCCGGAACAATATCACCCGGAAGGTTTAGCTGCGCAAGCCAAGTTGCCTGCAAGGCCACACCTAAAATTGCCCCGATGCTTAGGATTAAAAATCGCATTACAAACCTCCGGAATTCTCGTAACTAGCCGGTTCATTCATCCCGCCTCATCTTTATTACATAAACCGTTTGTAATAATCCCAGGTTGACGGCTGGTTTGAGCGATGCTTTACTGACTAAGTTATTGGTCATTTTATTAATATGAGAAATTCTTCCGATCGGGATCCCCCGAGGATAAATTTCACTAGTTTCCGAGGTGACAATCAGATCCCCGGTTTTAATATTAATAAAATAACTTTCAACCGCAGGTTTAACGGAACATATTCCCCGGTACTGCCCGCCTCCGGTCACAATCACCATATTACCGGTCCGGCTAACTATTCCGCCGATAGCGTTTCCGTCGCGGTGGTCGGTCATTAAAATGACTTCGGCGGAGTTTTCCCTCACTGCCCCAATCCTGCCGACCACTCCTCGAGGTGTAATTACAGCCATATTTTTAGCTAATTGGAAGTTTCTGCCTTTATTAATCACTACCGTTTGGTTCCAATTATTCGGATTGACCGAAATAATCTCGGCCGGAATAAATTCATGGGGTTGATCATCCTTGTATTGCAAGGCTTCCCGTAAGCGCCGGTTTTCAGCTCGCAACGAATCAAGCCCCGTTTGGCGGACTTTTAAAGAGCCGAGCTCCGCTTTTAAGCGTTCATTTTCCTCCTTCAATTCAGAAAGAGTAGTTATCGTCTCCCAGCTTTGGGAAATTAGCCCTCCTACGCTGTTAAAGACACTTTCTAAAGGAATCATGGCCGAATTAAAAAAATAATGGATTTTCCCCTCCCCTGATTTCTCTTGTGACGAAACAAACATTACCCAGGTAATGAGGAGAAAAATCAACGCGATTAATAAAAAACGTCGGTTAGTAAATAAATGAAACAATTAGGTCACCCTTTTATGCCATCTTCCGGTTGGAGATAAGCACTCTTTTTACATCATGGTAATTACGTTCAAGAGCGAGCCCGTTTCCTCGGGCGACACAGGTTAAGGGCTGATCCGCAATCTGGACCGGCATCCCGGTTTCCTCAGCTAACAGCCGATCAATGCCGCGCAACAGTGAACCTCCTCCTGCCAATACCACTCCCCGGTCTAAAATATCGGCGGCCAGCTCCGGCGGGGTCCGTTCCAAAGTCATCTTGACAGCCTCGATAATGCTGGAGATCGTTTCAGCTAAAGCCTCTTGGACCTCATGTCCGGTAATGATGATGGTTTTAGGAAGACCTGTCAAAAGGTCCCGTCCTCTTACTTCCAACTTTTCATCTTTCTCGCCGGGGTATGCTGAACCTATTTCTTTTTTAATGTCTTCGGCAGTTCGCTCCCCAATCATTAGATTATAATTGCGTTTTATATAATGAGCGATGGCTTCATTCATTTCGTCACCGGCGATCCGGAGGGAACGGCTGGAAACAATGCCTCCCAGTGAAATAACAGCCACCTCGGTAGTGCCGCCGCCGATGTCGATGATCAAGTTGCCGGTAGGTTCTTCGACGTTTAGGCCAGCACCAATTGCCGCAGCCATCGGCTCTTCAATCAGAAAAACCTCTCTGGCCCCAGCTTGTAAACCAGCATCCATTACCGCTCTTTTTTCGACTTCGGTTACTCCCGATGGTACGCCGATAATCACCCGAGGCGATAAAATCCCTACATTTTTACCTACCTTATTGATAAAGTAACGTAACATTTTTTCAGTTACGTCAAAATCAGCGATTACTCCGTCTTTCATGGGACGCACCGCCACAATATTCCCGGGTGTCCGCCCCACCATTTGCTGAGCTTCGGTGCCGACAGCAAAAATATTATTAGTGTCTTTCTCGATCGCAACCACGGTTGGCTCCTGTAAAACTACCCCCCGGCCTTGAACATAAACCAAGGTGTTGGCGGTACCTAAATCGATACCCATATCTTTTGCAAAACGGCCCAAAATAGACTTTAACATGCCAAAACTCCTTCCAGATTGTATTAAGTAAGTTAATAAATTATGAATCCGTCGCGCCGTTTTGGATCCAAACTTTCGGATATAAACAGCGCTAGAGCAACTGGCCGCGTTCTTTGAGGCTTAGGTAACGATTATCGCCTAAAATCAAATGATCGATAATTCTAATTCCTAATATTTCACCGGCTTCATACAGTCGCTTGGTCAGTAGCAAATCATCCTGGCTGGGGGTAGGGTCGCCGCTAGGATGATTATGGGCTAAAATCAACCCGGCGCTACTCATTTTTACTGCTTCTTTAAATACTTCCCGCGGATGGACCGGCGAGGAACTTAAAATTCCAACCGCCGTGGTTTCCACCTTTAACACTTGGTTTTTGGTGTTCAAATGAACCACCTTAAAGTGTTCCCGGTCCAGATCCTGAAAACTCGCTTTTAGTAAATCATAAGCATCTTCAGGTTTTCTAATGGCGGGCAACTGAAATGGATTACTAGTGAGCACTCTCCTTCCTAGTTCAAAAGCTGCTTTGAGTTGGACCGCTTTGGCCTGGCCTATACCAATCTGGTTCGCTAGTTCCGCCAGGGAAGCCTTAGCGACCCCGCGAAGATCTTGATAAGTCGCTAATAATTCTTTTCCCAAATCAACCGCGGAGCGATTGGCGGTCCCGGTACGTAAAATAATCCCAATTAGCTCGGCAGTGGAGAGATGTTCAGGGCCGAACTGAACTAGCCTTTCCCTAGGACGCTCTTCCAATGGAAGATCCTTAATGGTAACCCGGCTACCCACAGCATCACCCCAATAGACAGTGATCAGTTATCAATCATTAATTACCAGTTAATAGTTATTTGTTACTCATCTTTCACAGTAAAAAAGTTGCTGTAAAACATGAATTACATAAACATCAAACGCATAAATATTGGTATTTGTTCACCGTTTACTGATAATGTCCCCAGATTGATATTTCAAACTTTCGGAGCATTTCTACCAGTTTACTCAAGGGCAGTCCAACTACGTTAAAATAACAACCTTCGATCCCTTCGATTAAAGCTCCGCCTTTGCCTTGAATACCGTAGGCCCCGGCTTTATCTAAAGGTTCTCCGGTGGCCACATAAGATTGGATCTCCTCTTTAGATAACGCTCTAAACTTCACTTTAGTTTCGGAGTATCCAACCTCGGTTTGTCCGGAAGGAACCTGAACCATGGCAATTCCCGTATAAACCGAATGAATCTTCCCGTTTAACATCGATAACATTTCAACTGCTTCAACTGGCCCGGAAGGCTTTCCAAAAATAATATCTTCTAATACCACTAGCGTATCGGCGCCAATAACCAAACCTTGTTCCAGCTTGTGGGCTACATCGGAAGCCTTATGCCAAGCTAATCTAGTAACCAACTCTTGTGGAGCGGCCGACTCTTCGGGCATCGTTTCCGAAACCTCACTGGGAATCACCTTAAAATCAAGGCCGAGTTGATTCAAGATCGCAGTTCGCCGCGGGGAAGCTGAAGCTAAGATTATTGACTGCATTTAATACCCCAAATCCATTCTTTAAATGAAAACCGATTTGAAATCAATATCAGGATTGCCATCTTTTAAAGCCAAGTTTCACTATTCGTCCTAGTTTACTAGGGATAATTGATTCCACAGCCATGTTGCAAAATCCTTTTCAATTTCAGAAAAACATCCAGATAACTATGGTATCGAAGGGAAGAACTGTTAATTTTCAAAACGTTGAAAATGCTTGCAAGTCAGGATGCAATAATTATTGTTGCCAGTTTTTTCAAACTAATCCCCAATTATATATGTCGCAATAAGTTTTTTGACCGGCCTCGGATTGTTACGACACATTTCCTTGATCCATAAATTGAAACAAATACTATAATTCGTCCTTTTCCCCATGTTTTAAGGATGGAAAAGCACCATCAGAATTCATTTCAATTTATAGACTTTAAAAACTGAAACGATCCTAGATGATCGTTTCAACTTCGGGGCGATGGTTAGTAATATAGATCTTTATTTTTTCTTTGGTAGCTGGGTCAAGGTCGATAAACCTCATTCGAATCAAATGTTCGCTAAACTTATCATCGTCATATCCGAATCCTAATACTTCTACTAAAAGGTCAATCTTGCCGGAACCGGGCAATACAAATTCGCAATTATACTCACCCTTTTCCACTTGACGTTTGGCGGAAATCTTTTGGATCTTCATTCCGCCCTCGCTAATATCCTTTAAAAATCCGGTTATTTGCTGATCATTATTATTATCAGTCAATGATACAATGATTGATTTGGCGATTATCCGCAAATGCCGACGATGTTCCTTTCCTGAATTCGTTTCCACCCGGTTCACTCCTTTGCGATTAAAAAACTCAAATCTATTATAGCCTATCTAGGGACGGGTTCCAATATTAATTTGAAACAATCCGATTCTAAAGTTAACTCTGGCAAGGCGTCTCACAAGGGCTCATTCTATAATAAGGCTGTAATTAAACAGTTCGCTAAAGAAAGGGCGCAAGCCTCCATTTAAAGTTCCCGCAGCTTACCGGCCTTAAATTGAAAGCGGGAAAATCAACAATCCTTACAATACCGTCTCAGATAGGCGAGCTTCCAGAGCTCCACCATTGGTATGGTTGAAGCGGCAAAAACTAAAACGATCAACCAATGGTTAAAGTCAAGGGAAATTACATCAAAAATCCGTTGCAGCGCAGGGATTAGCATCACCGCTAACTGAATCAGCCCTGAGAAAACCGAAGCCCCGATCAGGAACTTATTGAAGACCATCCCTTTTCCAAAGATCGAATCCTTCACCGACCGGAAATTGAAAACATGAAATAATTGGGATAAACTCAAAGTGGCAAAGGCCATGGTTCGGCCTTGTTCAAGTGAACCGTTAAGATAGGCGCCTACGTAAAACGCAGTTAAAGTTAAAGCACCGATCAAAAACCCTTCGAAGAGAATGGTCCGTTTCATTCCTTTCATGAAAATCCCTTCCTCTTTCTTACGGGGTTTCCGTTTCATGATTCCCGGTTCGGCTGGTTCCATCCCCAGAGCCAAAGCGGGAAGACTATCGGTGACCAGATTCACCCAAAGGATTTGGATTGCTAAGAGTGGAACGGGTAATTGAAACAGAATCGCCAAGAGGATTGCGAAAATCTCCCCGACATTGCAAGAAAGTAGAAAATAAACGGCTTTTTTAATGTTTTCGTAAATAACCCGGCCTTCCCGGATCGCTCCAACGATGGTCGCGAAATTATCATCCGCCAAAACCATTTCCGAGGCGCTTTTGGCCACGTCGGTGCCGGAAATTCCCATCGCCGCCCCGATGTCGGCTCGCTTTAAGGCCGGGGCGTCATTGACGCCATCGCCGGTCATAGCTACAACATGCCCCTTACTTCTGAAAACATTAACAATTCTTACCTTATGCAGGGGCGATACCCGGGCATAAACCGAAATCTGTTCAGCTTTCCGGGTTAACTCGTCATCGGTGACATTCTCCAATTCCTGTCCGGTCAAAACCAGTTCACCTTCGCCAAGCAAACCGAGTTCCCTGGCGATTGCTGTGGCTGTGTCACGGTGATCGCCGGTGATCATCACCGGCTTAATACCAGCGGTGCGGCATTCGGCGATCGAATCCTTAACCTCGGGACGGGGCGGATCGATCATGCCCCAGAATCCGATAAAGACCAATTTTTCTTCCACCGAATTGAGATCAATTTGGTTAGCTTCCGGCATTCTCCGGACAGCGACACCCAACACCCGGAGAGCGTCTTGGGCCATCTCCCCGTTATGCTTCATCAATTCTTCTTTCAAACCGGGCGTCAGATCTTTAATTCCCTCGGAGGTTAGCGCTGAGGCGCACTTACTAAGAATAATATCCGGCGCTCCTTTGGTAATCGCCCACAGTCCTTTAGGGAACTCCGCTTCAATCTTTTGGAAACGCTCATTGGATAGACTGCCTTTATTAATCGTAGTCATCAACTTTCGATCCGAGTCGAAGGGTATCTCCAAAACCCGATTATATTCGGTCGCCAAATCTCCCTTATTTATCCCCGCTTTAGCAGCCGCTACCACCAAGGCGCCCTCGGTAGGATCGCCAATGATTTTCCAGGTCTGATTGCCGTCTTTCCAATCTTCTTCAAGAATCGCGTCATTACATAAAGCGCCACACAACAAGAGGGTTTTCAGAGAACTGTTATCGATATCGGCCACTGGTTTTCCATCTCGAAGATACTCGCCCTCCGGATTATAACCCTGGCCGGATACTTCATACCACTCTCCTCCGACAGAGATTCGTTTCACTGTCATCTGGTTTTGGGTCAGAGTTCCGGTTTTATCGGAGCAGATAACAGTTGCCGCTCCTAGAGTCTCGACAGCCGGCAATTTGCGGATGATCGCCCGTTGCTTGGCTAAACGTTGCACTCCAATAGCCAGCACAATGGTGACAATTGCCGGGAGGCCTTCGGGAATGGCTGCTACTGCCAGACTGACCGAGGTTAGAAACATGGTGGTCAAGTCTTCACCCCGTAACCACCCCAGAAGGAAGATCAAAGCGCAAACCCCTAAGGCTAAGGTCCCTAAATATTTCCCGAACTCTTCTAACTTCTGCTGGAGCGGTGTAGATTCCGCTACCGCTTGTTTTAATAAACTTGCAATCTGCCCAATCTCCGTGCGCATACCGGTCTTCGTCACCACTGCTTTTCCCCGCCCGTAGGTGACCACCGTTCCCATAAACACCAGATTTTTTTGATCCCCTAAAGGCAATTCCTCCGGTAGAACCCCAATGGCCTTTTCCACTGGAACCGATTCCCCAGTTAAAGCCGCCTCTTCTACTTTCAAATTAACAGCCTCGGTTAGACGCGCGTCCGCCGGTACAAAATCACCAGCCTCCAAAACAATCATATCTCCGGGAACCAGCTCTTGAGCTGGAATGGATTTGATATGCCCATTCCGGATTACTTTAGCAAGAGGTGACGAAAGACGTTTTAACGCCGCTAAAGACTGTTCAGCCTTATATTCTTGGAAAACTCCGATGAAAGCGTTTAAAATAACAATCGCCATAATAACCGCGGAATCAATCCATTCTCCCAGAAAACCGGAGACAATCGCCGCTACGAACAAGAGGACTACTAAATATTCTTTAAATTGGTCGAAAAACATCGCCCAAATTGATTTTCCCGGTTCTTCTTCCAATTCGTTCGGACCATACTTGGAACGTTTTGCTTGTACTTGGTCGTCATTTAAGCCATGCCGGAGATCACTTTCCAAGGTCCTAACCGCTTGTTCGACTTCAATCTGATACCACTCGGCTGTTTCCATTAGATTCACTCCTTTTCATCTGCTAAAATTCCGACTTTAATTTTTCGTTGGCGCGGTCCGTCAAATTCACAAAAATAAACTCCCTGCCAGGTCCCTAGATCCAACCGGCGGTTGACGATGGGGATGACACAGGAGAAACCGAAGATTGAAGCTTTAAGATGGGCGTCGGAGTTTCCTTCGAGATGACGATAGTCTCCGTTTTGCGGAATCAGTTTTTCCAAAGCGTTGGTCATGTCTCTGACCACATCCGGATCGGCATTTTCATTGATAGTAATCCCAGCGGTGGTATGAGGCACAAATAAATAGCAGACTCCTGTTTGAACCCCGCTAGTCGCAACCTCCGACTGAATCATGGTTGTGATCTCCAAAAACTGGACCCGCGATTTGGTGGCTACTGCTTTTTCCTTCCAGATCACCGGCATGCCTCCCTATAGTTTATTTTGGGATTAAAGGTCTTAAAACATACTTTTATCCTTATCGCATCAAAAAAGACCTTTAACACTCATCTGTTAAAGGTCTTGCTACTTATAACAAGTGATCGGCCAGGTATCGCTACCGAGATTGTTGACCTATCCTACGGCAGAAGCCGTCAGCTACTCCCCTTTGTTCAATTATATCCCGGACCGGGAGCTAAAGTCAATATATCATATTTATTTATAATGATGGCCGTTACCTGTAACGATTTTAACTCTTAATCTTCCATAACCATAAACTATCTTGAAAAAAGTGTTCCACTCGGCCGTTTGTATATAAAAAATTGATAATCGCCAACACCAGCGTCCGGTCCAGCACATATTGGATCGGAGTCACCATTGGAGTTTCAAGTTTGCGGGCCATTCTTTGTAGAAGCTTTTCAACGGTTAAAGGCTCCGAACCAAGTTCCGCAATAGCGATTTCAATCAGTTCATTGAGGTTACGGATGGCGAAATCGGACTCCCGCCGGTAGGCGTCGGGTTCCAACAAAGATCCATGGCCGGGGATGAGCATCCGGTAATCCGAATTTAAAATCTGGTTTAAGCTTTGTAAAGCAGTGGTGATATTTGAGTAAAACGGAAATTTAAACTTCCGGATATAATCGCCGAGCATCAAGGCGTCGCCGGAAAAAAGCAAATCATCACAGACCAGCCCGATCTGTCCGGTGGAATGGCCGGGTAAATTGATAATCTTAAAAGTGTTTCCCCGGCACTCCCAATCGCCCGCTTCCAGTCTGGCCGAGATTGCCACCGGTTTTGCCAAAATGAACTTGTGGGTCAACTCTTTGATAGGTTCAGCCCCGCCGTATAAGAAAATCGGTTCCAGGATGGGTTGTTCAATCAAAGAGCTTTCAAAGGGAGACGCGAAAAACTGGCTTCCGGTATTCTTCTTCAAATAAGCGCAGGCCCCGTAGTGATCCGCATGGGCGTGGGTAATTAGGACCACGGCCAATTCCAGGCCTAAACGTTCCAAGGTCCTCAGCAAGTATTTGGCGTTGTCCCTATCCCCGCCGGGATCGACCGCTAGACACTCCCGGCCGTTCAGTTTAATAATTCCGGTATTGGTCGCGGCTTGAATAACCCAGACCCGGTCGGATAGTTGTTTTAGGATGTCTTCCATTTTCTTATTCACATTATCCCACCTCCTTCTCGGTCCTTTCTAAACATATTATACCAGATTTCATTGACTACTAGCCCTCGGAACGGGTGCGGGTAAGCCTGGGGAGAAATCGCTCATAGCACTTAACTTCTACTGCATTACCGAAACTTGTCCGGCAATTCACTAATTGTTACTTTTATAGTGCGATATTTACTAAAGTTTTCCATATTACCTGTTTCACTAAAAAATTTCGGTAAAAATTCCTATCAATGGAATCTAGCTATATCTCATATTTTCCGAAAAGGATCTGGTTTGCCGAATTATAACAAATATCCGGATGGCCTTTGCTCCGCCGGATGATAAAATCATTATCAGTACAGCACGGAAAATCGAGTTTTTGCCGCACCGATCAAAAACTGATTTTCCAGGAGCAAAGGCTATCAAAAAAGCTAAAAATGGAAAGGTCTGGTGTCAAAAGTCCAACCTAAAATCGTTACATCTCATTTAAAAATCGATCAACTGCAATTATTATTCCTAGTCAACTTTTAGAAAACTCTCAAAACCTTCGGAATAAATGACCTCGCCGGTACCCAGCACCCACAGGGCTTCTACGCCGTCAACACCTTCGACGAACTCCTTGCCAATTTCAAGGGGCATATTGAAGACTGCTGTGGATAACGCATCGGCAATGCCGGAGTCGCGGCAGATTATTGTAACGTCCGTAAAATATGACGCTGGACTCAGAGTACTTGGGTCGATGATATGGTGATACCTTATTCCGTCCACATTGTAATACCGCTCGTATGAGCCGCTGGACACTACGGAATATCCCGATATCAATACCCTGCACAGCTCCGTATCCGGGCTCTCCTTATCTGGGTTTTTAATCCCAATATGCCAGGGCTCCATCCCTTTTTGGCCCGGCTTGCCACCCATGGCGCGGACATTCCCTCCTACGCTAAGCAGCAGGGAGGAGATGCCTTCGTCTTCAAGACACAGGGCGATCCGCTCGACAGCATAGCCTTTAGCTACCGCTCCTGCATCAAGGCGCATCTCGGGGTCTGAAAGGTATACCGTCGATGCTTCCTCAGTAATAATAATACTTTCGATGTCGGTATGCCTAGCGGCATGCTCCAGTAACTTTCTTGGAGGAACTTCGGCGCCGAGCGGGTCGGATAGACCCTTTTCCCTGTACTCATGCCATATCGCGAGCACCGGGCCTAAAGCTATGTTTGTCTTACCGTCAGTCGCGTAATACTGCTCTTTGGCAAAAAGCAGCATCGAAATAATCTCTTTGTCTACCTTTACCGGAGCTATGCCGGCATTGTCATTGATGGTTTTGATGTTATTGAGGCCCTCGTAGTTGTGGTAGATATCGAACAGCCTGTGATATTCGGTAAGTTTGCTTTTGATCCGTCCGGCAAGGGTTGTGAATTCCCTCTCGCTTTCCGAATAACCCACGATAGTAGTTACCGTATCGAATAGTGATAAAAACTCCGCCCGATATCTTGTTTTTTTTCCGCATCCGGACGCGAACACAAGCAAAAAGGCGAGCAAAGAAATGATCAGTCGTTTCATATTACATATTCCTTTTCTGCGCTGAAATCAATGAGGTGCCGACAATAAGCAAAGACTGCCTCAAATCTTGCTTTTAGAGATTAGAGGCAGCCCGAATCTTTATAAGCCTGCGGCTTTAGCCAGAGCGGCTTGGAGGTCATCGATACCGATGGTCACCATCGCCAGCAAATCGCTGCCGGTTGGGCGCCCTTCCTCATTCACGGCAATGTCTGCTACCTGGTCGGGAGTCTTGCCGATTATATATTTGGCGAACGCCGCCGCCTGTTCATTCCATTCCTTCCCGATTTTAGAGGCCTTTCTCATTTCGTAGCCATCACCCGGTTCAACCTTGGTCGAAAACAAGGTATCCATCGGAGTAATCAGCTTACCGGCGGTGTCAAAGTTTATCTTGCTCTGGACCGAATCGATAACGCACTTGATTATCTTGCCGTTGCCGCCGACCGTGACCGCGACGACCGTCGAATCAATTTGCGCCAGGCCCGGCTCGGCCCCGGCGTCGGCGGACTTATTCACCGCCGTTATCGCCGCAAGGCCGGTCTTCACCTTTTCCGACTTAGCCCCGCCACAGCCGGCGAAAAGCGCGGAAACGAGTAAAACTACTAGTACTACTCCAGCTAACTTTTTCATTGAACTTTTTACCCCCTTTAACTTCACTATAATTTTTATTCCGAATAATCTCGCATTAGCTTGGCGCTACCGCCAATGCGGAAGACGCCTTTTTCGTCCAGATCCCGTCTCCGTCTGTCCCTGTATCGCCGGCCCTCATTCGATGATCAGGTCCGGACCTTCGTGATCTTTGTCATCCGAAACGATCTTCAGCATTATCCTGTTGGGAAGGCATGCGGCAAACTGGCCGACATACCTTAGCCTGCCCGAACGGATACAGATCTTGTCGGGACAGTCGGACTCTATAAAAGCGATGCTTCCGTCGGCGTAGAGCTGAAAAACCACGTCAGGCTCGCCGGATATGGAAAACGAGCCTATTTTGGCGGTTGAAAGCCCTATCCTGTAAACCAACACAGAATCATGGTATATTTCGGCATGTATTCCTTTTTTTTCAAAAAAATATTTATTCAGCAACAAAAAGACCAAAGCCGAAACGGCGACGGCCCCAATTATTATTAAATCCGCTTTTCGCGCGTATTTCATCGGGGACCCCATCCCGGCAGAAAGCTCCCTAAAAAAATCAATATCATATGGAATATGATCACAATTAGAAAGTTTTTGATCGAGACTATGAAAGTTTCTTCCTTTGTCTGTTTTTTAAAGAATAGATTGATATTTTTCTGTACCGGGATCAATGTGATCAGCAATATAAGGCTGAGGCGCGAAAGTAAGCCTACCGCCACCATTGCGATGACCGACAGATATGCCGTGTAATACAAAGCAGCGAAAAGCCAGAGAGTTTTTTCCCCCAGATAATAGGCAAGCGTGTACCTGTTTACCATTACATCGAGCTTAAGGTCGCAGATATTGTTAGCAAGCATGATGTTGGCGGTAAGGCAAAACGGGGCAACGGATAGCATCATAAGCCCGGCGACGGACCTGATATCCAGAATCATAGATAGCGTCCAGCCATCAAGCGAATACGAAAAGAGCTCGCCTTCGGGAACATTGATATAGAACAGGATAGCCGGGACCAGTAAGCCATAAAAGACACCGGAGACTATTTCGCCGTATGGTCCGTGGGAGATGGGGACGGGACCGTAGGAATAGATGATACCAAAGAAGAAGCACAGAACCCCCAGGAACAAAACTACCGGATCGGACAGGTAAACGAGAAACAGTCCCAAAATAACGCTTGCCGCAAACAATGCAAGCAGTATCGCCATGGCCGCACGCCGGCCAAACTGAAGCGTCTGATGGTTTTTTTTCGAATCGTAATAATTATTTATCATAGTCGCAGTAAGGTCAAAGCAAAACATGCCCAAAAAAAATACGCCCGTTTTAAGTGGGTCAATTCCGTAGCCGGACGAATGGAGATAAGCAAGTCCCATCAGAAACGGGAAGACGCTTGTTATTTTGGTTTTAATCTCGATGTAGTTCAGAGTCCGCTTTACGATATCCATCGGAGGGAATACGCTTGCTATTTTAGTTTCGATACCCATCAGCCCTTTCTTTCACAGGCATTATCTAAAGAGCGGCAACCTTGTCGAGCAACAGCTCCAGCCTTATCTTTTTACTTTCGGGACCAAGCGAGGCTATGAGTTTTTTCGCCTTCGATCGGCATTCCCCGATCTTGGACTGAGTATATTCAAGGCCGCCCGCAGCCATAATGGCAGTCTTAAGTTCCTGTTCCGATAGGCCGTTTTCTATTTTGCCGCGCAGCGTTTTATCGGTTTGCAAAGCGTAAATAAGCGGCAACGTCACGACCCCGCGGCGGCAATCGGTAAGCACTGGTTTCTTTGCCTTTTTTTTAGAAGATACGAAGTCCAGGCAGTCGTCGGCAAACTGAAAGATCATCCCTAATTGTTTGCCGGTTTCTAAATAAGCATCCTTGACTTCCGGCGGCTCATCGGAAAGAAGGAAGCCCGCGTGAAAGGACGCCTGAAACAGCGTAGCAGTTTTCCCGGATATTATCCTATAATACTCGTCCTCGGTAAGGTTGAGATTCCCGGTGTTACTTAATTCTCTGATCTCGCCAAGGCAGATCTCTGTAAAATATGAGGGCAGGACGCCGTCAATTCTTTCCCCATCCGTCTCCTGGATCGGTATCGCCGAAGCAATGTCGAAGGCAAGGCAGAACAGATAATCCCCGCAAAGGACAGCTGTCTTTTGGCCGAATTTCACATGCAGGGCGTCTATGCCCCGGCGCATATCGGCTTCGTCAATGATGTCGTCATGAATAAGCGTAGCAAGATGCAGCAGCTCAACAGCAGCGGCGGCATTAACTGCGCCGTTTCTGACAAGACCGTCGCCCCCTATGGAGCAAGCGAGCAAAGCCCGCGCCCGTATGCCTTTCCCGGTTGCCCGGGCAAGATGCGAAGTCTGGCGCCTCAAGAGCAGCGGAGCAGTCTTCAGAAGCTTCCGGATTTCCAGCTCCGTTAGACGCAGGGCTTCGTCATATTCAAGCCTGTTCGTAGAAGAACAATGCTCGCTTATAGAAGCCAAATTAGATTTGTTAGTCATGGTAGATATATAACCGCCTTACCCAACTCAACCGTTTCCAGACTTTTTTCAGAAACGGAGTGGTGTAATAGTCCAGACCGAAGATGCCGCCTGCGCCCCAGAGCATTACTATTGCCGCGAAGAGCATCCAGAAGTTTGACAGGTACATGCCCGTGGTGGTAATGAACATGGACATCAGTACTAGCGACAACGCGCTTGACGGTGTGGTGAACAAGCCCCCGATCAGCGCAAGCCCGATGAGTATCTCGGCGATGACGATGAATGCCTGCATCATGACCTGGACCCAGTCGTAAGGCATGATGAACGTGTTGATAAACCAGTTCATCATGGGGATATCCATCTTGAAAGCATAGTCGGCGATGGTTGACTCAGCTAACGACTTGCCGCTTACGAAGATTAGCTTGAAAATACCGAAGATATCCCAGTTCACAATCACTGTTCCGGTCGAAACAACGGCTTCGGACACTGCTCCGGTCGCGGCGGTTACCGCGTCGGATACCGTAGCGGCGGCATTCGTCGCTGAGTTAATGCTATCAGAAGCTTTGCCCAACAGAGAATCGAACCAGGCGTTTGCCCCTCCGAAAAATCCTTTGAGCTTAGGCGACTCAAGCCAGCCATCCACTATTTTCATAACGCCTTCGAATAACCAGATAGCGCCCAGCCAAAGACGGAGCGGAACCAGCAGGAAACTGGGGGTCCGATTGCTTAGATGCCCTCCGACAAAGCTCCGTTTATTGCGTATGGTAAAAAATTCATGTTTGAGATAGCTGGATACCTTGTTCCAACCGAGAACCTGGATAAAATATACGATATTTATAAAGTGCTTCGTGAACATCGCCAAGAAAGACGGGAGGTTGATCATTAACCCAGGCAAGCCTACCCTGGCGACTGCATATCTTCCGCCGAGGCTCACCATGACCCCGTGAAATTGGGGTTTATATTCTTCGAGCCTGCCTCTGCCCGTTATGGATACATAGATATTGTGGGCCACAGTATCGGCGCTTAGCTCGCAGTTTTCAACCATTTGAGGAACAGGTTCGGACTCGCCCTCCGGAATATAATTGATATTGTCTCCAGCTACATAAAAGTTTTCATCGTCTACACACCTAAGGTATTTGTCCGTAGTCAGCCTGCCCCGGCGGTTACAGGACACGGTCTCCCCGGACTTGATGGTCACATGAGAGGATTCGATACCGCCCACCCAAATCACTGTACCGGTAGCATGCCGACTTACCTTTTCTTCAAAGCTCAGATCGATGTAATCCGCACCGATCCCGGCAACCATGGTGTTGAGCAGCACGCCCACGCCCATCTTCTCAAGGCGGCGCTGTATTTTTAGGGAAAGCTTTTCCGGAAGGATCGGTACGACGCGGGGAAGAAGGTCTACATTGAATAAAGACACCTCCGTCCTGTCGATCTCGAACCTATCACATAGTATCGGCACATATTCGGCAAGCTCGCCCGCAATTTCGACTCCTGTCAAACCTGCGCCGACGACATAAAAAGCAAGCAGTCTACGTCTTTCAAGCTCGTCGGTTTCCGAAGCAGCCTGCCTAAAACGGTCAAGGATGTGTTCCTTGAGCCTGATGGCGTCTTCGTAGGACCATAAGGATAGTGAATACTCCTCCGCTCCCGGAATGCAGAAATAAACCGGGCGGGAACCTGCCGCCATCACCAGATAGTCGTACTCGTAAGACCCGTTTCTTCCGAGAACGGTTTTTTTGCCGAAATCGACGGACTCTACAAAGTCCTGGACGAATTGTATCTTTCGGCCCGCAAAGATCTTTTTAAAGCTTATCCTGATGCTGTCCTCTCCGACCCTTCCCGCGGCGACCTCATGCAGCTCCGTAAGCATGGTATGAAACGGGTTTTTATCAATAATAGTAACAGAAGTACTGGCGTCCCGTTTAAATTTCTTGGCAAGCTTCTTTGCTGTAAGTATGCCCGCATAACCCGCTCCGATGATAACTATTCTACTCATTTAACTTATCATTCCTTTCGCAACTCAAGTGATACGAGAAACCACCGTTTTGCCGTGGGAAACAGCGTATTTGATCCGTTAACAACATCACAATAATTATAATATGGACAAATATATCAAGTCAATGCAACACGAATTGATACGCAAGGATCCGCATGAAAACATAAAAATCAATTTCGTCAATAACCATAATAACCATTCATCTTTTCGCTCCCGCCGGTAGCTACTTGGACAAATCTAAGTTCTTCATTATAGTATATTTCCTAACACTTTACTAAGTACTAAAATTTATACCATTCATGAAGCTTCTAATCCGTTACAAAAAATATTGATGGAAGACTCATACCAAAACAACCAAAGACAAGAGCCAACTTGGTCTCCAACTTTACGGTCTTTGGGTCGTCCTTTATCCCGGCCCGGATTTACGGTCCGTTGCCAAAGTGGCCTTCGACAGCAACCCGCGACAACTGAAGAAACTGGGGATATTAGCAAGGACTAAAGTGTAAAGAGTAGGGAAAAGGATAAAAACCACCCATAATCACAAAAAGGATGAGACAGCAGAAATAAAAACAGCTCCATAAAATTTCAAGGAGCTGTTTTAACTTATGTAATTAAAATATTAAGCGTTTTCATTTTTTAAAAGAAGCCAACGCGAACAATCCGGCGGAGGCGACCACCATCCAGAAGCTAGAAAGCTGGGAGATAATGATTATTCGTTGTTGCATTAAAACACCGACAACACCGACAACAAAAGCGGCCCACCAGAGAAAAGAATTTTTCATTAAAGATCATCCTTTCAGCAAATAAATAAAGATTATTAAAATAGTTTATTCGACATTTTTTAAAATTTTCCTTTTTCGCGTTTAAAATTACCCGTTTCCGAATTTAACTTATATGAAAACACAAAAGATTCGAGACTAATACAAGATTAGTTCAATCCATTTCATTGCATTGCAAAAGCACTTTTGCGGCTTAACTTTTACTGTTTAGAAATTTATTGCCCTTTTCAGAGTATCCACAATCGTCTCCATCTTTAACGGCTTTACTAAAAAATTCACCGCCCCGGCCGCCAACGCCTCCTTAACCATGGCATCCTGTCCCATGGCTGAAATAATAATGACCTTACAATTGGGATCAAATTCTTTAATTTTCTTGACAGCGTCAATTCCGTCCATATCGGGCATGGTAATATCCATGGTTACAATATCGGGATTGAGTTCTTTGTATTTCTTAACGGCTTCGACACCGGTTTTAGCTTCTCCGGCCACTTCAAAACCAGCTTCAAGCAAAGCCCCGGAAATGGTTTTTCTCATAAAAACCGCGTCGTCAACCACTAATACTTTTTTCATTATCTGCGTCCTCCAAAGTGAAATATATCGCAGCAGCAAAATGACTATCAATGAAAAATATGTTTCCCCATATCAATTATACCGTATTAGAAAAAATTTACCAAGTTATTCTGTAATACTTCAAGATATTATTTTACAAATTTAGGCTTAAAATATAAATTTGCCGAAATAGTAACGTTTATAAAGTCTTTCGGCAAATTATAAAAACAAAAATTTCTATTGGCCGTGATAACTATGGGCTCTTTATCCGATTATGATTTAGGATAACATCTACATAACCATTCCAATTCCCGGCGTTCCTCATTTGGTTCATACCAGCCTTTACCAAAAAGACAGGCCACTCGTTGAAAATACTCTTCATACATCCGCCCTACCCGTTCCAGGGAATAGTTTTGGGCAGCCCATTCCCGGCAAGCTTCGGGCCTGATGCGGTGGATATTCTTCACCGCCCAGCAAAACTCTTCAAAGACCCGGCACCGGTATCCGGTGATGCCGTGCAAAACGGTTTCCGGGAAGACTCCCCAATCGCTGGTGATTACCGGTGTTCCGCAGAGTTGCGCTTCCACGTTTACCCCGCCGAAAGGCTCCAAATAAAAGGTGGGCATCAAGACGGCCTTGGCCTTGCCAAGCAATTCAGATCTTTCTTCCGGGCCAACCGCCGGGAAATACTTGATATGTTTTTCCGATCCTAAAAAGAGGCCTTCACCGGGATTATCAAGGGAGCCTTGGCCCACGATATACAATTGGTTTCCGGTTGCTTTCGCCGCATCCGATGCTACTTGAACGCCCTTCCGCCAGATAATTCTTCCGAAATAGAGCAGATAGTCCTGTTTCCGGGGCTGAAACTTAAAATCATTGATATCATAATAGTTGGGGACGACAGCATCATACCAGCATCCGTTGTCTTGCTTCAGGAGTCCGTATATATAATGCATCCAGGCATAGGATTCAAAGATGCGGTAAGTGGAAAAGACGCCGGTATATCCTATTCCCGGCTCCACGGTTAATAAATTGACCGCTTCGGAGATGGGCTGTTGATAATTGCCCATCGGACATAACAAAATATCCTGATCTTGTTTCCGCTCCAGGATAGCCTGGATCGCGTTATGGTTAAAGGTTTGATGGGCTTGATCCCGGGGATGATGTTTAAAGAATTCCTTGGAACTGTCGTAGTTACCATATGCTTTCTCAAGCATCTTTTGGGTTGATACTTGGATAAACTCATCGGATTCAACTTCCGAGCCTTCCACCCCGTAAAAATAAATGGTATGCCCGGAATTCTTCAACATTCGGGCCAACTTAACCACCTTTTGAGTGTAGGCGCAGGCCGAGTTTTTTTTATTGGTCGCTAAATGAGCTAATCCCAACAGATGAAACCGCAACTGTTTCATAATAACTCCTTAACAAATAACTGTTTTTAACATAATATTCGATTAAAACCGCAAATGACAGATTATAAATGCAGTATTTATTCACCTTTTGGCCTTATTCAGCCAGTTGTCAAAGGCAATAGTCCAATCACTTTCTTGAAAAAGAAAAAGGCCGCGTAATGTCGCCAAACGCAGCCTTTTCCACAGGTATAGGTATTAAGTTAACCTGATTATCCGAAGCGATGCATTTACATCAGCAACTTGAGTTCCGCCAATATTTTGAAGTAAGTCAAACGGTTCAAATGAAGAGTGGTTCCGGATGGTTAGAGTAGCAGGCGCTGTTATTGAAACAATCACCCGTCCGGTATTTTGGACATTTGCTGAGCCAACACTATAAATCGATCCTGGAATTAATTGGCCGTTTAAGAACAATGCAAATTGATTCACCCTATTGCCTACTACCATGAACGTTATTTCATAAATACCGCTAGTATTGATCATAACTTCCGGACTCCCGGGCGTATGGGCGATATTGCCTACAATTAAACCATTGGTGCTTAATGGAACGTCTCCTTCGATAGGTATAACAGCAATTGCTTCCGTATTATAGATGTAGGCGAAGGTCGCCGGAAATCCAGATCCTGCCGGACCAGTTGCTCCGGTTGCCCCCGCTGGTCCTTGCGGTCCTACCGGACCAGTCGCTCCGGTTGCTCCCTGCGGTCCTTGCGGTCCTACCGGACCAGTTGCTCCAGTGGTTCCTTGTGGTCCAACTGCTCCCTGCGGTCCTTGCGGTCCTACCGGGCCAGTCGCTCCGGTGGTTCCTTGTGGTCCAACTGCTCCCTGCGGTCCTACCGGACCAGTTGCTCCGGTGGTTCCTTGTGGTCCAACTGCTCCCTGCGGTCCTACCGGACCAGTCGCTCCGGTGGTTCCTTGTGGTCCAACTGCTCCCTGCGGTCCTACCGGACCAGTCGCTCCGGTGGTTCCTTGTGGTCCAACTGCTCCTTGTGGTCCTACCGGACCAGTCGCTCCGGTGGTTCCTTGTGGTCCAACTGCTCCCTGCGGTCCTTGCGGTCCTACCGGACCAGTCGCTCCAGTGGTTCCTTGTGGTCCAACTGCTCCCTGCGGTCCTTGCGGTCCTACCGGGCCGGTCGCTCCAGTGGTTCCTTGTGGTCCAACTGCTCCTTGCGGTCCCACCGGGCCGGTCGCTCCGGTGGTTCCTTGTGGTCCTACCGCTCCCTGCGGTCCTTGCGGGCCTACCGGGCCGGTCGCTCCGGTGGTTCCTTGTGGTCCTACCGCTCCCTGCGGTCCTTGCGGTCCTACCGGGCCAGTCGCTCCGGTTGCTCCCGCTGGTCCTTGCGGTCCCACCGGGCCGGTCGCTCCGGTGGCGCCAACGGTTCCAATCGGGATCCGCAGCAAGATCTGTTGAATTGCATTGATAAAAGCTAACAAGGGTACGATTTCATTACATAAATTAGGGCAGTTTAATAACTTGGCTACTAACTTATCGAAGATCACGCCTAAGACATTGATTACACATAAGATGTCATCGTCTTTCAAGCATTCCCGCGCCAATTGAATATCTTCAAATAAAACATTTTTGAAATCCTTATCTAAATTAGCTTCCGCTATCTTTTCGCGAAGTTGCGCCAATAAAGCATCAAGATTGGGAATGGTGGGCTTTTCTCTACTCATATACATTCACCTCCCTTTATGATGATATCCATCATACGGAATTGTTTAGCTAAATGAGATACGGCGGAAAACACTTTATTCGAAATCTGAAGAAATATTATTTAAGATATTATGTTAGTATCGTATCAACCGATTGCATTTGTGCTCCAATACTTTCAATATACGATTAGTTCGCTAATCAAGACATTTCCCCTGAATCTCTCACCAATAAATATTGGTGTAAATAACTCTTGACGAAGCTGGAGATACTTTCGGATTCAGATCCACCTTGGTAACTACATCCAGTTGAGTCCATTCTGCGGCAATTACTAAAATATGGGCCACAATCTTCTGTTGAAGACAGCCCGGAATACAATACCGCGGCGGCGTTAATTGATAATCCACATCAATATCGAGCAAATGGTTTTGAACATCGGTAAACGGATTAGGTTTCAATCCGGGAATATCAACCGACAACATAAATGGGACATCCTCGGCTTTATAACGAACGACGCCTTCGGGATCGACATAAAAGATCTCCTTACGGATCGTGCCTTGTTTAACTACTTTATTTTTGAAAATATGATCAGTGGTATCAAGCAGTTTTGCTTTGATTCGATCTATTTTCACGGCATTGATGCAAGTTGAGTTCTCCAGCACCAACTGGCCGACTGCCTCGCCGACTACCCGTAAAACTTTAATTTTTTCCGTGCCAACATTAACCTCTTTAGTAACATCGATTGGAGAACAAGTAACATTCACCTCTATCCCTCCTTTGGGTGAAATCTATCTATGCTGAATTAGATTTTTGAATTCAACATAGATTCCTTGAACATAAATTGAAATAAATACCGGTATTTTATCCTTTTCCATTCATGTTTTAGGGACGGAAAAGGATAATCAAAGTTTATTCCAATTTATATATATTGCATTTTATCGTTCTTGAGCAAATATGGTAACCTGCATTATGAATAAAATTTCAAATAAGTACTTTATAATATTGCATTTATAATAAAATGATCCAATTTTCATCTCGTGCCCGTGCTCAACGAAGGGATGCGCCTAGATCGTAACCGTTTTTCGAGGGTATTTTTAATTTGTTGTTTTTCAATTACGATTATAAACACGCTGATTTAAATACCGTTATCCAAATAAAAAACCACCTCAAATCGGGTGGTTTTAAGTGATTATCCCTAATTCTATTAAATCCTGGTAGTTATGATTGACTTCCCATCCATTCCAGAGAGACTGGCCTTAATTACACCTTCACAAGTTTTTTCCCGCTCAAAAATTGTCCCGTCGCTAAAAAAAAGTTTAACTGTCCCATGGCTCAAGTCTGCCCGGTCGATCGTCTTTCCCTTTAAAAGCTCCTGCAGTTTTTCTTTATCCATAAACATCCCTCCCTCGAAGTATTCCCATTTCTCTGGTTTATTTTCCTGCTATTTCAACTCTTTCCCCTCAAATTTCGTCAACTCTTTAATTTGAGCCATTAACTTCTCAAATTCCGGTACATCAAGGGACTGTTCACCATCACTCAAAGCATTGGCCGGATCGGGGTGAACTTCGATTAAGAGTCCGTCGGCGCCAGCTACCACCGCCGCCTTAGCCATCGGCATGACCAGTTTGCGCTTACCTGTACCATGACTCGGATCTACTACCACCGGTAAATGTGAAAGGCTTTTAGCCAAGGATGCCGCGCTTAGATCCAGAGTATTGCGGGTAGCGGTTTCGAAAGTGCGAATTCCACGTTCACAGAGGATTACCTGGGGGTTACCTTCGGACATGACATATTCCGCCGCCATCAACCATTCTTCGACCGTGGCCGCTAAACCGCGTTTGAGCAAGACCGGCTTCGACTGGCGGCCCACCGCCCGGAGCAAACCGAAGTTCTGCATATTTCTGGCCCCAATTTGGATGATGTCCGTATATTCTTTAACCAGGTCCAATTCGGTCAAATTCATTAACTCGGTAATAACCGGCAACCCGGTTTTTTGACGGGCTTCGGCCAATAATTTGAGCCCTTCTTCCTCAAGCCCTTGGAAACTATAAGGCGATGTCCTCGGTTTGAAAGCCCCGCCGCGCAAGCCTCCAGCACCAGCCTGTTTCAATCCTGTGGCCACTTCCAACAGTTGTTCCCTACTTTCGACCGCGCACGGACCTGCGATTACACCGAAAAACCCGCCGCCGATTTTTAAACCCCTAGCTTGGACAATGGTCCCTTCCGGTTTGGCGTCCCGCGCTACCAGCTTATAAGGGCTTAAAATCGGGATTACTTTTTCCACTCCGGGGATGTTTTCCAGGAAACGAAAATCGACCCGGCGCTTATCGCCTACCGCTCCGATAACTTTCTTTTCCACCCCTTGGATGATATGAGTCTGAAAACCCCATTCTTCCAACTTTCGGCATAAATGCTCCCATTGTTCGCTGGTGATCTCTTGATTAGTGACAATGACCATTAGTAGTACCTCCTAAAAAAATTAGGCCCACGTTTTCCCATAAACTTCGGGACGAAACGTGGGCCGATTCCGCGGTACCACCCTAATTAGTCTTTGTAAAGACTCGCTTTTTCGGATACGGAGTAAAAATCAACTCGATATCTTATCCCCTTTAACGGTAGGCCTCCGGGCTTGCCTATATGCAAATACGCGATTAATCATTTTGGTGAACAATCGTATACTGAGATTGATTAATCGCCCCTGCGTTCAGCAGCCAACTCCCAAGGGAACTTCCGTTATTTTTATCTCAAGGGACTCGCAGCCGATGGCCCCTTTTCTCTGAAAGACGGAGAATAACGTACTTTCCTTGTTCATCGTCTTTAAATAAATATGTTAGACATATTATATCATCCTTAAGGCTTGTCTGTCTAGAATTATTATAATTTTGACCCTCTTTGTTTACGAACAATCTCCAAAATTTTCGTTGGATTTTCCACCGTTGCCTTCTCCGCCTCGCTCTCATCCAAACCGGCCCCTTTGGCCACAGTCTTTGCCCAACTCTCAGTCAGTAGGTTATCCGGCTGATGGGTATCGGAATCAACAACGAACTTGACCCCGACCTTCCGGCCGATCTTCACCACATGTCCATTTCCCACGTTGTGCCCGCCCCTGGCGGTAATCTCAATAAACACCTCATTGGCTATGGCCATTTTCGCCTCTTCCTCAGTCAATAACCCCGGATGAGCTAAAATATCCACCAACGGACAGGAAACGGCCGTTCGGTTAGTCCCTGGTTCAACCGGTTCCACCAGAGTTTCGCCGTGGACTACCACTAACTCCGCGCCTAAATCGCGGGCCTCTTGGGCCAGGCCCGGAATGCTTCCCGCCGGCACATGAGTCAACTCCACTCCCGGGATGGCGGTGATCGGCCAATATTCCTCAGCCAAACGGCATTCTCTAATCAATTCCTTTAAAACCCGTTCCATATTTCCCGGTCCTACATGATCGGTGACGGCGATGGCCTTATATCCGTTAACAACCGCCCTCCGGATCAACTCTACCGGAGAAAGCTCCCCGTCGCTTAAAAAGGAATGGGTATGAAAATCGTAAACCATGATAGCCTCCGAAAATTTATGAATTATGGTTAGTCATGTTAGTTTCCAATTAACAATTTATTAACATAGTCCGACCCTGTGAACGAGACTCCGGAACACCAATTTAAAAAACTGTGAACGATACCGGAAAACATCACTTAAGTTAAGAATTGATTTAGCTGACCTTGATCTTAACGCCCACCGGCTCGCCCCGGAACAAACGGGCGATCCCTTCCTCAGTCGCCCCCGGAATCACTAAATCAGCACGTTTGATTAATTCTTGGGGGGCGCCATGCATCGCTACCCCGAAACCGACTGTTTCCAACATGTCCAGATCATTATGTCCATCACCGAAAGCGATGATCTCATTCAAAGATAATCTCAGATACTCAGCGAGCCAAACCAAGGCTTGGCCTTTTGAAGCTAACGGGTCAAATACTTCTAAAAACCAATCAGTAGTTTTAAGATCAGGCGGCCATAGAATAGTATTCGGGGTTGGTTTGAGTTTTTTGACCAGTTTGGCAAGGGACCTTAAATCGGCCTCGGAACCGACAAAAAGGTGCTTAATGGCTGAACTTCGATCCAAATCCCCCGAGACTATGCGACAGCCTTCACCACTCCCAAATAACCATTTTCCGCCGGAGGTTGAAACCCTCGTAGTGTAATAAATCCCGGTTTCCGAAAGGCAAAACTGATCGACCCGGGGAATGTCGATTATTCCATGAAGTTTTCTCTCAACATCGGCTCTCAAAGGTTGGGTCTTCAAAACCTTACCGGTTAGAGGATCGATGATAATCGCTCCGGTCTGAACCACCACCGGTATCTGAATTTTAAGTTCCTCAGCTAAAGCCGTGGTTTGTTTCCAACTCCGTCCGGTAGCGATAGTTACTTTTATGTTATTATCGTAAAGCGTGTTAATGGCTTCCAGCGTGGCCGGGGTTATCCGATCCGTGCCGTACTCTACTAAGGTGCCGTCCAAGTCAAAAACCGCTAGTTTAAAACGTTTAAAATCCATCATATATCTCCTTTAGGTTTAAATCTAACATAGATTCTAAGATGAGTCAATCATACTCAGACATGAGGCTTGAGTATGTGAGGTTAATAATTATTGTCAATATTTCGTACATCTATATGTTGCAAAAGATTTGAATCACGATACCTATCTCACCTATGATTTACAAGTATATTACTAAAAATTCATGCCTCGCGCCTTTACAAAAACAAAGCCAACCTGTTGGTTGACTGAAGTTACTTGAAAACATCTTAATATTTATCCGAAAGTGACCACGGTGGACTGGTCGTCGACATAATTGGGGGTGTCTACTAAAATCACATCGACCCCGATTTTTTTAATCCGCTCCCAGGGAATGACGAAGTCCTCGCTCTTGCCGAATAACCATAAAAATTTACCCGGCCCGGGAACGACGATTGCCTTGATCCGGCCTGTTTCCGCTTCGATCTCCAGGTCGCTGGCAAGCCCCAGCCTTTTGCCGTCCAAGATGTTAACTACCTCGCGCTCTCTTAATTCTGAGGTTTTAGTCAACAACCAAACCGCCCCTTTCCTCTCATCATTGATCATATGCAAAAGGAAGAATATTTGGAACTAATACTAAAAAGTCATTGTGTCAAAAGTATCAATAAAAAATTGTTGCATAAATATACAAATTGGATGTATAATTATATAAATATATGTACTGGGGTGAAAATTATGGTTGCAAATATGGATCCCGTGTCCGAACTCTTACTAGAGGCCAAAAAGAATATTCTATTCACTGCTAAAAGACCGGAAATAGTAATGGATCATGGTGAAGGGATGTACCGCGATCTTCAAAGAAATCATCAATAGCGTTCTTATTGATAATGCTAAGATCCAAGGTGAATATTTAGTTGAAAAATTAAAAAATATTCAACCCAAATATAATTTAAAAGACATTCGTGGAATGGCACCCGCACACAATTTTACCCCCCCTTACCTCGTAACCGCATCAACCCCGCCGACACTTTCTCCGGTCAACCGGATCACCAGCCGGTTCGGGACGCAGATGATCGTCTCCCCCGGCCGTCTAATCCAACCCGTATGCGAGCAAATCTTTCGCGGACAAATGGATTCCGGCATCGGCAACAGACGAATTGCCCCTTTTTTCACTTCTAATTGTGCCTTAGCCCGTTTCAAAGGTATCGTAACCACGCTGCCGTCAACCGCTTGCAGATTAAGGGTCTGGACGGTTTTGCCCTCCAATTCGATCCGGGCTTGGACTTGAACGCCGGAAACAGGCAATAACTTTAGTCCCAATAAAATAAATGAGACCGACGCGACTATCGTTATGAGTATCCAATCGGTCTTAGTCATTTAAATCACACCTTTTTATTACAAAATAAAAATATTCAAAGATTATTCTTTACGCGTTCCCAGTTCCACGGTGATTGTAGGTCAATGTAATGAAATTATTAAGTTTTTACTCGAAACGTTGAACCCGAACGCGTAATAATTACACCCCCTGAATCAAAAAACATTGAAGCGTAAAGCCTAACAAAATTACTTAGTCGCCATACTGGAGAAAGCTTCCCACAGAGTGTAAAAACCAATCGCCACGAACAATATTCCAGCGCCGATCTTCAGGTATTGGGGCGGGACTATTTTGGAAACCAACCCGCCGAAGATGACCCCGATTAATGTTACCACGGCCAAAGCCAGACTAGCGCCTAAAAATACCGAAAGCGGCTGTTTCGACTCGGTAACTAACGTAAAAACCGCTAGTTGAGTTTTGTCTCCCATCTCTGCGATGAAAAGAGTGCTAAAAGTTAAAACGAAAACTTGCCAATTAAGGACGTTCCTCATTAACGAAGCCTCCCGGTATGTAGATGTATGTAAGTTTTTCGCTATAGATAGTTTATCATTAACCATATTTTTAATGAGTAATAATTTAATTAATATCCATCATGTAAACACTTTAATTGTATCAATTCAATTCCGAATCGTGTTTTAAGCTTAGGATATAGCATACAATCTTTGGAATCAGTGCACTCAGTTAAATCACGGTCAAAAAAAAGAGAGACCTGATGTCCCTCATTCTTTTATATTTGGGGTGAACGATGGGAGTTGAACCCATGACCTCCAGGGCCACAACCTGGCGCTCTAACCAACTGAGCTACGCCCACCAACTATGCAGATGATATCTTATCACAAGAATAGGGCACTGTCAAATGAAATAATCTATTTTAAATTAACAAATACAACCTTTATAATTTGATCCTTATATACTACCGGCAAATAAACCTTATCCTAAACTAAAAATATTCAAACCAACCAAACCTCAAAACATCTAATTTTAATCTCCTGCTTTTCACGGAGGATCATCCAATTAGGCCAACCCATTGAACCTCCTGTTTTTCCACTAACAAAACTTTTCCCGGCCATCGATCGATTACGTATCCTAACACACGCATAAAAAAAGACCGGCAAATACCGGCCTTTGAACTTAACGTCTCCAAAAGATTCTAACAACCCCGTTTAAAGATCCTCACCCCCATTGGAGGAATCTCCGGATAACTTAATCCGGAAAGACTACATCCCAATGCATAGATAGGTTCCCAACCCTTATTCCATTCATGAGGAACCTCCAACACCCGGCACTCCCTGGTCATGTTGAAACAAGCCAGAATTTGTTCGTTCCGGCCGGTCCTGACAAAGCCGAATAAACCGTCTCCCAAATGAAGGTCATGATGCGAACCGGTCTGTAATGACTGATACTGTTGCCTCATTTTAGCCAGTTTACCGGTGGCTTCCAGGAGCGTTTGGTCTTGTTCTTTTTCATCCCATCGCATTGTTTTACGGCAATCCGGGTCCTTATCGCCATAGAGGCCAATCTCATCGCCGTAATATAAAGCCGGCGCCCCGGGGTAGGTGAATTGAAACGCCAACGCCGCCAACATCTTGCGTCGGTCTTGGCCGCAAATTGTTAGAAAACGAGGCGTATCGTGGCTGCCAAGCAAATTATAAGCGCTAGTTATATACTCCCACGGTAAATTGTGACGGTTTCCCGCTAACTCCATCCTGAATTGCTCGGCC
Source organism: Bacillota bacterium (assembly GCA_023394955.1). GTDB lineage: Bacteria > Bacillota > UBA4882 > UBA8346 > UBA8346 > JAAYHS01. Next base: position 51,028 of record JAEWZY010000009.1, read on the forward strand.
GAAATCTCACCGGTGGCAAAATAACGAATTACAGCTTCCCGCCATTTATAATTCATTACCGCGTCGCAAGTATCGCCAGCGAGCCAACCGTGTGGAGCGTCCCAAATCTCGCCTACAATATAAGCCTCCGGATTAATTGACCGTACCAACCGCCGGAAGACCCTCCAAAAATCCATATGAACTTCATTAGGGACATCCAAACGCCAGCCGTCAATTCCGATACTGGTCCAAAAGGCGATCACCCGGAGCAAGTAACGGACTACTTCCGGATTATTATGATTTAGTTTCGGAAGGGTCCCAAAGTTCCACCAACATTCATAGTTGGGAGAATTCCCTTGGACAATCGGGAACTCGCGACAATAGTACCAGTCTTTAAAACGGGACTGTTCCCCCCGTTTAATGATATCCTGAAACGCCCAGAAAGTATCGCCGGTATGGTTAAATACACCGTCAATAATTACTTTCATTCCTTCTTGATGGAGTTGATTCACCAAATGTTTGAAAGTCCATAAATCGCCAAACTCCGGCGCTATCTTCAGATAGTCCCTGGTGTCGTATTTATGGTTGGACGGAGAGTCAAAGATCGGATTCAAGTAAAGGGCGGTGACTCCTAATTGTTTCAAATAAGGAATCTGTTTGATAATCCCTTTGAGATCACCACCGAAAAAATTGTAACAGGAAGGTTGAGCATCCCAATTCATTTTATTCTCGGGATCGTTGCTTGGATCCCCATTATAAAAACGGTCCGGAAAAATTTGATAAAAAACCGATTTAGCCGCCCAAGCCGGAGGCATATTGGAAACCGAGATACTGGAAGAATTAATAAATTCCTTGTTTTCCGCATAACCCGGTTGAGTCAAATTTATCACCTCTGCAATGATTTGTATTACAAATGACCCAAAAAGTTACAAGCCGTGAAACCAAGGTTTCACGACTCATAAGTAAATGGATTTGGCTTTCGAAACATATGTGATTGCATTCACAAATACAAAATCCATCGCAAACATGATCTTAACGCTTTGTTAATATTATATCAGTAACTAGTATACCTAAGGCAACCGGTAATTGTTAGCAACTATTATGCAGAGCCGATCTTAATTTTAAAATGATTAATCATTCAATAAAGCATGTTCGTTATTCTTCATAATGTAATAATGTAATTATGAAAGCTATGATAAGGTTTCTAAATGATGAACCGCAGCTAATGCAGCAACCTGTCCCTGTCCGATAGCCCTTCCGATCTGCCAAGGTCTGCCGGTACAATCTCCAGCCGCAAATACTCCGTTAATGTTGGTCGCTTGGTCCGGGTCGGTAATGATAAATCCATTTTCAACTTTCAACCCTTCAATTAATTGGTCTGCCGGACGGCCGGACCGTTCAATAAAAACACCGTCGATAGCCAGTTCGCCATTGCTGGTTTTTAATGACTCCACTTTCTCACTACCCAAAATACTTAACGGTTTTCCCTCCCAAAGTTCGACTTTGGAGTTTAGTTCCCCCTTAAAACTATACTGAGGCATAAAATAGACTTTTTGGCAAACTTCCGCCAGGAAGCTCGCTTCTGCCTCCGCTTCAGAGATATAACCAATTAAAACTACTGTTTTCCCTTTAAAAAACATTCCGTCACAAGTAGCGCAATAACTAACTCCCCGGCCGATAAAATCGGTTTCGCCAGTTATTGTTTTTCCTAAAGCGATCCCAACCGACAGGATCACCGACGCCGCTTCGACAGCATTTTCTCGCCCCATTAAGGTAAAGGTCTGTCCATCCTGATACAATGACTGAATTTCATCTTTCAGAAAAGCTGTTCCTAAAGTTAAAGCGTGTTCCTTCATCCTCCGGCCTAACTCCGGACCGCTAATCTCCGGTAGCCCTAAATAATTGTCGATTAAATGGGCTTGCATAATCTTGGAGCTCTGTTCCTCCTTGGAAATGAGCACCGTTTTCTTATTACGTCGGCGCGCATTAACTGCCGCGCTCAATCCGGCCGGGCCTCCGCCAACAATTGCAATATCGTACACTTTGAAACCTCCTTAAAAAATTTTTTATAAAAAAGTCGACAGGAATAATTCAACACCTAACGAAGTGATCTGTGATGAGATTTTAATAAAAAAACCTTACTGTCATTCAAAGAAAGGTTGTGTTCGGAATGGCGAAAAGTCCGTCATCCGGACTTTGGCGAAAACTGATCAACCATAATTATCTTCTTTTGAATGAGCGAGCCATTTTAATAGTCCGCTTCGGTATTGTCATTTTTAATTATTGGTTCATCTTCCGTAAGCTCGAATCTAATGGAGATATCAATCAGTTCGCTTCTTTATCAGCCCCTCTTTTTTATCTGGTATATGGATTAACGGTCTGGTTTGGCCCTAAGTTCCTCAATTATCGTAACATTAATTCAATCCTTTCTATCCCCGAAATTCTCTTAGCCTCGTTCGGTTTTTTTTCTTCCCCCAACGGGCCTCCCCTCGGAGGATTTCTAATTTATTTAGTGGGAATAATCATCAATGTTCTTTACGGCAGTTACATTTCCAGTATTCTTCTGGCTTTATTGATTAATCTTTGTTATTCCTTCGCCGTTTTTCATCATCTGGGACCGGAGGAATATCAATATTTTTACTTGTTAATTATCAATTTCAACTTAGTCGCTCTCTTAGTAAGTATAATTGGATGGAAGATCAAAAAAATACTCGAAACCGTTCAATTTGAAAAAGAAGAGTCAAAAAAACAATTATTCCGGCTCCAAACTTTATCGCGAATCACCAAAGAAATCACCAGTGAACTTGAACTAGATAAATTATTGAATTTAATCGTCAAAAAGACCAGTGAGTTGATGAAGTCGAACGCCGGGGGCATTATTACCCTTGAAAACAATCATTCATATCGAATTAAAGCCATTAAAGGGATTCCTAAAAATTCCTTGGGCAAAGAAGTTCAACTCGATGTCGGACTGCTTGGCCAGGCTCTAAACGAACGGAAGATCACCATCTTAAAAGTTAATGCCGAAATTTTAGATACAGCCTTGATCCTTGATGAACAGTATAATTTTCTGATCGCTTCCCCCATTTTATCTAAAGGGGAATTATTAGGGTTAATCTTTTTATTAAGTGATTCTCAATCTAGTCCATTAGGCAAAGACGATAAATTAATCCTGGAAACCATGAGTGAGTTTGCAGCCATCGGAATGGTTAACGCCAATCTATTTAAAAAAACCGCTACTTTATCTATTAATGATTTTTTAACGGGGGTCGGGAACCTGCGTTACTTTTACCAACAACTGGAGCATTGTATAGCGATGGCGGAACGCTATCAGCAATCCTGCAGCTTGATGATGGTTGATTCTGATTGTTTCCGGGAGATTAAACACACTTACGGTAATGCCGAAGGATTTGCGCATATCAAGTATTTAGCGAAAGTTTTAAAGAAATGCATCCGGAGTTCGGACTTGATCGCCCGTTATGATCGTGACACTTTTATGGTCATTCTACCCCAGACCACTCTGGATGAAGCCGTAGTTTTAGGCGAAAGAATTAAAAATCAAGTGATTAATAATCCTAATAACATTGATGGCCAATCGATAACTACTACGGTTTCCATTGGAATTGCTTCCTACCCGGCGCAAGCTAAAAATGTTAAAGCTTTAGTGCATGCGGTAGAATCAGCGCTACAACTGGCTTCTAAACTTGGGAACAATCAATTAGTTGCATCCACTAAATTAAATGATACAACAGATTAAGTGTTCTTGTGGTAAAATTCGCTCTTAAATTAAATTTTCCTGTAATTTTCGTTTTTAAAACGCCTTTCTGTATTTTGATTATTCTTTGCCCTGTTGAATATACTTTTACGCTTTAAATTTTTATGGCGCGAAAGTTGAATTGAATATAATAAACTCATTTCAAAGGAGAATGAAAGTGCTCTACAAAATCTTTAGATTGCTGTTTGCGATTGTCATTAAAATCTTTGGCCGCTATCAAGTAATCGGACGCCAAAATTTGCCCGGCTCCGGACCGGTCATCGTCGTTTCCAACCATATCAGTAATTGGGATCCTCCAATGGTTGGCGTAGCTATGCGACGTAAAGTCAGCTTTATCGCCAAAGAAGAACTTTTTAAAATTCCCCTGATAGGTTTTCTCATGAAGGCTTGGGGAATCATACCCATTAAAAGAGGCCGGGCCGATCGGGAAGGGCTTGCGAAACCTTTGGGGCTTTTAAAAGATGGTCAAATAGTCGGAATATTTATTGAGGGAACCCGTAATCTCAAAGACCCTAAAACAATGCTTAAACCCCAACCAGGCGCGGCGATGCTCGCGCTTAGAAGCGAAGCGCCGGTGGTTCCGGTAGCAGTAATCAATACCAATCGGATTTTACGTTCCTTAAAAAAAGTAAAAGTCATTATCGGCAAGCCTATGCTTTTTAATTCCCAAGGGGAATTAGATGGTTTAAACAAGAAAGAACAATACTCTCAAATAAGTAACCAAATTATTCTAGCAATACAAGAACTGAAAAAAAACGAAGGGCTTGCATAATCTCAAGCCCTTCGTTTTAATCAACTTTAATCCATATAAATTGAAATAAATCAAGGAAAATATATTGCAATAATCCAGGCGGTCAAAAAAATTTATGGCGACATATACATCTAAAACTCGGGTTCAATCAATCCGAAATTACCATCTTTTCTACGGTAAACCACATTTACTTCTTCGGTATCACTATTGGAAAACATGTAAAAGTCGTGTCCAAGTAGGTCCATTTGCATTATAGCCTCTTCCACGGACATTGGTTTAATTGCGAAACGCTTTGTTCTTTTAATGACAGGCGCTGCAGCCTCTTCGCTTTGGGAAGGCGTAGCAATTACAACTTGGTTTTCTTCACGTAATTTTCGGTTGATTCTGGTTTTAAACTTATGTACTTGGCGTTCTATTTTTTCGATTGCTCCATCAATAGATGCATACATATCACTGGTTCTCTCTTCACCGCGTAACAATATTCCATTGACTTGCACCGTAATATCGACAACATGTTTATTCCGTTCGGTACTCAGTGTTACTTTTGCCCCACCCGGACTTTTCTCAAAGAACTTACCGATCTTGGCGACTTTCTTCTCGGCATATTCTCTCAATGCATTTGTGACTTCGACGTTTTTGCCTGTGACTGTGACTAACATCGCAACCAGCTCCTCTCAAGTAATAAATATACGGTTATACGATATTAAATTCTTAGTAACTAATTCAGATCTGGGCTAGAACTATGCCAAGTCGTAAACCAATTGATTAAAGGCATTTTTTTGTCCGAAAAAAGTTTCGACATTAACCCCTGAATAGTTACTTAATACTATATATTAACTGTTGAGGCCGGAAGATCCTTCCGCAAATTAAAATAAAATAATTCCATCCCACAAAAAAACTTGTGTCTGATTCTCAGCCTGCTTTAGTCAGACTGGAATCCACTTGACACAAGCATATAAAACAGCATTAATTCTGCTCTTGCAGCAATCTTGCCGCCACAAAAATCAAAACAAATAACCCGCCCACCTCAGCTCATGATTTGGCCAAACCAAGTAGTAAATTGAACTGACGTGGAATAACATAGCGCCGAAACGAAACCCAAAATTCTTCAGCTGGTTTTTATTTATCAAATACGATTAACTATTTTTTGACCGAGGCGCAAAGGTTTCGCAACAAGTTTCCATCGAAGTTCTGGCTTCTGCTTCTTCCAACGATCCTATTTCCATATCATCGGTAGCGCCAAAATTATTTCTTACATTGATTTCGTCAGCTTGACACACCTCACCCGCTTCATTATATTTACAACTGGAGACACTGCATTTGATGGCACTGCATTTAGTTTGATTCATTATCTACCACCTCCAATGGTATTATCCGCTATAGTCACCCGGCTTATTCAATTATTTATGATCAGCTTTTGATTTCAAGTTGCAACTAACGGCCGGCAGCTAAGAATGTTAACCTAGTCTCTATTCGCTTTGATTAACCCTTTTCAAAGCTGTGTTATAATAATTAGATAATAACACTTCAATAAAGAGGCCTTCCAATGCCCATATCCACCCTTCTAAATTTTGTGGTTCCTTCGGACTGGAAAGGGAGAACCATTGACTCCTTTCTCCGGAATCGGATGGGTTTTTCCCGAAGAATTCTTCGTTCTTTAAAAAAAGAGGACGGAATTCGAATTAATGGGGAAGTAGCGCCGGCTTGGCGCCGACTTAACGGCGGTGAGGAATTAGAACTGCATCTTCCTTTAGTTGAGCAAACCATTAACCCGGAGCCAATTCCGCTATCCGTGATTTACGAAGATCCAGACCTGATAGTAATCGACAAACCTCCGGGAATGCTGGTGCATCCGGTTAAAAAATATCAGTCAGGCACCTTGGCTAATGGGCTCCTTTACCGGTGGCGCACCGCCGGTGAAAGTTGCTCCTTTCACCCTGTCCACCGGCTGGATCGATTAACTTCGGGATTGGTTCTGGTTGCCAAAAACCAATGGGTTCACCAACAGCTCTCGTTACAACTGGAATCAGGTAAAATATCCCGTCTCTATCTGGCATTGTGCAAAGGCAACTTTCATAAAATCAGCGGCAGAATAAATGCGCCGATCAAAGAGCAAATTGATTCGGCCGTCAGGATCATTGAAGCCGGCGGCAAAGCGGCGGTCACCCGTTACCGGGTAATCCGCCGGACGGAATACTCTGTCTTATTGGCGGTTAAATTATACACCGGACGGACTCACCAAATTCGGGTCCATTTGTCACATCTGGGTTATCCCCTTTGGGGAGATCCTTTATATGGGACTTTGGATCAAAATTTGCCCCGGACTGCACTACATGCTGTAAGTTTATCTTTCAACCACCCGCGGTTAGAACGGAGAATCAAAGTTAAAGCCGGACTCCCCGCTGATTTAAAAATGTTAGCTGCACAGTTTGGCGTAACAGAATTGTAGTCTTCCACCCTGGTTGGGCCGGGGCAATCGAAAGAATGGAAATTATTTACATCTGGAATTTACAGCCGCTTCCGTCTTCTATCTTTTTCCTCATCTTTGAATTGCTTATTTTCATCTTAATTTGGAGCTTAACGATGTCAAACGCTTATTCAAAAGGAACTGCTGTCCGTGATTTATTCAATACAATAGCGCCCTATTATGACTTAATTAACTCCTTAGTCAGTTTCGGAAGTCATCACTATTGGCGGCGGACTTTAATTGAGTTATCAGGCGTGTTCCAAGGAGCATCGACGCTTGATGTTTGTTGCGGTACCGGGGTGATTACCTTAGACTTAGCGGAAAAAGTGGGGTCTCAAGGAAAAGTTGTCGGTGTCGACTTCTCGGAAGAGATGTTACGGGTCGCTCAAAGGAACCGGGAGCAGTCTAAATTCAAAACCAACATTGAACTGATTAAGGCGGACGCATTAAAACTACCGTTTGCCGCTAATACTTTTGACTGTGTTATGATCGGTTACGGTTTACGCAATGTGGCCGATCTGCGACAAGCTTTATTGGAGATTAAAAGAGTAATTAAGCCCGGCGCCAGATTGGCCTCTCTTGAACTGTCCCACCCTTGCCTTCCAATTTTAAAAGAGTTTTATTATTTATATTTAAACCATTGGATTCCATTCATCGGACAGTTGCTGACGGGTAACAAACCTGCTTACCAATATCTCGACGAATCAATCCGCAACTACCCAAACCAGCATAAAATCACCAAATTATTCGGTGATTTGGGATTTTTAAACCCCCAATGTTATGAACTCACCTTCGGAATAGCTTCAATTCATACCGGGATCAAACCCGATTAATCAAGTCTTTGTTTACCTCATTCCCTGCTCTCACTTACGCCTATCTCAATAAATCAAAAATAGCTCATGCCCATAAGAACTTTTCGTCCAAATCTTCAATATTATATTAAAGCCTTTCTTGTAAGGGAGGGTTAACCGATGTTATTTAATGATCAAACTGGTCATATCCGGATTAAATGCGTCTTTCAACAAGGAACCCCGCTTCGCGAATATGTGATTATTCAATCGGAAAAGGGTAAGTATCCAACCTTACCCTTTGCAAACGCTAAATATTTTAATGTTTAGTTTTATTATTAACTTTCACCCTGGTGCTGGGCTCGGTCTCATTGATAATCTCAGTCTGCTTAATAGCGGCTTCGATTAATTGTTCCAATTTTTCCGAGTTATAAGTAATTGAAGTAGAAGTGCTTTCCAGGAACCCTAAGTTTTCCTCGAATTTACGATTAATCTCTTTAAATTCCGCTTCGGCCTTTTCAATCGTTACTTTTAGCTTGACCGCTACATTAGCAGTTGCCTCAGTGTTACCCTGAGCTTGATAATACTCTTGTAATAAAGCGTTATATTCTTTCCGTTTGACTGGGAAGAACAGGAAATATTTTTGTTTGGGAGCTTCCATTTGTTGGTCGGGATTGGCGCTGATATTGTTATATAACTCCCGGAAGGAGAATAATACCTTCTCATATTCTTTACCGATGACCCGAATGGTATTAATGTTTTCAGCCAGCACTCTAATATCCGAGGACAGCAAGGTCTCTCCCGACTTGACCAGGCCCAGACTGGCCTTCAAACGAGTTTGATATTCTTTCATTACATCTTGCATGTCTCGCTTGGGCATTAATTTTTCCAAGGTATTATCATGGGCCGCGTCTCTCCAATTGGCTACTTCAGCTTTGCTCAACTTATATTTTTCGGTATTCTCGGTCAATTCTTTTTCCATTTGAGCGCTGGTGGGGAATACTTTATTTCTCCATTCCAAATAGGCCATTTCTTTCTGATAATCCTTAACAACTCTCTCCATTTCTTCTTGATGCTTCTGGTTTAGCGCGGCAATATTTTGAGAGTGTTCATGACCATTCTTGACATGCAAAAAATATAATAATCCTCCCGCAATTAAAACCATGGCCAGGAGCGAAATCCAAAAACTACGAGATAAAGTACCTCCTTGACGTTTTGCTAACCAAAAGTTTATAAAATAAACGATAAGTCCGATTACTAACGGGGCAGCCAATATAAACCAAAAATTGATGTTTATCATCTAATTGCCTCCTTATATCCGCTGTTTGATAATGCAGATATTCGGCGCAAGATTGTAAATTCCTGCCTTTTACGGCCTATTTAGGTTAATTCTTTATGAATTTCTCTTTTACACCAGTTAGGAAGCAGGAACATCAATAAAGGTTAACGTGAATTTTTCCCCATTCCAGTTCGTCCTTGGAATGAGGAGGCAGCGTTTCAGCTGGATAACCAATTGCAAGAATCGCTTCTACTTTTAGGTGATCCGGAATATTCAAAACTTTCCGGACATATTCCTCGGCGGTTTTTATCTGGGAATGTTCCCGTTCCCGGATCTGAATCCAACAGCTGCCCAGTCCGAGGGATTCTGCGGCCAATTGCAGATAAGCGCCGGCGATCGAAGCATTCTCAATCCAAACATCACACCGGTCTGGATCCGCGCAAATCACAACCCCCAAGGGAACGTTCTTTAAAAAGGATGAACCGTGTTCCTTGGATAATGCCAGCTTCTCTAATAGTTCACCTTGGTCAACCAGGATAAATTCCCAAGGATTAAGGCTCCTTGATGACGGAGCGCGCAAGGCGGCCTCTAGTAAAATCTGAACTTTCTCGGTTTCGATTGTTTTGCTTAAATATTTTCGGATGCTACGGCGTTTTTGAATCAGTTCCAACAAGATAACCCCCCCCCTATCGAACTTTTCATAAGTTTAATCGGCCTTCAAATGCTAATTCATTAGATATAAACCGGTTTTGTTTACATTATTTTCAATTAATTCAATAATAATAGCAGGAAAGTAGTTTAATAGGAAAGAATTAGACTATTTAATTATGTTAATTTAGGGGAGGTTGAGTAATGAATTCCGAACTATTAAGGAATCTTTTCCCTGACGTAAACGTTCTTCCGGCAGACTTCAGAATCAACGGCCTCATCCACCAAACTGAATATCTGGTCAACGGCGAACTGTTGATTTGGGATGGCCCATCTCAGGAAGTCTTCTCCCCGGTTTGTATTAAAACCAAGACCGGCCTTTCACGTAAGAAAATCGGAAGTTACCCGCTGCTTTCCAAAGACGCGGTCTTGGAATCATTAGAGGCTGCCGTTAAAGCCTACGATAATGGCAAAGGCCTCTGGCCAACCATGCCGGTTGAAGAAAGAATCAACCGGATTGAGGAATTTGTCTTTTGTTTTAAAACCAAGAAAGCAGAAATTGTAAAGTTGCTAATGTGGGAGATCGGCAAAAGCTATCAAGACTCAGTCAAAGAATTCGACCGGACCGTAGCCTATATCAAAGATACAATTGACGCTCTTAAAGATTTGGATCGGGCTTCCTCCCGCTTCGTTATCGAACAGGGAATCATCGGCCAGATCCGCCGGGCGCCGCTGGGCGTAACCCTTTGCATGGGGCCGTTTAATTACCCTTTGAATGAAACCTTTACCACCTTGATTCCTGCCTTAATCATGGGAAATACAGTGATTTGTAAACCTCCAAAATTAGGGACTCTGCTCTACCGTCCCCTCCTTGGTATCTTCCGGGATTGTTTTCCGCCGGGTGTGGTTAATATTATTTACGGGCGCGGTTCCAATATAATCACTCCGTTAGTTACGTCGGGGAAAATCGATGTCCTGGCGTTCATCGGGACTAGTAAAATCGCGGATACCATTAAAATGCAACATCCCAAGCCCCATCGTCTCCGCTGCGTCTTAGGGCTTGACGCTAAAAATCCGGCGATCATCCTCCCCAACGTCGACCTGGAATTGGCCGTAAAAGAGTGTCTCTTAGGAACGCTCTCCTTTAACGGTCAGCGATGCACCGCTCTGAAGATTGTATTTGTCCATGAAACCATCGCCGAAACTTTTCTAGAAAGACTAACTGCAGCTTTAACGAATTTAAAAGTAGGGATGCCTTGGACATCCGGGGTGATGATTACACCGCTGCCTGAGGATGGTAAAACTCAATATCTATCTGAATTAATCGAAGACGCTGTTGCCAAAGGCGCCAAGGTAATTAATCCTTCCGGCGGCGCTACCGCCGAGACCCTCTTTTACCCGGCGGTTCTATATCCGGTCAACCCGGAGATGCGTATTTTTACCGAAGAACAATTTGGTCCGATTATTCCGATAATCCCTTTTAACCAGGTCGAGACCCCCATCCGTTATATTGAAGAATCCAGCTTTGGTCAACAAGTCAGTATCTTCAGCAATGACCCCGGGCTAGTCGCCGAAATGGTCGATCCTTTGGTGAATCAAGTTTCTCGAGTGAATATCAATAGCCAGTGCCAACGGGGGCCGGATACTTTTCCCTTTACCGGAAGAAAAGATTCCGCCGAAGGGACCCTCTCGGTCACCGACGCGCTAAGGGTGTTCTCGATCCGGACCCTGGTGGCGGCTAAAGATAGTGAAATCAACCAAAAACTCCTAACCCGGATCGTTCGAGAGCGGAAATCAAATTTCCTTTCAACTGATTTTATTTTTTAACTTAAAACTGGAATCCTAAAATTCAAAAAAGACGGTTTCCTGTTTTTCCTAATCCCGGTAAATTCTTGACTCAATTTCGAAATTTTTTGATGTAATCCGACAGCCTCAGCGCCAATCATGTTGGTATCAACCAAAGTATTTTGGTTAAACATCAGCCCATCGCCAATTATTCCGGCTTCGATTGCCATCTTTTGTTTCCAATAAGTTTCTCGATCTTGCAACAATCCATTAGAGAATGAAGTATTAAGAGGCGATAAGGTTCGGTTTTTTTGATGGGTTCGAATTCAATTTATGGAACTTAAAATACCGTAGGGACCTTCAGCCAGGTAAGCTATGCTTGGCAATTTGGCGCCATTTAATGAATTTAGCTCCTGTATTATCTGTTCTACCGCTTTTTCAATCACTCGCGGGATTATTTGCAAATTGCCGCAATAACGTTCAGTTGGAGGAAGGTATACATTACCGTCCCGGCCCGGTAAAAAATTATAATCAAACCCGGTGAGTTGGGGACTATAGTAAATAAAATCATCAAAGGAAATCTTGGTAAATAACTTAGCCCACATCTGGACTTGCCATTGATCGGGAATGAAACTCCAATCCGGAGAGAGCAGTAATTGTTTAAATTTAGCGGCCCCCATCAATTTCAACAAATGCAACACCGTCCGATACATCGGACTGCCGATCGGATTAGGATCAGTGTTATTAGCGACCAAGATTAATTTTCCCTTGGGTTTTATGGCCGGAATAGCCGCTACTCCGGCTTTGGCAGACTGGTAATGATTGATTCCGACGAATCCGGCGTGGGTTATTACTATATCATATTCATGTTTCAGTTTAATACTTGTATAATCTTTAAGGCATTTTACAGCATGTTGATGGGCTTTTTCCAGGTCTCCGGCAAAAACCCCGGTTACTTTAAATTGATGATCTAAAGTAACATTGATGATAAAGTCAACCCCGGCTTTTTCGGCCACTTCCAGAGACTCCTCGTGACAAGGGTTGTTTTCCAGTTGAAGATCGCAAGCATAAGGAGAATTAAGCATCGGCGCCCCATGAAATATATAAGTGCTCGCTTCGCCAATCAGTCCGGGGCAGACCGATTTTCGGCCTCCGGAGGCTCCCGCCATAAAATGACTCTCAACCAAGCCGGTTAATATTTTTAGATCCGCCTCCAGATAAGCCCGGTTTAAAAAAATTTCGCTTCCCCTGCTGGTTCGCCCCAAATATGTTAATTGTTCACGGTCCCGGCAATCATGATTTCTGACCGGAATTCCGGATTCAAATACTCTAACATCCAGCATCCCTCGCAATTCGGCTTCGGAAAGAGCCCGATGGGTGCCGTTGGCGACCAAAACCAGGATCCGTTCAGCGGTGATACCGTGTTTCAGTAATTTCTTAATGACCGGCCAAAGAATGCC
>JAEWZY010000041.1 GCA_023394955.1 Bacillota bacterium
TATGATGTGATTAAATTATAACTTTCTTGCCATATCTTTTCAATAGCAAACATTCAACTTTTTGACAACCTCATCCCAATCAAATATAATTGTCACATATTATTTCAATGAGGAGGAGCAGCATGAAAAGACTGATGCTCGGCAACGAGGCTGTCGCCAGAGGGGCATATGAGGCCGGCGTAACCGTCGCCGCCGCCTATCCCGGCACGCCCAGTACTGAAATAACCGAACAAATCGCTAAATATGATGAGATATACTCCGAATGGTCGCCCAATGAAAAAGTAGCCCTTGAAGTCGCCGTCGGAGCGGCCATCGCTGGAGCCAGGTCCATCTGTTCCATGAAGCATGTTGGGCTGAATGTCGCGGCTGATCCGCTGTTCACCGCATCTTATACCGGAGTCAACGCCGGGCTAATCATTATGGTAGCCGACGACCCCGGGATGCATAGCTCCCAAAATGAGCAAGACAGCCGCTTTTATGCTAGGGCCGCCAAGACGCCGTTGCTGGAACCGGCGGACAGTCAGGAATGCAAAGATTTTGTGAAACTGGCCTATAAAATAAGTGAGGATTATGATACTCCGGTGATCGTCCGGCTTACCACCAGGATCGCCCACTCCCAAAGCATAGTGGAGCTCGATGCCAGAAATGAAACCCAACTTAAAGCCTATAACAAGAATCCTGATAAATATGTGATGATGCCGGCCATGGCCAGAAAAAGACATTTGGCAGTTGAAAACAGAATGGCAATCTTACGTGATTATGCCGAGAGTTCGAAACTAAACCAGATCGAATGGGGCAATAAGGAGATCGGGGTTATTACCGGCGGAATCGCTTATCAGTATGCCCGGGAAGCTCTGGGTGATGTCTCTTACCTGAAACTGGGGATGGTCTATCCTTTGCCGGAAAAAACCATTCGCCAATTCGCCAATGAAGTTAAGACCCTTTATGTCATCGAAGAACTGGAACCTTTCATCGAAGACCAGGTTAAGAAGATGGGGCTGGAAGTTACCGGTAAAGAACTGTTGCCGGTAACCGGGGAATTAAATGCCCGGATGATCAAGGAGCGAATCTCAGGTATTAAAACTGAAGCGAAAAATCCCATCGTTCCGGAGGAGATCCCGGTCCGGCCGCCGGTGATGTGCCCCGGTTGCCCCCACCGGGGAATATTTTATGTCCTGAAAAAACTGGGACTGACCGTCAGCGGCGACATCGGCTGTTACACCTTGGGCGCATTGGCTCCGGTTGAGTCCATCGATACCTGCGTCTGTATGGGCGCCAGTATCGGCGTAGCCCACGGTATGGAAAAAGCCCGGGGGCCTGAGTTTGGGAAAAAGACCGTTGCGATTATCGGCGATTCCACCTTCATCCATTCGGGGATCACCGGCTTGATTGATCTGGTCTACAATAAGGGAAACGCCACTGTGATCATCCTCGACAACTCCATTACCGGAATGACCGGCCACCAGCAGAATCCGACCACCGGTTTTACCATCAAAGGAGAGCCCACCAAACAGGTGGATCTGGTCCAATTGGCCAAGGCCGTCGGCGTTGACCGGGTCCGGGTAGCGGACCCCTTTGCGATCGATGAGTTTGAAGAAATCGTCCGGGAAGAGACCGCCGCCGCTGAACCGTCGGTGATCATCTCTCAACGCCCCTGCGCTCTTTTAAAACACGTCAAATATCAAGGCCCGCTCTTTATCGAGCCGGACCGTTGCAAAAAGTGTAAGCTATGCCTCAAAATCGGCTGCCCAGCCCTGGTCGACCACGGCGACACTGTTCAAATCGATGCGGCGCTCTGCCTTGGCTGCGGGCTTTGCACCAAGCTATGCAAGTTTAACGCCATTGGGAAAGCGGGTGAATCTAATGACTGATTTGAAGATCATGATCCTCGGTGTCGGCGGCCAAGGGACGTTACTGGCCGGCAGGGTCCTGGGCCATCTGGCTTTGAAGATCGGTACCGATGTGAAGGTATCGGAGATCCACGGTATGTCCCAACGGGGCGGAAGTGTGGTAACCTATGTTATCTTCGGCCCAAAAGTCTATTCGCCGCTGATTGAAAAAGGGGAAGCCGACCTAATCCTGGCTTTCGAAAAGTTAGAGGCCTTACGGTGGATGGATTACCTGAAAGCTGACGGAAGACTAATCGTCAACGCTCAGCGGATCGATCCGATGCCGGTAATCACCGGGAAAGCCAAGTACCCGGAGTCCATTATCGCAAGATTGAAAGAACGGGCGGCGCAAACGATGGCCATTGACGCGATGAGGATCGCCAAAGAATGCGGGAATATCAAAGCGGCCAATGTGGTTTTACTGGGCCTGGCCGCCCGGATAATTCCGGTCGGAAAAAGCGTCTGGCTCGAAGCCTTGCGCGAGGTGGTCCCCCCCAAAACCCTTGAGGTGAACCTGAAGGCCTTTGAAGCCGGCTATGCCGCATCCGAAAGTATCTAAATAAAGAGCAAATACTGTTAGATATGTTGCAGTAAGATTTTTTATCCAAAAAATTTATTGCAACATATATAGATTAAAAGTCCCCCTCCGGTTGCTTTCCGGAGAGGGATTCTCTAATCTACTTCAATTTGAACGTTTGACAACAGGTTTCGTCGTTTGAATCTGCCGGGGTGGCCGATAGTTGCTTCAAATCAGCATTCGGTGAAAATCCCCCATCATCATCATTTTGGACCACAATCTGCTGGGCATTGCATAGATTGCCATCCTCCCAATAGTGACAGTTATTCACGGTACAATTGACATCGGGCATTCCTCTACATCTCCTTTTTGGAATTGAATATCTTTAGAATACCCAAAATCCCGCTATTAATTCAAAAAACCCCCACCCCCGTGAAAACATGATGTTCTTGAACAGCATGTAAATTTCTTTCCAAGCCTATTTTCCGCCTTTGCCCCATGAGCCGATTTCGATTAAATTTCCCTCCGGATCTGCCACATAAGAAGTCCTCATATTCCAAGGTTCGGTTCTTGGATTGACGATCGGTTTTGCGCCAAGCTTCACTACTCTTTCAAATTCCCGATCCACGTCTTCAAAAAACGGCAGATCAATATATATTTCGAATGACCCATTTAAACCTTTGGGATATGATACTTCTTCCCCCAAATACTCCGGCAATAGCTTTCGTTCATACATCATGAAATTAATATTAGCTTGCTCAAATCCGGCATGCGGGCCTTCAGTCCAATCCGTACTAAACCCAATCACATCACGATAAAACTCGACCATTTTCTCGATATCCTCGACAAACAGTCCGACAGCGGCAAGTTTCTTCTCCATTGTTCCGTCCTTTCCGCCCGTCACGATTGCGGGCTCTATGGCGCCCATTGGAAGGCTGTTAATTTAAAGTTGATTCAGACTATGTTAACTATCTTAGTTTTCCAACGTAAGCAACTCGCTTTTTTCGACAACCCTTTTAGCGAAATCATAGTCCTTGGGCTTACCCTTGAAATAATAATTTATTACCCGCGCGTTTGCGGCGTGAGTAACGATTAAGACGTTTTTTCCCGTGTGTTCTTCCGTAATTATATCGCATAAGTCACAGTTCCGTTTGATAAATGCTTCGAAGTTCTCCGTGCCCATATTACCGCTTTTGATTGCTTGCTGAAACAACTTCATCGCTTCCGCAGTTTCCTCCTGGCCCTCAAACTCGCCGCAGTTTATTTCGGCAAGCCTGTCATCAAACACGATCGGACCTTGAAAAATAATTTCGCAAAATTGGCGCGCCCGTGTTTGCGGACTGCAAAAACACGCGTCAAAACTGACACTCTTCAAATTCCCGACTTGCAGCTTAGCCTGTGCTATTCCTGTTTGGTTCAAATAGGTATCGGTACAACCATTGAACCTCTTGAATAAGTTCCAATCGGTTTGCCCATGACGGATAAGGTAAACCATAAATTGTTTATCCTCCCATTAAAGAAATAAAGACAAAGCCGTAGCGCAGGACGCACGAAGACGGACAGTTTATAATTTTAAAACCTTTTATGCTTTTATCAATAACCATTCGGTTGGCTTTTTCTTTATAAATTCTTTTTCAATATGCTCTATGATCTTTCTTTGGCCTGGAAATGAAAACATTTGAAATGCTTCTTCGATTGTTACCCACTTAAAATCATCATGCTCTTCATTTATTTTGACTTCTTGTTTATCTAAAATATATCCCACAAAAATCGGTGCGATCCAAATCGAATCTTTTCCAATTTCATAAAATTGCTCTTGAATATCTGCGGAATAAAACTCGGAAGGAATTAATCCGGCCTCTTCTTTTATTTCCCTTAACGCCGCCTGCCAAGCTTTTTCAGAAGCTTCAATTTTTCCGGCCACATAACACCATGTTCCCTTTAACGGACCCGTTCTCCTTAACAACAAAATCCTATCATCTTTTATGATAATTGCCGCAACGCCATAACAATTCACCGGAATGGTATTCATTTATGTCCTCACTTTTTCTTTTCTGCCCATGAATGGGCGGACCTCGTGGGCAATGAACTGACGCCGTCAGCACCAGATACCATGATATCTGACGCATTCGTGCGCCTTGTGGCGCACATGGTGCCTTTTAATTGTAGACTTTATTCTTTTCCTTACTTTAAATCCATTTCATAATAGACATTGTTATGTAACATTGTTTTATTTGAAACATTTGGATTATCTCGGCTTATTTCTTTAAATCCAACTGATTCATACATTTTTTGAGCGGGAATAAAAAAATCCATTATGCCTGTTGATACCTTAGCTTTAGTAAATCCTTTATCCTTCAAATGATGGAGAGTCATTTTCATCTGATATGTTCCAAGTCCTCTACCTCTCAGTTTTGACAGAATACAATTATGCCCAATTATCACAGTTGGGTTTTCCCTAGGATCCCAACAACACATTCCAGCTATTTTACCTTCATATTCAGAAACGAAGCTACAGCTTTCACCGATTTTAGAATTTTCATAAAAGAAGGTATCACAATCATTAAAATTTTTGAGATTCTCTCCACTGTATTCCGGATAACGTTCATGAAAAGATGAATATGCCTCGATAAGAATGGATTCAAGTGTACCTTTCGGATATTTTAATAAAGATTTAAATACCAGCATTAAAAACCTCCAATTGGTGGTTGATATAACACATGACAATAATAATATCTTATTCTATCAATGCTGAACAACTCATAATCATAATTTTTAGTTTTCCAACGTAAGCAACTCGCCTATTTCGACAACCCTTTTGGAGAAATCATAGTCCTTGGGCTTACCTTTGAAATAATAATTTATTATCCGCGCGTTTGCGGCGTGAGTAAATAATTAAGACGTTTTTTCCTTTGTGTTCTTTCCTTATTATATCGCATAAGTCACATTCTTAAAGCGACCCCTAATTAATTGCTATACAGAGAATATTTAATTGCACTTTCAACATGTATCTTAGTAGTGTTGAAAAAAGTTATGCCAAACTCGTCCTTTGTTAGAATTAGTGGCAATTCCGTACACCCAAGAATCAATCCCTGGATATCTTCTTCGTCAATCATGCGTTTAACGATCTTCAGTAACCCTTTTCGAGTATGTTCATGAAATTCTCCCAATTCTATCTCAGTCATTAGTTTGTCTTGGATATACTTCTGTTCCTGATCTCCGGGAACAACGACGGAAATATTATCTCCGCCAAATACATCTTGGAAAAAACTCAATTGCATCGTGAAACTGGTTCCCAGAAATCCCACCTTTTGTAATCCAACTTCTTTAACTTTCTTACAAGTCTCTTCAACTATGCTTATCAGGGGTATAGGAGACAAGCCTTTCAATTCATTAAACACAATGTGCGGCGTATTGGCTGAAATAATTCCAAAATCAGCTCCGGCTCTATATAGGCCATCTATCCCCTTATAAAGATATGCTACTAAGTCGTCCCATCGTTTTTGTTGAACTAAATTAAGCATGGTATACATATCCATACTATAAACAATGATTTCGGGAAGACTTCCCTCCCCTTGCTCTTGTCGATACTGGTCAATCAGTAATCGGTAATAATCAAGGGTAGACTCAGGACCAAATCCACCAATCATCCCAATCTTTTTCATTATGCCACCTAACCTATAGATACTTTTTTAATCTTGGGCCAATTATTTCAAAACCTTCTTTAAGATAAAAATCGATTGTACGTTGCCATTTTTCTTGATTCGGTGCTCCAACCTCAATCCTTTTCCAATCTTTACTTTTAGCGAATTTTATAACTTCATATAATAATAATTTACCAATACCACTTGAACGATACTCCGGTAATACATAAAGTTCATTGATAATTCCATATCTACCTTGTGTATATATTGCAATTAATTGAGTAACAGTAATTATTCCTATCTCTTTTTCATGATCAGAAGCAATATAAATTTTATTATTATCATTCAATATAAACTCACTATATGCTTTAGTCAGACTTTTGTTATCCAATTCAACCTTTGAACCATTTAATTCAAAAAGTAACTTAGTAATAAAATCAATTACCAGATTCATATTTTCTAAATTTGCTTCTTTAGATTAAACATTCCATTTGTTTTTTCCCTTTCAAGACAGCTGATATGTTACCACGACACGAATAACTCAAGCTTTCAATCTAATCCAAACCCCTCAATTCAAATACAATCAAGTTGAGCAAGGCCGCCCTCCATATCCTCTATGGAGCTTCAACCGACAATCTTCTATTCTAAAACACTCCTGTTTAAATAATACATTGCCAATCGTATTTGTAAATTCGCTATTAATTCCATTTTCTCCTGTTTCTCTAATATATTTGCCCTTCGCTTTCTAAAACGAAAACCCCGCCAAGCTAGACCCGCCTCCGCGCCTGCGGGAAAACAAAATAGACATATTATAACAACCATCTTTAAATCAGAGCCATAGTTTTATTCCCATTATTTACGTGACTTTCTAAAGAAATGGAAATTTACTCCGAATATAGAAATAGATCTTAATTTCCAAATCAGAGACGACCAAAAAAACACAAAGGAAGGTTTTAAAATGGCCAAAATAATTCGAGCCTGGGCAGTGCTTGGTCCCCGACTGGAACCGGTCGCCCCGATGGAAAGCGACGAACTGATCGAAAACCTGATCGCCACCACGAACCAGAGCCGCGGCAGCATCCTGGCGCTCCTGTCCGAATTGGACGTCCAAATCGGAACCGCCCTCAAGGCCGGACGGATCGTCCGTTTACCCAACAACACCCATTACCGGCCCATCGGCAAAAGAGACGGTTCCATCGATATTAACGTCCGCGTCAACCCCGAGCTAAAAAACGACGTCAATGCAAGATTTAGAGGCAAATGGATCAACCCCGCCAATATCGGCAAAAGCCAAGCCCAGATCATCGCCCAGTGGAACCAAGCCCACCCCGACGACCCGGTGGAGGAATAAAAATAAACAAAAACCAACTTATGAAATGGACGTTTCTCCCCCTCTTTATTGAGTTAACTAAAAAATAGCTTCATTATAGAGAGGGGGATTAAGGAGGTGAGTCGATTTTAGACAATGATTAAAAAACTGGTCGGTCAACCTCCCTCCCGCCCAAAATTAAGCCAAGCTACTCCGAAGTTTCTCTAGAGAAATATTTTTATTTCACTAGAGAAATTTTAAGATTTCACTAGTGAAACTTTTTGATTAAGCCAAGGAATTTCGAAATTTCTCTAGAGGAATTTTCAAGTTTCTCTAGAGGAATTTTTAGATTTCACCAGAGAAATTTTTAGATCGAGCCAAGGGATTTTTTAAACCGAGCCGTTCAAGATCGGGGTTGATTATTCAGTGAGGATTTTTTGCCCCAACCCCTTGAAACGCAGGTCAGGCGCTATAGATAAACAACTAAGATATTATACTCTTCGTCTGTCTTACGAATTACTGCCTGTCCTATCAATGCGCGATCTTATTTTTATATTCCGTCGGCGAGCAACCAAGATGTTTTTTGAACAAAACGCTAAAATACTGAGCGCTGGTATAGCCGATCTTTTCCGCGATTTCATATGATTTAAGATCGGTGTTTTTTAATAATGATACCGCCTTTTCCAACCGTACCTTGATGATATATTCGCTCAAATTAATACCTTTGCTCTTCTTAAATAAAGTGCTGATATAGGCAGGGGAAATATAAACCTCTTTCGAGATGCTGTTCAATGAGAGTTCCTTCCGAAAGTAATTTTTTTCGACATAATCAGTGATTTTGTTAAGAATAACCTGATAAGAATGTTCGTTCCCGTTTAGCTCCGTAAAGCGCATGGTGGTCTGTTTGTTTAAGATCCTGGCAACCTCCAAAGCGGTTTGGGACTCTTTGTAAGACTTCTTAATATTTTCGATTCCCCCGACCAACCCGCCGATTCCTACCCATCCTTGAAGATGGTAAGCAACAGAAACTGATTTTAAGACCTTTTCTAGAATTTCACAAACCAAGTCTTCCCCTTCAATTTCAGTTTCCAAATTGAAACAAACCGCGATGTTTTGATGAAACCCGGTACAAAAAACTTGATTGCCTGAGTTCACTACCGCTTGGCCACATAAATCTTGAATCATAATGGTAGCCTCATCGAGATCTAAAGCCTCTGCGGAAGACCGCCCTTTTTCGACCATAAAATCAATTGCAGCCACGATAAACCGGTCGCTGCCGAAACCAATCCCGAAACTATTGACACTTAACCCTTCTTGAAAATCGCTGAGTTTACCGCTGATCAAATCTTTAATAACCCGGCGTTCCATAAGGCCCCGGCCTTTTTGAGCCTGTTCTTTCAAACGAGCCTCGATTTCCAGCTCCTCCTTGGCTTGGATTGCGGCGGCTAAGATCTCTTCTTTATAATTGTATTTGAGAACATAATTTGTTACCTTAAGGTTCAAAGCCCTTTTGGCATATGCGAAATTATCATAACCAGTCAGTAAAATAGTTTTAATCCACGGATATTCTAGACCAACCTTCTCCACCATGTCCAGACCGTCCAATACCGGCATACGGACATCAGAAATGATAATATCCGGTTGTAACTCTCTCACTAGCACCAATCCTTTTTCACCATTGGAGGCTTGGCCGACGATTTCAAAGCCATTTTCTTTCCAGCTAATATTCCGTTTTAATCCCTCCAAAATGATTTCTTCATCATCAACAATTAATACCCTGCACATTTAGGCGCCGCCCTCCAGATTGTTATTGCTGAAAGGAATCTTCACTCTGATTAATGTATATTTATTCGCTTCGCTCTCGATCTCCAGGCCGTATTCCGGACCAAAATGCAACATCAAACGGAGATTGGCATTCCGTAAGCCAAAAGCGTCGGCCCCTTCCTCCGCATTACGTGTCCGGATTAATTGCTCCAATTCTTCTAATTTTGCTTTGGGAATACCAATGCCATTATCAAATACTTCCAACACTACTTGGTTCCCGACTCGACTCCCATTGATTCGGATATATCCCAAATCTGCTTCTTTAAAACGCAAGCCATGGTAGATTGAGTTTTCAACCAACGGCTGCAAGGTCAGTTTGATAATTTGGCAATCGGCGATATCTTCATCAACATTGATTTCAAAATAAAAATCTTTAGTATAGCGCATCTTTTGGATAAAGAGATAATCGCTTACATGCTGAAGTTCTTCCTTGACCGAAATGATCTTCCTACCGTTGCTAAGGCCTACCATTAAAAAATTGGACAGAGCTTTAATCATTTTGCTAGCTTTTTTATTTTTATCCATATCCACCAAATACATAATTGAACTTAGCGTATTATAAATAAAATGGGGGTGAATCTGTTTTTGGAGTGCGATCAGCTCCAATTGCTTCTTTTCTTCCTCTTCAGCCTTTACTCTATTCAGCAATGAAATGACATTAGAGCGCAAGCTGGCTAAACCATTCGCCAATACTCCAATCTCGTTACGGTCATCAACATAAAAGTCCACCCCCATATCGCCATTTTCGAACCTCTTAACTTGGTTTGATAGAAAAGACAATGGCTTTGCAATGCTATTCGCTGTAAAAGCAGCAACTAAGGTAGAAATAACTAGTAAGACCACCACCATCGTTAAAATCATATATTTGATGTACGAAAGGCTCACAAAAATATCATCCAGGGGTATAACCGCCGCAGCAACCCACCTATTTACTCTAATCGTATTGAAAACCACAAATAATTTCTGATCAGCTACGCTATAAGCGTTAAAAGTACCACGGTAGCCTGAATTATTCTTTAAAAAATCCAAGCCCTTTTGATTCAACCGGAACTCACTGGGTACGTTTTTTGAGATTATGTTTCCATCAGTATCAATAAGCATCAGATAGCCATTTAAACTGATCTTTACATTTGAAAGCAACTCCAAGATGTAATCAATATTGATATTCAGTAGCAACAGACTTTTAATCCCTGAACCTATGCTCCCCAAAACTCGATAGACGCTGAAAACCTCCTGGGAAGCATCAATCCGTAAAATAGTACTTTCATTACCCATTTCCCAATAATATCTATAACCAGGATAATTGTTCCGAATGAACCATTGCTTAATATCAAGCGGCTCATGCGCCATGGTCTCCGTCTTTGGCAGGATAAATTCAGTATTATTTACATTCAAATAGATCGAATCAAATATTTCAAAGTTTTTGCTGTATATTTCTTCACAAAGATTGTTAATCTTGATAATGTCTTCATCATTAGAACTATTCTCATCACCACTGAGTAGTAAGTTTTTAAAAGAAGTATCATTTTCAATCAATAGTAATTGCTCAAGCACATATTTAAGCTTTTCATTTAATAGAAATGTAGTTTGGTAAACCGTATCGTCCAATTGGAGCCGAGCATTGGCCTCAATTTGATTTTTAGCGTTTATATACGAAAAGATGGCAGTTAATAATACCGCCAAAATTATAATCGGTAAAAACAAGATTATAAGTCTGATTTTTATTGGTCTATTCTTAACATAGCGTATCAACACAATAGTATTCCCCGATGAAAATTCTTAATATCAAAAATATAGTGCTAATCCCATCATCATCATAACACTTTCATTTTTAGATAAGATGCGGAATTATTATGCAATTTCTGCCGTTTGGTAACTGAACTGATAATAAGACACTCCTAACCATTTAAGTTAAAGCTATCTTTCATTTGAAGCATCAACCTGGCCCATTCATTCAAAAAATCTTTGACTGAAATTTTTTTACCCATTACCAACTGAATCATAGGGTCAACTTTGGTGCTCATAATACTATTATAATCTTGGTAATTAAAGGGTTTTCTAAAAAACTTAGTATTCGGTGAATCCAATATATCGGCGGCCATTTTAAAGTAAGGAAGGGCCTGGATCCAAGGGGATTTTAAAGCTTGTTTATGCATAGGCATTATTCCGGAAAATTTCGCAATATCACCGATAGATCCAGCTGAACAAAGATAACTGAGGAATTTCCAAGTTTCTTCCTTATGATTCGAATTAGAATACATCACATAACTATTGAGTGAAAGGACAGAATGGGCATTATATCCTTTGTCGCCTTTGGGGGGAGGAACTGCCGCGAACTTAGTGATATTATTTTTAAAATTCTTTGCATAGACGCTGGAAGAACTGATATTATCGAAGACCATTGCTGCTTTTCCCGATTGAAATGCAGCAGCCAATTCCCTCCGGCCGTTATTAAAATCGTTTTTAGCGGTATATACATTATATAAACCGAGATACTTAGCGACAAACTCAACATGTTTCGGATCATTGATTGTACATTTCCCATCCGACGTAAAATATTTAGTGAGTCCGGAATAGGAATACATTAGATATTCAAGGATAATCCCACTGCCAATACCGCCTTGGATCGAAACTCCATAATGTCCGGTATTTTTATTAGTACAAACTTTGACTGCCTTAAAAAATTCGTCCCAAGTCCGCGGTGGTTTCAAACCGGCACCAGCAAACCAGTCAGGCCTTAGCCATAAGACACAGAGGTCGGAGGCTGTCGGAATTGCGAACAACCGGTTTTTTCCTGAAGGATCATAGGAACGTACCAGGTCAAGCCCAGCCGGAAGGATCTTATTATTTTCTGGCCATTTATCGAAATAATTGTCTAATTGGACCAATGAGTCCCGGGCGATATACGATGGTATTGTGGATTGAGCAACATCGAAACAATCCGGCGCCTCATTGGCTGCAATCGCCATATCCAATTTCTGTCTTGAGTCACCCGGTATTCCTAGAAGGTCCACTTGAATACCAGGATTCTGCTTTTCAAAGATGCGGATCAATTCTTTAAACCCAGCTTCACGCTCTGGAGTATTATTAGCAAACCAAAAAGAAATTCTTACCTTTTCCCCGGTTTTACCACCTGTTTCCCCAGTAGCGGGACTGATTTTTACATTGAGCACATCACCGGCACTCTTGGAATAGACCATCACTGTGGCAAATAGAAATAACGTTAAAATCAAAAGTAGGCAAATTAATCTTTTTCTCATCACATTTTACCCTCTTTGATAACTTACTTTAGGTATGGCTTTGTAGGGCATAAAACCGTATAAAACTGACCAACCTAACTTAAGCCGAATTAACAATTTCGGAGCTGTTGAGTATAACTAGTCAAGCGAAAATCGGTTAGTACTTCCAAGAGACCTTTGAACAATGGTAGAAAAAATTAAACTACAGTTTCCTCCTCTAATTCTCTGGTCTGTTGATACCCTACTAAACTTAATTCTTTGTAAAAATGGCAAGCTACAAAGTGACCTGAGTTTTTATTTGTTTCTACTAATTTTGGTTCTTCTTTGCAACACTTTTCCTGAGCATAACGGCATCTAGTATGGAAGTTGCATCCAGATGGAGGGTCCGCCGGATTGGGCACATTGCCCTCTAGAACAAATCTTGCCTTAGACTTTGCATTGCCTCCGGGAACAGCCGCCAGCAAAGCCTCAGTATATGGATGCTGCGGCATATTATATATATTATCAGTTGTAGACATTTCAACGATCTTACCTAAATACATTACCATAACCCGATCGCTAATATGTTCAACAACACTCAAGTCATGGGCTACAAAAAGATAGGTTAATCCCATCTCTTTTTGGAGATCTTCAAGTAAATTTAATATTTGTGCTTGTACTGAGACATCAAGGGCTGATACAGGTTCATCACAAATTATTAAGCGGGGTTTTAAAACCAAAGCCCTTGCTATTCCGATGCGCTGTCTTTGACCTCCACTGAATTCATGGGGGTAACGATTCATTTGGTAAGGTCTTAGACCTACTTGTTCTAACAACTCCTCCACTCTTTTAGTCTGTTCTTTATGAGTTCCAATATTTTGGACCACTAAAGGTTCAGCAATAATATCACGAATAGACATCCTTGGGTCTAACGAAGAATAGGGATCTTGAAAAATGACTTGAATATCACGCCTTATCATTTTCAATTCTTCATTATCGGTTTGTACTAGGTCTTTAATTGTATCCCTATACAAATAATTAATCTTTCCGGCGGTTGGTTCCAACAGACGAATGACGCAGCGTCCAACAGTTGATTTCCCACAACCACTCTCCCCAACCAAACCTAAGGTTTCTCCTTCTTTAATAAAGAAGTCCACTCCATCTACTGCTTTAACATTACCTACTGTTTTAAGAAAAACACCTTTTTTGATCGGAAAATACTTCTTCAAACCTTCCACTCGGAGTATGGTCCTCGGAGCATTCTCAACTTTAAGCGGCTTGTTCATCATCCATTACTACCTTCTTTCTCTGTTTCAAATAACCAACATTTAACACACTGATTAGTTTCAGTTTTATAATATCCCGGCTCTTTTTTACTGCAGATTTCCATTGCTTGCGGGCAACGGGGCGCAAAAGAACAGCCTGAAGGCATCTCTAATAAATTTGGTACCGAACCTTTGATTGGTATTAACCGCGTATTCCTACCGATTTGAGGAATAGAGTTTAGAAGCCCAACAGTATATGGATGCTTAGGGGAAGAAAGAACTTCTTCGGTAGTCCCACTTTCGACAACTTTACCAGTATACATTATAATTACATTGTCAGACATTTCTCTAATAACACCAAGATCGTGGGTGATAAACATGATTGACATTCCCAGCTTTGACTGTAAATCACGCATAAGTGTTAATATCTGAGCTTCAATTGTCACATCTAAAGCAGTAGTTGGTTCATCAGCTATTAAGAGTTTTGGGTGACAACTTAGGGCCATTGCAATCATTACCCGTTGACGCATACCGCCACTTAGCTCATGAGGATAATTATCTACTCGTTGTTTTGGAGCAGAAATACCTACTAATTCTAACATCTTGATCGCTTGTTCCCGCGCTTGATTTTTATCTGCTTTCTGATGGAGCCGGATCGCTTCTATTATTTGATTTCCAACAGTATATAAAGGATTAAGGGAGGTCATTGGTTCTTGAAAGACCATTGCGATTTCATTTCCCCGAATCGATCTAATTTCTTTGCCAAAAGGATTAAGGGAGGTAATGTCGATTGATTCAGCTTCGCTTTTGTGGTAGATTATTTTTCCTTCTTCGATTTTGCCATGAGGTCTAGGAACCAAGTGCATAATAGAGAGAGAAGTAATACTCTTGCCACAACCGCTTTCACCAACCACACCTAAAGTCTTCCCTTTATCAATATGAAAACTAACGTCATCTACAGCCTTAACAACACCTCCGTCGGTATGAAAATATGTCTTGAGATTTCTCACCTCTAGCAACATCTGTCTGTTAGTACTCATAATGCTCCCCTTCCGCTACAAATAAAGATTTTGCTTGTACTACCACCCTTTAAACCTTATCCAACAGCTAGCAATATCAAAAGGTCGATAGATTAAACAAGCATTGATAGTCCGTTAATTCGAATATGGATCAGCCGCGTCTCTAAGTCCATCTCCTATGAAATTGAATCCTAATACCGCAACAATTACAAAAAAGGCGGGAATTATTATCCAAGGTGTCTGTAAAAGGACTCTAACAAATTGGGCTTCTTGTAATAATACTCCCCAACTTGTCATCGGTGGGCGAATCCCTAAGCCTAAAAAGCTTAGCGCAGTTTCCCCAATGATCATCCGGGGTAATGCCAAGGTAGCTTCTACAATAATTTGACTTGCCGTATTCGGTAACAAGTGCCGTTTGATAATATGAAAGGTCCCGGCTCCAAAGGTTTGAGCAGCCAATACATACTCTTGCTCCTTTATGCCTAATACTTTTCCCCGCAATTTTCTGGCTAAACCGCCCCAATTTACAATGGACAAAATTACTGTAATACAGAAGAAGATTATTATGGGTGACCAATCTCTTGGTAATATCGTTGAAAGCGCCAACCACAACGGTATGTCTGGAAAAGAAAGAAATAACTCTATTAATCGTTGGGTAAGATAATCAAATACTCCACCCAAATATCCTGATAAGATCCCTATAAAAGAACCGAGTACGAGTGTTATGACGACCCCTAATAAACCTACAGTCAAAGAAATCCTTGCAGCGCCTAAAGTACGAGAAAATAGGTCTCGTCCATTACGATCCGTACCAAACAAGTGAATTTGCCCTGGTGATTCAACTCCAAAAAGCCGTCTGTTCATAGAAATGATGTTTAAAAACTTATATTCCTCTGTTTTAACAAAAAAATAAATTGGATATTTTTCTTCTTCAACTTTCATAAATGAATATTCAAAGGTTTCCAGATTAAACTTTCTTTCTACTCCATAAACAAATGGCCTAAAATGAAATTCACCTTGTTCATCTATGAACTGCGGAAGCTGAGGTGGTAGGTTTAAATGGCCATCATCAATAGTTCGAGGATGATAGGGAGCAATGAAGTCACTAAAAAATGCTAACAAATACAGACTTACTATTACAACAACTCCCAATATAGCCAGACGGTTTTTACAAAATTTTCTACAAATGAGTTTCCACTGTGTCTGGGGTAACTTTCTTTCATCATCAGTATGCTTCTTTTGAAACAGCATTCAAGTATCTTCCTTTCGCTATTATTTGGGCTTCATAATCCCGATCTCAATCATATTGGATTCTTGGATCTACTATTGCCAATAAGATATCAGCCAAAAGGTTGCCTAATAATAGCATGACTGTCATAAAAAATAAAAAACTACCTGCCAAATACATATCTTGTTTTTCTAAAGCGCGTAAATATAACGGCCCAGTTGTTGGCAGATTAAGTACCATAGCAGTAATAGCTTCACCTGCAATTATTTTCGGAAAAGCCATACCCAACTGCATAACCAACGGATGTAAGGCATTACGGACCGCATGTTTATAAACAACTACCTTTTCACTCAACCCCTTACATCTGGCGGTTTGGATATAGGGTTGTCCTAAAATATCTAGCAAGTTCGCCCTCATAATTCGAATCAAACTAGCAGTACCTGCTGTACCGATAATAATAACAGGCACCCATATGTTTTTTAAAAGGTCGATAACCTTAGCCATATCCCAGGCAGCCATTTCAAACTCGCGTGAAAATAAACCAATTGGGACTCTTCCAAAAAACTCAAGACCAGCCACTTGTAATATAAGCGCAAATAGAAAGTTAGGGATGGACAAACCTAAAAAACCAAAGAAAGTAACAACATAATCCGACATCTTATACTGATGAGTAGCAGAGTATATCCCTAGTGGCAATGCTACTAACCATGTAAACAACATTGTTATACAACTTAATACCAAAGTTAACACTAATCTCTCACCGATCAATTCTTTAACCGGCCGACTATGCTCAAAAGAAATACCAAAATCACCTTTAGCAAAATTAAAAATCCAATTAAAATAACGTTTGTACAAAGGTTCATCTAAGGAATAAATCTTTCTCAAATGTGCGGCTTCTTCCTCTGCCCCAGTTACCCCCATAGCTTGCAACTCCGCAATATGTCTAGTCAAATAATCTCCAGGCGGCAAATCAATGATAATGAAAGTGATTATGGAAATTATCAACAAAGTGGGGACCAGGCCTAACACCCTACGTATAATATATGCTGACAATCAAAACGCCCCATTTCATTAAAGTTCACAATATTTCAAGCTGTCGGAGAGCGAAAAAAGATGACCTGTTGGTTCCTTTCTTCGCATTCTCCGACAGCTTTGTTTAAATCAAACCACTTAAGGTCTCATCACTTTTCATAATAATAGTGTTCAGGATTGGTAATTCCAGGAGCTTGCCAACTCCAAGCTTCGATCATGGAATACTTCATCACATTTCTCAATTTTTCATTGACTACAACCGGTGCAATATGATCTCCCACAACACCAATTAGAAGTGGACCATGTTGGATGTTCAACTTATAAATTTCCAAAGACAACTTGTTTCTTTCTTCTGTATTGGGATTGGTTATTGCTTTAGTATATAGATCCTGTAACTCCTTGAAAAAGTCTGATCTTGGCGGAGCGCCTTTTTCACCGCCAGTTACATAATAAAGAGCTTGGACTGGGTCCACTACTGAAAGTACGGTATCAATCGGCGCAAATACCTGACTGTTGGAACCGATGAATGAGAACGGAAGCGCGCGCCGGGCCATCATCATATAATTACCGGACATACCTCTTACCGACTCTTCATGTTCACTTACTGTTTCAACCTTTGCATCAATGCCAATCTGTTTCCAACTCTCAACGATCAAATCCACGGCATCCACAATATCCAACAAAGATTGATTAACCATCACATATAGCTGGAATTTTTTACCGTCGGGTCTTTCACGCCAGCCATCGCCATTAACATCTTTCATTCCAATGCTATCCAGTAATTGCCGGGCTTTTTTAGGATTATAGTCAATCCATGAACTCTCCCATTGGTCAACTATTTTTTTAGCTTCCGGCGTATCCATACCCGGTCCAAATCCAGTTTTCAACAATCCAACCCTAGGTTTGGCAAAGCCGGCGAAAACTTGCTCATTGATCATTTTCCGGTTGATGCTGTAAGATAATGCGCGCCGGAAGTTGGTATTCAACATGATCTTCCTGATATCCGCATCGCCATAGCTATATCCAGGGTATAACACTGGTGAGCTTGATTGTCCGCTTCCCCATTTTTCAATACGGTATCCACCGCGTTTTTGGGATTTTAAAAGTAAGGGAATATCCCGCTGATCCCATCTTTTTTCTTGGAAATCTAATTTCCCGTCAAGCGCCTGTACTAAAGCTGTTTCCTTATCTGATACATATCTAGTTACTACTCGGTCGACATACGGAAGTTGATTTCCTTTACGATCGACTTTCCAGTAATAAGGATTCCGTTCAAAGACCATTCTTTGTTCAGGGACATACTCAACTAGTTTCCATGCAGTATAGACTGGCTTATCAGGATAACGCGATAGGTTGTCATAACGAGCTATGATGCCATCAATTTCATTTTGTTTGAGATTTTTATTATATCTCGGATGGAATTGCTTGAAATAATGTGCAGGGATAATATGTTGATAATCTCTACTATAAATATCTAATAGAGCAAAGGGATAAGGTTTAGCGTATTCAAGCCGGACAGAATAATCATCAATTTTTACGAATTTTGCTGGTTTACCTGCGATATGATATCCCTTAGGTGGTGTATATGGTAACATATCATCCATAATAATATTTTCCCACCACCAAATATAGTCATTGGCAGTTAACGGAACACCATCAGACCACTTTATCCCTTTAACAAAATGCAAGGTTACAGCTGTTTGGTCCTTATTCCATTCCCACTCCCGAACCAAATTAGGCCCTAAATAGCTTATGGTCTTACGGTCCATCTTAAATAAGCCTTGACCAAACCAGATAAACTCTCTATCAGCATCACTAACCATTCCCGGTCCCCAAACTCGGTTAATAGTCCCGCCATACCTACCAGTTCCTTCCACCGGATTAACTACAACCGGATCTTTAGGCAGCCTATCCTTGAGCGCTGGTAGTTTGCCGCTTTTAACCATTTTCGCCAAATCCGGAGACTCGTGAAATTCTTTCAATCCAATAATAGATGCACTCGGAATTTGATCTTCCTGCATCCATCCCTTGACTGCCAATCCTTCCCATTCGCCTTTAGCGCCTGCATATGGGATTATAAGGCATAAGATACTGAAACAAAAAAATGTTAATAAGGTCATTCTTTTGAAGGTCATCTTTTCATATTCCTCCCTTTGTTAAACAAACACTTACTAAACCTAGCAGTCCACAAGCACTTTAGTGCCCTACTTTAGTCTCGATTCTTCGCATTACCTCAGTTAATTTAAATCCTCAAAGTCAATTCGAGATCCTAATAGCCATGAAAACATTGACTTGCATAACAAGAAGAAAATATTTTAAGCAATCCCCCCTATTTAAGCAATTAGTAATAGATAAGTCTTCTTTAGGCTATACTAAGTAGGTTTACTTCTGTGCTCGGCATCACCACCTTCTATCATTTTTATTCCAGTTTGTTAGGAGGGGTAAACAGGAATCGCAACGATTCAACTTACTCCCAATTCAAACTAGGTTTTTACATGGTTCCGAAGTTTATATTAAGGTTCAGCTCCAGTTGGAATAATCTCCGAAACCAGATAATGTTAACGTAAGCCCAGTTGCCGTAAACGTTCTTCCGGGCCAAGGAAAACATTTTGATTTAAAAGTTCCCGCTGGACATCTCTTACATTTAGTTCTCTAGGTGAAAGTTTTTGCTTAGATGCAATCGCTGCGGCAACCCCAGCAGCTTGTCCCGGCATTATGCTCTCTACTCCAGTACGTAAGATGTACTGAGGTATACATGAAACAGATTTTCCACTACCCATTAAAAGTCCGTCTACGTCTTGCGGTAAAATAACCCCAAACGGAATATCAACAGTATGTGCATGGTGAAAACGGAGTTTTTTCTCGGGTAACGGCTTAGCTGCCCAAACCGGCTCATTCTCGTAAGGGTGGTCTACCGCTCCAAACTTATGGGGCACAGCAGAACGGACAGCAACTACTGTATCGAAACACAACTGCTTGTCGGAGTTAACCATTTCTGTTGTAAGAGTCTCTACACCATGGATTCCACGACTAATACGAATACCTATGTCTTGCGAAATTTGAGAAACGTGCGCATTTGCGAATCCCGGCACATATTTGTGGAAGAAATCAGCTACATAATAAACTGCACGCTGACACTCTAATTCGGCTTCAGAAACCTCATCAGGCTCAAGGGAGTGCAATCTCCAATAAAGGCAGTTCACTGAGACATCTCTCAAATCTCGAAGTCCAATCAAGCAGCTCATATCCATGCCAAAAATTTTCCCGCGGGTCTTGGAATACTCACCCGAGGCAATGGCATCTTGAAATACCCTCCAAGCTCGTCCTCCACCATTAGGGAAATAAAAATCGCCATATTCTTTAAAGTTAAGCTCAAAATCCCAAAATCCATGCATGCTATCAAAACCGCCTGGAAATTCATTAGGATGCTTGGCAAAATAGTCTACAAAAGCTTCCATATCCACTGAACTCATTTTAAAAGCCAATGTGGCTGTGCCTTCCGTATAGCGCATAGGACAACCGGTTTGGCTAGCAATGTCTGCCTCACCTGTCGCATCCACGACAACATCTGCTAATATCGCCCGTCTTCCGGCTTTAGTTTCGATAAACAATCCCTTAACCTGGGAACCTTCCATTATCGGCCGGGCCGCAAAGCAATGGGTCAGGATTTGGACACCGGCTTCACGTAACATGTCAATCATTACGACTTTTAGACGCTGTTCATCAAAGACAATTTTGGCATGCCGTTCTTCCCATCTAGAGACACAACCATTTTCAGCTACAAGTCTTTCAATAAGTTCGCGAGCAACACCGAACACTTGATGGCGACTTTCAGCATCAAGGTGATGATTGCATAAATTGGGAATAATATTACTTGTTAAAATACCTCCTAAACACCCATTACGTTCAACAAGTGTAACTTGTGCACCGGCCCGCGCAGCCGCAAGTGCCGCTGCAAAACCGCCCACACCACCACCAGCGACAATAACATCAGTTTTTTTAAGTACATCTACACCTCGCCCGGGTTCAGTTACCTGCTTTCTT
This sequence comes from Bacillota bacterium, assembly GCA_023394955.1. GTDB lineage: Bacteria > Bacillota > UBA4882 > UBA8346 > UBA8346 > JAAYHS01. Next base: position 20,990 of record JAEWZY010000041.1, read on the forward strand.
TTAGTTGTTTCCTTGTCATTTTTAATATCACTCATCCTATGCTCCTATACTCCTTTCATATATTTTTTTATTTATTTTAATTATAAGCCGCTCTTTCTTTTTAATAAATGTGTTATCTTTTTTAGGTTGTTAGTTATATTTAATAATTTATTTACAATAGACAACTTCATAGCGGAATAATGGAGATTAATATTGAAAATGGTGATGGATATTTGTAAAACACAGCCGCCTTCACGGCAGGAGGTAACCGGATCGCAAGCGAATAAATTCCTATCAGTTAACCATCAGGAGGTTCTCATGGAATCGGGCTTACAACGTTTCGGCGTTTCCATCGACTCAAGCTTGTTGGAGCAGTTCGACCGTTTAATCGAAACTAAGGGCTATACCAACCGTTCCGAGGCGATCCGGGATTTGATCCGTGATTATTTAGTGGCGGAAGATTGGCGCGCCGAGAAGGGAACCGCCGTCGGCACCATTACCCTGGTCTACAACCATCATCTCCGGGAGATGGCGGACAAACTCACCGACCTTCAGCACCAATACCACCGGAACATCATCTCCGTGCTCCACGTCCATCTGGACGCCCATAACTGCCTGGAAGTGCTGGTAGTCAAGGGCGAGAAGGCGGACATCCAAATGATCGCCGACCGTCTGGGGGGCGCCAAGGGAGTCAAACATTGCAAATTAGTAACTTCCACTACGGGGGAGAATTTGTGACGCCAAAATCTACTTAACATCCCTACTCATTACGTATTATTTTGTCTGCTTGCTCATGATCAAATTAAGACTCTAACCATTGCTGATTAGAGTCTTTTAAGTCATGATCCATATTAATTTAATTTACTTTCCGTAGACCTCTAATTCCCAGAGGGAGTAACCGTAAGCAGTCCCCCGCCGGTTACCATAGACCATCACATACCGTCCCTGGGCCGCGGTGTTAATCGTATCCGTCCCGCCATCACCGTAACTGGCGCTGTAAATATTGGTCCAGTTATAGCCGTCACTGGAAACGTAAACTTGAAAAGCTCTGGCAAAGGCCGTTTCCCACTTGAGAACCACTTGGTCAATCTGATAAGTTTTCCCTAAATCCACATAGATCCATTGGGGATCGATCCCCGGCTGACTGGCCCAACGAGTCGCCATACTGCCGTCAACCGCCTGCGCCGCAGTCCTGGCGGTACCCTCAACCGAGGAAGCCACCGCAGTCTTATTCAAGGCCAAATTAGTACTTGGCGCCGGTGTCGGCGCCGGATTGGGAGCTGGAGCCGGAGCAGGCGCCGGACTGGGATTGCCGGTTTCTCCTTTCAGCGCCAGATCAACCGCTCGGTTAGCATCCACCAAACCATAACCGTAATAGTTGTCAAAACCGGCCGTTCCCAGGTCAGTGGTGGCTTGATCGATTATTTTAGTAACCTCAGCCGAAGCCAGGCCCGGATCGGCCGCTCTCACTAAGGCCGTGACCCCGGCGACGAACGGCGTGGCCATGGAGGTGCCGCTCATCGAAGTATAGCTGTTGGCGTTCCCTTTATAGGAACTGATAATATTGACACCGGGAGCCACTACATCCATTTCCGGGCCGTAGTTGGAGAAAGAAGCCCGTTGATTGTTACTGTCGACTGCTCCGACGGTAATGACGCCGTTGCAATTTCCCGGGAATGCCACCGCGCTGTTGCTATTGCCGGAAGCAGCCACTACGCTGGCCCCGCGGCTGATGGCGTAATCGACCGCATCCTGCATCGCCTGGCTGGAACCGGGCCCTCCCAGGCTCATGCTGATAACCTTCGCGCCATTGTCGGCGGCGTATTTGATCCCATTAATGATACTGGCGTAATCCCCGGAACCGCTGTCGTTCATCACTTTGACCGGCATTATTTTAGCGCCGCCGGCGACACCGGCGATGCCTTTGGCGTTATTGGTAATCGCGGCGGCGATCCCGGCCACGTGGGTCCCATGGCCGTGCCCATCCACCGGGTTATTGTTATTATCGATAAAATTATATCCCGGAACGATACTGGCTTGCAAGTCTTCATGACCGGCATTGATCCCCGTATCCAGCACAGCGATGGTTACATTGGCCCTTTGCGCGGGAGTAACCTTATCCCAAGCCAGATTGGCCTTGATATCTTGCGGACCCCATTGCTGATTATAATAAGGGTCGTTCGGCGTTTGGGTAACATAGGCCAGATAATTAGGTTCCGCATATTCAACTTCGGGATTCTTGGCTAATTGGCTCAAAGTGTTAAAATATTCTTGCTGATCGCCCAACTTCACCAGGGCAAACCCTAACTTTTCATTGAGGGCGCTGATTTTGGACCCAGTCTTGCTAATCGCCTGCGCCACCGAATTCAGTTTTTCAGTTGTAACACTGCCGTTCTTGTATTTGACAATGATTTGGGAAGGATCGATCTCCCCTTGCTCAATAATACTTGACGATGTGGGGGCGGTAAATCCGTAATAAAAAGACTTGGCGGTTTGATAAATTACTGCCCCGGATTGGCTATCTTTAACGATCACAACTCGGGAACTTTGGGTGGCCGGTTCGCCGGATTCGGCTGCCGCCATTTGAGGAATGGCAATCAATAAAACGAGGAGAATCAGGAAAGGATTTCTGAGCAACGCTCTTTTCAAGGATTGCATATTAAACCTCCTAAAGATAATGTATGAATCCGAAAATCAGTACTCAATGAATTCCTGGCAGTTGACTTAAAAATTCATTTTGTCATTATAACGCTTTGGTTTTCCTTTGTAAAATGTAATTCCAAGCAATGATATCAAGTATTTCCAAAGTTTTTCCTTTTTGCTAAAAGAAAAAAATTAAACCAACCCCGATACAAGGTTGGTTTTTTAGACTTAAATTCAGAGCAAACGTTATCAGTTAGCGACTACATCTAGCGCTATCCGCTTCATCGTTGCCGCAGCCTTTCCGGGATCACTCTTGCCGAAGACCGCCGATACCACCGCAATCCCTTTGATCCCGCTCCCTTTCAGCTGCAGAGTGTTGGTTTCATTGATACCGCCGATGGCCACCACCGGAATCTTAACTGCTTGGGTAATTCTTTGCAACTCAAGGTAATCTACATAATCAGCGTCCTGTTTCGTTCCGGTGGGAAAGACCGCGCCCGCCCCCAGATAGTCGGCGCCATCTCTTTCAGCCTGGACCGCTTCCTCCTGCTTGGCGACGGAAACACCGAGGATCTTTCCAGGCCCCAACAGCCGCCTGGCAATGGTTGGAGGCAGATCACTTTGGCCGACATGCAACCCGGCGGCGTCGACCGCCAACGCTATATCCAAGCGGTCGTTGATAATCAGCGGAATCCGGTAATGGTCCGTCACTTGTTTTATTTTTAACGCTGTTCCAAAAAACTCCCTACTGGACACGTCTTTTTCACGCAATTGCACGATGGTCGCTCCACCCCGGATCGCCGCTTCCACATCGTCTTCAAGCTGTTTGCCGTTAAGCCAAGCCCGGTCGGTTACCACATAGAGTCGGAGATTCAATTTATGGCTCAAATTGATCTACTCCTTTGCATCAGGAAATAATAAATACTGGCTAAGAACGATTAACCGCTAATACACGCGAATTAACGCTAATAAATCTTGCTGATTATAAACTTAGATCTCAAGATTACTCGATTCGGAATTTTCGGGCTATCTTTCAGTAAATTTACAATCCCGCAAAAGGTCTTCCGGCCTCACCCGGTCAATCCCATCCATCAGCTTCGCCTTGAAACTGCCGATCCCTTCAGAGCCGCTCAATCCGGCGGCGGCTTCTTCTCCCGCCAAACCCATGGTAATCAGTCCGGCGCAGGCCGCCAAATAGTAGTCGGTGGTTACTCCGGCGTAACAACCGATTAACGAGGTTGCCATGCACCCGGTGCCGGATACACGAGCCAAAAATGGATGACCGTTATCAATTAACCCGGTCCGGGAACCATCGGAGACCACATCCCGGACCCCGGTGATCGCTACGGTACAACCTAAGCTCTGCGCCAGACCGGAGGCGACCTCCTCTCCGCTAGAGCCGTCGTCGACTGAATCAACCCCTCTGGTGCGGGCCTCGATCCCGGCTACTACTTTAATCTCGGACATATTGCCCCGCAACACCGCCGGATTAACTTCCCGAAGTAGCCGGGCGGCGGTATTGGTCCGTAAAGCAGTGGCCCCCGCTCCTACCGGGTCGATGACCACCGGAATACCCAGTTGGTTCGCTTTCCTCCCGGCCAGAAGCATCCCTTCGATGGTCCGGGCATTTAAAGTCCCGATATTGATCACTAAAGCCGAGGCGATACCGACCATCTCCTCTACTTCTCCGGCATCATCGGCCATTACCGGCGACCCTCCCAAAGCTAAAACAATGTTGGCGCAATCATTCACCGTTACATAGTTGGTGAGATGGTGGACCAAGGGTTTTTTAGTTTTGACATCCTTTAAAAGTTGAGCGATGGTTTTAATATTTTCCATGCTAAGACCCTCTTTCATTATTCATCTAGTACGCCGGCTTTCCGGTATAAATCGTAAAAATGATGGGTCGGCCCTACCCCCTTGCCGATCGCCAAAGCATGTTGAATGGCGGTGGTTAAATAAGCTTTGGCTTCACGAACCGCGGCGCCGATTGAGCGCCCTTTGGCCAGATTGGCCGCGATTGCCGACGAGAGGGTACAGCCGGTGCCATGGGTATTCTTGGTGGGAATCCGTTCCGCCGTTAAATGTAAATAATTAGCTCCATCGAATAGCACATCCGTAGCTTGGTCCCTCAGATGACCCCCTTTGACCAGCACGTTCTGGGGTCCCATCCCGTAAATACGGTTGGCCGCTTCTTCCATATCTTTCAGGCTTTTGATACTCATCCCCGCTATGATCTCCGCTTCCGGAATATTAGGAGTTACAATAGTCGCTATTGGCAGCAACTTGCCGATCAACGCCTTTACCGCATGGGGTTGCAATAAATGAAACCCGCTCTTGGAGACCATCACCGGATCAACCACCACCGGATGGGCTTGATATTTTTGCAACTGCCCGCTGATGGCCTCGATGGTTTCAGTTCTTGATACCATCCCTACTTTGACCGCATCAACCCGGATGTCCTCATAAATGGCTTCGATCTGTTTTTGAATGACTGGGGTGGAAATATCCTCCACCGCCAAAACTCCCTGGGTATTCTGGGCGGTCACCGCGGTAATCACGCTCATTCCAAAAACACCGTTGGCGGAGAAAGTTTTCAAGTCGGCTTGAATCCCGGCCCCGCCGCTGGAATCGGAACCGGCGATGGTTAGCGCCTTTTTCATTCGGGTACTCCTCCTTAAATTCAAACTTCTTAAGTCCGTCAACTCACAAGGCTTCGTTATTCATTATTTTCCGGACGGTCCGAACCGCGCAGATCTTCCCGCACATGGTACAGGTATCCTCACATTCGGGCTTTGACTCCTTCCGATAGGATCTCGCCTTGAGCGGATCAAGCGCCAGATTGAACATTCCTTCCCAATCAAGGCCGGCTCTAGCTTCACTTATCTTCCGGTCCCATTCCTCAGCCCCCCGGATGCCTTTAGCCAGGTCACCGGAATGAGCGGCAATCCGGGCGGCAATAATGCCCTCTTCCATATCAGATATGGTAGGGAGCCGCAAGTGTTCGGCAGGGGTCACATAGCAGAGAAAGTCAGCTCCGCTGGCTGCCGCGACTGCCCCTCCGATGGCGGAAGTGATATGGTCGTAACCGGGAGCGATATCGGTCACCAATGGACCCAACACATAGAAAGGAGCGCCCTGACATAACTTTTTCGCTAAGATCACATTGGCTTCGACCTCGTTGAGCTTCATATGCCCCGGCCCTTCGATCATCACCTGTACATTCTCAACCCAGGCTCTTTGCGTTAATTCCCCCAAGGTAATCAATTCCTGAATCTGGCAGGCGTCGGTTCCGTCCTGGATACTCCCTGGCCTTAGAGCGTCTCCTAGGCTCAGGGTAACATCATATTTAGCGCAAATCTCCAAGATCCGGTCGAATTGTTCAAAGAAAGGGTTTTCCTTCCGATTCAACTCCATCCAGGCATAGAGCAGAGAGCCTCCCCGGGAAACGATATTGGTCAGCCGCGGATTATCTTTGAATCTTTCAAGGACGGCCCGGTTGATTCCGGCATGGATGGTCATGAAATCCACACCGTCGGCGGCATGCTGCTCAACGACTGCTAAAAATTCGGCGGGACTGATCTCCTGGAGCTCTTTTTCGTAAAAACCGATGGCGTCATAGATGGGTACTGTTCCAACCACGGCCGGAGAGATTTCCAGTAACTTACGGCGGAACTCCGCCGTTCTTCCGAAGGAGCTCAAATCCATAATCGCGTCCGCTTTCAATTCCAAAGCCCGGTTTACTTTGAGCAATTCATTGTCAAGATCGCGACAATCCTTGGAGATCCCCAGGTTAACATTTATTTTGGTGGCAAGCCCCGCCCCAATGCCGCACGGATCCAAGGAGCGATGGTTTTTATTAGCAGGAATGACCGCTTTCCCCGCGGCGACCAAAGCTTTAATCCTTTCAACGGCGACTCCTTCACGCTCCGCGACCCGTACCATCTCCTTAGTACTGATCCCTTGCCGGGCCGCATCCATTTGGGTGGTATATTTCATCTGCGATTCCTCCTGTTTCCTGTTTAATTAAAAGAAAAAAGCACAACCGGATGGGTTGTGCTTTGCTACCTTTAACGATATTTAGGCAATCACTTCCCTCCGCTGGTATGAGCCAGATCAGGTTTGAAGGGTTAAAGGATTCAGCGGTCCTTAATCTCAGCCGGCCTTTCCGGCTCCCCCAGTGTGAAATTTGTTATATTGTTTTTAATTCCATTCTAGAATAACACATCTACAGAATGGAAACAAGTTAATATTTCCATAACTGCGGTTTACCTTTTTAATAATACATTAAAAGAGCCGTCCCAGTTAAAACCAGGCGGCCCTTTTTCGTATTAAATTAAGCTATTATTCCATCACGATAATACTCCCATACCTTCCAATCATGACCCGGAATGATAAAATCGCTTCGTTGTCTAATAGTCTGGTGGGCATTGACCAGCTCGCCAATGTTCCAAATATTGCCCGCCGGCCCAATCCAATCATGTTCCCAATTATCATATTTGCAAACAACATCAGTGGTCAACGCGACCACTCCCTTATCTGTTTTAACGGCAATAACTTGACTTCCGGGAGTATGCCCCCCAACTTTCCACACCTCAACCCCTTCGACAATTTTAGCATCCCCGTCTAAAAAAGTCGTTCGATCAGCAACTTCGGTTATACAACTGCTCATCTTTTTAAAGAAATGAGGAGCATACTTTGGCCCGGTTAAGGCTAGCGGAATATCTTCCTTCGGCATAAAAAACTGAGCGTTTTTAAAAAGTTTATTTCCGCCTACATGATCCCAATGTAAATGGGAATTGATTACAATATCAATATCGTCTAGACCTACTCCCATCTTTTCTAATTGATACTTCAAGTCCCATTCCGGCTTGGTAAAAAGATAATATTTATCACCGCGGGCATTGCGAATCTGACGTAGCTGCTCAAGATCGCCCACTCCGGTATCAACCAGTATTTTTTTACCATCCGCCTCAATATAAAAGCAACATCCGGGATGCTTAATTCCTTCGCTAAAGGTCCCATCCGACCATTGAACTTGAGTTATTCCATAAATAGACAGGTCTTCGTCAACATTGCCATTAAAATTATTAAAAACCGCTTTTACAGGTATTGCCATTTCGACTAGAGATAATGCTTTTAACCTAATTCCCATTTTTATCTCCTACAATTATTTTATTTTTGCGGAACATACTAAATGTTGCAACACATCCCTACCGGTGTTTTTGACGCCGTGATATATTCCGGGTGGAACCGGCACCACTGAGCCTGCCTTGACCGGAACTTCTTTTTTGTCGAGAATTACAACTCCGGTTCCGCGGATAAAATAGAAAACCTCTTCGACATCGTCATGGATGTGTTCGGGAACATCGCCGTAACTCATATAGGTTCCTAGATCGCAACTATTAAAAGCAACCGCGCCAACTTCCTTGCCTTTTACAAAATTAGTCGACCGGCGACTGACTTCATCTTCAGAATAGGTATCCCCCAACTTAATACGTCTAATATTAGCGCCCATTTAATATAATCTCCTTTACATGGTTTTAAAATAATTTGTGTCATTAATCTCAAGCGGAATATTGCACCAAAAACATCTCCGTCCCACTGGTATTAGTGATAGTATACGGAGTTCCCTTTGGAATATAAAGTCCAATCTGAGGCTCAAGATCATAACCGTAAACATCCACTTTTAAAGTTCCAAAACCGGAGAGTACATAATAGAATGTATCTTGTTCTTCACAGACCAATGCCCCGCTGGTCTCTTCCGGCTTCAGTTTAACCTCAGCCACGTTAATTTTTGTCATCTTACTGTTCTCCGAGTTGATTCGAATCTTTTTTTCCATTTCAAACACCTCTTTGTCAGTTATATATATTAAATTAATGATTCAAGGCATGTCATCACTTCATTGTATTCGGAAGCCACATTACCACATCAGGCACATAGGTTATTAATATAAGCAGCGCAAACAACACAATAACAAATGGGGTTAATTTTTGGAAAACCCGCGCTAAAGGAACCTTGGCGATCCCAGTTACAATAAAAGTCATCATCCCAAAGGGAGGTGTCAAAGTGCCGATCATCATATTCAACACCGTCACAACTCCGAAATGAACCAGATCAACGCCAAGATTATTAACTACCGGAATTAAGATCGGTAAAAACAATAGCATAATGGCGTTAATTTCCATAAAAGCGCCCAAAATAAGGAATAACACGTTAATTAATAATAAAGCGACATACTTGTTGTCGGTAAAAGACATAAACGCTTCCGTCAACATATTAGGTACCCCTTCATTGGCGATAATCCAACCAAACAGATTGGCCGCACCGATGATCAACAACACCATTGATGAACCGACCACGGTCTTTGAAAGGATCTCCCGTAGACTTTTTAAATCCAATTCCTTATATACCAGTATTCCAACGAGCAAGGCATAGACCGCTGCCACCGCGGCAGCTTCAGTGGGAGTAAATAAGCCGGTATAAATACCTCCCAGTAAAATTACCGGGCCTAACAATCCCCAGATGGAATCCATAAATATTTTAATAAACTGTCTAAATGTTACCGCCCCGGTACTTCTGAAACCATTTTTGACCGCGTCAAAATAACAGATAACCATCATCAACAAACCCATAACAATGCCGGGAACTAATCCTCCCATGAATAATTTACCCACTGAAACACCGGCGATCGAACCGTAAACCACCATTGGGATACTCGGAGGGATAATCGGCCCGATAGTTGAAGATGCTGCCGTAACAGCAGCCGAAAAGGCCGGATCATACCCTTCGTCATTCATCGCTTTGATCTCCATTACTCCGATTCCTGCCGCATCGGCTGCGGATGAACCGGACATTCCGGCAAAGATCATGCTGGACAATACGTTAGTATGGGCCAGACTTCCCGGTATCCGTCCGACCAATGCTAAGGCAAAACCATAAATCCTTTTGGACAAACCGGAGGTGTTCATCAACTCCGCCGCTAAGATAAATAAGGGAATCGCCAGTAGAATAAAACTATCCATGCCGCCGATTAATTTCTGAGTGATCATCGCAGGATCGATACCATTCAAAAACAGATATACACAAGATGAAAAGATTAAGCCAAATACTATGGGAACATTAAAGAAAAACATTGCGGTAAAGGATATCAACGTCCAAAGCAATTCATTTGACAAATTCCCCTTCCTCCCTTCCGGTAAGTAGTTTCTGCGCTGCCTCAGCTAATTGCCTTAACAAGGTAACGCATATAAAAATGATCGCTACCGGCATCCCGATATAGAAAACGCCCATAGGCCATTCCAAAGCCGCCGAAGGAATTGTATTCATAAATTGTACATACCTAATGCTAGGAATGAAAATCCAGATTAAGGCAACCATTATAAGCAAATTCATGGCGGCTTCGATAATCAGTCTAATTTTGGCCGGGAAATGCGAAACTACTAAATCCAATGAAACATTAGCCTTATTTCTAGTCACAGTACTGGCGCCAATCAGATTCAACCAGATAAACATCAACCGCGCAAACTCTTCGGACCAAGTTAGCGGAGCTCCAAAAACATATCTAAAAATGATTTGAGCGAAAGTTATCACCAGCATACAAATTAGTAATAAGCTACAAGTGACTTCTTCGATCCGCCTAAAAAAAGACACCATTTCATTTATTTTCATACCGCCTACATCCCTCCCTGATTTAGGGTAAGCCGATACCCGGTACCGGCTTACCTTAAACAATTATTTGTAAGCCTGGACTGATTCGTAAAAACCTTTACCCCATCTATTCTCAAACTTTTCAACCATTTTCTTGCTTGCCGCGTCCCTAAACGCCTTGACATCCGGAGTAATCACAGTCATTCCGTTATCCTTAAGCTTTTGAACCATGGCTTGCTCTTGTTCTAGAGCGACTTTTAGGGCATACTCGCCGCCTTCTTTGAGCGCGTTCGAAATAAGATCCCGTTGTTTGGAGCTTAAACTTTTCCAGAATTTATCATTAACCATGACTACATTAAAGTTATAATTATGCCCGGTTTGAATCAGGTATTTTTGCACTTCGTAAAACTTGAAAGAATCAATTGTCGGCAGGGGGTTCTCCTGGGCGTCAATCACTCCGGTATTCAATGAAAGATATACTTCGGAAAGGGTCATTGGGGTTGGATTAGCGCCGAGAGCTTCTCCGTTGGCCGTATATAGCGGGCCATCGGGGACCCTCATTTTGACTCCATTTAAGTCTTTTGGTGTTCTGATTGGTTTGTTTGCCGTGATATGCCGGGTTCCATAATACCAAACATCAAGAACCCTTATTCCGCGACTTTTTAAAAGCTCATCAAACATCTCCTGCCCAATGGGACCATTCATTACTTTAAACATGTGATCCACACTATTGAAAGCATAAACCGCTTCACTTACTAGAAATTTCGGGGCCCACTGACTTAAAAAGCCTCCGCCTTCATTACCCATCTGACTAATTCCCTGCGCCAACATCGCCATCATATCGGTGTTTTTACCCAGTTGACCCGAAGGGAAAAATTGGATCTGAATCTCATTGTTGCTACGTTGCTTCACTAGTTCAATTGCTTTTTGGACACCCTGATTATATGGCATGTCCATCGCGAACACATTACCCCATTTGATGATTATCGGCTTTTTAGCTGCAGTAGCTAAGTTCGAAAACAATAACATTCCCACCAATAAAACAACCAAACCGATGCTTCTTTTGTTCTTCATTGATAAATTTACCTCCATCCTATATAATTGTTTTTCAAAACGGAACAACTGATGAACGGATCACCCCCTTCCCATTGTAGATTCTCTTTGAACTAATTCCGGTTCAAATGAAAAAATTCTCTGCGCCTTTTCCGATTTGTCTTCAGCAAAACTTGATAACATAATGCGTGCCGCTTCTTCTCCCATTTGATATAAGGGCAATCTAAAGGTAGTAATCTTAGGTGATGTAACACGGCAAATCTCATCATCATCACTACCGATCACAGCTACATCTTCCGGGCAACGTAATCCGGCGTCTTTTATGGCCATTACAGCTCCTGCGGCCACACGGTCATTAACACAAAAGATAGCTTCAGGCCGATCTGAAAGAGATAATAACTTTTGAGCGCATTGATAACCGCTACCGGAATCAAAATCTGAAACCTGATAATAACCGGCTGAGATTTCAAACCCTAGCTCTTTCATTGCTTTATAGTAACCTTTTGTCCGCTCCTTAGTGGATAAGTTATCTTCCGGGCCTGCAATATAACTAATTTTTTTCCTTCCAATCGAATTAAAATGTCCAATTGCTTTCTTCGCTAACGTTTGATACTGGTTGCTTACGCAATAAAAATCCCTGTGTGAAAAGGAGTAATTGATAATGACAAAAGGAAGCTCTAATCTATGTAAATCCCCTAAGTTCCATAAAAAAGACTCGGGATATTCCCATTGCATTAGAATGAAAAGGCCATCAATTTCATCGCTTTTAGCTAATTTCTGCAACAATTTGGTTTTTTCAACATCATCATAAGTCTCCATATCCATCCAACAACGTAAATCCGTATTATTTTGATCTTTTACTTTTCTCAGGGTATCGTTGACTCCTTGAAAGACTCTCAAATAAAACTGCCAACTGGATGCGTGAATTATGGAATGACTTTTCACCATCGAAACAAACCCGAACATTCGGCTTTTACCTGAAGCAAGCCTTTGGGCAGCTGACTTTGGATAATAGTCCAGCATCTTAACCGCTTCCAAAACTGTTTCCCGTGTTTGGGGATTGACTAAGTTTGGTTTGTTTAGAACTCTGGAAACCGTAGCCGCAGAAACTCCCGCTAATTTTGCAACATCCTCAATTGAAACTCTCATGAAACCTCCCGGAAAATATTACGCCGATATTATTGAAAATGCTTTCATCTATTTCAAACGATTTTGTCTATGGCTGAAAATATTAAGCTTTAGCTTGGAATTCTATTCAATAAATATTTTTTAGGTTTTATGAAAGCGCTTTCATGATTATTATTTCTACCCCAATTATAAAATTCCTGCTTTGATAAGAAAATTTCTAAAATGATTTTTGAACTAAACAATCAGAAAGGGCTGTTACATTCTGAACTTTTTTGAGTTCATTTTGTAACAGCCCCTCTTGCTTAAGTCTATAATCTCACCCTCATAGCGCGTTTTTTGTTTTAGGTGTTCTCACTTCCTCAACTTGCTGAAGCAGAATAAAATCGTTAACGGGCATTATCTCCCAATTTCCTTCATAAGATCAGATGAGTATCTTAATCAGGGAGAGGCTTCTATGTTTCTGGTTTTCACCCGCAAACAATTTGTGGTTATCTTAATCTCTATCACTTTAGCGCTATTAGTAACCGGCCATTTTCTTTGTTCTTTCTGGCTTCAATGTTCCACTCATGAGATCGCCCTTTCGGAAACCGAAGTATTTACCTTGGTTGATGAAATTTTTCATTTGCGGAACCAAGCCATCCTTCAAGGAAATCTAACGGCTCTGGCAGGTCTTTATGACCGCGGCTCACGTACTGGAGTTTGGGCTTATGAACACCAATCTAAAAAAGAAAAATATCTCCGTAATTGGGTGTATAAACAGGGGGCAAAATTGTTGGTCATTAAATCCCTGGTCCGGCTCAACCAGGTCCGTCCGAGAAATGATGGAATTAGAGTGACGTTGCTAGCATCTACCGAGTACCGTTATTTTTATGAAAACGAACCATCAATCATTAATCAGATGCGGATCGGGACTTATCACTCCTTGGATTTGGTCCCCCGGAACGAGCAATGGCGGATCAGCCGCGAATGGTTTACCGATCCTTTCGCCGACGCTTTAGCCATGAATAAAGAGCAGGCCGCCGTCGATCATGTTTTTATAACTTCCCAAAAACCTCGTGATTTTTCAGGACTAGATCCACGGAGGCTTAAAGCCGTGGCCTACGCTGATGCTTATTGCGGGGCTGCCGCTAACGATGAAGGGGGTTTTAAATACAATCCCAAATACCGGAATTATAACTATAGCGGCGGCGACTGCGCCAACTTCGTTTCCCAAGTGCTTCATGAAGGCGGCGGTTTCCGCAAGACCTCCACTTGGAATTATGGGAAAGGGGCCAGCCGAGCTTGGGTCAACGCTCATGCTTTTAACCGTTATATGTTAAACAGCGGACGGGCTTCACGAATCGCTTACGGAACTTACCATCAAGTTTTAAAAGCCTCTTATCAACTGCTCCCTGGAGATTATGTAGCCTACGAGAAAAAAGGCAAGGTAACACATGTATCGGTAATTACCGGCGCTGATTCCAAGGGCTATTCACTAACTAACAGTCACAATGCCGATCGTTACCGGGTGCCTTGGGATTTGGGATACGGGGATCGGGGAATCAAATTCTGGTTGGTGAAGGTCCATTATTAGTAGTCATTCCCGGATAGCCAGGTCATAAAGAAATAATAGGCGACGAAGGAATGCGCCCGAACTCAAACCTCATGCCAGCGCCTTTTCCTATACATCAGCCGTTTTCCAAAAAAAATTGTCGGGTTAAATAAATAAAAAAACTTTTCGACAGTAGTGGTTAAAGAACCAATTTTCATTCCCAAACTTTAATGCAACTATCGGACTTGCATTTTGCGGCGACTCTCTTTTTAAACGGCTTATAGATAATAAGCTCGCTACCGCAAATCGGACATACTATGGAGGTATTATCACCGGAATTTACTTTTTTGACAGCCTCTAAAATAACTCCCATTGCCCGTTCCAACTTCTCTTTCTTCGTTTCCTCGGTATTCGTATTTGTAATTACCATAATTGCTCCTTTAGACGATAATATCAAGATTATTCTTAAAATTCGCGGCGGAAAAGATTTTACAAAATTACAATCATTTACTTTTCATTCTTTTTCGGCAAACGACGATAAAACCCTTTGACAAAATTGAAATAATATTGATCAGGCAATATCAAATTTAGGTTGATTTAGATTCCATAATGGAATATTTTTAAGAATTATCTGATTAATAAAACTCTAAAACAATGGCTTTTAATGTAATTTAATAATATGCCGAACCCCAAAAAATACCTGTAAATGATCGAATAAGTAAAATGTTTGCTTCTCCGAAGGAATTAACTATCAAGCGCAGAAATTATCAGAATAACAAAGAATATCAGTCGCCAATCACTTATTAAACCAAAAGCAAGGAGGGTTCGCCTATGAACATAGCCAAAGAGCCATTTGGCAAGCTAAAAGACGGTCGGGAAGTTTCGTTGTTTACTTTGAGTAATCGACGAAATACAGCTGTTAAAATTACTAATTACGGTGGAATCATCACTTCAATATCGACACCGGACCAAAACGGGAAACTGGCTGATATTGTGCTTGGTTTTAATACTTTAGACGAGTACTTGACGGAACATCCCTATTTCGGAGCGATCATCGGCCGTTATGGTAATCGAATCGCCAAGGGAAGGTTTGTCCTGAACGAAACGGAATATCATTTGGCCATTAATGATGGCGAGAATCATCTCCACGGCGGACTGGTCGGCTTTGATAAAGTTGTTTGGGATACGGAAGAATTAAGGGACGATGATGCGGTTGGTATTGGGTTGACCTATCTTTCTAAGGACGGCGAGGAAGGTTATCCTGGGAATCTTCATACTACAGTGACTTACCTTTTAAATGACCAAAACGAACTTGCTATCTCTTATGAAGCCTCCACCGATCAACCGACAGTAATTAATTTGACCAATCACGCTTATTTCAACCTGGCCGGCGAAGGTTCAGGGGACATCTTAGACCATGAAGTTATAATCAATGCCGACCGGTATACCGCTGTATCGGACGATCTAATTCCCACCGGGGAGCTGATTTCGGTTAAAGATAGCGCCATGGATTTTTCCGGCGCGACAAAGATCGGAGCCGGAATCGGCAAAGTAAAAGGCGGTTACGACCATAACTACGTGTTAAATAAAACCAGCAACGAGCTTTCGACGGCCGCCAAGGTCTTTGAACCGAAGAGCGGTCGGATCTTGGAAGTATTTACGACCGAGCCCGGCGTGCAATTTTATACCGGAAACTTCCTTAATCAGACGTTAACTGGAAAAACAGGTGAGCGTTACGGGAAACATGCGGGGTTTTGCTTGGAAGCCCAACATTTCCCCGACTCTCCTAACCACCCGGAGTTTCCTTCGACTCTGTTAAATCCGGGAGATCTTTATCAACAGGTAACAATTTATAAATTTTCAGTATAAAAGGCGGACTTACCTTCTTGCATAAAAAAGAGCGGTTGTCTGGATGAGCCTTTTGCTTCTCCTGCAACGCCTACCTTAAACACTGATGATTTAACCGAGCAAGAAATCGAAGAAGGAAAGGAAGTGGGTAATATTTGAATGTTCTCACGGAAAAATTTAAAGAAGTTTTATTTGCTGTACTTCCGATTACCATAATTGTTCTGGTATTACATTTTACGATTACGCCCCTTGAGTCTCACCTGTTAGTTAGATTTTTGTTGGGGGCTTTCTCGATAATATTAGGATTGTCAATCTTCTTACTTGGCGTGGATATCGGTGTTACCCCGATCGGCACTTTAATGGGTACCTCCCTCACCAAAAGCAATAAAGTGTGGATCGTAGGCATTGCCGGATTGATTCTCGGCTTTTTCATTTCCATCGCCGAACCGGATTTGCATATTTTAGCGGGGCAAGTGGCATCCGTCACACTAGGCGCGGTCTCCAAACTGAGCATTGTAGTTGTTGTCTCGATTGGAATTGCAATCATGCTTGCCATCGGTTTATTTCGAATAGTCTTTAACAGACCATTGCATAAACTGCTAACTATAATTTATTTGGTCATTTTGGGGCTGGCTATCTTCACCTCTTCTGGATTTTTAGCCATCTCTTTCGACGCCTCAGGTGCCACTACCGGAGCGATGACCGTCCCCTTCATGCTAGCTTTAGCGTTAGGGGTGTCTTCTTTAAAAAAAGACGGCAAATCCTCGGAAGAAGATAGTTTCGGACTGGTTGGCATCGCCTCGTCAGGCGCGATTTTGGCAGTTATCATAATGAGTATCTTTTCAAAGTCGGACACAATTACCGGCAGTCTGGAATATGAGATCTCCCAGTCGGCTTCGATTCTTGGTCCGTTCCTCAAAAAACTACCGATGATCACCGGGGAGATCCTTCTGGCATTATCCCCGATCTTGGTGATCTTCTTATTTTTTCAATTCATCTCATTTAAGCTTTCTAAAAAAGCCTTTAATAAGATCATAAAAGGCCTTGTTTATACGTTCATCGGCTTAGTCCTATTTTTAACCGGAGTCAATGCCGGTTTCATGGATGTTGGAAGTATTGTAGGTTATAATCTAGCGTCTCTCAATGGACAATGGGTGGTTGTTATGGTTGGGTTTATCATAGGATTGGTAGTGATCTTAGCTGAACCGGCAGTTTATGTATTAACCAATCAGATCGAGACTGTCACCAGCGGTTATCTAAAAAGGAACGTAGTAGTATTTGCGCTCTCAATCGGGGTCGCCTTTGCCGTGGCTTTCTCAATGTTGAGAATAATCGCGCCCGAAATTCAACTATGGCATTTTCTGTTGCCCGGGTATATAATTTCTATAGCCATGGCTTATTATGTGCCGAAATTATTCGTCGGTATAGCCTTTGATGCGGGAGGAGTCGCCTCCGGCCCGATGACCGCCACCTTTATCTTGGCATTTGCCCAAGGAGCCGCGGAAGCCATTGAAGGAGCCAATGTATTAATAGATGGTTTTGGAGTGATTGCGATGGTGGCTTTGACACCGATCATCGCCCTTCAAGTTCTGGGATTTATCTTTAAGATTAAATCCGCCAAAGGAGGATTAGGTACTAATGGATAGCAATCCGGACCTAAAACAATTCGAGATGTTCTTCGTCATCGTCAACTTCGGGTTGGGCAGCAAAGTTATGAAAATTGCCAAACAAAACGGGATCACCGGCGGCACCATCTTTTTGGGGAAGGGAACAATTAATAACCACCTCCTGGAAATCCTGGACCTATCCGATGTCCGAAAAGAAATTGTGGTAATAATCGCCGAGCAGGCATTAGCTTCCCAAGCTCTTGAAGAGCTCAACCGAAAGTTTAATTTTGAAAAACCCAAGCACGGTATAGCTTTTTCCGCTTCTGTTTCCGGCTTTTTAGGGACCAGAAATAGTCTTGATTTTAACCCTAAAGAAAGTCGAGGTGTAATAAACGTTATGCATCACGCAATCTTTACAGTAGTCGATAAAGGCAACGCTGATGCGGTTATCCAAGCGGCAACCGCGGCCGGTTCCAGAGGGGCCACGATCATCAATGCCAGAGGTTCGGGTATTCATGAAAATAGCATGTTATTTTCCATGGCCATCGAGCCGGAAAAGGAAATTGTAATGGTCCTAGCTACCAATGATTTAACCGAGGCGATCATCGCTTCAATCAAAGAAAACTTAAAAATCGATCAACCCGGTAATGGCATTATGTTCGTTTTGGATATCAATAAAACTTACGGCTTGCGTTAGAAAAATCAATCAAACAGACCGGGCCAAGGTCCTTTAAAACCTTGGGCCGCGGTCTGTTTTTATACAGTTAATTCCAGCCGAGAGTGTAACTTAACAGCTCCGTGACAAGCACCAATAATCGGCCAGCGCTTTTTAGGATGGTAATATATCCTTTCACACCCATTTCTCGCGCCTGAAATACTTCACTCCTTAACCTCAAACCCATTATTTCTTATGACATCCCGGTACCAATAGCCGCTCTTTTTAATGATCCGGCGTTGGGTCGGATAATCCACGTAAACGAGGCCGAACCGTTTGGTATAGCCTTCGGCCCATTCGAAGTTGTCCAGCAGCGACCAGACATAATAACCGGCAATATTGACGCCATCCTGAAGCGCCCGGTAAACTGAGCGGATGTGATTGTATAGATAGTCTACCCGGTTATCATCCAGCACTTCCCCGTCCCGGTTGATCTGGTCCTTGAAGGCGCAGCCGTTTTCGGTGACGTAAATTTTGATTCCCGGGTAATCCCGGCCCAGCCGCTTCAATAAATCGTAGAAGCAATCAGGATTAATCCCCCACCCCATCTCGGTCCGGTATTCCCCGATGAAACTCTCGCTTAGGTTCAACGGCCATTTAGAGTCCTCATATTTGACTTGGGAGCCGAAGTAATTATTCAAGCCCATAAAATCTACGGGGGTGCTGATAATCCTCAAATCCTCCTTGGTGATCTCCGGCAACACAACTCGAGTTGAATACCAGTCCAACATCTCTTGCGGGTATTCTCCCTTGAAGATCGGATGGCAGAACCAGCGGTTCCAATAACCGTCGCAGCGTCGGGCAGCCGCTTGATCGGCCTCCTTTTCCGAGGCTGGATACATCGGGGTCATATTTTGTGAAAGTCCGATCTGGCCCTTGAGTCCCAGTTCCCGGTAGGTCCGGACCGCTTTGCCATGTCCCAGCAGCAGGTTGTGGGCCACCTGCAAGGCAGTGGAAAAATCAGAAATCCCCGGCGCGTGCCGGCTTTCGTTGTGCCCCACAAAACTATAAACCGAGGGTTCGTTGAGGGTAATCCAGATGGGTACCAAGTCGCCCAATTCTTGAAATACATAACGGGCGTATTCTTCAAAATAACCGGCCACCTCCCGGTTGGCCCATCCCCCGATATCCTGAAGCTTTTGGGGTAGGTCCCAGTGGAACAAGGTCACAGCTGGTTTGATCCCATTCTGAACCAGTAAGTTGATTAGGTTCTTATAAAATTCGATCCCTTCCGGATTGGGCCGTCCCTTTCCTTCCGGGAAGATCCGCGGCCAAGAGATGGATAGCCGGTAAGTCTGGAGCTCCAGATCTTTCATTAGCTGAACATCTTGGGGATACAAATGATAATGATCGCAAGCCACATCCCCGTTGGACCCGTCAATTACTTTACCCTGGATATGACTGAACCGGTCCCAGATGGACTCTCCTTTACCGTCCTCTCGCGAAGCCCCTTCAATCTGATAGGACGCGGTGGCTGTCCCCCATAAGAAATCTTTGGGAAAAATCAATTTTGCCAATGGAATTCCTCCTTACAGGTAATATACTTCGAAAATGATTTTAACTTTAGGCCCTAAATAGTTCTTTCGCTGTGCCTCCGTGTCTCCGTGGCCTGTATAATTAGTCGCGGAGGCGCTGAGTCACAGAAACCAATTAATATTTCCAATCGTTTATTACTCCATCCTTATGTTAATATCCTTCAAACAAAACCTCACCCTTTCACCGCGCCGGCGGCAACGCCTTGGGTAATATATTTATTTAAAGCGAAGTAAATGATGAGGGATGGTATGGCCACAATGGCCATGCAGGCAAACTGGATCGCATAGTCGGAACGGTAATAGCCCACGAATTTAATGACCGAAAACGGCAAGGTCCTGACATCCTCCGTGGAAAGATAGGTATTGGCCATAATAAACTCGTTCCAATTATTCATGAAAGTCATAATCGCCGTAGTGATTAACGCCGGCTTGCTAACTGGAGCAATGATGCGAAACATCACGCCCCAAACCGAACAACCGTCAATCATCGCCGATTCCTCCAAGGCCCGGTGGATCGATTTTAAGAATCCCGCAATCATAATGGTGTTAAAGGGTATGGTAAAGGCAACATATGGGATGATCAATCCTAAATGAGTATTTAATAATTGAAGCTTGCTAAAGAGTAAAAAGTTCGGCAGTAAGGTGGCATGAATCGGAATCATCATGCCCATCAGCACAAAACCGTATACTAAACCACTGAGCTTCCACTCCATCCGGGTACAAGCATAAGCCAGCAAAAATGAGACCAGCACCGATAAAACCACTGAACAGCCGACCACAATGACGCTATTAATGAAATAATGAAAGATCTGTCCGTCCACCCAAGCCCGGACAAAGTTTTCCCAGAGGGGCGGGTTGGGTATTTTGATAAACTCGGCGCCGAACAGATCGCCGCTTTTCACCAAGGAATAATTGAAGAGCCAAAACAGCGGGAACATTTGGCTGACTGCCAGCCCGATCAGAAAGGCATAAAATGAAAAAGTCTTTATTTTGGAAAAGATCGCCCGATAATTCGAGTTTGGGCCTTCCGCCAGCCGTTGCCGTAAACGGCCTAAATCAGCGCTCATGATATCCTCCTAATATTCGCCCAGATCGCTCCTGGTAAAACGATCTAAAAGGTAAGTTCCTAATACGCATATAATCACAAACAACACCGAAAGCGCGTTTCCGTAACCATATTGCCCGGAGATAAAGGCTTTGATGTATAAGTAGTTCGCTAAAAATTGGGTCAAATCTCCCGGCCCGCCACCGGTTGACAAATAAACGGTCTCCATTTGTTTAAGACAAGAGATCAGGCCAATGACGGCGATTGACTTGATCACCGGCATCATTAAGGGGATTACCACCTTGGTGTATAATTTAAGACCGCTAGCGCCGTCGATCTTCGCCGCCTCTTGCAGATCCTTGGGAATTCCCACCAAACCGGCGTAATAAAACAGGACCGCCCAGCCGAAACCCTGCCAGATCACGATGAAAATCACCGAACCCAAGGCAGTATGGATATTACTGAGCCAATCCGTTCCCAGGGAACCTAGTCCAATCAAAGTGAGGAATTTATTTAAAAGACCATAATTAGGACTGAAAATCGAGATCCAAAGTCTGGTCGTAACCACCACCGAAATGATTGCCGGGATAAAATAGACCGTCCGGAAAAACCGTTCCCCTTTTTTGCAAGCTAATAACATGATACATACAATTAAGGCAAAAGGGTTTTGAAGGAATAAGGTAACCACGGTAAGGATCAAGGCATTGAAAAGCGACCGCCAGAAGGCCGGATCTTCCGACAGGATCTCTTTGAAATTAGCTAGTCCGATAAAATTCATCTTTCCGATACCGGTCCAGTCGGTCATTCCATAATAAACGCTTAACACAATCGGAACAATCATCGCCAAAAGCAAAATAGCGACTCCGGGAAGAACCATTAAAAAAATGTCCCGCTTATTGGTGAAAAAATTATTCATCTGTATCACTCACTAACATCAATTTATAAAATGGGCGGAAGGTTATACTTCCGCCCATTTTACCCATTAGGATTTCATTTGGCTTTAGCCGCTTTTTCGGCGTCGGTGTCCATGGCGGCCAGGAATCCTTCGGGAGTTTTTATTCCAGCGGCTAACTCTTGGATATATTTTTGCACATTAGTTTTAAACTCAGCGGTGGATTGATCCAAGGAAGGAGTGCCACTGGTCTTTTTAGCAGCGTTCAAAACGGCGATTAAGTCTTTGGAAAGCTGATTATCACTGGAGCTGGTTTGAATCTTCAACGCCGGGATATTGACCTTTCCTTCCCAGGCCAACTTGGGATAGAGGGTGAAGTAAGTTTTCAAGTAATCAATACATAATGCTTTATGTTTGGTTTTGGCGCTGACCACATAGTTACCGCCGCCCCAAGCCATCAGATCATCGATTGACCCTTTCGGGCCGGCTGGAAACTTCATTACCCCAAGGTTCTTATGAAAAGAATCGCTGAATGACTCATCGGTGGAGAGCCCCGATTCCCAAGAACCCATCAGATACATGGCCGCTTTTTCCTGGCCAAAGAGGTTGCGGGAAGCGCCATAATCCAAGGTAAGCAGGTCATCGGCGAACAGTTTACTGTCAACCATTTGTTTAAAGAGTTTGGTTGCCGGGAGGAATACCGGATCGGTAAATTTAACCTTCCGGGCCAGCGCTTTTTGGATCAAGGTGAAGTCGCCGGTGGTCCTGCCAACCAGGTTATCCCAAGTGATATTCAGCGGCCAGGCGTCTTTACCGTCGGTAACAACCGGAATGATTCCCTGATCGCGGAAAGGTTTAGCCGTAGCGATTAATTCGTCAATCGTCGCGGGAACTTTTACTCCGGTTTTTTCAAAGAGGGCCTTATTGTAATAAACCACCCAAAAGTCGATCGTGGTTGGGAGACCGTAAAGTTTTCCATTGTAACGGTTAGGTTCGAAGGTGCCGGGAATAAATCCCATCTCGACGAATTCTTGCTCCGGCAGGGCCAACAAATATCCGTTATTAGCCAAGGCGCCGGTCATCGCCGGGAAGGACCAGTACTTAAAGACATCGGGCAGTTGGTTGGAGGCGGCGTAAATCTGAACTTTTTGTTGCCAGGCTTGATCCTGATAACTTTCAGTAATGATTTCCACATTAGGATGTTTCTTTGTAAACTCGGCATTAATCTTTTCAATCACTGCTCCCCAGGTGTTTTTCCGATCCGGTTGGTTATCTCCCATCCGTAGGGTAATTTTGCCTGGGGCGCCAAAAATGTTGACCATAAACATGACCGAAATGAGCATTAAAACTGAGAACATTACCAGAAAGCGTCTCATGCTTCTCCCCCTTTTTATATTTAATCTAAACGGCCGTTTCTAAAATTTATTTTTACATAAATGTTACACAAATGAAAGGGGACAAATTTCATAAATGGTTCAAGATTTTTATGATTTCAAATTAAAGGTAGGTTTTTCCAAGATGGTCTCGAATAATAATTTAGAAATGACCACTTTACCATAAGGGCATGAAGGTCATGAATTTATTGATCGGGCTTCGCGTAAATTCTTCGTGCCCTCCATGTCCCGGTGATAAATAGCTTTATGAAACCGATGGAGTTGAAAAAATGCTTTTAGCCACCTGGATCCGGCGTTTGAGTCTGAAAAATAAAATCCTCATCTTTGTAGCGTTGATACTGTTTCTGGCGATTTCAGCAGTTGGTGTTTACGCCTATTTTTTAGCAGCCAACCAAGTGGCGGAGAAAGTGATCGAGACCCAGTCAGGGCTGGTCCGACAAGTAAGCAACAATTTTGATTACATTTTAAATGACCTCAGTAATATCAGTTCCTTAATCATTTTTGACCCCAACCTTCAGCAAGAGTTAAAGGGAACGGCCGTTAACCGGAATATCTTAAGCTACTCCGATCTCCGCGATTACTTGGACCGGATTTTAGCCTCCAAAAGTTATCTCGCCATGATCTCGATTTATGGTTATAACGGATTGGTTTATAGCGCCGGTTCCGGTTATACCAGTAATCGGGTGGTTCCCTTCGCCGAGTTCAAGGCGAACCCCATCTATCGAAAGGCGCTCAACCTGAACGGCGGCATCGGAATCGAATACTTTCACAATGATCCGCCGGTAGTCGTTGATAACCGCCGCCGCCGGATCTTGATGTACCGAGTTATCAAAGATATCAATCAATATCGGAACCTTGGGGTCTTACTGTTATGGATCGATGAAGAAAAAATCCGTTCCATCTACCGGTCTAATGTGCCCAATGAAGGAAGCACTTTTGTGGTGGATCAAAACGGCAGGGTTGTTTCTCACTCTAATCCGGCCCATCTCCAAAAACTAGTCAACCGGGAACCATACTATCCATTGTTACAGGATCAAACCGGTTCAGCCATTCTGAACATTAATAACCAAAAAATGCTCTTTACTTTCAGCGCTTCCCAGGAGACCGGCTGGAAGGTGATGACCTTGACACCGGCGGCGATCCTCACTCAAAAAATAAGTTGGTTGGCTTTTATCATCATTACCATGGGAAGTATTTGCTATCTGTTATTGTTTTACTTATCCGTTTTTATTACGACCATGATTACCAATCCGCTCCAACAATTATCGGACTCCATCAAAAAGGTCCAAGCGGGAGATTTCTCACAACAAGTCTCCTTTACCAACGAAGATGAAATCGGTGAACTGGGCAGTGGTTATAATTCCATGATCACTTCGATTAAAGATTTAATCGAGCGGGTTTATAAACTACAAATCCGGGAACGGGAAGCGGAACTGAACGCTTTGCAAGCCCAGATCAACCCACATTTTTTATATAATACCCTTGATACAATCTTTTGGAAGGCGGAGCGCCGCCAAGTTCCGGAGATTAGTGAAATGGTTTTGGCCTTATCCAGAATCTTCCGGTTAAGTCTCAACCGGGGTGATGAATTGGCTACGGTGGCCCAGGAACGGGAACTGGTTCGGGAGTATTTAAAATTACAGCAAATGCGCTTTAAAGAGAAATTAACTTATAATATTGATTTCAACCCGGATCTGTTAGCCAAAAAAATACCGAAATTAATCATCCAGCCTTTCGTGGAAAATGCCATTATCCATGGGATTGAAGGATTGGAACATGGCGGCCATCTTCAAATTAACGGCCGGCTGCATCAAGACCGAATGGTCTTCACCATCACCGACAACGGTGTCGGCATGGACGACCAAAAGGTCAATGAAATACTAGCGCGTAACAGCCACCATCACGGACACCCGGTCACAGTATCGGGAGGCTACGCCATCAAAAATGTCCTTGAAAGGCTGGAACTGTACTATAGCTCCAACCATGAATTTAAGTTTACCAGTACCCCGGATGAAGGAACCACTGTGACCATCAACATTCCGGCAACGATGAAGGAGTAAACATGGTCGACCGAATCTTGAAATTGTTAATTGTGGATGACGAAGCCGAAACCAGGGAGGGAATTTTGCATTCCCTGCCCTGGGAGAAACACGGGTTTATCATCGCCGGTTTAGCGACTAATGGCCGGGAAGCCCTCCGGATGATTAGAAAATCCCAACCCGATCTGATGTTATTGGATATCAAAATGCCGTTGATGGACGGTTTGGAAGTATTAGCGCAATTGGAGGCCGACAGATCGCCAGTAAAGGTTGTAATCTTAAGCGGTTATGATGATTTCGGCTATTGCCGGCAAGCCCTCCGCTATGGAGTTTCGGATTATTTATTAAAACCCTGCCGCCCCAAGGAGATTTTGGATAGTTTGCTTAAGTTGAGAAACCAAATTGACACTGCAGCAGAACAGTCTCAGCAATGGGACTTCTTGTTATATAAGTTTCAAGAGAACCTCCCGATCCTACGGGAAAACCTATTAAGAGCCCTGATGCGGCACAAATTAACCGATAGCGAGACTGCCTTGACCCGCTGGAACTTATATCAAATGGAAGTAGTCCCTCAAAATATAGGATTAGCTTTAGTCCGAATCGATCAGCGATATAAATTGACTGCCTCTATAAATGAATTTGAATTAATCAAGCATTCCCTTTATCAACAGCTTGAATCCATAACCAAACAACCCCCGGCTTTGCAGGCTGTTATCAGTTATTATCATGATAACCTTATTATTTTATGGAATGTCGACGCTGAGCCGCCCGGAGCCTTTTCGCGGCGCCTGGAACAACTCCGCCAATCCGTAGCCACACAGATGCCTATTACGGTAACCGTTGGCCTGGGGAAACCAGCTCCGGATCTTTCCCAGTTACATACCGCCTTCCGTTCGGCAATACTCGCGCTGGAGCATGGCTTTTGGAAGGGCTCCAACCGGATCATTCAATATCAGGAGGTTACTACCGATAGTCCCATCCCCAACCGCGCTTTTGAAGAAGGAGAAAACCTCATTGTCCATTGTATTCGAACCAATGATCAAGAACGATTGGGACCGGCTTTGGATTCATTTTTTAAAAGTCTATCGCCGCCGGGGAAACACTCGAAGGATTACATTCAAAAGATGATTACCGCCTTGATCTGTTCGGTCTATCATGTCTGTTTGGAGCGGGGAATTAATACCGATGCTATTTTCGGGCCTAATCTGGCAATCCTGGATGAACTGCCCCGGTTCGAAACCTTGCAAGAGTTACATGGGAGAATTTTGTCTTGTTTCAAAGCGATCATTACACTCCATCCCCGACAGAAGACCCAATGGAAAATGGTGGCCCAAGCGGTGAACTATATTGAGGAACATTACCGGGAGGATCTTAACTTGGAGAATGTCGCCAAAGTTGTTTTTGTATCCCCCGGATACTTGAGCGCTAGTTTCAAAGGGGTCTTGCAGAAAAACTTCGTGGATTATGTCACCGAAGTTAGAATCAAAAGGGCCAAGGAATTGCTGAAGGATTTCCACTTGAAGATATATGAGATCGCCCTTCAAATCGGATATAAAGATG
Organism: Bacillota bacterium; assembly: GCA_023394955.1. Taxonomy (GTDB): domain Bacteria; phylum Bacillota; class UBA4882; order UBA8346; family UBA8346; genus JAAYHS01. The sequence goes on from JAEWZY010000041.1 coordinate 47,610, forward strand.
AAAAATATTTTAGCCAGATCTTTAAAAGAAGCACCCAGATGACGCCCAACCAATACCGGGACACACTTAAGGGTTCTACCTGACCAATCATACAGTCTGGCCCGTCATCCGCCTCCTCTTTTAGTTGCCTTCCTAATTTTACTCCTTAAAAGCAGGGTTGGGGATTTACATTAAAAATTTATCCAGCCACCCATAAGCTTCATCCTTCACCTCATCCGGAAAGGAATGGCCTCCTTCAAAGATGATGGATTTAAAGTTTTCAGCCTTTACCATTCGATCGTACTTTTCACTCGCCATTTTAGCGATCTCCCTGACGCCATCGATGGGGAAAATCCGATCGGCCTCTCCATTAGTCATTAAAAACGGTTTCGGCGCCATGTCGCCAACCAGATCGCCCATATCTCCGATATTTAGAAGACCATAAGCATAAAAGGCCAGGTTATGGTTGATGCCATCCCTGAGTACACTCCTGATCTGGCTGAAACCGCATGAGGATACCGCTACTTTGATTCGGGGATCATACCATGCCAGCCATAAAGTCTCCTGGCCGCCGAGGGAATGGCCGATAGCACCGATGCGACCGGCATCCACAAAATCAAGGGATTCCAGGAAATCAACTCCCCGGCAGAGGTCTGACAAGTACTTGGCCTGGAGAGTACTCTCTTCAAGGATACATCTGCCAAAAACGAACCTTTCATAATTGCCCCCATCCAGGTAATGATTTTTTCTTCTTTCTTCTTCAGAAGGCCTCCGCTCTTCAAAGCAGAGATGGTCGGGGCAGAGAACCACATATCCTTTTAAACAGAGATCCAGCCCATAGTGGTACATTGGATCACCCCTCAAGCCGGCCGGTTCGGACTTGCCCAGATCAAATTCGGCGGCATGCTGATGGGAAGCGATAATTGCCGGATTTTTGCCCTTCCATCCCTTGGGAAGCAATAGATAAGCTCTGACCCGTTCACCTTTTTCCACGTTGTATTCCACCAATTGCAGAATATGGGCGCCTTTATCAATAGAACTGATCACTTCCGGCTCTATTTTCACCTTCTCCGGGAATTTTCCCAAACATTCCAAGACCTTTGCTCTAAAATCCATCGAAAGTTACCCCTTTTCCAATCTTAATATCACTTATTGTAGCGCCTATATTTATTTATCATTTTTTAGCGGCAATCAATTCCGCCAATTTCTTAAGGCCGGTTTTGTTCCGAAAAAGCAGTTCGGAATTATCATGGTAAACTCAATCCATACAAACTTCCACCCATATTTTTAAAACTTCCGTCAGCATAATCTTTTGCAACTTCAGTCTATATTCTCCCTCTTCCAGCTTGATAATTCTCTCATCGACCACCTCCGCCGCCAGGTCGATATCGATACCCCTAACCTCTTTTCCCAACAGTTGGCCGTATTTGTCCTTGATGCTTTTTTCCAAGGCGATTTTATCAAGCTCGTCTCCTTCATAAATCAAGACCACTTCAATCTTCTTCAGTATATACTTGGTTTTATCCGCTGATTCCTCTAATCTCCGGAGGCGTGTCTCCTTCTCGTCATTGGCTAACTCCAATTGCCGGATCTCCTGGTAATATTGGTCCATCCGGTAACTGACCAATAGGTTGAATACCGCCACACCCGTCACTATCCCGAAGGCCATTCCGCATATGAAACATTTAAACTGTTCCCGGTAAAACAACGATATCAAGACCTTCATTTGGTCCACAAATCCCCACACCATTGAATTAAACGGATAAAGCCATACCCTAGGTTAGCCCCGATCAAAGCCATTAAAATATAGGCCATCTGTTTTATGATAGACTTGATTTCACCATTAAACAACCCTTTTTCAATGATTTCAAAGGATGAAAAGGTACCGCCCAAGGCGGCGGCCACCGCCCAAATCTTTACCGAACCCGCCAAGTTCAACATGGTCCGGAGGGGTGGATGATTATTGAGGATCGCGCCGATACCGGCAAAAATACCGGCTCCGGTTACGATCCCGAAAGCGACCAGAAAGCTGTATAAGATATTGTTGAAAACAAGTTTCATTATACCCGCCTCACTTATAATAAATAAGCTTGGTATAACCTATGAGGCAACTGGAGTTAATATTATTAAAAATGCAAATGGTAAAGGGTGCACATCGCCTTAACGTAAATAATATGATAAATAATATATAAGCCTGCCTAAATTGAAATAACTTTAACTAGACTTTTTCATTCTTAAGCCGCGAATGGAAAAGGGCAAATTACCGTATTGATTTCAATTTTTGGATCAAGGAAAATATGCCGCGATACCGTGTGTGTTTAAAAAATATTGCCGCATAAAGAAAGGAATGAACAATATGTACACATGTCCTTATTGCGCTAACCCTCCGATCTATAACTCGGACAATATGTATAATTCCTATAAGATGTATCCCTGTCCTTACTTTTATAAAACCCCAGTTCCTGATAATACGGGGCGTGGCGGTTTAATCGAATTAAGGGATTATGGACCGGAACCGTTTGTAGTTAATATTGAGGAGGCTACCAAGGAAAACAATTATTTCCGGCTCGCTTTATGGACGGGAAACCATTTGCAACTTACCTTGATGAGCATCAATGTTGGGGAAGATATCGGTTTGGAAAGGCATCCCAACCTTGACCAATTTATCCGGATCGAAGAAGGCCAAGGCCTTGTTCTAATGGGTGATAATGATCATAACTTGGATTTTCGAAGAAATGTCTCTGATGATTTTATATTCATTATACCCGCCGGTAAATGGCACAACCTAATCAACACAGGTAATAAACCGATCAAATTGTACTCTATCTATGCGCCGCCTCAGCACCCTCATGGCACGGTTCATCAAACCAAAGCAGTTGCCCAAGCCGCCGAAGAAAACTACGGCCATTAATATCAAAAAAACCGATTTTATCCGGTATCAATCAGATTACCGGAACTTTCCCATGCTGACTATATTAACAAAAACCCCGAATACTTTTGATATCCGGGGTTTTATAGATCTGTCCACCAATAGCTTGCATTTAACTCAGTTAAACTAGTGATTATGCTTTAAGTTTATTCTTAATACGTAAGTAAGCATATGGATTACTCAGTGACTACCGATACGCCTGTATCCACGACACTACCATCAGCCTTATCCTTGCCCGCTAAAACATTAACAGCCTTCTTTAAGCCTTCATAACCCATTACCGATGGATTTTGAACCATAGTCGCCTTTAAAAATCCATTCTTGAGCAAACTCTTAATAGCATCGGAAGAATCAAAGCCGATACCGATCACTGGTTGACCGGACTCTCTAATAGCATTACCGGTGCCAACCGCGGAACCCTCATTAGCGCCAAAGATGCCGACGCAACCTTGGGTAATAAAGTTGGTAGCGATATCTTTTGCCCTGGCAGCATCACCATCGCAGTACTGGGAGGCTAAGATGGTATAGCCCTTGCCTTCAAAAGCCGCCCGAAAGCCCTTCTCACGGGCGACGGTAGAAGCTGTTGCGGCGTTAACACTGATAACACCGATTTTGCCATTTTTAATGCCGGCTTTTTGAAGGTTCTTGAGCATTTCATTACCGGCTGTTTTGCCCGCTCCTTCGTTATTAGTTGCATAGGTTGCAACTGCGGGAAATTTTGCAGGAGAATCAACGTATACAATTTGAACTTTCTTAGCTTGAGCTTCTTTCAATGCTGCGGTCACAGCATCCGGACCGTTGGCCGCCAATAAAATGACATTAGCGCCGTTGGCTACCGCATTATTAATCATCTCAATTTGCTTGGCATCGTCTTTCACATCCGGAGCGGTCCATCTGTAATCAACATTGCCCAACTCAGCGGCAGCTTTTTTACAGCCTTGATCAATTCCCGCCCAATACTGATCCATTTGATCCATGGTAATCAGAAAAACTTTATACGTAGGCGCGGCAAAGACTGATACAGCACAGACCATGATGATTAGTGCCAAAATTAGCAATAGGACACTTGTCTTTTTCATAAACTTTTTTCCTCCTTTTATATAAAAGCCTTTTGGCTTTTATTAACAAGGTTTTTCCACTGCTGTTTTTATAATGGTTTTTGTTTTGGCCTTATCAGTTCTCCTGCTGCGTACAATCACATCCATAAATACTGATAACACCACAATAATGCCGATTACAATATTACGGATGGCAACCGGCGCGCCCGCGAATTGCAAACCGTTTGCCAAGGCGCCCCAGATACATGCGCCGACAACTGTGCCCAGTAAAATCCCCTGTCCTCCTAGGGTACTTACGCCGCCAATAACAGCCGCGGCAACAGCATACAGTTCATACGAGTTACCCGCATCCATAGTACCCATACCAGTGGTGGCGCAGGTAATCAGTCCTACAATACTTGAACAGAAAGCGCTTACCACATAGGCCTTGATCACTGTGTTCAAAGTATTGACTCCGGAAAGACGGGCCGCTTCCAGATTACTTCCGGTCGCGTAAATATGCCGTCCGGTCCTGGTTTTACTGAGCAAGAAGTTAAAAACAAACCATAATGCCACTGCAATAATGATCGGGTTGAAAACCCCCAGGGTTTTTCCATAGTAGAAAAAGTCGCGGAAGGCGTTGGCAACGGGGCCGTCACCAATCAGATTAGTATTGTAATTATTATTCACAATTTGGGCTACGCCACGGGCGATGGTCATTGTACCCAAAGTAGCGATGAATGAAGGAAGCTTGCAGCCGGAAACCAAAAAACCATTAAGAACACCGGTCAAGATACAAATCACGACGGTAATTCCCGCGGCAACCCACGGGTTTACCCCGCGTGTCATTAAGGTTGCCGACACCATACAGCTCATCCCGACCACTGAACCGATTGAAAGATCGATGTTGCCTGTAATTAATACAAAGGATTGAGCTATTCCTATTAAAAGAATCGGCGCAATCTGGCGTAACAGGTTGGCAATATTAATTGACGAGAAGAATAAGGGGTTAATGATTCCGAAAACAATACACATCATTATCAAGCCAATACCTACTGTGATTACCTGACCCATTCCCCTAATGCTTAATAACCTTTTTAACACATTATTCTCCATAATTATGTTACCCCTAATTTTATTAGTTTTAGGCCACAGGCAAGAGGCGCGAGGCATATTAGGTCACATTTGGGCTTCCGGCAAAACCTACGTAGACGACTATCCGGCAATAGCTTTGCTTTCGAAGCGAGTAGCATATTCCAAGATCGTATTTTGGGATACATCCTCACCGCTCAGCTCGCCGGTGATTCTGCCGTCGCACATTACTAAGATCCGGTCGCTGATCCCCATTATCTCCGACATTTCCGATGAAACAAACAACACGCCTATTCCCTGTTGCTTCAGCTCATTCATGATATTATAAATTTCAACTTTAGCGGCAATATCAATCCCACGGGTAGGTTCATCAAAAATTACCACCTTAGAATTTCTAGCTAACCATTTGGCTACTACCACCTTTTGTTGATTACCCCCCGAAAGGCTGGCAGCATCGTTTTCGGCATTAGATAGCTTTATGTTCAGGCTGGAAACAGCTTTTTCGACCATTTCCGCTTCTTTTTTCCGGTTTACAACGCCCAGGCCATTACATAGAATATCCAAGTTCGGTAACGCGATATTTTCCTTGATGCTCAAACCGGTGCAAAGTCCATCTTTCTTACGGTCCTCCGGCGCAAGGACAAGTCCGGCTTTGATTGCATCCAGAGGGCAGTTTATAGCAACCGGTTCTCCGTTGATGTATACTTCTCCCGTCTCCTTTGGATCAACTCCAAAAATCGCTCTGGTGGTTTCGGTGCGTCCCGCTCCCATTAGACCGGCGATTCCTACTATTTCTCCCGCATATAAGTCAAAGCTTATATCGCGCACCATTTTACCGGCATTGATATTTTTCACCGCGAAGACTTTTTGACCCTGCTCCGTTTTGACCCGGGGAAACTTTTCTTTGATTTCCCGCCCGACCATGTTGGCAATAATTTGCGGCATGGTTATTTCTTTAAAAGCGGCGCTGGTAATGAACTTGCCGTCACGCATAATAGTTACCCGATCGACGATATACTGCAGTTCCTCCAGGCGGTGGGATATATACACGATCCCGCAGCCACTCTGCTTTAATTCCCTGATAATGGCGAAAAGTTCGTCGATTTCCTTACTGGTCAGCGCACTAGTGGGCTCATCCATGATCAACACTCTGGCGTTGGTGGAAAGGGCTTTAGCGATTTCCACCATTTGTTGCTTGGATACAGATAAATCCCCGACCATCGTTTGGGGATCGAGTTCTATTTTTAGCCTATTCAACAGTTTGCTGGCTTCCACGTTCATCTCTTTATCGGATAAAACTCCGCCACAACGCTTTTCTCTACCGAGAAAAATGTTTTCGGCAACAGTCAGATGCGAACACATATTAAGTTCCTGGTGGATAATGGCAATGCCTAACGCCTGCGCTTTTTGGGGGGTCAGGTTACCCGCCTTTTTCCCGAAAACACTGACTTCTCCGCTGTCACGGGTATAGACACCGGAGAGAATTTTCACCAGGGTGGATTTACCGGCGCCATTTTCCCCCAAAAGCGCCATAACTTCGCCTGATTTTAAATAAAACGAAACATCGTCTAATGCTTTCACCCCGGGGAATGACTTGAAAATATGCTCCATTTTTACAATATAATCCGACACTTAAGTTCACCTATCTTGATTTGTAATAATTCTAAACCGATAAACTACGATTATATAGAATTTAATCCTTAATCAAATTATAACAAAAATTTAATCATTATCTATGGGGGGTATTTTAGAATTCAGGGTGGATTTTTTGGAAGTTAGTAATTTAGGGTTCACTGAAGGTTTCGGGTGAGGGTCTGGGAATCACTGCTGTACAATTCCTCGATTAACACTCCGTTTTCTAAGACAAACAGACGATCTGCGATTAACAGAAAGTCGGAAAGGTTTACCGCCAAAATAAGCACAGTAATTTTCTTCTCTAAAAGCACTTTGATTAAGTTAAGTATTTGGAAGCGCACCGCCATATCACCCTCGAAAAATGGGTTGTTACAAACAGCCAGCCTTGGATTTTGGAAGTGGACCCGATAATACACCAGGTTATACAAAGATTGGGCCGATAGCTTAGTAATGTCCGGAGCTTCGATATCCGGACCGATAATCGGCCCGTACTCCTTGACAATACTCTTCTTATACCCTTTTCGCATCCAGAAAAATTTCAGCTTTTCGTCCGCAGTAAAACACATATTATCTAAGAAACTCATTTCTTTAAATAAGATATTTTGAATTGGTTTTTCCGGGATAAAACCTATTGAATTAACAGCCTTCTTGGTAAGAATCGCTTCATTTAAGAGAATTTTCCCTGTTTGCGGTTTCTCTTCACAACTTAGCAGCGCCAAGATGTCGCTGTACACAGTGTTGTTCTTGTCCAACAACACCACACATTCTCCTTCTTTGATGCTAAAGGAAAGCTGTTGGATGATCCCTATGGAAACATTTTCAAATTCCAATACCGGCTTTTGGATTTTATAGGGTTTGGACGGCTTTTCAATATCAAAACCTTCGCCTAGTACGGCGGTTTTGCTCTGGTAGACCCATGGAAAATCATTCAGCCATTCCGGCAGAGCCTGCCGGTTATGAAAGTTTTTGTAGAACTCATTGGTAAAGGGCAGAATTTTTTCTTCTTTGAATTCGTCCCTTCCCAAAACCTTGCGAGCTTTACCGTTTTCCATCAAACAAATTTTATCGCAGATCGAAAAAGCTTCCTGATGATGGCTGCAGATGTATAAGAATGAAACACCTCGATCGGTATATTTTCGCATCAGCCTATGAAACCTGATCAGGTCAGTTGCGCTGATAAAATTGCTTAGATCACGGATCACAATTAACTTCGCCCCGCCAATAACGGCTCTTAGCAGCTCCACAATACATTTTTCATAGTAAGTTAAATCTTGCACCTGTTGCTCGCCATGTAAATCGACTCCTATCTCCTTGGCAAACCTCTCAAACTGTAAATTCAGGATTTTGGAATCAATTAGATACTTTTTAAAACCATGACGCATAACAAAGATATTATCCGCCACTGTCAAATTTTCAATCAGTTTATACTGCTTTTCGATTACGGCAACCTTATTCCGGGTCAAGGGGCTGTTGGCATAACTGTTGACCAGTTTTTCGCCAAAATAAATAAAGCCGTAATATAAGGGAAGGTTGCGGCAGATTAATTGGATCAAGCTCTCCAGACCATGCTGACTTATGGGGAGTAAGCCCATGATCTCCCCTTGAAAAACATGGAAATTAAAATTGTTCAAAAGTATCCCGCCGTTTTCGGAGGTGATCACTTTTTCCAAGCGCAAAATTTCCGGTCGCATTTTTTCTAGGCTCTTATACCTTAAGGATGGCCTGTTCCTGTATGTTCGTTAATAACGGAAGGGTAATTTCCACATCGGTTCCAACCCCTTTGGTGCTATAAACGCAAATTCCATATTCCTCTCCGAACAGCAGTTGGATCCGTTTATTTACATTTACCAGAGCAATGCCCCCCTTTTCCTCGGAATCGGATTTGATATAGTCCAAAGATGAGTTATTTAACTTTTCGTTCAATTGCTGTAAATGGATGTCGTCCATACCCGCACCATCGTCGGAGATGGTGATTAACAAACGGGTTCGGGTTGTTTCTAGCTTAATGCGTACTGTTCCAATACCCACCTTACGCTCAATTCCGTGGATGATTGCATTTTCCACAATTGGCTGTAACGTCAATTTTGGCAGCTTGTACCCTAAAATGGCTGTACTATTTTGGGGGTCGTCATACTCCACCACCAACTGTAAACGGGAACCGAAACGGTATTGCTGGATAAAAAAATAGTTTTCAATATTGGAAAGCTCATCTTCTAAAAAGACGAAGTTATCCAGATTGGAAATGGTGTACCGGAAAAACCTGGCCAAAGCCTCGGTCATTTCCGCCACATTATTGAGTCCGGCGCCGAGAGCTTCGCCACGAATCCCCTCCAGGGTGTTATATAAAAAATGAGGATTAATCTGATTTTGCAATGCCAAAAACTGGGCCTGGCGCTTGCTCACCCTTAATATTTCATTGGTGTTAATAAACCCTTTAAGCTTTAATAAGGCTTGTTCCATTTGGGGGGTAAAAGAAAACCGCATATCGAACAAGCCTTCAACCTTGAAACCGGTAGTAAACAGATCCAACATCTTTTTGGTTTCGACATAAGGTTTGTAGATATGATGGTAGATAGCATAAACCTCAACCACGAATATTAGGACGCCGCCGCCAACGGCCCAAAAAAACAGGTTATCCCGGCCTGCAGCAATAAACAAGAAATACAGCAACAGGACAATGGTTATCCCCATAACGGCAATGGCTAGAAAAGAGCGGTAACACAAATAGCGACCGTGTTTTCGTTCCAAACTGTATCTCCTAATACAACTTTCGCACCTGGGTTTTTATACATTATAGTCAATTTTGTAGTACGAAAGTTGAACTCCTAAGAATAAAGCTTGCGGAATTCCCCGGGTTTGATTCCGGCATATTTTTTAAAGGTTGCAATAAAATGCTTTTGGTCCAAATACCCGACACGGTTGCAAATTTCAGCAATGCTCAGGTTGGTCTCTCTCAAAAGCTCTTTGGCGTTGGCGATCCGCACTCCACTGAGATATTCCAAAAAATTTTTTCCAGTTTCCTTTTTGAAAAGGGCACTGAAATATGAGAGGTTAAACCCTAGCATAGCGCTGATTTCTTCCAGTCCAATCGGATTCATATAATTTTTCTGGATATACTCCTTGGCCATCCGGATAGGCCTATTATCGGCCTGGCTTTTCCTTTGGAGGATCAACCCGATCAGATTTCCGACTAATAAATTGGCCGCTTTAAACAGCTGTTCCAAAGTCCTACAAAGCATCAGGCGGGTTTTGAATTCTTCGTATGATTCCATAGGAATTTCCATATCGTATTGGGTGTTTTTAATTATCACCATAAACATTTCTCCGGCCGCCAAAATCAATTGATAAACACTGCTACCCTTTAGTTTTTTATTGGCCTGGACAGCCCTGGCTAAAGTGTCAACCGCTGCCAGAGCCGCTGGTAAATCCAGCAGTTCGACGGCTTGGGACATCACCCGCCTGAATTCCCCCAAAAGGGAATCCTGCCCGATTGGGGCGTATTCAATACCGGTCGCTTCATCGCTTAAGATCTTCCCGGTTCCCTCCACCAGTCTTTGGAAGACTGTGTTCTCGATCGAGTTGAAACAGTGTGTCAACTTAGTTATGTCCTCGATTGGTTTTCCCACACAGAGGGTGAAGCAAACCCCATCGAATACGGTCTGTTGAACCAAAAGTTCCGCCATGACCGCCTTTAGCTGACGACGCAAAGATGGGCATTCTTCCGCCGGATAATTAAGCAGAACATAAACGATAGTATCCTTGCAGTAAATTTCCATTTCGCAACAGCTCTCGCGTAAAATGGAATCCAATATTTTTCTAACCTTCTCATACAATACTTTAATGCTGTCCCGGTTAAAGTCCTCATAGGGAGGATCGATTTTTATAGCTGTAAGCTGAAAAATTCCTCCAACAAGCTGAAAACAATAGGTTTTATTTAGCTCCTCCAGGCCGGCTACTGGTCTTGCAAAATCTTCTAACAAATCCAAAAACAGCTGTTCTCTCTGCTTGCTGGTATCGTCCTGAATGCGTAAACGTAACTGCTCTTGTGTAGATAGCTGTTCCGCGCGCTTAAGATATTGCAAACGAATTTTTTCAAGTGTGTCGACTAACTCCTCTTTTTTTATTGGCTTTAACAAATAATCACTAACCCCGTATTTAATGGCATTTTGCGCATATTCAAAATGCCTGTATCCGCTGATAATTATGAACTCGATCCGGTCGCTGATCTCCTTTGCCTTTGAAATTAGCTCGATACCGTCATAGCCCGGCATCCGGATATCAGTAATGACGAGATCCGGCGCCAGCTTTTCTGTAAGCTCCAGCGCTTCAAAGCCATTATACGCCGTAGCCACCACTTCCATACCGAATTCATTCCAATTCACCAATTTGTGAATGAGTGTGCAGACCTTTTCCTCATCGTCCGCAATCAGGACCTTGATCATCTTAATCTCCATCGCTTGATTATACTTTCGAAGTAAGATCATCTCAGTTTACGCTGATAAATCCTTACGATATACATTATCTCACTAGTAGTTATTTTAATCAATCTATAACACTAAATGTCATTTCTCCTTCCCCTTGGTTATTATAACAACTATTCAACATCTAAAACTTCTAAAATTGACTTTTCTATGTTATATTTAAAAATAACCGGAGGGAATGATGATCAAGATAATTAACGAACAAATCGGAGTGTTAGTAGCATTTCAGATGGATGGAACGATAATGCCCATGTTGTTCACGTGGCGCGGCGAAAAATATCGTGACTTTGAAGTGACTTCGACCCGGACTGTTCCTGAGGGGCGGTTCGCCAAAGTTTACTTTAACTTGAGGCAAGACGACACAACCTATGAAGTTTATTTTTACTCAAAGCATTTGCATTGGGTTTTGAGTAAAATTCATTCGTAATTAGCGATAGCACTCTTTAAACTTCCAAACAAAAGCTTTAATTTCCAAGATTACTTAATCTGATATTCCAACGGGGTAAAATCAAAAGCCCTCTCAACCCCGTTTGAACTAATAATCTTAAGATTATCCAGGGATATTTGCCCGCTTCCGACGCCGATGACGATAAAGTCCAGCCGTATCAGGGCAGTTTCTTTACCACTGAAAGATTGGTTACGGATACCGGAGATATTAGCGACTAAACCGTTTTGAGCATCGATGGCGCCGCTGTTCCACTCGGCCAAACCTGGGCCCTCGACTAAAAAGACGCCCCTCGAAACGTGAACCAGCCTGAGCTGTTTGGGATTATATTTCACATCCGTTCTAAACTTCCGGATGTCTTGCAAATCATAGGCGAACAAATCCAAATTTACAACCTGCCCCGGGTTCCAGCGGCCCGGGCTTTTAAAACCGAGCCTGGCTGTTAAATTAGGTGTACCCATTTGATCATTCACGGCAAGCGGCTTGAACTCCGGCGGCATGATGGCGGTTTTGTCTGTGGGACCGGCCCAAACCGTCGCCATGATTGAACAGCCGGTTAGGATCAACAGCATGGCATAATTGATTATTTGGGGTCTCATCGCAACCTCCCTTTCCAGCATGGTCCAGAAAATATTTATCACCGGGGAGCTCCCGTTTTATGGGTGATATATCCGGACTTAAGATCGGGTTCTAGAGGCTAGAAACTTAACTGAAGCTCCAATGTGAATATCGAAAGAAAAAACCAGATCAATGTAATAGCCTTCGTTTAGCGGCGCAAACTTCCACTTTCGTTCGATGGAAGAAGCAGCCGCATAGTCGAGCCTAATATCTCCCGATGATTTTGTCACTATTACCAGCTCCAATTGGCCGCCGGCATTGACCAGAATCCGTAAAGCCGTCTCCCCTTCTTTTCCTTCTTTTAGAGCGGCGGGTGGATAGATTGGCATGGGTCCGATGATTTCAACCATTGCCTCTCCTGTCCCGAAACTCTGTGGTTCCCCGACGCCTGAATCTCCGGGACCGGTTAATTCTTCGGCATCCCCATTGGAGGCCCTTTGATTTTCAGGTTTTTTCACGGAGGTATCGGAAGCCGCAACCGCTTCTTCTTCAGAAAGCAGGGCGGTGTCTTTTAAAGGATGAGCCGGTTTTACTTCGGATCTTATTTTTGTATTCTCCCTGGAGACGCTTTGGTTGTCGGGTTTTTCCACGAAGGTGTCGGCTGCCGTAGCCTCTTCCTTCTTAGAGCCTTTCCCCGAGGTGTTCAGCGCCACTGATATTTGACGGGTTTTGTCATCGGGGGAGATTTCTACTAGACTCACAGGAAATGTTGTTAATTCCGTCTTTTTCGGAGCCGGAATAGCGATTGTCAATAAGAAAAAATGAATTGTTAACGAAACAAATACCGCTATTATATAGTTTTTTTGTTCGGTAAAATTCATTTTACACGCTCCATATTATAGATGTATATTTACCCCGGTCCGCTAAAAGGGCAGAGCCGGGGTAAATTTGGATGAAACTTCCTCAAACAGGGGACGTTTGATTTATTTTAACGTTTCTGATAGCACCTGATCGCTGGAAAGCTTGGTGTCCCACATTAAAATATCAACCCGCCGGTTTAAACTCTGGGAAGCTTCGTCCCGTCCTTTTTTAAACGGGTGGTCCTTGCCGTAAGCGTATACAATGAAATGTTCCTCGCCAATGCCCGCCTCGATCAAATATTCTTTAATCGAAACAGCGCGCCGGGCGGATAACTCAATGTTATAATCCCGGCTACCCCGTTCATCGGCATGAGCGCCTAAAATGACATAAAGTTCCGGATGGGCTTTTAAAACCGCCAAATTATCATCTAAAGTTTTTATTTGATCGGCCTTGATTTCAGATTTGTCAAAATCAAAAAAGATCGACCCTAACTGTTCATTAAGTGAAGCAATAGCATTTTGAGTCGGAGTCGTCATTGTTTCGGAAGTTGGATCAGAAGTTTCGGTAGCGGCAGTCTTTCCCCAATTGCTTAACAAGTCGACCATTGCGGTTTGATTGTTGTCCCGGGCAATTTGTAAAGCAGTTTTACCATTATTAGCGACGGCATTTAAATCGGCCCCGTTTTCCAAAAGGAGTTCGGCAAATTCAACATGTCCTTTTTCTGCGGTGTACATTAAGGCAGTTTTGCCGCTATTATCGGCGCTATTAGGATCGGCCCCCTTCTCTAAAAGAAGCTTGCCAATTTCAAGATTGTTTTTTTCAGCCGCGTACATTAAGGCCCTTTTACCATCTTGATCTTTGGCGTTAACGTCCGCGCCTTTGTCAATCAATAACTTGGCGATATCCGTATGGCCTAAATAGGCCGCCAGCATCAACAGGGTTTTTCCGTTATCAGTTTTTGAATTTGGATCCGCTCCCTGGTCGAGCAAACTTTGTGCTTCGGCTGTGTCGCCATTCGCCACGGCAGCGCCGATCGCTTTTTCTTTGTCGGAACACCCTGCCACAAAAACCGTCCCGATCACCATCACCAAAAATACTACTGCCAACTTGAACCTCATCTCTTTTTCTCCACCTTTCTAATTTTTTTTTTTGCGAAAACCTCCCAATAAGAAACAGATTGTCTACCCATTTATATATTTAGCTTATAATAAATAATAGATTAAATCAACATTTTAACATGTTTTCCTCTTTGGCGACTAATTGTTATGTCGATTAATTATTGGGACTGATTTTTAGGATTGCGCATTATTTAGCGCCCCGCCCCCGGGAATACCCTTAAGATACACCCCATCAAACCGGGGTTATCGCCTAATCGTTAAAGAAACCGCGGAGTGGTCCTCAAAAGGCTTCCCTGTCTCGTCAGCTTTCTTATAAAGTCTAATCGCTTCCCGACCATCTCTAGCCAAAGTAACCTGATATCCATAATAAATCAGCGCCTCGACAGAAGATATTCTCTGGTGTTAAAGTTTTATAAACAGATATTTCAATCAACCATTCTTAATAACACAGCTTAAACTTTTTAAACTAATATTTGGAGTTGGGAACAGCCGATGCGGAGTTTGGGACTGCTTATTTGGAGTTGGAAAGCCGGTCTTTGTTGGTTTTAAACTGCTTGTGCGAAGTTCGAAACCGCCTTTTGAAGTTTAAGAAACGGGATTCGAAGGTTAAAGCTACGGGTTCAGAGGTCAAAGCTACGGGCTCCAAGCCCAAAGCTCCGACTTCGGAGGTCAAAGCTACCTCTAGCTGGGAAAGTGTTTTAAAATGGCTGGTAGGATAGTGTAAATAGTGTAATAGCCTCTTAAAAGCCTTTTTGAACCCACGCTTAGCCCAGGGTTTTCCTATACAAAAAACTGGAGTGTTTTCCGGTTTTAACTTTATTTGATCCGCTTTAATTCTCGAATATCGTCATCATGTTTGGCTGCTTTACGGACTAGAAAAGAAACGTCTCCAGCCAGATTATCTATAATTTCCCTGATTTCGACCTGTTCCCCTTGGATCTGGGCTGCTGTTACATTCAAACGGTCAATCTCCGCCTTTTGAATCTCCTGCCCATGCCGGAGGGCTTGAAGGATTGCGCCTTGTTCTTTTAAAGTTGTACTATGGTCTTTTAAAATTACGCCTTGCTCTTTTAAAGTTGTACTATGGTCTTTTAAAATTACGCCTTGTTCAGTCACCTTCTGTAATAATAGTTCGAGCATTTCTTTTTCAGTCATTGAAATTCACTCCTTTAGGGATACCCGTTTGTCCTTAATTTTACCACTTCTCCCCATGTTCCTCAATCAATAAAAAAACGAACTCCCTACCCTTCGCTCTTCCAACTTCCAAATAAAATAAAAAACTCGCTTCTTAGCGAGTTTTAATTGTTTTATTTGGTGGACCTGAAGGGAATCGAACCCTTGACCTCTTGAATGCCATTCCGGAGCCATTCAATTTTTTACGTTTTTAGGTGTTCTCACGAGTTCTAAAATGACTGTAAAATGGCCACTTGTTACAATTTGT
Source organism: Bacillota bacterium (assembly GCA_023394955.1). Classification (GTDB taxonomy): domain Bacteria; phylum Bacillota; class UBA4882; order UBA8346; family UBA8346; genus JAAYHS01. The sequence goes on from JAEWZY010000041.1 coordinate 63,186, forward strand.
AAATTCTTTATGTTCTCCGAAATTCGTAAAAATTCTTTGACATTCTTTGCAAATTCTTTGACGGCCAGTTCAAGGGTTTTTTTAAAAAACAACCTGAGGACCAACCCGCATCTTTGCGATCCGGGTTGGTTTTTTTATTTTATCAGGGATTCTTTATTTGGTATTGTTCATGTAAATAAGTAATGCCATTGAAACCACACATTGGATTAAGAAGCTTAGGAAAAAAGGAATCACTTTCATTGCAGCAGATGTGAAGTCTTTTGCAGAAATTAGGATACTTGAAAGAATGGGCTGAGTTTTAAACACCAAATAACTTGTCGATAATGGCTGTTTAGTGTTTTCTCGTACTTATTGTCCCTACAATATACTAAAAATCTGGTCGGTTTTTATTGATTTTACTTGAAATTTTAAATAAAATGTTTATATATGGAATATGCAATATAAGAATAATTATGGACCGGGAAAGGCGAAAGGTTAACATTTCTTTGAATTATAAATATTGGTAACCCGTAAGTTCTCAGTAAAGTAAAAGAACGAAGTTTCTAAATGAGTTGTCTTTCAAACAACTATAATGAACTATGTTATCTGATATTCGTTTAACATTTAAGAATTTTTACCAAAATTGATCTTGATGGTCCTATAATTATGTTTCTTTAACTTTGGGGGTAATGACATATTATGAGTAATTATTTTGAATTTAGTGCAGAACAGGAAAAACAACTTCAAGACATTATGGATAGCTATGATAATTTTCTATCACCATATGCTTGTAAATCAGCACAAGGTCTTCGCGAATTTTTTTCTAAGTCAGATGATGATTTGTTAAGGTCCCCTTTTGCGGTTGATTGTGACAAAATTATCCACAGCTTGCAGTATAATAGGTATACTGATAAAACTCAGGTCTTTTCATTCTATAAGAATGATGATATTACCAGACGTGCCCTGCATGTCCAACTTGTATCTCGTATTGGACGGACTATAGGCCATGCTTTAAAATTAAATCTGGAACTTATTGAAGCAATTGCTTTAGGACATGATATGGGTCATACTCCTTTTGGTCACAGAGGAGAATCTTATTTATGTAACTTATACTCTCAAAATACTGGAAGATCATTCAATCACAATGTCCACAGTGTAAGAGTATTTAAGACAATTTTAAAAACAAATTTGACTTTACAAACACTCGATGGGATCTTATGCCATAACGGAGAAAAAACTTTTAAGGAATATCATCCAAGTGGCCTTAAAACTTTTACAGAATATAATGAGATGCTGGAAAAATGTTATAGCGATGAAGTATATATGAACAAATTACATCCGGCAACGCTGGAAGGCTGTGTTGTCAGAATTAGTGATATGCTCGCATATGTAGGAAAGGATCGTCAAGATGCAAAAAAGGCAAATTTTGAAGCGGATAACCTCGGATCAGGCAAGTATCTTGATGGAAAAAATGCAACTATCATAAACAGTGTGATAACTAATATTGTTAAGAATAGTCTGGGTAAGCATTATATTTCAATGGATCAAGAAATATTTGATGATATTAAAACTATACAGGATGATAACTTCAAGAAGATTTATAATAGTCCCAAGATCGTTGAACCTTATGATAATATAATTAAGCCCATGATGGAGAAAATCTACAATCAATTTGTGGATGACATTACCTATCGGAATTATGATTCAATTATTTTTAAGCATTATTTAAATCACCCTATCCAGGGAAGCTGCTATCGTAATGGAAACAGAAAAATCATTGCTGACAAGCATGATATAGTTACAGACTTTATTGCAAGTATGACGGATGATTATTTTCTGGATTTATTCAGAAAAATTTTTCCTGCTGACAGGTTGAATAATGAAATTTCGTACATAACGTATTTTGATTAAAATCACTTGTGGGAAAAGGAAGCAGTTTTTTAGATAGAAATAAAAATGGTAGTTTATGTCCCTTAATTATTAATTATCTTTTTTGCTTCTTTCAAATCGATTTTAGCTTTTTGACCATGTTTTTCAAGTAAACTTAATAAGTTGGCTCCATTTAGTAAAGTTAAAGGTTTACCTTTGGCAAATTCATAGGCATCTGGGCCATAATCTGCAGTTGTAACTAAAATTCCTTTAGTAGCTCCTTCATTCATCACTGTTCCATACAAATCTCTAACAGCGGAAACACCTACAGTGTTAGTATAACGTTTAGCTTGAATAACAATTTTCCCTCCTCGAATGGGATCAGGATCAAATGCAACAGCGTCAACACCGCCATCCCGAGAAGCTTGAGTTACTTTAACTTCCCCTCCTGATACTGAAAATTCCTTTTCAAAAATTTCTCGGATAAGATGTTCAAAATCTTCCCAATCCATCGCGGCAAGGTTGACAGTTTCATCCAAAGTATTAGCTACTTCATAACTAGAAATAAAACGACTATCGTTTTTATCAAAATTAAGTACTGGTGCAACGGCTGTCAAGCTATGTAATTTGGAACTCCCAACACCCTTAAAAGATTTAAAGCAAGCTTTAGGATCAACGTTTGCCAAATCGACCTCTGATAACTCGCTTTTATTGATTGATACTGATAACACACAGCTATTAACCTCTTTCCCGGTTGATGGATTGATTGAACAAACCCATCCATTAAATACAACTGCATTTAAAGCATTGAGAAGATCAGCTTCAAATAATTCATGGATTGTGCGTAAACATATTTGGTAAAGCAACGAATCATAACGTTTATTAGTTTCAGCTTCGGAAACGAATATTTCTGAAAGCTCATTTCGGGATTGAATAAATTTCACTTCTTTTATCTTTGGTATAACATTTGGAGCCGGAAGTGAATAATTAATAACAACAATTCCATTGTTGGGATTATATTCTAGGTCAAAGTCTTGTGGAAAATAGTCTGGGTATTTTGAGTTAGATAAAACCATATTACAATAGTCGGTAATTGCGTTAGGATCTTTTATTTCATATAAATGCTTTCTTTCGTCAATAGCAGCGTTTTTCTCTTCCTGTTCTTTTAAAAAGGCTTGTTTTTCCTGCTCCCATTTCTCTACTTCTTTTTTATATTCTACCTGAAGAAAGATATTATCATTTTCAACTTGTTGAATTTGAGTTTCCCAAAGAGTGTGATCAGCTTTAAATAATTCCTTTGCTGAATTTACTCTTTTCTCTTTGATTTTCTTTGAAAAATATCCAAGAAGGCCTAAACGGGGTCTATATTTAAGACTTGATTCATCTGGTTCAATAGGTTTATCATACAAAGTTGGCTTTTTAGGTTTGGGTTTATTAAATTTTTCATGACTTTTTAACGATTCCCACTTAACTCGATCATCTATTTTCAATGTATAGAAAAGTGTTTCGTCTAAAGCCTTAAGAGCTGATTGGGCTTCTTTAGTAGCCTCAATTGCCAACGCCTTCTTTTGTTCTTTTTCTTGAGCTGCGGCTAAACGAGCCCGTTCTCTAGATTGGATAGCTTTTTTCTTTTCCCACATGGCCTCCCATTCTTTTAGCTGAGAATTAGCCATTTGTTCAACTAAATATTTACTATTTCCCTTAATAACTTTATGTTTACCTAATCCCGTATGCCAAATTTCTTTTTCATACAAATATGAAGATGCCATTTATTGCTCCGCCCCTTTAAAAATAAATAACATTCTTTTAGATTAATTTTCCATTCATATTTGTATTTTCCTGCCACCCTCGCATAAATGTCTATGAAGATTTAGGACATTCAACTATTAGCATGGCTTTACCCAAACTTAAAAAAACCTCCTTTGCTAAGGAAAGCTGACCGCGGAATACATTACTGAGGGCTCGAACCTCGGGCACGCTGATCAAGAGTCAGCTTCAATTACAGTTTTGGGAATTTTTATCGTTCATCCAAGTTCTTAAACACCTGTAAAATAGCCTATTGTTAAAAACTAGTTTTAGTTGTTGTTCATTTACTATCAGCTGCCATTTTCATTGTATCTATATTTATTTTTTTAGGTCATTAAGTAAAATTTCCTACAAGCTAGGATTGATATGGTTCCCAAGTTCTGGGCGCGTTTTTCCATATTCTAAAAAATTCTTCTTCTCGACAAATCTTCTCCCATACTGGGGAGATAAATATCTCGATTTGTGAAACTACTTCGGTAAATTCAATCGAAATTGGTTCTTTAAGTTTATTTAAAAAAGCAAGCCATTGCTTTTGTTTTTCCGGATCGTTTTTAAAATCAACAGTAAAAATGTAAAGTTCTTTCTCAATCGGTGTACCCCGGCGACTAAAAGTCTCTGATATCGCTTCCTGTAGTATCCGGCCATCAAAATTTTGAGTCGTAATTAGACTATATACATCAAAGAAGTCTTTCATTCTACTGTTTAGATTAGCCAGTTTAACCATAGCCTCAAACTTTTCGGCAACAACCGAATCAATGGAATAACACATAATGTATGGAACCATGTTATCTTCTAGTAATACCGGGTAAGTCATTTCTTGTGGCCGAGGAATAATAATATCACTAAATCCCAAGTCAATTTGAAGAACCTTTGGAACAACTCCAAGTTTGCAAGGAATTTTAACTCTCTTACCCTGATAATCAGCATCCTTCGTAATTATTTCCACAGTTATTCCTTCCGGTTGAAAGACTAGTCCATCATTACAACCAACAGAGGCTACTTCTTTAAATACTGTTTGAAGCCGCTGATCATCATTGCTAATATTTCTTGCCAAAAGATCAATATCTTGAGTTGCCCGATTTTTTAATCCTAAAACATTAAATAAAAAAAGCCCTCCCTTTAAAAAAAGGTTGTTCGAATATTGGGATTGTGATATCCGATAGAGCAGTCGTTCTTGCATATATAAAAGGATTACCTGATCGAAATCCAGCTTCTCTTGTTTCGCGATTCGCAGCAGCCGATCCCTGACTGAAGCAGTCATGTTTTTTATCTCACTCATATGAGTACCTCTGCGTAATTCCTGACTGCTTCGGCTACTCCGCACTGTTCAGCTATATTTATTAATAATGGTAAATCGCGATGAGCTTTATCTCTTAAGTACGTCTTAAATGCTTCGACCATTTGGTCGGTTCCGACTTTGTTTCGATATTTAATGCAATCACATAAAGTTTTTTCCTTGGTATAAATTTTTATAGTCTCACTCCGGATGGAAACATGATCTATTCCAATATCGAAATATTTGTCACCGAGGTAGTGAATTTTAACCGGAGGATACTCCGGCAGCACTGTCTTTGATTTGCGTGGAATTGCTATATGAATATCACTTGGATTGATAGTTGTAAGATTATGATACTTTAAAGCGGAAAAAAAACAAATGACACCCTGAGGAATAGCTTTTTGAGCGTCAACGAAGTATTCATAAGCCACTGATTCTAATTCCGTAAGGCGGTATAGACCTTTCTTAACCCGTTCCAAGTATCCTAGATTCACCATAGTGGTTAGATGGGTTTTCGAGATTTTATTGATAACAACATCTTTGGTATGGATGAATCCGTTATTTTGCATAGCCATTTCTCTAATTTTATTAGCTGTAGTTTCTTTCAATCGTTACACCTTCCTGGACGTTCTGTCGGCAATTTTGTTTTTCGCCGATTAAATGTCCAGTTTTATTATATTACCTATTCTTGGATTTGACAATACAAATAAACTTCAGTATTTATCGTATTCACTTATTAAAGACTCAAATAGTTTAGTGGCTATCCCAAAGGCAAAATAAAAAAGTTTACGATTTCGCAAACCCTTTATTTCATTTGATGGACCTGAGGGGAATCGAACCCCTGACCTCTTGATAGATTATAATACCAAGAAAAGCCATTGTGTCAACGAGAAAATACGTTTGGTTCTCCAAGGGGAAAAACCGTTGTGTATTTATAAAACCCATTAACTGCCAAACTTGCTTTAGAATGGTTCGCGTCGTAAACTATAACTGCTTCAATATACTTCTAGACCCCAGGAAAGGTATTTCTTTTGAATTTTAATTGCAGTAAAATTGCAGTATTTACCCTATTCCTACCAAGTAATTGGGGCACCCTTATACACAAATAACAAAAAACCCCCGATTTATCAGGGGTTTTACTCTTTTAATTTGGTGGACCTGAAGGGAATCGAACCCTTGACCTCTTGAATGCCATTCAAGCGCTCTCCCAACTGAGCTACAAGCCCATCTAGCGGTCATCAAGTGACAAATAATAATATACCAAAAGGAGATCAAGATGTCAATAGCCAGTTTTTGGACTTTATTCCCAATTAAACTGCTTAAACTGCAAAAACAAATTAAGCGCTTTTATCACGCTCTTCATCTTTAGATGTTATAATAGATTTATAAATGTTAGCGCGGTATTTATCAGCGAAACAAATGAGGATTAACTTATTTACCATGAACCAGCGTACAAAATATACCCAAAATCGCAATTCATTTACCCCCAATAATATTGTGAGGTGTAACATGACCGGCAAGATACTGGTAACCTATCAAATTCCCAAGACGGGATTGAAAAAGCTGAAAGAACACTTTGAAGTAACTTACCCGGAAAAGCTTTCCCTTAAACCCGGTGAAATCCTCCCATTAATCTCCGACTACGACGGATTGCTCGCCGCCGGAGTCAAGATCGGTCGCCAACTCATCGAAGCTGCGCCAAAGCTCAAAATCATAAGTAACTATGGCGTAGGCTACGATAACATCGATATCGCGGCTGCAACCGAAAGAGATATCCCCGTCACCAATACTCCGACCGCCGTTACCGAGGCCACTGCGGAAATCGCCTTCGGCCTAATGCTTGCCGTTATGCGCCGCATTGCCGAATGTGACCGCCGGCTCCGTTTCGATCCTGAGTTTAAATGGGGTATAATGCGTAATCTGGGGACTTCTCTTTATGGAAAAACCATCGGCATCATCGGTCTGGGAAGAATCGGCCGGGCTTTAGCAAGAAGAACGCAAGCTTCGGGGATGAAAGTCGCCTATTTTAACCGGAACCGGCTCGCTCGGACCCTCGAAGCGAATCTCGGCGTCTCATACTTATCCTTGGATGATCTCTTATCCAACGCCGATGTGATCTCGATCCATATCCCTTTGAACTCGGATTCACGCCATTTAATCGGCTTGCCGGAACTAGGCCGGATGAAACCCACCGCTTTCCTGATCAATACCGCCCGAGGCCCGGTGATCGACGAAGCGGCACTAATTCAATTTTTAGGAGAAAAACGAATCGCCGGCGCCGGACTGGACGTATTTGAAAAGGAACCAGCCATTCCTGCGGCGCTTTTAACCTTGGATAACGTAGTTATTACGCCTCATATCGGCACTGAAACCTTCGACGCCCGGCTCGCCATGGCCGAAGAAGCATCCCAGAACCTAATCGATTGGTTTTTAACAGGCTATTCCAAAAATATTGTCAATGATATAAAAGAGCCTCAGGGCAATAGTAAATAATTGTTATGTTTTTTCTAAATATGTAATATTCATCAAATTATTTTAAAATCCTCCTTATTATTTGATTTCTCAACCATAAAAACGGGGGCAATTATCATACCTTCAAAAGAGCACAAATCTTATTTTGCGCTCTTTTTACAAATACTAAAATATTTAAAACTTAACTGCCCTTCAGTGTAACCTTGCTATTCTCCCAATACAATGTGGGGTTTTATACTCAAACAGCCCCCCGCCTATCATCCGCCACAAAGAATAAAAATCCCGTTAATTTGTATAAGGTCTTGCAAACCGATCCTGATAAGCATTGTTCTTTTTTAACTCTTGGTTCCAAGAATAGCTTAAAAACCCCATTTTCGCCAGTATTTGAACGATTAAGATCCCGAGCTGGTTAAACTTTTCTTGTCCCGCAACTTTCTTTACGAGTTCCGCATTAAATTCATTTTCCAGCGGAAGCCTGCGGCCCAATTCTTTAAAAATCGCCCTCTTTTTCGCGGTCAGCGCCGGGGGCATCTTAGCAATACCTTCACTCCCAGCCATAATCACGGTGCCAAGATAATCAGCGCCCAATTCGGCAGTCAGCCATTGCAAATATTTTTCGACAGCTCTGGATTGAATAGCTTCCGGAAACCCGGAATGGACCACAAACCCTAACTTCAGACCCGCCAGACTTTTTCGCAAAGGTTGAAGCTTCTCGAAAAACGCCATGACAATCCCCGGCATACAATCGGTATAAAGGGGAAAAACGATTAAACTACCTTCGGAGGCTTTAAATTGATTGATGAAACGTTCGTGGTCCCCGATTTTGTTCAAATATAAAGTGTCAATATTAATCTCCGGATTTTGCAGGATCCCTTCCTTCAGCCATCGGATTAGCAATTCGGAATTCCCCACTGTTCCCCTGGGGGAACCGTTAAAAATGGTTAATTGCATCTTCGATCTCCTCCATATTATCTTTGGCTAAAATTGAAAAGGCCAGTTCGGTCCGGATATTGAGGGCTATCCGCCGATAAATGCCGGTAATGATCCTATAGCTCTCCCGGTTCTGCTCCTGATCCACCAAAATCAATCCCAGCTTGGGATATTTGTCATATCTTTTCCGATGATGACACTCTCCGTTGACAATCTCAACATATGGATGAATCAGCGGAATCAACTTATCAGTAATCTTTTTAATGTCTGCGCTTACAAAACCCATCTTAATTGGGGAAATAAAAATGGTAAGGTCGGAATGGATGATACTTCGTAATAAGCTAGGCATTTCATCCTCCTGGATACATTTACCCGGAGTTTTAAGCCAGCAACTCCAACACCCGCAACAAAATTTGAGTTTCATCTCTCTGAGATTGAAGTTCTCCGTTACGGCCCTGCCGTCATTTTTAGCTAGAACTTGATTCAAATCATTCTCAAAATCCCGACTTCCCTCAGCTTCCAGACCGTTGATGATGGTAATGTTTTTCATTGCATTCTCCCTTGATTCCGTGTAATTTAGAAAATTTCTCGAATTTTCCGCCCTTAAGCGCAGTAGCGCCAATGATATCGGAACCAGCGTCCTCAAGAGTATTGATCAAGTATTCCTGTGATTTGTTTGCCAGCATACCGGCACAGATAAAAGAGGCCAAACCGTGTGTAAATACGGTCAGCAATCGGATATGCGAAGGGATATAAGGAATTGACCTTTTGGCCGTCAAGACTATAAATCTACCAGGCTAACTTCTCCCAAAGGTACTTCGTCAACTCCGCCACTGAAATCCGTTCCTGTTCCATGGTGTCCCGGTCCCGAACGGTAACCGCTTGGTCTTCGAGACTCTGGAAATCAACGGTGACACAGTACGGTGTGCCGATCTCATCCTGCCGGCGGTAACGGCGGCCGATAGCCTTGGAGTCGTCGTAATCCACCATCCAATATTTCCGGAGTTCCTTCTCAATCTCCTTGGACATCTTCACCAACGGTTCCTTCTTCGAAAGCGGCAAAATGGCTACTTTATACGGAGCCAAAGCCCGGTGCAATTTTAACACCACTCTGACTTCATCTTTATCCGGCTCTTCATGATAAGCGTCAAGTAAGAACGCCAAAGTCCCCCGGTCAGCGCCGGCCGACGGCTCAATCACATAAGGCACATAATGCTGGTTAGCCTCTTGATCAAAATAGTCGATCCGCTGGCCACTATATTCCGCATGACGTTTCAAGTCAAAATCGGTCCGGTTAGCGATCCCTTCCAACTCCGACCAGCCCATCGGGAAATAATACTCCACATCGTAACAACCTTTGGCATAGTGGGCCAGTTCGTCTGGGGCATGGACCCGCAAGCGCAACCGTTCCTTGGTCATACCCAAGTCCAGATACCATTGGAAACGCTGTTCCATCCATTCTTTATAAAATTCTTCGTCTGTCCCTGGTTTTACAAAATACTCGATCTCCATCTGCTCAAATTCCCTGGTCCGGAAGGTGAAGTTTCCGGGGGTGATCTCATTCCGGAAAGATTTGCCGATCTGAGCGATGCCAAAAGGCAACTTCATCCGGGTCGAGGTCAAGACGTTATTAAAATTAACGAAGATTCCCTGGGCGGTTTCGGGACGAAGATAAACCGCCGCCGCATTGTCTTCCACCGGCCCCATGAAGGTTTTAAACATTAAGTTAAACTGCCGGGCTTCGGTCAACTCCCCGCCGCAAGCCGGGCATTGATCGCCTTCAAGATGATCGGCGCGGAAACGTTGTTTACATGACTTACAGTCAACTAGCGGGTCGGTGAATCCGGCCACATGGCCACTGGCCTCCCAAACCCGAGGGTGCATTAAAATACTGGCATCCAGACCCACCATATCGTCCCGCTCTTGGACTACTTTCCGCCACCAAGCCCGCTTGACATTGTTCTTCAGTTCCACGCCCAATGGGCCGTAATCCCAACAACTGTTCAATCCTCCATATATTTCACTGGATTGAAAGATAAAGCCCCTCCGCTTCGCTAAGGAAACGATCTTTTCCATAGATGTGGTCGCTTGCACTTCAGACATTCCTTTTCCTCCTTAAGTTTTATATTTAAAATTGGGATATATAAAATGTAATTGCTATCCCTACATTCTCCGTGACCTCTATGATAAATTTTATACCTCAAAGTCCCGGATATACGTGAACTCTCAGGCCTCCATGCCTTTCCTATTTTCCACCCCATAATCCGATAATTAGCGGGCTGATGGTAACTTCAATTACCGCGGCGACCAAAAGCATGATTAAGACTAAAAACCCATAATAGCGGGTCTCACGAATCACTTCCTTAAATAGCGGAAGATGTTCCTTGGTCCGCAAATAATGAATGATTAAACGATAAGGAACCAAGCCAAAACGAATCCCCAAAAAAACCGCGATGAAAAATGCGGGCAATTCCAAAATTCCGTGGGGGACTAAACTAAGATAATATCGGAGCGGACTGAGCCCATTTTCAACTTGGATCATATTTTGAAATAATCCAATTAAAAGTCCGTTGGATAATAAAAATACTAATGGAATGATGGGCAATAAAATGCCGAATAAAATCGCGGTCAATGAAGCGCTAATATTATTAACCCAGATAACAACAAATTCGGTTCCGACAGGCAACTGCCTCATCCATCTTGCGATTTCAGCGAATTTTTGCAGCGCCTCCTTTCTGAGGTCAGCAGCCATCTTCGGATTGACCTTGGGTAACTGTTCTCCCATCCAAATCCCGAGCATAAAAATGGCTGCCAATAATAGTAACTTAGGCCAATCTCTTTTTAGCAATCTAATAACTTCTCTCATTGATAACCTCCGAGATACGATAATTGCTTTTTAATACACAAAGAAATCAAAACTACACTAAACATCTAAAACATCTAAAAATGAAATATAAAAAAAGAAACCTTCTCCCCTTCAGGGACGAGAGGTTTCCCGCGGTTCCACCCTGGTTGATCCTTTCGGATCCTCTTTCTTTAAAACCGGCTCCGAAGCGCCATCCCGACCACTATACCGGCTCCCACCATTCCCGGTTCTCTTTAATAGTAAGTTTCTTGGGTATTTTCTTCGTCATAGCCGAATATGAACTTGGAGCATGAGTGAAAAGTTAAAAAGAAACCGGTTACAGTTAGTATTGATTAAGTAAAATCCTTCGCAGTTTTAAACTTGTACTCTTACCCCTTGCTTACCTCATGCCTCGCGCCTCTTGCCTTTAATAATGAATATAACAAACCATCAATCTTCTGTCAATGGTATCCTTCGGGATTAGTCCTTTCAATTTCAACCGTGCATTTGCTAACCAAAGCGGCTACCGCGCCGATAACCGCCAGTTGGGGCGCGAGAACCGCGCCCACTACTCCGGCGGTTACCGGGACTTCAACCAAAACCTTATCATCCTGTTTGACCCGGATTTTAGTGATATTTCCCTTTTTAACCAATTCTTTAACTTTTTCAACCAGCTCATTGCCCCTGACAAAAAATTCTTCCTTCCGGCTTTGCTGGTCTTTTTCGATTTTAACAATGGCCGCCACTACGTCCCAATCAACTGAGTCCAAAGCCATTTTAGCTTCTTCGTAATTTACATTCATCCTTTTTCGGACTTGATCGATCTTATCCAAATTCTCCATTACGGATTACACCTCTATTTTTGCAATAAATAACGTTACCGATAGATTTCCCGTTAACGGCTTAAATTATCCAGGAAAACTCGGGACTTTAAAGGCCGCTCCAATCGGTTCTCAATGAAATCGGAGAGTAAAGCGAAGAGCTTGAGTCGATCGTTTTTCCCGGTCTTTAAATGCTGAACTTCGCGCAGATCCGCTTCCCTTAAAAGACTGAACCAATTCAGCAGCTCCGGGTTGACCGGCGCCAAGTTCCGGTACTGAAGAGAACAGTCGCTGCAAATCAAACCTCCCGTTTCAGCTGAAAAAAATTGATTGCTTTCCGGAATTCTCCCGCAACAGGTACAGCAATCCAACTCCGGCTGGTAACCTAAATATTTTAAGAGCCTGGCCAGAAAAGCCAGGTTTACCATTTCAACATCGTCGGTTTTTTCCAAGACAATAAAGGCTGCCAGTAAAAAACGGAATAGTTCTTCAGCCTCCTGCTCAACAGGTAGGAAGCCATCGACTAATTCCACCCAAAAACTGGCATAGGCGAACCTACTCAAGTCTTCGCGCAGCCTTGAAAATGAATGCACTAATTCAACTTGGCTTAAGCTATCCAGGTTTTTGCCGGTGAAAAATAAACCCTCAAAATAATTGAACGGCAGTGTGTTCCCGACGAAACGGCTTCGTTGCCGCCGGGCTCCCTTGACTACCGCCTCAAATTTGCCACATTCCGCACTGAATAAGACTAAAACCCGGTCCGCTTCGCCCAAATTGCGGCTGCGCAGGACGAGGGCTTTAGTTCGATAAAGGCCCATTACCTTCTCCTAAATAAAGCTAAAATAATTGAAAGGATTATACTCAACAGAATACTTGTCGCCAATGGGAAATAGAAAGTAAAGTTACCCCGTTTAATCATGATATCTCCCGGAAGTTTGCCAATCCCTGGAACCTTGCCGCCCAGCCAAAGCAAAGCGCCTAAAGCCAGAATGGAGATACCGATGATCATTAGTGATTTACCGAACTGATCCATAACAACCCCTCTACTTATACCAAAATTAAACAGCTTTAACGGATTGCACACTTTATTCTACCATTCATTGCCGGTATTTATCAAATGGAACTATTCCTTTTTCTCCTCAAACTTTAAAATGATAAAGCTATTCCATTATCATCCGCCGTTTCAGACTGCTGCGGCGCATGAACACTAGGTAAATACGGCCATTACATGCTTGCCTGGGATATATATTCCATGGTAAGCTTAAGCTATATTAATAAGTCTCCGTATGCAGCCTCTTTGAATAGTCTTATTTTTATATTAATTGTCGCCGGGGAGTAAAAACAGATGAGCTCAAAACTGTCCAAGTTTCTTTCCTATTATCGGCCTTACTTAGGGTTATTCACTACCGATCTGGGTTGCGCATTGATTGCGGCCGGAATCAATCTGGTATTTCCCTTGATAATCAGGTATATAACCAAAGAAGTATTAGGCGCCGATCTAGCCGTAGCCGTAGCGACCATCTGGAAATTGGCCTTGCTAATGCTGTTTTTAACGGCGGTCGAATATTGCTGTAATTTTTATATCACTTCCTACGGTCATGTAATGGGCGCCAGGATGGAACACGATCTCCGCAATGAAATCTTTAATCATCTTCAGAAATTGTCCTTCAACTATTACGACAACCAAAAAACCGGCCAGATTATGTCCAGGATCACTAATGACCTTTTCGAGATTACCGAATTGTACCACCACGGTCCGGAAGATTTATTAATCTCCCTGACGAAATTGATCGGTTCATTCATTATTCTTTACAGCATCAATATTCCTTTAACTTTAGTGGTTTTCTCATTCATCCCTCTAATGGTCGTTTTTGCTTATTATTATAACCGAAAGATGCGGCGGGCCTTCCGAAAGAACCGGGAAAGGATTGCAGCCATCAATGCCGGGATCGAAGACAGCATCTCCGGGGTTAGGGTCGTCAAATCCTTCGCTAATGAAGAATTAGAGATGGAAAAATTCCGAGAAAACAACCATCGCTATGTCGACAGCAAAAAGGATAGTTACCGCTATATGGGACGATATCATAGCGGTATCAACGCGTTCAGTTCCCTGATTTATCTGGTATTGGTGATGGCGGCCGCTTCATTTATCGGAGGCGGCCAGGTCAATTCCTTGGATTTGTTGACCTTTTTATTGTATATCAATGTGTTTTTAGAGCCGATTAAAAAACTGATCAATTTCGGTGAGCAATTTCAAAACGGGCTTTCCGGATTTGACCGTTTCTACGAAGTCATCTCCATCGATCCCGATATTACCGATTCCAAAGGAGCGGTTGAACTGACCCATGTGCAAGGAACCATCGAATTTAACGATGTTTCTTTTCGATATAACCCTAATACCCCCGAAATCTTAACCCATGTCAACCTAACGGTAGCAGCCGGCGAATATATCGCTCTAGTCGGCACCTCCGGGGTAGGCAAAACTACTTTATGCAGTCTAATCCCTCGTTTTTATGAGGTCTCCGCCGGCAATATCAAGCTGGACGGGAGAGACATCAGGGAGATCAAGCTGAAATCACTCCGAAAAAACATTGGCATTGTTCAGCAGGATGTTTATCTTTTTGCCGGGTCGGTACTGGAAAATATCCGTTACGGCAAACCTGAAGCTACTGATGAAGAAATCCTAGCCGCGGCGAAAAATGCCAATGCCCATGATTTCATCATGGGTCTGCCCGAAGGTTACCATACCGATATCGGTCAACGGGGCATCAAGCTTTCGGGCGGCCAAAAGCAACGCCTGAGTATCGCCCGGGTATTTTTGAAAAATCCGGCGATCCTCATCTTTGACGAAGCCACTTCCGCCCTGGACAACGAGAGCGAAAAGGTAATCCAGGATTCTTTGGAATATTTGGCGCGAGGCCGGACCACTTTTGTCATCGCCCATCGTCTTTCGACCATTCGCAATGCTCAAAGAATTATCGTCCTAACCGACGGAGGCATCGCCGAGGAGGGAGATCACCAAAGCCTGTTGGCGAAAGAAGGAATCTATTCCCAGCTTTATAAGATGCAATTTAAGTGAATAAAGCGGAAGATTTGCCTTCTTTGTAATACCGGTCTTTCTCGCTATAAATACAGCCGCAATACTTCTGCCGGTATAACCCCAACTCTTTAGCGATGTTTTGGCTTTCCCGAAAGCCGGGGCGGAGATCTTCATCGTGGAACTGCAGGCTATATTCTTGAGCCAATCCGCGGCCGATCTCGCATATCAACTCCCGATTCTGATAAGGGCTGATCAAAAGGGTGGTGCTGAAGGACTCCAGATTAAGCTCTTTGGCTTTGGCCGCTGTCCGGGACAACCTGATCCGATAGCATTCTCCGCAACGGTTTTTAGGATCGACAGCCACCAGTTTTAAAAACTCTTCCAATTCATACCCGGGTTCAACTATGGTCGGAAGTTTCCGGTAGTCAGCCAACTGCCGAAAGCCTTCCAAACGCAACTTCTGCTCCTGATAGGGATGGATATTAGGATTATAAAAAAAGAGGATCGGCTGGAGACCCTCATCGAGCAATCGTTTGGTGCTGTAACAGGCGCAAGGTCCGCAACAGGTGTGCAAGAGAACTGACATTATAATTCACCAGTCTTTCAATCTATAGTTATTCATCTATTTCTGATCTATTTTTGCCCAAAGAGACCATTTTGAACCTGGTTACCATTGCGGAAAGGGCGGTTAAAATGCCCATACGCCAGCCGGGTGGCAGTCCGCCCTCTGGGCGTCCGGTTGATGAATCCGATCTGGAGCAGATAGGGTTCGTATACATCTTCAATGGTCTCCGATTCTTCGCCAATTGAGGCGGCGATCGTATCCAACCCCACCGGGCCGCCATCGAACTTATCGATAATCGTCATCAGGACCGTCCGGTCAATCCGGTCCAGACCCAAACGATCCACTTCCATCATTTTCAAAGCTTCATCAGCAACTTGGGCGGTAATATCCCCCGATGCCTTAACCTGGGCATAATCGCGCACCCGTTTTAAAAGCCGGTTGGCAATTCGGGGCGTTCCTCGCGAGCGTCCCGCAATCTCCCGCGCTCCTGATTCTTCAATCGCAATTTTTAAGATTGCCGCCGAACGGATGATGATTTGTTGTAATTCCCCAGTTTCATAAAATTCCAACCGGTTAATGATTCCAAACCGATCCCGTAACGGCGAAGTGAGGGAACCGGCTCTGGTAGTAGCCCCAACCAAAGTGAAACGGGGTAGATCGATCCTAACCGACCGGGCGCTGGGACCCTTTCCGATGATGATATCCAGGGCAAAATCCTCCATCGCCGGATAAAGTACTTCTTCGACACTACGATTGAGACGATGAACCTCGTCAATGAAGAGGACATCTTTGGCTTCCAAATTAGTCAAGATTGCCGCCAGGTCTCCGGGGCGTTCAATGGCCGGCCCCGAAGTAATCCTCAAGTTCACCTGAAGTTCATTAGCAATGATATGCGCCAGCGAAGTTTTACCAAGCCCGGGCGGCCCGTAAAGTAAAACGTGATCCAAGGATTCCCGGCGGGACCTAGCGGCCTGAATATAGATTTCCAGAGTCTCCTTAACCCGCGATTGCCCGATGTATTCATTAAAATTACGCGGCCTGAGATTCAGCTCATTTTCGCCATCAATATCTTGCTTCAAAGCGCTAATAACCCGTTCTTCTTCCATTGGTTACCTTTCCTAGTCACTTCATTTCCGGCCTAAGTTTCGCAAGGCCAAACGGACCATCTCCGGAGTGGTCAAACTAGCGTCCGCTTTATGAATCATATTCACAGCCTCCGCCGCTTCTCTTTGAGGATAGCCCAAAGCGACTAAGGCATCGACCGTATCTCCCACAATACTAACATACCGTGAAGCCGATCTATGATCTCCGGTTCCGCTCCGGGTACTACGACCTAACTTCCCTTTTAACTCCAGGATGAGACGTTGGGCAGTCTTTAAGCCAACGCCGGAAACAGCAGTTAGAGCCCGGTGATCTTCATTCTCAACTGCTTCCCGCAAACTGTCCCCGGACAAACTGCTTAAAATAGCCAACGCCGTTTTGGGTCCAATCCCGGAGACACCGATAATCTTCTCAAAAACTGTTTTATCTTCAAGATTTAAAAAGCCGAAAAGATTGGCTCCGTCCTCACGCAAATAAAAATGGGTAAATATCTTGACCTGGTCGGTCATCCGGCTTAAGGTCTCCAACGCCGACAACGGCATTAGCACCCGGTAACCGACTCCATTAACGTCGAAAATACAACTATCCCCTCCGACATCGGCTACTTTACCGGTCAAGGTAGCAATCATTAGAACCTCCGTTTTTACAGCGATCAATTAGCAATTATCAGTAAGCACTATCTATCTTAGAAATTAATGCTGTTTATTAATCACAGATAACTGTTTATATGAGTTTGCGTGGCAAATGGCGATGGCCAGGGCATCGGCGGCGTCATCCGGCTTGGGGATCTCGTTTAGGCAAAGTAAGATCTTTACCATCTCCTGGACTTGCCGTTTTTCGGCCCGGCCGTAACCTACCACCGCCATTTTCACCTGCAATGGAGTATATTCGATAATATCCAGACCGGCTTCGGCGCCGGCCAGCAAAACCACTCCCCGCGCTTGTCCCACGGTCAACGCGGTCCGGACATTCTTATTGAAAAACAATTGCTCAACCGCCATCATATCCGGCCGGTATTGTTCAATGACGGCTTGTAACCCATGATAGATCTGTTGCAGACGCAGTGCGGTAGGCATCTCGGGAGCCGTGAGAATCACTCCGAAAGCGATTCGTTTTAAATGATTCCCTTGCTTTTCAACGAGGCCATAGCCGGTAATAGCCGTTCCGGGGTCAATCCCTAGTATCACCATCTCCCGTTTTTACCTCCTCGTTTATTATTCGCCTTCCCGGCGCCAAATCCTTTAGTTTTACTTCCAGATCACTGCCCAAAGTAAAGCGGATAATAGAAAAACAACTCCTGGAAATACTACTTTTCGCCAGACTTTGATTAAATCAGCCTTGAAATAGTCAACGGTTATAAATAAACATAGATGGACCGGCGAAAGCATTATCCCGACAAACCCACTGATATATGCCAGAACAAAAGCTCCCGGATTCAGCTGCGAGCCTGTGCCAATGATCCCGATTAACAGCGGAAAAGTGGCCGCCACGTATCCTTGGGACAATCCTATCGCAAAAGCCACAAAAAAAGTTAAACAAACCAATACTAATAGGTCGGGTACGCCTAGGCTTTTCAAGTATACCGGCAACCAGGCGATCAC
This sequence comes from Bacillota bacterium, assembly GCA_023394955.1. Lineage (GTDB taxonomy): Bacteria > Bacillota > UBA4882 > UBA8346 > UBA8346 > JAAYHS01. The sequence goes on from JAEWZY010000041.1 coordinate 81,491, forward strand.
TCCGGAGGTGGCGAGCATTTCTTTGAAAAAAAGAATCCCAACGATTAATATGATAATCGATAAACTGAACGATTCTTTACAGAGTTTTTTCAAGTCGGGGATCCGATAACGATTCATTACTAATAATAGGATTAAGACTGCGATTACGGTCAAGCTGACATCAGTCTTGAAGAGCAAAACAGTCAAAACAATGACTGTTACCGGCCAGATTCCAGCCCACAAATCAAATAAACCGTTGCTTTTAGTATCGTTAGTAACGGCCTCTTCTTTCAACCCGGGATAGGTTTCGATTTTTCGGATATATAAAAAATAACCGAGGGGCACGGCGATGAAGAAAAATGTAGAAAGCATCAAAGACAGTTTGCCGACGGGGATTTCCAGCAATTGCGAGGCTAAAATTACCCCCGGATACATGGGGATAAAAAATTCCCAAAGATGCCGGAACCAGTAGTTGATTAAGCTTTGATCCTCCGGCGATAAAGAAAGCCCCTTTCCGGCCTCGGCCACCAAAGGAGCTGAAAACACAGCCCCTCCCGGTGAAGGTAATAATCCTAAAAAGGCCGGTAAAATCATCAAGTTTATCTTAGCAGAGGGGATTAGAGTTTTCAAAGCGATTACGGTCTTATTTAAATAGCCTTTAGTCCGCATCACATGTTCCAAAAACATGATGATATTCAAGGCCACTCCCAATTGGAGAAAAACCGGACTGATTATCGCCCGTTTTAACGTTAGTAGATGGCCTTGTAAGTCAACCCTGAATAGTAGTCCTAATGCAAGTCCGGCGCTGAGCATCACCCATCCGGTCTGGACTTTTTTACGCAACAATATTATGATCAAAAAAAAAGTCAATAAAATATTAACCGCTGGATGAAGCATTAAATCATTCCTTTGAAAAATGCCTGTCTTTAGGTAGGATTTTACCTTTAACAGTCGAAAAATACAAGTGAAATATTGTTTAAAAAAGGAGATTTGAAATAATGCTTAATGTCTTTAATGAGCTTAGCCGTGAACATCCCAAGCACGGGAGTGGTTCCCCCACGGCGGCCCAAGCTATTGCGGAGCAAGCCACAGCATTGAATTTGGAAGTAGTTACCGAAAAAATCAAGGTGTATCATTTTCAAAACAGCCTACTCTCTTTCGGACTAGGGAGTTTAGTCGCGTTCTTAATCGGTATTTCCTTTCCCCTGCCGGGGTTCATCCTCCAGACAATCTTCTGGCTGCTCCTGTTGGGAGAGGTTAAACGGCCAGTTCTGGCTAAATTTAAATCAGGGGAAGCCGAAAACATAGTGGTCACCATTCCGGCCCGGAGTAAAGAAGTTCAAAAAATAATTTTAACTGCCGCTTATGATACCGATCCTTTTATACCAACACCGCCGGGTTTAAAACCCCAGTTATATTGGGACCTCGGTCTAATTCTAGGGTTAGCGATCCCGGTTTTGCAATTGATCGGTATTATGCTGACACTACCTTCATTATTGTTCTGGTCCTTACTTCCGTTATTGATGTTAGCGGTATGGGGCGTTTTAGCGAAAAGCCTACCGGTTCCGCCGGGATTAACAGGTTGTACCGCTTTATTGGAAACAGCCTCGATTTTGACTAGGTTCCGCCCCAGTATTACTACGGTAGTCCTTTATTTTACCGGAGGGGGATCTTTAAATTCAGGCGTCCAAAAACTACCGGCGCTTTTTAAAGGGGAAAATCCAACTTACGGATTGAATTTGGTTGAACAAAACCGGTCGGAGATCGGAATCATCAACCGGGAAGGTTTTTTACCCCAATCCGGCAGTCCTTTACTTAAAGAGCTACTCATCGAAGTAGCGGCGGAAAAATCGATCCCCGTTAAATGCGTAACCACATCCGAGGTGACGCCGTCTTATCCTTTATTAACTAAAAAGATGAACGCCATCTCCTTGGCTGTTCCAGTCGGAGAAACCAATGACCGTCTCAGGGAATTGATAGTCGGTTTCATTCGCAAGATCGAGCATTGATAGGGATTATTATTAAAGCTAAACCCCTTGGTCAACCGGGGGTTTAGCCTTTCAATAACTAGCAAGTAAGTAAAACTCATCAAAAAAACAAAGCCTTTTAAAGATAGTCATTTTTCCTCCTCATTTTGATTGATATAGGATCAACTATCCCTGTTAAACTCTTCTTACCGATCAGAACCAAATCTGACCAATTAAGTCCCAACAGATTACCGCAATACCCAATACAATTACCCAAGCGAAATACCTCCGGATCTTCCGTCCCCCCAGAAAACGGGAAGCTAATACTCCCAGTTGGACACCGGCCAAAGAACCAACCAACAATATCGCTACTAATAACATTTCCACATGGTTTTCGAAGGTATGCCGCAATGCGCCGTAACCGGTAGCGAACACAATCTGAAACGCGCTGGTCCCAACGGCAACCGAGGTAGGAACCCCAAGTACATAAACCAATAACGGAAAATTGACAAAACCGCCGCCCACACCCAAAAGACCGGTTAATATTCCAACTAGTATACTTAATAATAAGGGAATCCAGATGCTCATCGCCGCGATATTCGATCGTGGAAACGCTATTATAGGACGGAACTGGAAACCGGATATGTTTTGAACTAATCCCGCAGCCACTTCATCTCCGGCTGACGGATTAGAAGTCTCCCGCCAGATTGAAATAGCCACTGCCGTCATTAGAACTAAAAATAAGCCGCTCATAATCAGATCCAAGACCGTAAATGATTTGAAATTAATACTTATCATACCGCCTGTACCAAGCAATTTCAGTAAGCGAACTCCGATCTCCGTTCCGGCTAAAGCCCCTCCGGCCATGATAGCTCCCATCAATAGGTCCACATTTTTATTACGCCAGTGTTTCCAAGCTGAAAAAGAACCGGTGATGAAGATCTGCAACAAACCACTGCCGACAGCTATCGGATAAGGAACGCCAAAGACGATTTTTAAAAGGGGAGTCAACAAAAATCCCCCTCCCGCGCCGAACATCCCCGTTAAAAATCCGATACCCGCGCCTAAAAGCGCTAACCCAGGCCACCAAACATCCGTTCCGGATAATAAAAGATTAATCTGAAACATTTTTTACCTCTTCTTTAAAAAACAGGAAACCAGCCTTGTTGGACCATGGCGGGGCTTGTCCGTTTTGTATTTAAGTTCTTCTAGAGTAACCAATAATCCTTCCTCTAGCAGCGGTTAAACGTCATAGTTAACAAAAGGATCACACACCGACTATTTGTCCATTTTTCATCCCCAAATGTACTGCGGCCACTTTGAATGTCTTCGGCAGCGCCAGGATATTCGGACTATCTCCCACATACTTCCGGGCATCCTTCAAAGCCTCCTCAAAGGTAGCCCTGGTCTTCATCCCCATCCCCCGGGCAAATCCCGGTTCATAGGCGCCGACAATATAAATGGCGGCGCAGTTCATCTCGGCGATATGGCCGCAGGAGATCATCGAGAAAGCGTGATAGGGATGATAACCATAGTTAAAACGGTATTTTTTGATATACTCTTCATTATTTGAAAAAAATTCACCAAACCTTTCCAATTCGGGAAGGGTGTTATGATAGTCCTGCTGGAAGAGTTCATATAAAGCGCGGTAGGATGGGAACTCTTCGTCATGGAAGTATCCGTTGCAGATCGAAGCACAGATCACCACGCAGTTATCCTTCATAACCCGTTTGTGCCGGATAATATTAGCGGAGATTGCCTGTAACATCAGAATCGGGTTGGTCCCCATTCCATTGCCATAATGAAACGCCTGGGGCATACCGAAGACCATCACGTCATATTTCTTTTCGGCCCAGGGCACATAAGTACGCTTGTCCGCCACCTCCCAGGAAAGCGGTTGAATCTCCTTGGCGTAACCGGTAAAGACCGCTAGTTGCCGTTGATAAGTATCGAGGACCGCGTCACAGGTGAAGAACTTCTTTCCCATGCATTTTTCCATATGCTGGCCGATGGAGTCGAATTTCTGCCGCATCAGACTATGATTGCTCACCGGCGTAAAATCGCCCCGGTGCATCACGTGGGGCACATGATGGGCGGCGATGGACTTCCAATGAGTAATCCCGGTGGAACAATGCTTATAACCGCCGGAATATCCGCCGTAAGGGTTGCCCAGAGCATGTCCGATCAACACCGCGAAATCGGAATCATAAACCTCTTTATTCATAATCACCCGGTTGCCCATCTCGTCGTAACCCAGGTCGATCAGGTTATTCCAATCCTCGCTGTCATGGTTGACGATCTGATTCGTCCACCAAAACTCGTTAAAAACTTTCTCCCCCAACAAGCTTTTGATTTCTTCCCGGGTGTTCTTCCGGTGCAGACCGTTGCTGCAGATTAGTTTGATATCTTTCTTGTCCACTCCGGCTTTGAGGCATTCCTCGATAATAATCGGAATGGAGACTTTCCGGTGGGAATCATCTTGAAAGCCGCCTTTTACTCTATCCGGAAAGACGATGGTCACTTTGGAACCGCGCTTCACCGAAGCGGTAATCGGGGGCATGCCGATTGGGTTCAGAATCGACTTTTTGGTCTCTGCTTCGATATTCTGAAGGCAAGGCGGATCCGGGACGGTTTCTCCCGGTATGAAAACGTCGGTATTATCGGGCAGGTTCGCTTCCATTACGCCCTGGCCGTATTCGAAAGCTAGTCTTTTCATGTGGCGCCTCCTCTAATAAAAGCTATCAAAATATACTATTAATCTAATCCGGTATTCCGCACAACAGCCGGTCATGCTCATTCAACAACCGGTCAATGCGGGTAGCGAGCCTTAATACCTCCGCATCCGTCTGTTGTCGCGTTTCCCAAAGATCGACGAGTTGCCGTTTCAAATCTTCTATTTCCTGAACTACTACATTCAATCGTTTTGACATTGTAAGACTCCACTACTGATTTAATAACTCGAAAACTGGTCAATTATCCGTTTTAAACCGGAAGGTTCAAAACCAATCTCCCCGCTAAACCGGGTTAAAGCAACCAGTCCGCCGTCGATGGTTTGGATCCCGCCGATCAGCGCCGCGTTATCTTCTTTGAGACCGCCTCCGTATACTACCGCGGGCACAAAACCATCTAACTCTGCGACGGTTTTTTTGATGAACGACGAGACAAAACTGATATATTCAACTCCGGGCGGGATTTTACCGGGACCAATGGCCCAAACCGGTTCATAGCCGATCACGATCTTCCGGTTATTGATGAATCCGGCCACACCCTTTAAATTCATTTCCAGCTGGGAACGTAAAACAGCCTCAATTCGCGGTTTTTGTTCTTCAAATAAACCGCCGCCTTTCTCTTCGGCCGTTTCACCCACGCATAATAAGACATCCAAGCCGGCCCGAAGCGCACAGACTACTTCGGCATTGATTATCCCATCTACAGCCTTTTTGGCTTTATCTCGTTTGGCTCCGTCTTCGAAGACAGCTGAGTCATAGGCGGCCATAATCCCTAATTTATCTTTTCTCTCCTCGGAATGGCCGATAATCGACCATTGACAACCAATGCTTTTCATGGCGGTTGCCGGACGGTTGGTAGTAAAGGCCCCAAAATTGCCGCCGGCGAGGATGTCTTCGCGAAAGACACCCTGACAGCCGATGGCCAGTGAGCTTATTTGTGCTGAAGGATAACTGTTTATTTTGTTAAAAGCATTTATCAAAAGGGCTTCCGGAAATAAAAAAGTTATCTTTAAATTTGTTAATGAGCCGATTCCCAGCTTTACAGTTTCATCAATTACCGTCTCTACCCATTGCTTTGGTTCTTTTAATGGGCAAATACCGCCCAATTCCCGAGCAACTTCAAAACGTTTTAAATTAACGAATATTTCCTTCATAGGCCAACTCCTTTCAACCGTACAAAATCATACAATTTTTCATTGATATTTTTGAGATTCAGATAAACTTCACGATAAATCTGAAATAATCGATGATATATAGCTTCGTTTTTTAAAGTTGGTTCAAATGACAGCTTCACCCGATACGTCAAACGTGAGGCTTCAATCAGATCTCGGTACACTCCGGCGCCCACTCCCGCCAACAAGGCGGCGCCCAATGTCGTCGCTTCGTCAACATCCGGAATTTCTACCGGGATACCCGTTATATCAGCTTTGGTTTGTTGCCAAAATTTATTTCTAGCCCCACCACCGACCACAGTCAATAATTCCACTGAATTTCCGGAGATCGCCCCCATGGCCTCAACTATTGTTCGAACTTCAAAACATAGCCCTTCAATGACCGCCCGCATTAAATCAGTTGCGGTATGACTCGAAAGCAATCCGATAAAAGCCCCTCTGGAACAGGGATCCCAATACGGAGCGCCGCCGCCTCGCAAATGTGGCAAAAATAATAAACCGCCGGCCCCCGGAGAGATTCCTTCCACTTTTCGCATTACTCCGTCATAAAGCGGTTGGCGATCAATCTTCGAAGTTTTATCAATTTCAACCACGGCATTAACTTGTTTCATAGCCCATTCCACCGAAGCGCCGGAAGCCACTATCCCCCCAACCAAATATAACCGGCTCGGATCTAAATATCTTCCGATTCGAAATCCTTGAAAATTTTTAACCGGTGGAACACCGGGTTCGAGTAAACCGTGAATGCTTTCCGCTGTGCCGGAAGAATCAACCACCCGGTTTCCCAAAAGTATTCCCGAAGCGAAGGAACCGCAATAATGATCGTGCCCCCCCGCAACCACCAAAGCGTCTTTGCAAAGCCCGGTAACTTCCGCCGCTTCGAGTGTAATTTGGCCGATTACCGTCCCGCTGGCCATCAAAGGAGGGAACAAATCCCGGCTCAAGCCCGCTTTGGCCAATATCTCGTCGGACCAGTCACGGGTTGAGATGTCAAGCGCCATGGTCCGCGAGGCTATCGAAAAGTCAGTCGCGATTTCACCGGATAATTTAAAATATATGTAATCACTGATACAAAGCCATTTATCAATCCGGGCATAAATCTCCGGCTCATGTTCGCGAATCCACATTAATTTCGAGACTGAAAAAATCGGATTATTATCTAACCCGGTAATTTCGAAAATCCGTTCGTTGCCGATCTTTTCAGCCAATTGATGGGATTGGGGCAATGAACGGGAATCAAACCAGGTTATCACGGGATATACGGGAGCGCCGTTTCGATCCACCGGAACGCCGGCCTCACCCATGGAAGCGACCGAAATCGCGATAATCTTATCAGTACCGTTTAACTTGGAAACAATTTGTCTAATGACACTAACCACCGATTCCCAGATTTGCGGAGGGTCGTAATAAGATGCCCCGTCGACCTCATAATGAGTAATTGTGGCAATCTTACCATCTGCTACCGGTTCTCCGAGTGTATTATAAGCGACTGCTTTACAATTAGTCGTCCCAATGTCTATTCCGAGCAACAAGTCCACAGCAAATCAACCTCCATGATGTCAATTACTAATGTCTAAGATATTTTAAGGATTACTTTCATTGAGTCTTTCGCGTTTTTTACCATTTCTAAAGCTTGCCGGGCTTGATCAAGCTCGATAAAATGGCTGATCACCCTTTCAAAGGGAGTGCCGTTTTCATTCAAGTAGTTAATGGCTTTGGCAAAATCATCCTTGGTGTAGGTCCACGACGCCACCAAGCGTTGCTCTTTACGGGACATCCGGAACAAATCAAGAGCGGGCGGCTCTTTAAAAGCGCCGACCACGATTAACTGGGCTTCGGGTTTACCCAGCTCAATCAGTTGACTGATCGTGCTGGGATGCCCCACGCATTCAAATATCAGATCAAAACCCCTTCCATCCGTATATCCTAACAATTGTCCGTTCGAATCCGCTTGGGACGCGTCAACTGTTTCAAACCCCAACGATTGGGCTAACTTGATCCTGCTTGAAGAAACTTCACTGACGATCACCTTAAAACATCCGGAAAGCCGGGCAACCATCGCCTCCAGTAGTCCAATTGGTCCGGCCCCCATGACTAAGGCCCTGTCGCCCGCTTCGATTCTGGCTAATCGCGCTGCATGAAGCGCCACCGCCAGTGGCTCGACTAAGACAGCTTTTTCAAATGGCAGACTATCGGGGAGATGATATAAATTAGCCACCGGTGTTTTGACATACTCGGCGTATCCGCCATCAGTCTGGATTCCGATAAAATGCAACGATTTACATAGGTGACGTTTACCATTGTTGCAGAGTTCACACAAACCGCAAGTCAAAGTAGGAAGTACCGCAACCCGGTCCCCGATCTGAAAATCATTGTCCCCAACTTCGCTAATTTCTATAATCTCTCCCACTATTTCATGTCCGGGAATCAGCGGCACTTTGGCCCGGGGATTTTTGCCCGTATAAATTGCAATGTCGGAACCGCAGATTCCCACATATTTAACTTTGATTAAAGCTTCGCCGGTTAAAAGTTCAGGTTTTGGAGCATTGACAAAAAGCACCTCTGATTTTCCGTTAAATAATGCAGCTCTCATGATTTTCTTTCCTTTCCAACCAAAATAACGCTAAAACAGTAAAAGATAATTTCAATTAATCTTCAGGTATAATAAGAATTTTCCCATCCACTTTTCCTTGTTTAACCTTCTCCATCGCTTCCAGTAATCTCGTTCTCGGAAGTATCTCAGCGATCAAATCGGTCACCAGGATTTTTTGAGCTTCCAACAATTCCACGGTAGCTTGCATTGTTCGGTTTAATGCATAAGCGCCAATAATCTTTAGATCACGACGATATATTTCAAATGGATTAAGCTTGATTTCACTGTTTTGAGGACAAACCCCAAAGATTAGCAACCGACCGGCGTTTTTTAAATAATTCAAAGAGCGTTCAATTACTCCAGGAACACCTGTGCAATCAATAATCACATCAAACCCATTTTGAGCAATCGTTTTTAATTGCTCATCGGCACCGGGCCGTGAGGCGAGAATTACCCCGCTAGCACCAAATTTTTGAGCCTTGTCAAGTTTTTGATCTTTCAGATCCGTCACCCATACTTCGGAGCATCCTGAAATCAAAGCTACTTGAAGATGTAATAATCCAATCGGGCCTGCCCCGTTAATTAATATACGGTCACCTAATTTGATTTCCGCTCTGGCCGAACCGTATAAAACAGTTGATAAAGGTTCAGCGAAAGCAGCTTCATTGAAACTTATTTTATTTAATTTATAAACATTTTTAGCGGGAACCACCGTATAATCGGAAAAACCTCCCGGGCCGGTAGTCCCCAATGTTTTTACCTGTAAACAATGATTTTGTTTATTAGCGCGGCAAAACTCACACTTTTCACAGGGGTACAACGGGTCAACCACAACTCGGTCGCCAACCGCGACATTAGTTACGCTATTTCCAACCGCATAAATAACACCAGCTATTTCATGTCCGGGATGAAACGGATACCTTCTCCCTTGAATAGATTCGCCTTCATAACTATGAATATCAGTGGCGCATAACCCGCACACTGCTATTTTAACTACTACTTGTTCTCCTCCAGGTTCAGGTATTTCAACCTCATCAATTACCAGATCGTACGCTTTACGAATAGATACCTGTTTCATCCGCATGCTCCTTTCTAAGACAAAATCTTTGAGTGATGATATTCCAATTTATAGTTCTCTTGCTTCATCTGTTACAACCCTTTATAAGACGGCTGACATCCTCGTCGGTTATCCGACAATTTTTTTCCCAAGATTCAAGATCCAATTCTTCCAACTTGACAACAGGTTCATCTTTTATAGCTTGTATTATCTCATCGCAATAATCATTTAGATTATTCTTTTCTTCTTCATCCACAATTGCCGATACAAACCTAGGCATCCTAGACTCTCTTTTAAATCGTGGTTCATATGCATCAAGCTTTATTAGTTCTTCATCTTTAACATATCCCTCAAGCCCATATTTATTTTCATATTGGATCAGCTTACTTCTTAGCCTGTTTCTCACATTCGCAATTCCTTCTAAAATAGCTTCAATATCTTCGCCGCTATTCGCTAGTAAATTACGCGTTTCATGGGGATCTTCATCTAAATCAAACAGTTCTTCAATCCCGCCGCCGTAATAATAATTATATTTATATCTTACATCCCTGACGCTAATCCATCTTTTTTTGCCCCTAGAATATTCTACAAACTGTAAACTTCGGTCTTTTGCCTCCTTAAATATTGAACTGCCGGGGAGATCAAACTCATAAGAATACTCTTCTCCCGCCACATCAAGAACAGTAGGTAAGATATCATTCAAATCCACGAAATCTTCTCTCACCGTACCCGCTTGTATCTGCTTGGGATATCTAACAATAAACGGGATACGAGAACAACTGTCATATGGAAGCCATTTTTGATAAGCGCCATAATCACCGAGCATTTCCCCATGATCAGAGGTGAATATTATCAAAGTGTTGTCAAGTTCCCCGATTTCTTCCAAAGCGTCGAGAACACGACCTATGTTTTCGTCAACATAGCTTATCGCCGCATAATATAGTTCCCGCATACGACGAATATATTGATGATTCGGTAAATCGCCTAAAGCGGCATTCTCCTTAGCCAGAGGAGATAATGGCGTCTCAGATACATACGGTTCAGGTATTTTAACATTATTATAAAGATCTGCATGTCTGTCGGGTACGTCAAAAGGAGGATGGGGCTGAATCCAGCTAGACCATAATAAGAAAGGTTGTCTTCCTCGGTTGCTCCTTAAAAAATCGATCGTTCGATCAGCAACCCATTTTGTTCCGTGATGTTCTTCCGGTATTAGTGAACGCTGCGGAACCATGTAAAGTAAATTTCTCACCCCGTGAATGTTTTGGATATTACCGAGTCCTACATCTTTAAGATACATGGCATATTCATCTTCTTCACGAAATGTCGGTAGTTCTTCCATAAGTTCCATCTTATTAAAACCATTATGGCGCCTATTTGGTCTAAAATGCATCTTGCCAATGGCCCTGGTATCATATCCGCAGTTAGAAAGAATAAATGGAAAAGTAGGCAACATATACGGCGTATTATATTTATAATAAAAATCAATAGCATCAGCGCCCGGTTCGTGATTATCGTCAAAGCTATGATGGCGTGGGGTAAGACCTGTAATAATATTATGTCTGGCGGGTATACAGATCGGTACAGGCGAATAGGCATTAGTGAACAAACAGCCTTCAGAAACAAGCCTATCCAAGTTTGGCGTCTTCATATATTTAAAGCCGGCTGCGTGAATAGTGTCAAAACGTTGTTGATCCGTTGTCAATATTAGGATATTTGGTCTTTTGTTCATATTTCTTTCCTCTCAACGAACATTTTTGTGCTTTATAGTTTATTCCTTTACCGCACCGCCTAACGTGCCTCTCACCAAAAACTGTCGAATAAAAATTGAAAAAATAACGGTTGGGAGAAGTACCACAAATCCTCCGGCAGCCACCTTACCCCAGGCAGTTCCTTCAAAAGCCATAAAATTCATTACTGCAATAGGCGCTGTAACAGCCTGGTTCCGTGTTAAAATTAATCCCCAAAGAAATTCATTCCAACTATTAATGAAAACCAACACTGCGGTAGCAGTTAACCCGGGAGCAGCCAGCGGCAGCATAATCGATCTAAAAACTTGAAATTCTGAAGCTCCGTCAATTTTAGCCGATTCTTCAAGTGAGTTCGGGATTGTTTCAAAATAAGGCAACAATGTCCAAACAACTAAGGGTATTGAAAAAGTCTGGTATGCAATAATCAAGCCAAAAATAGTGTCAATTAATCCTAAAGTGATAAAAAACATAAAAAAGGGAATGAGATAAATAATGCGAGGCATCATTCTGGTTATCAATACCCAAAGCAATATTTTTGATTTAGCCTTGACTGTGGTTCTTCCTAATTTATAAGCAGCCGGAACTCCAATCAAAAACGAAACTCCAATGGTCCCCAAAGCAACCAAAATACTATTCAGATAATATTTTATAAAGTTTGATTCCCCAAATAATTCCAGATAATGTTCGAAGGTAGGTTTAAACAATAACAACGGGGGATAAGCAAATGCATCACGTTGAGTTTTAATCGAAATTAAAAGTAGCCATATAATTGGTATTATAAACACTATAACTAATGATACCAATGCATAGAAACGAAAACGCTTTATATTATTCCTCATCGTTTCTTACCCTCCAAACGACTAGGTTTGGTTGTTGCATAAGCGAAATAAATACCAAGAGCCATCATATATAAGAAAATTATTATATTGATTGAAGAGACAAAGCCAATCCGGTAATAGCTAAACTCCGTCAATGCATAAAAATTAATCGTCTCCGTGCCGTCCGCCGGACCTCCACCGGTAATTGTATAAATCAACGGTAAAATATTTAAAGCTTCTACTAAACGAAATAAAAAAGTAATGAAGAATATTTTCTTTAATAACGGTAAGGTCATATGAATAAGAGTTTTCCACCAGCCGGCGCCGTCAACTTTCGCCGCTTCAAAGAATTCAACCGGCAAGCTTTCCAACCCCGCCAACAACATTATCATTACAAAAGGCGTCCATTCCCAAACACTGGCGATTATTAATCCCAATCGAGCGCCGCTAACTGTTCCCAACCAATCAGGAATGGGCAAACCCAAATATCCTAAAATAAAATCCAGTCCTCCCAAAGAAGGGGTAAAAATAATTTTCCATAATAATCCTACTATAATTGGCGGAAGAATCATTGGTATTAATAATAAAGAACGAAACAAATTATTACCAATACGGTTTTCCCATAGAAATAAGGCTATTATAAATCCTAAAATCATTTGGATTGAAATTGGTATGACTGTTAAAATAATAGTTGTCTTTACCGAATTCCAAAATCTTGGTTCCTGAAACAACTTAATAAAATTATCTAATCCCACAAAAACATTCGAGCCTGGTAAAACTGTAACCCATCCCCTAAAACTCAAATAAAACGTGTAAATAATCGGTATAGTCGTTAATAGAGCTAACAAGATAATCATGGGACCGGAAAACAACCAAAAATTTTTAGTGTTATACCTGTTAAACATTTTAAAATCCCGCCTTATATAATGCGTTCTTTATTATTGCAATTACAATAAATTTTAAATATTTGGCTATAGGAGTTTCTTCAACTATAGCCAAATATTTTTACATTCATTAATTTTTATAAAAGCCGGCTTGTTTCATAATGTCATTTACATCTTTATTGGCTAACTTCATAGCTTCTTCGGCAGTCTTAGCGCCAGCGGTGACTTCGTTCACGGCTCTACCCACTCTAGCCATAACCATAGGGAATGCCCGATTTAAAGGGTAATAATCAGCGGAAGTCTCTAAGTTGCTTTGATACATTTTAGTGAATCCCGGCCAATAATCATATTTGCTAATATACTCAGGCATTTTTAACACGGATTTTCTGGTAACCGCCATATGTTCTCCTTCAAGCGCAATTCTTGCTTGAATTTCTGTGCTAGATGCCCATTTCATAAATAACCATGCCGCCTCTTTATTTTTAGAAGCTTTTGGTATCAGCCATCCGTGTGTAGTGTATGGCGGGTATACTCCTGCCGGCCCGGACGGTAACGGCGCAAAACCTACTTTGCCGATAACACGGGATTGTTTGGGGTCCAAAATTCTCGGGGCCAATGGAATGCCATCTATCGTCATAGCTATACGCCCTTGTTGAAAAGCGACGGCAATCTCATCGAAATTAACCGATGCGCTTCCCGGCATCCCGTAATTTCTTAGCAATTCCGCATAAAGCTTTGTAGCTTTGATGGCTTGAGGACTATCAAGCACGGGGTGAAAATCATTAGGATAATCTTTATAATAATCTCCGCCTAATGCTTTTAAAAACATGGTATAAGTCCACATATTAGGACCGGCCATTCCCCGCAATCCGATTCCCGCCACTTGAGTGCTATGAATCTTTTGAGCAACTTCAAACAATTCATCGATGGTCTTCGGTGGATTTTTTATCCCTTTTTGCTCGAAAATATCTTTTCGATAATAAAACCCGACTGTTGCCCCAAACATGGGTAAACCATATAGTTTCCCGTTCTTCTTTAATAAATTAAGAGGAGCTTTTAAAAAATCATTTAATTCGATTTCATTTTTTGAAGTCAATTTCTTATTATTAATAAACGAATCTAGGGGCTCCACCCATCCCGCCTCAACCCAAGGATGAAAATCGGTGGGAATAAAATACATAACATCATAACCGGGTGCACCGCTACTCATTTCGATTCCCATTTTTTGCCTGGCGTTTTTTTCCGAAAATAGATCCAACCTAACTTTAATACCTGTCTTTTCTTCAAATTCTTTGATTAAATCAGGTAATTTACTGAAAGTAGTAACATTAAATCCTAATACGGAAAGCTGCGTTCCGGTATACTTGCTGGATAAATTATTGTTATTTGACGCAAAAGTAGTATTAAATATAGCTAACACGAGACAAATATTAAAACCTAATAAAATTAATCTTCGGTACTTACGCATAAAACACCCCTCCTAAAATTAATTCCCTATATTCTTAACCTTAAAACGATAAAATTACTTTTACTGATCACCTCGCCTTCTTTTCCTTCTTTAATAGCTGTAAAAACAGCTACCTTATTATGTTTAAAAAAATTCAAGCATCATCTCTTAAGCCATATCTTTCGTACATCTCAGGCGGAGCATCATTTTCTTGCATCAATTTAATAAGTTGTTTTTGCATCCTCTTTTCAACAGTTTCATCTTTAATGGGATTCAATTGATATGGGTCATTCCTCAGATCGTAAAGAAAGTCGCCTGTTTTATGTTGTATCGTCTGATGAATTGGTCCTTTCGACTTTATCTTCATAACCTTGCATCCTTTGGTAAACACAAACGGTCCTGCAAGTTCAGTCGTTTTCAATTCTTCCAAACTAAAAAGTTTATTTATATGACTCGGCATTAGTGTATAATTGTAGAGCCGTTCATCGTCAGGATCGACTGGGGCCCTCATATAAACATATCTTCCATCGGTGCAATTCAAGTGGCCGCCATGGAGTCCGAAAAGGGCGGCCTCACGAACTTGTTTTCCGTTAACAAGGGCGTCCTTAAGACATGTTCCTTGTACATCTTGAGGAGTCTCCACTTCAAAAAAATCATAAATCGTTGGGACCAGGTCGATTGTTTGCACTAAACTCGCACATCTGGAACCTTTTATTTTAAAACGCGGGTCCCAGATAAAAAGAGGTATATGCGCGATTTCGTTATAAAGCGGTGGTATGTTCTTAGCCCACCACCCATGTTCGCCTAAGAGAAAACCATGGTCAGTATTGATAATCAGCATTGTATCGTCCCACATCCGATGCTTGTCCATAATATCCAGGATTTTTCCAAGGTATTCATCGCACATACTTACTAAAGCGGCATATTCTTTTCTCACATGTTCAATCTGTTCCGGAGTTTCCTCAACCTTCCGGTAAGGAGGCCAATCGAAATGGGGACCGTTATATTGATGCGGGTAAAGATCCTTGTATTTTTGTTGGGTAAAAAACGGTTCATGCGGGTCAAAAGTCTCGATCTGTAAAAACCATCTGTCCTCGCTTAGGTTTTTATTAATAAAATCAAGCGCCAGGCTAAAGGTCTTGGCTTGCGGCTGCTTTTCCTCGGAATCCAAATACCGGCGGTTAATCCAGTCTTGTCGCCAAGAATAATTCTTTCTCCCGATAGCCAGTTCATTGATAAGAGGATCTCTCACTTCTCCCTTCCACGGATCTCCTTCTTGTCCGCGAGATATTTCCCATGAATTATATCTGGTATGATAGGTACATCCGCCGTCTTCCCAGTAATGGTAGTGATCGCTAATTAGGTGGGTATAGATCCCGTTTTTTTTCAATATCTCCGGAAGGGAATCATCGAATGGCTCGATCGGTCCCCAACTCCGGTGCAGAAAGTTATACCGGCCGGTATGCAGTTCCCTTCTGGCAGGCATGCATGGCAAACTACCCGCGTAACAAGAGTCGAATACTACCGAATTTTCCGCTAATCTTTGAAAATTTGGCGCATGCACCCATTCACAGCCATATGGCGGAAGCATGTGACGGTTTAAAGAATCGAACATTAGCATTATTGCTCTCATAGCGGTTCTCCCAAGTAATTTTGTTTAATTAAAATATCTCAACTTACAATCGTTTCATTATCTTTAATAAAACTTTCTAAATACGGCTGTTCAAAAATGTATTCACAAACCATAGCAACAGTACCGAGTAAAATTGGACTATCGGTCAATGTCGATGATTCGATCTTAAGTTTAGCAGCAGCCTCCGGAAGCAAACGCTCCGCAACCGCCTTTTTTACGCTATCAAACCAAATCGCTCCAAAATCGGTCATATCTCCATTAATTACAACCAGTTCCGGGTTGAAAGCATTTGCTAAATTTACTATGGCATAGCCTAAATATTTACCGCTTTCGACGACTAATTCGGATAATTTTTTATCGCCTTCAGCCACTCTTTCCCGAATGATATTAAAGCCGCTAACCAGATCATACCCGTATATGTCCTGGGCTTTCTTAACCAATGCCAAAGTTGAGCAATATAATTCCAAACAGCCCCGATTGCCACAACCGCAAAGCGGGCCGTTTACATCCAAGCTTACGTGCCCGACCTGGCCGGCAAAGCCGAAAGCCCCGTGATAGATTTGATCATTCAGAATAATTCCGGCGCCTACCCCTTTACTCACTAGAATCGAAATAATATTATGATATTCTCGTCCACAACCAAACCATTTTTCAGCTAAAGCCGCCGCGTTAGCGGCGTCATCCAAAATCACCGGCAGACTAGAACGTTCTTCGAGGAACTTTTTGATAGGGATGGCTTTCCACCCCGGCATATTGGTTAAATAGGAGATTTCCCCTTTTTCCAAATTTATTGGTCCTGGAACCGAAATACCGATTCCTACGATTTTTCCTTTATATAACGGATCATTTATGTATTCGGCGACTGATTCCCATAAAGTTGTGAGGATTTCATCGACTTTTTCGTCAAGTTCCAGCAAGATACTTTGCTTGTCCAGCAATTTGCCGCTTAAGTCCGACACCCCATATGAAAGTCGGCCGCGCCGTAAACTAACTCCTACTACATAAAAGCGTTCAAAATTTATCTTTAAAGAAACAGCATTCCTATTTAGTTGTCCGCTATAGTTCCGATCTTCGCTCACCAGTCCGGCCTGGATTAAATCGCGAATCAGATTCGTTACCGCCGCTCCGGTCAATCCGCTCAGCTCCGCCAAATCCTTTCGGCAAATATGATTGTTCTGGCGTAACAGTTTTAACAAGGTGGAGCGGTTTTCCAGTTGCATTCGCACCGTATTTTTCCCGGTTGGAGTATTAGAAAACGCCATGATATCTCTCCTGCAGTCAAATTATTAATCAATTAAATTAATTAATGGTTTTATAAAAATCCGGTCGCCATTCCTTCGCCGCCAAACAGTTTTATTTTACGACAAACCAAGGCGGTTACAGCCTCCCGGGCTGGCTCCAATACTGCCGGCGGTTGAATCGGCATAGGATCTTGGTTTAATACTTGTTTTAACGCATAACTAAAGGCCTGCTTCAACTCGGTGCCCACGTTGAATTTTCTCATACCCAGATTAATAACCCGTCTTGCCTGTTCATCCGGGAGATCGGAGCCTCCGTGCATTACCAGGGGTACTTTGACCAGCTCCTTAATCTTGGCCAACCTTTCAAAATCCAAATTGGGCTTAGTTTTATAAAAACCATGAGCATTGCCTATCGATACCGCCAAGGCGTCCACTCCGGTCAATTCGACAAATCTGGCCGCCAGCTCCGGTTCGGTCATTCCGGTAGAACTTATTTCCTCTCCATCTTCAGAGCCTCCGATGCAGCCAAGTTCGCCTTCGACCGATACTCCTTTATGATGGGCCATCTCAACCACGGAACGCGTTAATTCGACATTTTGTTCAAAAGAGAACTTGGAACCGTCAAACATCACCGAAATTCCTAAGTCAATACATTTTTTGATGTTATCCATGGATTTTCCGTGATCCAAGGTTACCGCTACCGGTACTCTACTGTTTCGAGCGGCAAAAATGCAAATCTGGGTGAGCATCTCCAAACCGGCGAACGAAAGCATGGCTTCCCCAATCATCAGTATTACCGGCGCTTTTTCAATTTCAGCGGCCTTAATTACCGCCTGAGTATACTCCATGTTATGGACATTAAAAGCCCCGATGGCTCGTTTCTCTTCTGGAAATAGCTTGAATAATTCACTTACATTATGCAACGCCACTATATCACATTCCCTATGTAAAATATTTACATTAATTAATTAACTTAATTAATGCTTTTGCTATATTTTAATTCCTTTTTCATCAAAAGTCAACCCAATAAGTGAAAAAAAAATAAAGATCAGGATCAATTGCCAAAATTCAAGTACCGCTGGTAAATCGCCATGAACGTTCCGTTATAATATTAACTTAAATGGCATCCCTCTCATTACGGCAATAGTAAACGTCATGCAAATGGATGATAAAAAAGCCCAAACCATCCGATAAAAGAGGCCATCGATTTGGTTTGGGCACAATCCCTTATTCTGTTAACCATATTCTTACTTTGATATAAAAACGCTATTAATCGGCTAAGTTCCGTAACAGCCGGTCATGCTCATTTAACAACCGATCAATACGGCTTGAAAGCGCTAATACATCTTCATCGGTTTTCTGCCTTGTTTCCCATAAATCGTTAAGTTGTTGTTTCAAATCTTCTATTTTTTGAATCACTCTATTCAAGCGGTCGACCATTTCAACACACCCAACTTGTTTAATTAAATTCAATTCAAATTTATCTTTTCATAACTAATTTGTTTATAGAACTTTTCAACCAATTCTTTTGAAACCATCCCTGTTTCAAAAAATTGAGTATTGGCTATCCCGCAAGCCATAGCCATTTTGATCACTTCAATCCCACCGAATCCTCTTTGCAAAGCAACCGCGCAACCGGCCACAAACGCATCTCCCGAACCTACCGTATTAACCACTTTTACCTTTGGCCCGCTAAACTTATAGACCCCATCTTCCATGGCAACCAGGCAACCATCCTTACCCAAAGACAAACATGGTAAACAAATTCCCGATTTTTTTAAATTCGCGACCGCTATTGCTTGTCTTGTAATGTCGGGAATTTTTTCACCCAACAAACCTTCCAGCTCGTCCAAATTAGGTTTGACCATAAAAGGGAGTGACCCGATTGAACTTTTCAGCGGTTGCCCGCTGGTATCCAGGATAAACTTCTTTTGATGATTTTTAGCTATTTCCACCAAGGTTTTATAAATGTCCTCAGGCAAACCAGCCGGTAAGCTTCCTGATGCCGTAATGATCTCCGCCTTGGAAACTAACTTTTCATAAAGACTTATAAAGGATCCCGATTCCGATGGTTCGATGAAAGGTCCCGATTCTAATATTTCAGTTGATGTGTTATGGTTTCGATCCATAACGGCAAGACAAATCCGGGTTTCTTTTCCGATTTCCAGAAAGCGATTGTCGATCCCCTCCGCTTGAATTTTTTGAAGAATGAATCGGCCATTATTGCCACCGATAAATCCGGTCACTGTCACAGCCTCTCCCAATAGGCGAGCGACCCGGGCGACATTCAGTCCTTTTCCCCCGGCCGTACTGGTCATCGCTTTCGGCCGAAACACTTGACCAACAGTAAAATCATCGATTTCATATACTTTATCAATAGCAGGATTTAAGGTAATAGCAAGAATCATGGTTTCACCTTTATTCCTTTATCAGGCCATTTGACCCGCAAAGCCGGATTTTTCCCCGGACCACTTCTTTAACTGCTTTTTTGGCGGATCCCATATAATTTCGGGGATCGTTTTCGTGGGGATTTTCGGAAAAACATTTTTGAATCGCCCGGACCATTGGAATTTTTAATTCAGTGGCGATGTTTATTTTACAAATGCCTCTCCGAATCGCCTCCCGAACAGCTTCGTCGGGTACTCCCGAGGCCCCGTGAAGTACCAAGGGGATACTTATCAACTTATGAATCGCTGAAAGCCTTTCGAAATCAAGCTCAGGTTGGCCTTTATATTCTCCGTGAGCGGTACCGATAGCTATCGCCAGTATGTCGATTCCGGTCGCCTCCACAAAATCCAGGGCTTCTTCGGGCACGGTAAAAGTAGCTTCCCGTTCATTGATTGATAACTCATCTTCAGTCCCGCCGATTTTACCAAGTTCGCCTTCTACAGTTACGCCGACACAATGCGCTACTTCGACCACCTTTTTAACGAGCTTTACATTCTCCTCATATGGCAATTTGGAACCGTCAATCATTACCGAGGAATAGCCATGGCGAATACACTCGATGATGGTCTCGAACGAGCTACAGTGATCGACATGCAAAGCAATGGGGATCCGATAAAGCTCGGCGGCGATTTTGACGTTGGCGGCTATGTATGGAACTCCCGCATGTTTTAACGTGCCCGGCGTTGTTTGAATAATCACCGGCGAACGTTCTTCAGCCGCCGCCTCAGCCACGGCTTGGATCGTCTCCATGTTATGAACGTTAAAAGCCGGAATGGCGATTTGCTTTGCTTGGGCCATTGTGATCATTGAAATAGAATTAGTTAATGGCATCTTCTTTTAACCTTTCAATAAGATTTTTCCTTTTACCTTACCGGCGATGGCCAAATCTTTTACGGCGCTCTCAATTTCCGATAAAGGGATAATCCGATCGATCAACCGGTCGATGCTGACTAAACTTTTACTAAGATAATAACCGGCAAGTTCCCACTCTTCCCCCGGAAAAGGAGGCGAATAGGACATCCATGAACCTTGAAGCGTAAGTTCTTTACGGTTAATCTGTTCAAATTCCTGCGGCGACAAGGTTAGATTCGAAGTAGGCGTACTAATAAACATTACTTTTCCTTTATTTTCCGCAATCTCCAAACATAACTTTTGAGTAAATTGCACACCAGCGGTATCGATTACTATTTCAAAACCACGGCCTTTGGTCTCGTTTAATACTGTTTCCCGAAAACCTTCATTACCGGTATTTAAGCAACTATCCGCTCCATATTCTTTTGCGGTCGCCAGCCGTTCATCATCAATGTCAAAGACCGTGATTCGCTTGGCTCCTAAATTTCGAGCACATTGCAAAGTTAGTAAACCGATGGTGCCCATTCCAATAATAGCTACCTCCACTCCACCTTTAAAATCCATTAAAAATAAACCATGTAATGCTACAGTCAATGGTTCGAAAAATACCCCTTGTTCAAAAGTGGCTCCCGGTGGAAGTTTAACTCCGTTTTTTTCAGGGATCTTTACCAACTGAGCCCAACTGCCATTTTCTCTTGAACCGATAAAAGAATAATTCTTGCATTGGGCATAATCGCCCTGAAGACAATCAACACAATGATGGCAAGGTAAAAGAGGCGCGCCGGTAACCCGGTCTCCGATTGATATCCTTTTTACCGACTTACCAATCTCAACGACCTCTCCGGAGAACTCGTGCCCTAAAATAATCGGATAATAATGAGCGCCTTTCCCCAAAACTCTAGGTATATCGGAACCGCAAATTCCGGAACGCTCAACTTTTATCAGAACTTCATCGTTGACTATCTTAGGTGTATCAACTGCTTCATAGCGAATATCTTGTTGTCCATATAATACTGCGGCTTTCATACGATTTCACCTTCTATAATTCAATTTTAGCGAGGGTTTCATAACAATCTTTGAGATTTTCGTATAAATCAAGATAAAGTTGAAAGTACTTTCGGTATAATCGATGGCTTTCACCATTTGGCATATGTCGTCTGTGAATTCGCACCACCCGGGTGACGGCTTCATTAAAGTCCTGGTAAACTCCGTTTCCTACTCCGGCAAGTATAGCTGCTCCCAAAGGCGTGGCATGATCGGAATAAGGAACATTGATAACCTTACCCGTTATATCAGCTTTAATTTGAGTCCAAACATGACTGTTGGATGAACCGCCCACGCTATTTAACTCATTAACCGCCGCGTTAACTTCCAACGCGGTCATTAAATTATGAAGCAAGGAAAATCCAACACCTTCCATTATTGACCGGATCAAGTGCGCTCTGGTTTTATGATATGAGAGTCCAAAAAACACTCCGCGCGCGTTACTATTCCATATCGGAGATCTTTCACCCAGCATATACGGGAGAAAGACTAAACCATCACTACCAGGACCTATTTGAGCCGCTTCATCGCTCAATATCTCGAAGACGCTTTTCCCGTTTTCATCGGCAAGCTTTTGTTCAAAAGCGCCCAACTGATTGGCAAACCATTTAAGGGTTCCGCCGCCTCCGACGGTTCCGCCTTGCAAAAGCCATTTATCCGGTAATACGTGATATCCCAAAATCAGTTTAGGGTGTATTTTCGGCTCATCAAGCACCATGCTCATTCCGCCGGCTTGTCCGCCTTGTTCCTGAGTTTGTCCTGGATTAACCACCCCCGCGCCTAAAGTGGAACAAGCGGCGTCCAACCCTCCGGCTACAACCGGAATCCCCGAAACCAATCCGGTTTCCGTCGCTGCATTGTCCGATACGAAACCCACATTTTCATGGCATTTTGATAGCGGAGGAATCAAATCCAGGGAAAGGCTCAGCGTTTCCGCAACGGTCGAATTCCAAACGCCTTTCTTAATATCAAAGCAATGATACCCGTAACTTTGGGAATAATCCTGGGAAGCGATTCCGGTTAATTTATAGACAATAAACGAGTTGCTTTGCAAAAAAAAATGAGTTTTTTTGAATATTTCGGGTTCTTCTTCCCTAAGCCACAATATTTTGGGAAGCACATAGGCGGGATCAACCGGATTTCCATTAAGTTCAGTAAGAAAGTTCGCTCCGAATTCTTTTTTTAGGTACTCCGCTTGCCTAACGCTTCTCCTGTCAAGCCAGATCATCGCCGGAGATAACGGTTGTCCAAATTTATCCATCGGCAAACAAGTCCAACCGTGACCGTCAACTCCAATACCGGCAATATTTTCGGGATTAATTGCAGTCATTGCTGTCAAATGTTTAATTCCCCGACATACAGCCCGCCACCACTCATTGGCGTCCTGTTCAACCCGACCCGGACCAGGATAGAAGGTTTGATATGTTTCAGTTATCCATCGGATAACATGCCCTTCAAAATCAAAGATCGTAATTTTACATCCGGATGTCCCAATATCAATACCCAATAAGAATTCTTTACCCATATTTACCTCTTCACTAATAACAGGATCTCACTATCCGATAACCAAAAATCATTCTTTAACTCCACCCATGGTTAAACCGGAGATAAATTGTTTTTGAATCATCAATACCAAGACAATAATAGGTAAAGTTATTAAAGTCGCCGCGGCATACAAACCGCCGAAGTTTATTTCTTCATAAGCCATGAATTGAAAGACAATCACGGGTAACGTATTAGTTTTGGCCCCCGATAGAATTAGAGCGAATAAAAAATGGTTCCACGAAAAAATAAAGGCCAAAATAGAAGCGGTAGCGATTCCCGGTCTACATAACGGCACCGCGATGCGATAAAATGACATCCAGACATTACAACCATCGATTCTAGCCGCTTCTTCCAGTTCATTGGGGATATCTTCGAAAAATCCAATCATAATCCAGATTATCATCGGTAGGGTCAATACCAAATGACTGATAATCAAGCCGATATAAGTATCGATTATGCCTATTTTTCGATATATGATAAACCAAGGGATTAGAAAACTGATACCGGGTATCATTCTGCTGATGAGAATCCCAAAAGAAACCTTTTTAAACTTGTAACGGGCAATACTATATGCGGCAGGCAGCCCAAGCAATAATCCAGTTGCGACCGACATAAAACTGACAATAAAGCTATTTGTCAGGCGAGATGAAAAAGCCGTTTCCAAAAAAACGTTTTTGTAATTGTCGATCGTAAAGTTGCTAAGCAAACGGGGAGGCAAATTCATGAGCTCAACATTGGGTTTGAAAGAACAAAAAACCATCCATAAAAACGGAAAACAAAACATTAAAACTATTGAAATAACGCCAGTATAAAAAAGAATACTTTTCAAACGATTTAAAACTAACCGCCTTCGACTATCCATTATGCGCTCCTCCTTACTTTACTGAGAAGTAAGTTAACAGCTAGAATAATCAGAAACATAATAACAATCAACGAACTGGCATATCCGATCCGAAAATACCGGAACGCATTGTCGAAAACATATAAATTTAAAATTTGGGTGGCCGTACCGGGACCTCCTTGGGTTGTTACATAAATCATATCAAACTGTTTTAAGGAATCCATAACCCTGAGCATCGCCGCTACGACGATCGATGGTTTGATTAAAGGTAAAGTAATCTGGGTAAATATTTTCCACGAGGAAGCTCCGTCAATTTTTGCAGCTTCATAAAGCGCATCCGGTATAGTCGCCATTCCGGCCATTGCGATCAGCATTACCAAAGGGGTCCATTGCCATACATCGATCGCGATTAATGTCGGAAGGGCCAATACTGGGTCGCTAAGCCAAGTGGGAGGAGTCCAGCTTAGGAGAGCTAGAAAATAATTAATAATCCCTAAGGTAGGGTCAAGCATTAATCTCCACACCAGCGATATTGCCACCGGGGTACTGGCAATCGGTAAAATCAATAAAGTTCTTACTATGGCTTTACCTTTAAAAGGACGGTTTAAAAATTGGGCTAAACATACCCCAAATACTAATTGTAATGCAATACCCAAGAAGGTAAAGATGGCTGTGGTTTTTAAGGATTGATAAAAACGGATTTCAGTAAAAATCTTAACAAAATTATTAAAGCCGATCCACTTGGGGCCACTTATGGAAGAGGCAAACCAGTCATGAAAGCTTAAAAATAACGTATATAAAACAGGACCAACCAGAATTAGAACAATGGCAAGAAGGGCCGGAAGGACCATTATCAAACCAAATCGTTTATTAAGTATAATTTTAGCCCGATCCGAAATTGTAAAAAAATTCTTTTTTACCTCCATAAGTATCCCCTTTCCAAGAGCGGTTATTACCTGCCAACATTACTTGCGGGCAGTTGCTTTTTATGCAAGGAGACTATAAGCCTCCTTGCCCAATCATCAATTATTTTTTTAATTATTCAGTGGCATCCATAATGTTTTTCATTTCTTTAGCAGCTCTATCAAGGGCTGATTTAGCATCATCCCGGCCTAAAATAGTATTAACGATGGCTTCGCCGATTACATCTTCGATTTCACTAACTGCTACAACCGGCGGATGCAAGATTGGTCTGGCAACAGCGAAAGATTCATTTACGGCTTTCAACCATTCCGGATTGGTGTTTTTCTTGAATTCCGGCAAATTCCAGGCAGAGGTCCTGGCGCTGGGGGTGTTCTTTAATTGGGCATAATGTTGCATCTCTTTGCTGGTCGCCCACTGCACAAAATACCATGCCGGACCTTTTTTCTTACTCAGGTTTGAAATCGCCAGATTCCAAGACCAGAGGTCGGCAACCGGTCCGCCGGGCCCATCCGGCATTTTAGCAAAAGATACAGTCTCGGAGATTTTTGAACTTTTAGGATCGACCAAGGCGCCCAGCCAAGCGCTAGCGTCAATAGCCTGCACCGCTTTTCCTTGTTGTAGCAATGATTGAACATCGTACCAATCATTTGAAGCCGCGCCCGGATTAGCATAATTCTTCATAAGGTCCGCATAAAACTCTAAAGCCTTTATGGCTTGAGGACTGTTAATGGCGGGATTTCTCTTTTTATCCAACCATTGCCCGCCGAAAGCATGTAAAAACATTGACCAAGTGGCGACGGATTGAGTTCTTTTACCTCTCCCGACATACCCATAGACGCCGTCTTGAGTCAATTTTTTAGAGTTTTCTCTTAGCTCTTCCATGGTTTTCGGGATATTTAAACCATATTGTTGATACAAATCTTTACGATAAATCAGCAGCCAGGATACGGCATTTAAGGGAACAGCAATTCTTTTTCCGTTTACTATCTGGGCATTTGCCACTGATGGTATGAAATCATTAGGATCCCAACCCGGGTTGGTTAAGGATGATTTACTAATGTATTTATTCAGCGGTTCGTACCATCCCGCCTGAATGAACTTATGTCCTTCATAACACGATCCCGCGGTATTAAACACATCCAAATCCCTGCTTCCACCGGTTAACTCAACGACAACTTTCTGCCGGAACTGGTCTTCCGGGTAAGTCTCCATCTTCACCTTAATTCCGGTTAATTTCTCAAATTCCGGCAACTTTTCCGCAATAAAATTATTATAATAAAATTTTAATCCGACAAATCTGATGCTTTGACCTTGATATTGGCGCCAATTAAATGAATCTGCCAATGCCAAATTGGAAAGCATCATAAACAACATGCATATTGTGATCACTAAAAACATAATCCTAGGTTTTTTCATTTGAATTTCCCCCTTTTTCACCTTTTACTTTTGTATGCAAATCAAATGTTTCTGATCACCCCCAGTAACGGTTATCAATTTGTAGTACTCCTCAATCTAAATCTTGGCAAACTTTCAAACCATACCTTTCATACATCTCAAGTGGAGCATCAGTCTCTTTCATTAGTTTAACGAGCAGTTTTTGCATTCTCTGTACGACCATTTCATCTTCGATGGGATTTAGTTGATCAGGATCATTTTGCAAGTCATATAGAAAGTCGCCCGTTTTATGCTGGATTGTCTCGTGGATTGGCCCTTTTGACTTTATTTTCATTACCTTGCATCCTTTAGTAAACGAAAACGGTCCGGCAAGTTCAGTCGTTTTGAGCTCGTCGATTCCAAAGAATTTGCTCAAATGAGTAGGCATTAGCGTATAATTATAGAGCCGTTCATCATCGGAATTGACGGGAGCCTTCATATAGACATATTTCCCATCGGTGCAATTTAAGTGACCGCCATGGAGTCCGAAAAGAGCGGCCTCTCTAATTTGTTTCCCGGTGACGAACGCATCCTTGATGCATTTTCCTTGTACATCTTGGGGTGCCTTTACTTCAAAGAAATCATAAATGGTTGGGACAAGATCAATTGTTTGCACCAGACTACCGCATCTGGAGCCTTTTATTTTACAGCGTGGGTCCCAGATAAAGAGCGGTGTATGCGCAATTTCATTATAAAGCGGCGGAACGTTCTTAGCCCACCAACCATGTTCACCCAAGAGGAAACCATGGTCGGTATTGATAATCAGCATTGTGTCATCCCACATCTGATGCTCGTCCATGACATCCAGAAGTTTTCCCAGGTATTCGTCACACATGCTTAACAAAGCGGCATATTCTTTTCTCACATGCTCAACCTGTTCCGACGTTTCCTCAACCATTCGATAGGGAGGCCAATCAAAATGGGGACCATTATATTGATGTTGATAAAGGTCTTTATATTTTTGTTGGGTAAAAAACGGTTCATGCGGATCAAAACACTCCACATGCAAAAACCATTTGTCTTCGCTTTGGTTTTTATTAATAAAATCAAGCGCCATCTTAAATGTCTTGGCTTGCGGCTGTTTATCTTCGGCATCCAAATACTGACGGTTAACCCAGTCTTGCCGCCAAGACTCATTTTTTCTCCCAATAGCCAACTCATCGATGAATGGATCTTTCACTTCGCCTTTCCACGGATCTCCTTCCTGGCCCCGGGATATTTCCCATGTATTATACCTGGTATGATAGGTACACCCGCCGTCTTCCCAATAATGATAATGATCGCTAATTAGATGGGTATAGACCCCGTTTTTTTTCAATATCTCCGGAAGTGAATCATCAAACGGTTCAATCGGCCCCCAACTTCGATGCAGAAAGTTATATCTGCCGGTATGTAGTTCTCTTCTGGCCGGCATGCAAGGTAAACTACCCGCATAACATGAGTCGAATACTACCGAATTTTCCGCCAATCTTTGAAAATTTGGCGCATGCACCCAATCACAACCATATGGCGGAAGCATATGGCGATTTAACGAATCAAACATTAGCATTATTGCCTGCATGAATTAAGCCTCCCACCTAATCGGATTTACACTTTCTTTTGAAACTGAAAATTAAAACCGCTTAATACTAATCTAAAATACGAAACCATAATTTAAATCTACCTTTTTATCTTTATCTCTATGCCAATATTACGTTAACTCCCTTTTCCCTGAGCGCGTCGGTAATCTGCAAATCCAGATTGTTGTCGGTTATAATAACATCAATAGCGTCGACTGAAGCGATTGAGAGGAAAGAGGTCTTCCCAAATTTTGAACTGTCGGCCAACATAATTACCTGGGCCGAGGAGTTGATCATTGCCTTGCGAGTTTCGGCGTCGTTCATGTCGGCCGTCATTAACCCGCTCTTAATGGTAAAAGCGTTACATCCGATAAAAAACTTATCGACATGCATATCTCGTAAATCGCCGATCGTCATCGGTCCTATAGTCGCTCCCGTTGACGGCTTAAAAAAACCGCCCAGGATCACCAGTGTCAAATCAGGGATAGCGCTTAACTCGGAGACCATATTAATGGCATTGGTCACCACAGTTAGATTTTTCTTCAGTCCCAATTTTTTGGCCAATTGAAATGTGGTGGTTCCCGAATCAAGCATAATGGTATCCCCATCTTCAATCATGCCTAAAGCTTTCTCGCTAATCCGGACTTTTTCCTCAATATTCTTGATTGCTTTTTGTTCAAAACTTAATTCAAAACGGCTTTTTGTGCTGGAAATAGCCCCGCCATGGGTCCGTTCGATTAATCCTTCCTTTTCTAAGTTTGTTAGATCCCTTCGAATAGTGACTTCACTAACTCCAAACTCGGAACTTAAATGATCAACTTTGACCTTTCCTTGTTGGGATAGCAGGGAAAGAATCCGTGATCTGCGTTCGGCTATCAGTAGTCCGTTTTCGTTTCGTTCATCATTATGATTAATTTGATCCACATCCGAACCTCCTCGGATAACATAATTATTGGTTCAATTTAGCATCGTTATTGTTAGGTTAAAAAAGAAACCAGTCTATGTTTGTTTTATTTCGTTTTATATAGTTCCGTTCACAAACGAAAGTTCCTTCTTTTTTTGAGATTATTTTTCCTGTATTTTTTTTACAAATAATTTCTAAGAAATATTAATTTTACCTGTTAAATAGTATTTCCAATTTAATCCATGCTCGTTTGATCTTTTAAATAAAAAAGCATGTTCCGGAGGACGAATTTCATTTAAATATGCATCCGCCGAACGTATAACCGCATTTGCATACTTACAAAATGATTATATAAACTATAATTACAGGTTATTTCGAAAGAGAACGAAACAACTCCTTTCCCATATAACAATTCAAGCTGCCTTTTGGCAGCTTGAATATATTCTCATGATTAATTTAGTTTGTTGTTTTTACACATTTCTTGCTCTTATTTAATTTCTCTCTGTCAAAATTTTTAATCATTACTCACTTTCATATCTAAATGCACCGACGCCACTTTAAAGGTCTTCGGCAGCGCAAGAATATTCGGATTCGAGCCCACATATTTGGCGGCGTCCTTTAACACATCTTCAAAAGTAGGTCGGGTCTTTAGCCCCATTCCCCGGGCATATCCCGGTTCATATGCACCGACAATATAAATGGCGGCACATCTCGGCGATATGGCCGCAGGAGATCATCGAGAAAACATGATAGGGATGATAATCGTAGTTAAACCGATATTTATCGATATACTCCCGATTATTGGAGAAGTATTCGCCGTAATTTTCCAAGTCAGGCAAGGTATCATGATAATCTTTCTGAAATAACTCATATAAAGCGCGATATGACGGGAATTCCTCATCATGGAAGTAACCATTGCAAATGGAGGAACAGATCACCACGCAGTTATCTTTCATAATTCGCTTATGCCGAATGATGTTGGCGGAGATCGCTTGCAACATTAAAATCGGATTGGTTCCCATTCCATTACCATAGTGAAATGCCTGAGGCATGCCGAAGACCATCACGTCATATTTCTTTTCCGCCCAGGTAATGTAGGTCCGCTTGTCCGCCACCTCCCAGGAGAGGGGCTGAATCTCCTTGGCGTAACCGGTAAAGACCGCTATCTGCCGTTGATCGGTATCGAGAACCGCGTCACAAGTGAAAAACTTCTTCCCCATCCTCGACAGAAGATGCTATCGATTTAATTTGGCCGCAAGTCCTTTCACCTTTATAACTTATTAAAAATATTTTGAATTTGGATCAAATTTAATCCGTGACATTTTTTAAATTTCTTACCGCTCCCGCAAAAAATTTCGACTAAAGAACCCCTTTTGGTACAGGAGAATATGAGAAGTAATATTTTTTCATTGAGCCCATAACGGCCTCCTTACCACCGTAACGATCCAACAGCATTTTTTGCTCTTTTAGAGCCTGTTTATCGATTTGGACAGGATCACAAATTTTAAAAAGTCTCTTCTTCAATTCATCAAGAACCGAAAAATACTCTTCTTTTTCAGCCAAGTCTACTAGTTCATCCGGATCATTTTCAAGATCAAACAGTTGCGGACGGAATTCAATGTAGTACACCAATTTATACTGCTTATATCGAAGCATAAATACAGCATGTTTATATGCAAACGTATGAGATTCCGCGAAAATAGGCCGTTCTACCTCGAGTTCCCCTTGCGCAAATTTCCATAAAGATGTTCCAGGTAATTCTTTATCGGCCATTGTGGGTTCTGCCCCGACACAATCAAGCACAGATGGGAAAATATCTAACAACGATACACATTGCTCCACCGTTCTCCCCTTAGGAATATCCGGGCCAGCAACAACCAATGGCACGCCTACCGAACCTTCATACATGGTATTCTTAAAGAATACCCCATGGTCACCCATTGTATCTCCATGGTCGCTAGTGTATATGATACGCGTATTCTCCTCAAGCCCAGATTCCTTTAGTGCTTTTAAAATGATACCCACTTGTTCATCCATATATGTTACCAAACTATAATAGCAAGCTACGGCCTTGCGTACAACGGCTTCCGTTACACTTTTCTCACTTGTGCAAGCAATCTGGCGAAACCGATCGATAGCCGGATGCATTGGCATTTCCTCCAGCTGCCATTGCTTAGGAAATGGGAGATTATCCTGATCGTACATGTTAAAAATTCTTTCAGGGACAGTTAAGGGAAAATGAGGAGTTACAAACCCCACATATAAGCAAAAAGGTTTACCACCTTTAGCCGCTGCTTCATTCTTTAAAAAGTCTGCCGCCAGTTTGGCGACTTTTGCATCATACTGTAAATAATCGGAATCGCCAACCCCTGCATTTAGAAGCACTTCACGTTGGTTGGGGCGTCTAAGGTCTTCATCGCGGATGCAGACCGTAAGGTTTCCAACACCATCTTTAAGGTGCAAAGGAATACGTTGATCAGCAAAACCGGTCTGAATAGAATCATCCTTATAATGAAGTTTTCCGATTGTTGTAACACTATGCCCCTGTTCAGAAAGGCGATGACCCCATCCGTCCACCATTCCGTCATATGGATGGCTGTTATCCCAAAAGGAATTTTTAAAGCCATAATCACCAGTAGTCATGCTAGCCCGAGAGGGAACGCAGATCGGGTTATTACAGTAAGCGTTATTGAAACGGACACCGTTCCTGCAAAGAGAATCAAGGTTAGGTGTATGGATGTAAGGGTTTCCATAAGCTCCATATTTCTCCTTACTATGCTGGTCGCTCATAATAAATAAAAGATTCATGGGTTTCATTATTCTTTCCTCCTTGTCCGCTCAAATTGCCTTTTTCTTAAACACACTTTTACCAGAAAGATATACCAACGCAACAGCAAACAAAGCTAAAAACGTAACCGCAATCGGATAATTCATCAAGTCGCTCCAGGTACCGCCAGTATACATATATGCTCTTAGCATATTCGTCTCAAAAAGATTGCCTAGTACAAAACCCAGAATAAACGGCGGCATCGGGAATTTAAATTTACGTAAGCCATAAGCAATGACAGCAAAAAACAGAACAGCCCACACGTCAAAAATACGATTATTTATACTGAATGCGCCACTACAACAGATAACAATAATAATGGGAAACAATATATAGTCAGGCACCTTGAGTAGCTTCAGTATACTCTTAATTCCAAAATATTCAACCAACAGCATGATGATATTTGCAAATAACATAAAACCAAAAATAGAATATACCAGAACCGGCTGTTGTGAAAAGAGTAGAGGGCCGGCTTGGAGGCCGTGAATCGTTAAGGCAGCCAACATCATCGCTGTACCGGCATCTCCAGGAATACCTAACGTCAGCAAAGGGACCATCGCACCACCAGTAACGGCATTATTAGAAGTTTCTGAAGCGATTAATCCGTCAATACAACCGGTACCAAACTTTTCAGGATGTTTAGAGCTATTCTTGGCCACAGTATAGGAAAGTACGTTTGCAATATTCTGACCAATACCGGGTAATATGCCGATAAAAGTACCAATACCTGAGGAACGGAACATATTACCAAGATGATCTTTAAAAGTTTGTAGGTCCACACCAAACCCTTTTAATTTGTAAGTAGCAATTTTAATTTTAGGCTTGTCAAATTCCGCAACTTTTAAAATTGCAGCAACAGCATAAAGCCCTATAACAGCAGTTACCAACTGGAAGCCCCCATCTAGACTGTGAATACCAAAAGTATAACGATAAGAACCTTGCAAGGGAGATATACCCACTGTTGTTAACATTACGCCTAGAATTGCAGAAATAGCGCCTTTAATCAATGATTTGCCCGCCAATCCCGCAATTAACAGGAAGGAGAACAAGGTAATGGCAAAATATTCTACTGCTGTAAACTTTAATGCGAACTTTGCCAACAGTGGAGCACAAATCATCAAAATAATAAGGCTTATGACGCCACCGCAAAAGGAATATAACATACCAACGCCCAAGGCTTTTCCAGCCTCGCCTCTTTCCGCCATGGGATAACCGTCAAAGGTGGTGCAGATAGACCCGGGAGTACCAGGTATATTTATCAAAATTGCCGTGATTAAACCTCCGGATACGCCTCCACCTATCAGCATACTCATGGAAGAAGTAATAGGCATAGCATAGGTAAACGGAAGCATTATTGCGATACCCATTGAAGTGGAGATTCCGGGACAAGCGCCGAAAATAATGCCCATTATAACCCCTACACCCAAAATAATAAGATTCAGCGGTGCTATAATTGTGGAAAGAACTTGAGTAAAAACATCTAATGACATATAGTTTAATCCTCCTCTCAATTAGTAATAATTAATATAAAAATTCCGTAATGCCCGGAGGGAGCATAATTGAAAACCCTTTTACAAAAATCAAAGTAAGCGAAACGGATACAACTAAAGCAATTAATATTACTTTGAGAAGAACTTGGTTACTCCTATTTTCTTTCCTAACCAATAGCATCATTTGTAGAAATAAATAAATAAAACTGGATACACAGAACCCAACCGGCTTTAATATGGCAACGAATAATGCAAGTAATATAAATGTTAAAAGTACACGCAAATAGTTGGGCTGTTCTCCGTGTGCTTCATCCTGTTTGTCAGCTTTGGCTTGTTCCCCGGCCAAGAGACCTTTTGCGAATAAAATTACACTTAATATTATCAACAGCATTCCTAGAAATTGCGGAAGTGTACGGGCCCCCACATCGGTTGCCTGCTGGATTTGAAATGAATAGATGAAATAAATAGTTCCCACTACAAACAAAAATATACCTGCCATAGAATCTTTATAACGTTTTTTCATTTAAATAAACCACCCTAGTATCACATTTTAACAACTGCGCTTCCGAAGGGCTCAAACAAACTGCTTTGCTTGATCTCAAGTCTGCATACCTAAAAGTCCAGACGTTACAGACCACTGTTGCAATAGTTAATTTGCAGAGAAGCGATTGGTAAGCTCAATCGCTTCTCTGCTATTATCCTTTACTAAAATCACTTTTTCACGGATGCTTTATAGTCATTTAGAACAGTTTGATATTCCTCAAACATCTCCAAGGCATCTTTCTGATATGCCATAGTTTCGTTATGTTCCATATAGCAAACATCAAAATCATGAGCCTTCATATCAGCGATATAATCTTCATTCTCGCAAACTTTTTTCAAAGCTTGGTTGAATTTATTAATAATCGAATTAGGTGTGTCCAGTGGGAAGTAGTACAAAAAGTACTTAGGTAAACAATAATTTACATTTAACTCTTTCATAGTCGGCAAATCCGGATAATCGGCATTACGTTCCTGAGCCAGCACCCCGTGGGGTACAAGAGCTCCGGATTTTATATATTCCCTCAATGTGCCCATGGGACCGCAAGTCATGTCAATATGCCCGCCAACCATGGCTACAATGATATCAGCAACAGTACCAACATCAACGATACGGACATTAATACCTAAGTCTTTCATTAATACAGCCGCCATCTGCTCCTGGTAATTACCGCTCTGTACACCGTACTTCAATTCCCCCGGATGATTCTTTGCATAAGCAACAAACTGTTCAAAAGTTGGGAAACGCTTCGTAGTAGCAAAGGTAACATTGTTACATACCGCACAAATATTGGAAGACTCAAATGCCGAATAATCAAAATCGGAAGAACCAACCACATATGAAGAGACCAAACCATCGTTATGGTAAGCAATTGTATAGCCATCGGGCTTTGAATCCTTAACTTGCCTAGCGCCCAAACTGCCACCTGCACCTGCAACGTTCACTGTAACCATATTAACACCTAACTCTTTTTCCAAATACTTGTTGGTAATACGGCCGGTAGTGTCGGAACCACCTCCAGGCTTTGCCGAAATGACAACCTGGATATCACGGCGAGGCCAATCAAGATTGGAAGTACCTTGTTCGCCTTTTCCAGCCTTGAAAACCAACAATATGACCGGTACTAAGATGACTGCCAAAAGGATCCAAATAAGATTGCGTTTCATAATAATCCTCCTTAATATTATTTGATTTGACTGTTTTCGCAGTCAGGAAAGCATGATTAACGAATACCTCTTTGCAATAGAAGATCTCTTCCTTGAAACAACTTATTTTTATCAGCAATACTGGCAGAAAAATCATATTTCTTGAACGGCAGTCCAACAAATTTTCCATTCTCGATACAAGTTTCATCACCGCCATATAGGTGACTTCGCAAGATATCCTTCATTTCATCAATTACGGGACTGTATTGTCCATTGTCAATCAGATCATTCAGTTCATTGGGGTCATTCTTAATATCAAAGAATTGAAAGCAATTGCCTGTAGGATAATAGATCAGCTTGTAATTCTTGGCGCGGATCATACGTGTTGCCCGATCATCCTCCCAAAGCTCACCATAGGAATAGGCGCGCTTGCTCTCTGATGTCAAGGATTGACCCTCTACATGTTCCGGTATTGGTATCCCGGCCAAAGTTAATAATGTTGGAATAACATCCTTTAGCTCTACAATACGGTCATCTACCCGGTTGCAAACCATGTCGCAGTCGGCTGGCGGAGATAAGATAAACGGTATATTAACTGAATTTTCATACATAAGAAATTTACCAAACAGGCGGTTGATGCCTAACATATCACCGTGGTCTGCGGTAAACAGGATAATAGTATTATCCAATAGGTCTTGCTCGCGCAATGTTCCAACCACCAGTCGAATCTGATTGTCGATATAGGTGCAGCTTGCATAATACGCTTTTTTGGCGATATCAAT
The DNA here is from genome assembly GCA_023394955.1 of Bacillota bacterium. Taxonomy (GTDB): domain Bacteria; phylum Bacillota; class UBA4882; order UBA8346; family UBA8346; genus JAAYHS01. Next base: position 117,098 of record JAEWZY010000041.1, read on the forward strand.
CGCCCGCTTGCTCTGATTGGGATAAAGATTGCTATAGTACATGTATCCATAAGGTAAGTCTTTCCGGCTTGTCCATTCGCCACAGGGAGGCTGACTCATTTCAATATTATCATACATATGCAGGTATTCTGCCGGAGGGGTAATTGGAGGGTGAGGCGCCGCGTAAGACAAATACCAAAACGCAGGCTTTGTAATATCCCGTCTTAGAATCTGTTCACACATCATCCTAGTTGTCCAGGCCGTTGGATGATATTCATTAGGCAGATGAAAAGGCCTGCCGAAGTAATTATTGTTACACATACCATGGGCAAATTCTTTACCCGCATAACCGTTATTATAAAGAAACCGCTCATAGTCATCCATTTTTAAGCCTTTTTTATGTCGGCCTTCCTCATATAGAATTACATCATCAAAACCAATCCTGTCTCGCTGCGGAAACACATGTAACTTTCCTACGCACATTGTCTGGTAACCCGCGTTATGAAAAAGAGTTGCTATTGAAGGAATATCACCCGGCATTGGGAGCTCTTCATTAAAACAACGGTCACCATGCTTGTGGCTTCCCACGCCAAGCATAAGTTCACGTCTAGCAGGGATACATACAGGTGTATTGCTTACCGCATTAGTATAGCAAATACTGTAACGCGCAAGTTCATCCAATGTCGGAGTTAATATTTCCTGATTGCCGGTGAATCCCATATTACGACTAGCCCATTGATCAACTGTAATCAGTAAAACATTTTTCCTGCCCATCATATTGCTCCTTCGGCTTTTCTTAATTTAAGCATAAGATGGAATGCACGAAAAGACAACGGAAACATTGTTATGACTTTTTCAAACAAAATTCGCGCGCGAGAAATTGTAAAATTGATACACCTTGAAACGTTACATTGTAATACACAAGTTAAAAAGCTATAATAAAAAGAGTATATTAAAATAGTATTAATATTCTATTTTTATTTTTGAAGGAAAATAGGTAAGCTAATGAAGAGCTGTCTAAAGAGAATTGGAGAAAATTATAATAGCCTCACCTATAGCGAAAAGATTGTTGTAAATTATATCTTTAAAAATGTTGAGCGTGTGATACACATGCCTATTCGTGATTTATCACACGAAACTGGAATTGCTCCTTCAACAATCATTACTATGCTAAAAAAATTTAACATCTCAGGTTATTCTGAATTTAAAATAATGTTAGCCTCCGAATCAACCGATTCAACTACTTCAGGATGGGGAAACATTATTCAAAACGAAAACAATAGTAAAAACTTGATCCAAAAAGTTATCCGTTCAAACATTGACTCTCTTAAGGAACTTGAAATAGGAATGAATGAAAAGCAGATTCACCAAGCTGTTTCCGTTTTGTATGAAGCAAAAAATATTTATTTGTTTGGTGTCGGCGCATCCGGGATACTTGCTCAGGAAGCCGCAGACTTTTTTTACCGTTTAGGCTTTTATTGTAGTTACAGTTCAGATTTCCATCATCAGCTCTTATTTGCGTCCTTTGCGAAAAAAAACGATATCGCGCTTCTAATTTCTCAATCCGGTATCAATAACGACATCATTCAAGTTTCTCAAATTCTTCAGGAAAGAGGAATTACCAGCATCGGTATTTCCAATTTTCGCGGTACCCCTTTTTCAAAGTATGTTTCATTGTTAATTGCGCCCTATTCTAAACCGTCAACCGTTCATGACAACAATTTCGCCTTAAGGATACCAATCCTATGCATCCTGGAAATCATTTATTATGCAATAGGAGAAAAAATGGGTAATAGTTTTTATAAAGCTTTAGACAGCAATCATCAAATTGTAAAAGGACAAACTATAAAATTCAGCGACAAGTCACTCCCAGTTCTCGGCTAACTGAAACAACCCCTTTCCCATATAACAAACCAAGCTATCTTTTGGACAGCTTGGTTATGATTCGTTTATCATGAAATCGCTTTTCGATTACATATTCAACCCATGACATTTCTTAAACTTCTTACCGCTACCGCAAAAGCACGGATCGTTTCTCCCACATAAAATATTCGGAATGTTCCTCACCGATTGCCCCTGAGTACTTAAAAACTCTTGAGCCAACTTTTTAAACCCCGGCAAAGCGTGTTCAAAAAAAATGCGCCAACCTTCGCAAAGCCAACTTAACCGGGACGGGTCTTCCCCACCATAAAAACGGTGTTTCAAACAGTCTCCCGAACAATATAGTAAATAGGGGCATTCCTTACAACGACTGTTCCAATTGGCCTTTTGCCCGCCGAAAGCTAAGTACTTCTCAGAATCAAGCAATCGTCCCCAACTGTCTTCCATGATGTTACCAAGCTTCTTGTCCGCATCCACAAAAAAATCACAAGGGTAGACATCTCCATTATGCTCCACCACCAAGTATTGACTGCAATGCCCTCCCATATGGCAGAGCTGATATTCTCCGGTAACCATCAGATTAAGAATGGCGTCGAACAAACGGATCGAAACCTTTCGAGTATCGGAGGCGACCCATTGGTCAAAGACTGCGATGAGAAACTCGCCCCATTGCCGATTGGTGATGGAATATGGCAAAGCTTGTCCGTTACGATCATATTCGACGCAAGGAATGTATTGGTGATATTGAACCCCCAGATCACAAAGGTATTGGTAGATTTTCCGTCCATGATCAACATTGGCTGAATTAACCAAGGTCAAAACATTAAAATCAACTTGATGGCGGCGGAGCCGTTCAATTCCTTGCAACACCATCCCATGCGATCCGGCTTCGCCCTTCGCTTTTCGAAACCGGTCATGCAACTCCGCCGGCCCATCCAGGCTAACTCCAACCAAAAAATGGTACTTGGACAAGTGAGCCGCTAGTTCATTCGTAATCAAGGTAGCGTTAGTCTGGAGACCATTGGATACGATTGACCCGGGACGGCCGTATTTTTGTTGCAACTCGACGACCCGGCGGAAAAAATCGACTCCCATCAAAGTCGGCTCCCCACCCTGCCAACCGAAGGCATACTGAGGCTGTTCCGTCGCCATGAAACTAGCTATCATTCGGGTTAATACTTCGTCCGTCATCCGGTGGGTTGAACTCTCCGGATACAATTTACTCCGGCTTGAATAAAAACAATAATCGCAGCGGAGGTTGCAATCGGCTGAAGTGGGTTTGATTAAAAGCGAGAACGATTTAGGAACAGCCATTTAACAGATCCTTTTCTAAATTAGTATTTTGGGGCACAAACTATATCACCAGGGAGACTGACGCAAAGGTAAGGGATCGACCGTTTCGGCCATTCGATCACATAAAATCCGGAACATTTCCAGTTTTAAATCCTTGAACTCTTCATTATTCCAGAGATTATAGGTCTCATTGGGGTCATTTTTGAGATCATATAACTCACCATTATCGAGCCCGTGATACGCTACTAGCTTATATCTTTCCGTCAAAACCATTGTACCATAGGCATGGGGATTATTCCACGGTAAGGAATTGTAATATTCACAATAAACATCCTTACGGTGAAAGTCCTTCTGCTTATCATCAATTAAGATATTCCAGAAAGAACGGCCTTGCATTCCTTCCGGGTGTTTTATGCCGGCGGCATCCAAGAGTGTCGGAGCGATATCTACTAGTTCAACAAGGGCTTTTTGACGCCTGTTTTTAAGTAATGAAGGCGACGAAATTATCAACGGCACCCTTATTGAAGGCTCGTAAAAAAATGGCCCTTTATAATACATACCATGATCTCCCAATAATTCTCCATGATCGGACATGAAAATAATAATCGTGTTATCTAGGAGACCTTTATTCTCAAGAAGATCTATCAATCTTCCGACTTGTTTGTCAACGAGGTCGATCATTGCCCAATAAGCCGCTCTGGCGTATTTATGATCGGCCGCGTTCATCTCGGCAGCCTTATATTCCTTTCTGGAATTATATCCTTCATAATACTCTAATTTTTGGAAGACCGGTTTGTTTTCCAATTCTCCTTCCACATAATTCGGCTCGGGTATATCATCGATCTGTTTTAAATATCTTTCCAGATATTCTAAAGGCGGATTAAACGGAGCGTGAGGATCAAAAATATTTAATGAAAAAAACCATGGAATATCATATGGTTGACAAGATTCAATAAAATTAATCGCTCTATTCACGCACCAGGTAGTTTGATGATATTCCTCGGGCATACCTATTTCAACGTATTTTGACTCATTCAACAACTTGGTTTGATATTCGACATCAATCTCATTAAGCCAATTACGGTATTCATTAGCAGGCCATAAGCCTTTCTCATCATGAGACCAATTGAAAAGTGAATAACCATCATCAACTCTTCGTTCATTTGTTTTACATACCGAGGGATGACAAGCCGATAAATGAAATTTACCGGATAAACCACAGATATATCCGGCATCTGAAAAAACTTTCGGTATCAGCGTCTCCGATTCGGGAATCGACTGACCGTTCTGTCGGCAGCGAGTGGTTCGAGGATAGCGTCCGGTTAAAAAACTCGATCGGCTTGGCGTGCAAACCGGATTTTGAGCATAACATCTTTCGAATAAGACCCCGTTTTCCGCCAAGCGGTCAAGGTTTGGCGTATGTACATATTCATTTCCATAGCATCCTAAGGAATCAAACCTTTGTTGATCAGTGCATATCCACAAAATATTGGGTTGTTTCATGTAGAAAGCCTCCTTAACTTAAACTTACTCCGCTGTCAGCAATGAATTTTTCCGCCATTTCATATAGTTTAAAACAATGATGGCCGCTGACAACAGAATGAAACATAAACTAATTGGGCGAGTGAGGAAAATCCCAATATTCCCTCTGGCAATAAGTAATGACTGTCTTAAAGCAGTCTCAAATTTATATCCCAACATAAATGCAATGATCATCGGAGGTATGGGAAAACTGAATTTCCGCATTAAATATCCAAAAATTCCGAAGATCATCAATATAACTGTATCAAAAAGACTATTATTGGTGGAATAAGCTCCGACAAAGGTAATAATTAGTATTACCGGGTAAATTATATTCTTGGGGACTTTAGTAATGAAACCTCCGACTTTTTCAGCCATAAACATCCCAATCAGAAAATAGCCTAAAATTGCCAATAAGCCTGCAGCAAAAATTCCATATACCAAGGCAGTATGCTCTTCAAAAATTCGGGGTCCGAATTCAATCCCATTAATCATAAAAACTCCCATAATCAAAGCAGCGTCCGTACTGCCCGGTACTCCTAGAGTTAAAAGCGGCATTAGATTCGCCCCACATACTGCGTTATTGGCAGATTCCGCCGCCGCTACTCCTTCTATAGACCCTTTCCCAAACTTCTCCGGATGTTTGGAAAAGCTTTTGGCCTGGCCATAGCTGATCCAAGGGGCGATTGCGGAGCCCAGACCGGGAAGAATACCGATTATCTGCCCGACTATATAGGATGAGAAGATCGCAGGTAATATCGATTTAAACTCTTTTAGCGACACACGATTATCTGCCGGATCCTTGGACTTAGGCGCCAAGGCGCAGTTTTGTTGTACACCATAATTACTTTCAGCCTGTATTAAAACTTCCGAGACTACAAATAACCCCATCAGCACAGGTATCAGGCTCAGTCCGTTCTCCAACTCCAATATGCCAAAAGTCAGCCTGGGAGTATAAGTTACCGGATCCAATCCAATTAAAGCTAACAGCAGTCCCGCACCTGCCGCAAACAGCCCTTTTACCACTGACTTCCCGGTAACAGTGGCAATTAAGGTCAAGGAAAAAAACAGGATTGCCGCCATCTCAACAGGTCCAAACTCCCAGACAAATTTGGCCAGATATACAGTACCGAAAATTAAAACAAGGTCACTTAATAAATCACCGATCGCCGAAGCTATTGCCGCTGTCTTCAATGCTTTGCCTTGTTTCCCCATTTGAGTTAAAGGATACCCGTCCAACTGGGTACAAGCTGCAGCCGCCGTGCCGGGGGTATTGATTAATATTGCGGTAATAGAACCGCCGTAAGTACCGGCTTTATGTACGGCATACATCATTGAAATCGCCGCCAGAGGCGATAAATAGAAACTAAACGGAATTATCAAAGCGATTCCTACCGTACTGGACAATCCCGGTATAGACCCTAGAATAACCCCAACAAAAACACCCAAAACAATAGCTATCGAAACATCAAACTGGCAGAAGATATCGGTAAAAGCTTGCATTAGATGAACGATCTGTTCCATAAATAATAACCCCCTTTATTCAGATGTTATAATTTAGGGCAATAACACCATCAATAACTTTCCAAAGATTATATATAAACTTAAGGTAAATATAAAAGCATTACCTACGAGCGCTTGAATTTTTCTCACTCCAAAAAGCCATAACAACCCAGCCAAAGCTAAAAAGGTAGCTACTATATAACCCGCAAACGACATTAGCAGGATATAGAAGATCGAAATCACTATCACACCGATCACTCTTAACTTAACTGGTAGTTCCATTTTGGGCGCGTCTTCTACTTCTTTTTTTAATAAAGGTGCGAATATCAGCACTAAGCTCAAAATTGTCATAAAAACGCCTAGAAAAGTAGCGAAAAATCTTGGCCCGATTAATTTTTCTATCGGAGACGCCAAAGCCGTGTCTACCTCTATGAAATTAGGAATAATAACAATCAGAAATAATACTGAGAATACAAACAAGATTAAACCGATTTTAGTATCGCGCTTCATCTAAATCCCTCCTTTTAAGCGAAAGAAGCACAGAAAAAATGACTGTGCTTCTCCCTGTAAATTTTTGTCTTTTATTTTAATAACTCCTTGGCTAACTTTCCAAATTGATCATCTTTTTCTTTAACCAATTCTAAAGATTCCGCCGGGCCCAAACCGAGGGTGGTAAAATTGGCGTTTTCGACAATTGTTTTAAAAGACGCAAGTTTCATCGCTTTTTGAAATCCTTCATTGATTCGATGGATTTTCCAATCAGGAGTACCGGCCGGCGCAGCTAATAATTTAATATCATAAGCGTTTGCAATGTCATAACCTTCCTCTTGGAAAGTGGGGACATCCGGTACAATACCGTCTCTTTGGGGGAAAGCCACCGCTAGTATTCGTAATTTTTCACCCAGTACCGGTTTTGCTAAGAAGGTAGCAAAGAAGCCGACATCCACATGACCTCCAGCCACCATATTCCGGGCATCAGCCCCTCCAGTGGTGTTAGGAATCTCCGTCAATTTAATGTTGGCCAACTTAAAGAAATCCGCTCCATTAATCCAGTGGGTTCCGGCTTTCCCAGTATGGGTCCAGGTCAATTTACCAGGGTTTTGCCTTGCATATTTTACTAAGTCATTCAAGGTTTTAAAGGGTGAACTGCCCGGAACTGCTATACATGAAGAATAAGAAATGACACCAGTCACCGGTTTGAAATCCTTAAATAAATCGATCGGGAGTTTCTGGACATGTCTACCAAAAGTGTACTCCGGTCCTCCCCAACCCATCAATAGAGTATAAGCATCAGGAGCTTGGTTTGCTACATATTTTGCAGCCACCATGCCGTTAGAACCAGGTTTATTTACTACAATAACCGGTTGGTTATTAAGAAATTCGGGAGCAGACGCCGCCAAAGCTCTGGCCGGGATATCCGATCCGCCGCCAGGCCCAGCCCCAACAATTATGTAAATTGGTTTATCGGGAAAAGTCACTTGCTCATTGCCTGCCAAAGCGGATGAAACAGAAACTATCAATAATCCAATCATTAGACAACAAAAAATGTTCCTTTTACACAACTTAATTTCCATGTTATACCTCCTCGTATAGTAACTATATATGTTGCAATCAGTTTTTTGACCGCCTGGATTATTGCAACATATTTCCCTTGATCCATAAATTGAAATAAACACTATAATTTGCTCTTTTCCATTCATGGTTTAAGGATGGAAAAACATTAATAAAATTTATTTCAATTTATATACCTTAACAAAAACTATTTTCACCTCCATTTCACAAACTAGTAATGTTGTATTTACAACTTTATGTTATAATTTTAACATGACCACCATTACTTGTCAATCTCTAGCCTATTACCCCGTCAAAAACAAACTCCCCAATTGGGGAAGAGCAGATAGCTGAGAAAACTCGGTAGCGTTTAATTGTTTTTAGGTCGATTTCCTTTTCAGATATTTGAAAACAACCAAATAATTGTTATAATGATTATGACATATATTTCTAAAGGAGTTTCGTCAGGATGGAACATAGAAGCGTCATTCCATATTATTATCAAATTAAAGAAGACCTTATTGCTAAAATCCAAAAGGGTGAGCTTAAGGAAGACGAAAAAATTCCATCAGAAACGCTTTTAGCGGCAGAATACGGAGTCAGTAGACCTACCGTTCGTCAAGCAATCAATGAATTGGTATTTGCCGGATATTTATGGAGAAAACAGGGTAAAGGAACCTTTGTCGCTCCCTTTAAAATTCAAAAGAATTTACAGTTATATACTCCTTTAGTTGAGGAACTTGAATCTCAAGGTAAAACATTAAAGATTAAAGTATTGTCCAAAAAAAGTATTAAAGCTACGGATGAGGTCGCAAGGCTTCTTCAAATCGAACCAGATGAAGAACTCATTGAGCTAAGAGCCTTACGGATAGTTAACGATACTCCTATAACCTTAAGAACTTCTTACTATCCGGCTAAAATAGTTCCTCAATTAATCAATGAAAATATCGATGATACTCCCATCTATAAAATAATTAAAAAATATGGCTTAACCCCGGTTAAGACCAAAGATACTATTCAGGTTGTCCAGGCTAGAAAAAAAGAGGCAAAATATTTCGAGGTGGAAGAAGGATTCCCTTTAATACTTTGGGAAGGTGTTGTTTTTTTAGATGAAGGTAGGCCTTTCGAGTTAACTAAGGCCTTATATCGAAGCGACAAATTTAAATTCTATGTCGAACAGCATCGCGAAAAAAATTCGGTCTCGATCCAGATGAAAAATAGATAGCTCGAAACCACCATGAATTTATTACCGACATCCTCCGATGTGTAAAATGTAGTTAACTATCCGAAAAGGTAGCCCTGGTCTTCAGCCCCATCCCCCGAGCATAACCAGGCTCAATCACGTCCACAATATAGATGGCGGCGCGGTTCATCTCGGCGATATGGCCGCAGGAGATCATTGAAAACGCATGGTATGGGTGGTAGCCGTAGTTAAACTGATACTCTTTAATATATTCTTCATTATGGGAGAAAAACTCGCCATATTTCTCCGAATCCGGCAAGGTGCTGTGATCATCCTTTTGAAACAGTAACATCGGTATTATCGGGCAGGTCCACCTCCGACTTGTACCGATGAAGCCTTGATTTTATCAACTTCAAAATAATCTAAGGCAATTGCCGCGCCGACCACATCAATAATTGAATCAACAACGCCAATTTCGTGGAAATGCACTTCTTTAACGGGTTTGTTATGAACCTCGGCCCCCGCCTCTGCTACTTTAGTGAACATATCCAAGCTTAACCTTTTCACCCTATCGTTTAAACTGCAACAATTAATAATATTGGTAATGTCATATAAATTTCGGTGATAGTGATATTCAAACTCATTTTTTGCTTGGAATCCGGTTCCATCATGATGGTACTCTTCTGGTTGTCGATGACGGTCATGAGCGCTATTTTTCAAGATAACATCCACTTTCGTTCCGGAAATACCCATCTTGAGGGTCTTATAGATCTTTATCTCATACTCGGAATCAAGCTGAAGTTTTGAAAGCTCCCGAATTAAAAATTCGCAGTTCACTCTAAATCAACTAAAGCCCCTAAATTCATGTCGCCGCTAATACCGGAGAAACAGTCGTAATATAATATTTTCATAATTATCTCCCGACACGTTATTTCATGTCCTACTTTATAAATTTATTCTAAATACAACCATTACTAAAAACAAAGCTTGTTTAATAGATTGCCTAATAGAACCAAAGGTAATAATCCTCTTACAGCAATCGCGTTCTCTGAAAATTTCTCCAGGAACGCGACTGTTTTGCTTAAAATGAATCTTATAATAAATTAATGAGGCTTATTTTAGCTTTCAATGCTCATCTTTCATCTGCAGATGCACCGACGCCACTTTAAACGTCTTCGGTAACGCCAGAATATTCGGATTCGGCCCCACATATTTAGCAGCGTCTGTTAACGCTTCCTCAAAAGTAGTCCTGGTTTTCATACCCATCCCCCGAGCATATCCCGGCTCATAAGCTCCGACGATATAAATGGCGGCGCAGTTCATCTCGGCGATATGACCGCAGGAAATCATCGAAAAAGCGTGATAGGGGTGATAACCGTAGTTAAAACGGTATTTTTTAACATATTCTTCATTCTCAGAGAAATACTCGCCATACTTCTCCAAATCGGGTAAGGTATTATGATAATCTTTTTGGAACAATTCATACAAAGCCCGGTAAGACGGAAATTCCTCGTCATGGAAATATCCGTTGCAGATGGAAGAACAGATCACCACGCAGTTATCCTTCATAACCCGTTTGTGCCGGATAATATTGGCGGAAATTGCCTGTAACATCAGAATCGGGTTGGTCCCCATTCCATTGCCGTAATGAAATGCCTGGGGCATGCCGAAGACCATCACGTCATATTTCTTTTCGGCCCAGGGCACATAAGTCCGCTTGTCCGCCACCTCCCAAGAGAGCGGTTGAATCTCCTTGGCGTAACCGGTAAAGACCGCCAATTGCCGTTGATAAGAATCAAGCACCGCATCACAGGTAAAGAACTTCTTTCCCATGCATTTTTCCATGTGCTGGCCGATGGAGTCGAATTTCTGCCGCATCAAGCTGTTGTTACTGACAGGTGTAAAATCCCCCCGGTGCATCACGTGGGGCACATGATGGGCGGCGATGGACTTCCAATGGGTGATCCCGGTGGCGCAATGCTTATAGCCTCCCGAATACCCGCCGTACGGGTTGCCCAGGGCATGTCCGATAAGGACCGCGAAATCGGATTCGTAGACTTCCTTATTCATAATCACCCGATTACCCATTTCATCATAACCGAGGTCAACTAGGTTGTCCCAATCCTCGCTGTCATGGTTGACGATCTGATTAGTCCACCAAAACTCGTTGAAAACCTTCTCCCCCAACAGGCTCTTAATCTCTTCCCTGGTGTTCTTCCGGTGCAGGCCGTTGCTGCAGATCAGCTTAATGTCTTTCTTGTCCGCTCCGGCTTTGAGCAGTTCCGCGATGATGATTGGAATAGCCGCCTTCCGGTGGGAATTTTCCTGAAAGCCTCCCTTGACCCGGTCTGGAAAGACGATGGTTACTTTGGAACCCGGTTTGACCAAGTTCGCAATCGGTGGCATTCCGATTGGGTTCAGAATCGACTTTTTGGTCTCTGCTTCGATATCCTGAAGGCAAGGCGGATCCGGGACGGTTTCTCCCGGTATGAAAACATCGATCTGATCGGGCAGGTTCGCTTCCATTACACCCTGACCGTATTCGAAAGCTAGTTTTTTCATGCTATTACCCCCTTCCAACCTTAAGGCTGTTGATAGTCACCGGTTCTTGTAAAAGTCGGTCATGCTCATTTAGCAACCGGTCAATGCGGATAGCGACATTAATACATCCGTATCCGTCTGTTGTCGCGTTTCCCAGAGATCGGCGAGTTGCCGTTTCAAATCTTTTATCTCTAAAACTATCTCATTCAAGCGATTCGACATAACTAGTCACCATTAAATTTTAATCTTTTCCAGAACCTGTTTGGCTCCTTTTGATAAAAACGATAAATCAGCGCCACAAACAACGACTTTCGCTCCCCATTCAAGATACTTTTTTGTATCTTCCAGAGAAGGCGCAAACACTCCGGAAATGACTCCGGCTTGCTTCGTTGTTTCTATTACATGCTTGATGATTTTTTGAACTTCGGGATGACTTGGGTTCCACGGATAGCCCAGTGATTGAGAGAGATCCGTAGGACCGATAAAAACCATATCAATTCCTTCAACTTTTAAAATCTCACTAAGATTGGATACCGCTTCTTTGGTCTCACATTGAACCGCCACAAAAATTTCAAAATTGGCTTGTTGAAAATAGCTAATCGGATCGACAGCGCCATACCGCGCCGCCCTACGAAGGGCAACCCCCCGTTTGCCTCCCGGAAAATAAGGAGGATATTTAGTTAATGCCACTACTTCCCTGGCTTGCTCAGCGGTATTGACCATCGGAACCAAAATTCCTTGAACACCGATATCCAGCGCTTTTAATATGTTAGTGCGGTTAATTTCGGGAATTCTGATCATCGGTGTCGTATCGACAGTTTCGGCTGCCCTAAGCATGTGTTCGACAGCCAGGAAGTCATTCGGACTATGCTCACAATCGAAAATCAAAAAATCAAACCCGGCAATGCCTAAAACTTCGATTATCGAAGGAGCGCCCGATACTACAAAAGCCCCGACGACTATATCCCCTTGCGCTAAGCTTTCTTTTACCTTATTGGGTTCCATTTCAATCTTCTCCTTTTTGTTAAGTACAGTTTAAAGCAGACCGTTTACGGAAGTCGTTAGAATTCAACATTCATCATATACTTCGGGATTAAGCATATATGGCGGCCGTTCACCTTTAAAATAAGCGAGCACCGCCTGAACCGACATCAGATCCATATTCTCAATTGCGTCAGTGGTGTTGGCAGCCAGATGCGGGGTGATTACGGCATTTTCCAGAGTGAATAAAGGGTTGTTCCCAGGCGGTTCATTATAAAGCACATCTAACCCCACTCCAGCAATACGTTTTTCTATTAAAGCGTTAAATAACGCTTCTTCGTCGATGAGGGTCCCCCGGGCAGTATTAATTAAAATTGCGGTCGGTTTCATTAAATTAAGCTGTTTTTTTCCAATCAAATGAATGTTTTCCTTAGTACCCGGAGCATGAAGCGAAACAAAGTCACTCTCGCTTAATATCTGTTGAAGGTCAACGATTCCGATCTCGTTCTCCTCGGCAAACTGATTATCCGGATAAGGGTCGCAAGCGATGATCTTCATCCCAAAACCTTTCGCCCGAAGGGCCAATCCCTGGCCAATTTTGCCAAGTCCGATAATCCCTAGGACTTTATTCTTTAATCCCGTACTAGTCATAAAATCCCAATTACCTTGAAAGACTGAATTCCGTCCGATCACCAGTTTACGGGCTACCGCCAACATTAAGGCGATAGCGTACTCGGCGACCGAATCCGAATTGGCCCCAGGAGTATTAGTGACAATCACCTTTTGCTTAGTGGCGCCGGCTATGTCGACTTTATCCACTCCCACGCCATAACGGGTAATGATTTTCAAATCTTTACCCGCCGCAATCGCTTTGCCGGTCAACGCATCCTGCCCGGCAATAATCCCCTCAGCGTCTTTGATCAGCTCAATCACTTCTTCTTCATTAAGTAAGCGACCTAAATAGGGGTTGGGAAGAATTTGATGCCCGGCCGATAAGAGCAATTGTTTTCCTTTATCGGATACCGTTCCAAACAAACGGGCCGTAATCAATACTTTTGCCATTAATGTAACCTCCAATAAATTTGAAAAATAACATTGGGCGGAGATCGCAAATTATCACAGTCATATAAATAAGCATCATACAAATTGGTAACATTCGTCTTCATTCTCGGATTCAATCATTTTTGGCCGTTCTTTAATCTACAAGGTGGACAACCACGGTTTATCCACCTTGTAGAAACCCCTATTATTTAATGAAGCCCAATTCTTTTAACATACTGCCTACAAGTTTATACTCTTTATCTAGTTTACTGTCAATTTCTTTCCTGGATAGATAAGTGATTTCCATTTCCATCTTGTTCATACTGGCGATAAATTCCGGATCTTCAATAACCTTTTTGAAATTGTCATGTAGGTATTCAATAATTCTTCCCGGTGTTTTTTGAGGAGCCAGTAAGTATTTCCAAATATTGAAATCGATATCGTTATATCCCATGTCTTTCATGCACGGAACATCCGGAAAAGACATCGACCTTTTTTGGGTTAAGGTTACCATCGGCTTTAAATTACCGGCTTTTACCTGTTGGATGAGGCCGTTAGCAGTGGCGATTACTACATCGATATGCCCTCCGATAGCCGCCGTAATAGCCGGTCCGTCCCCATCAAAAACGATCCCTTTGGCTGGGATCCCTGCAGCTTTGAAAAAGGATTCTGCAGCTAAATGAGGGAATAACCCGACTCCGGAATGCCCAAAGGAGATTGTTTTATTGTTTTTCTTAGCATCTTCGACAAGTTGGTCGATGTTTTTCCAGGAAGATTTGGTGTTTACAGCCATAGTACATATTTCTTCGCTCAACCCAATGATTGAAGTGAAATCTTTCAAACTATACGGAAGTTTCATATTTAAGTGAGGCTGCGAAACGAAAGGCGGATTACTGGCAATTACAATAGTATAACCGTCGGCTTTGGCTCTTTTAGCATCTCCTAAACCAACCGCCGCAGCCCCACCCGTACGGTTGATCACCACTATCGGCTGAGAAATATATTTAGGGGCAACTTTTGCTAAAGTCCGACAAAGCAGGTCGGTGCTTCCCCCGGACGCCCACGGGCAGATCAATTGAATTGGTTTTGCTGGATAATCTTGTGCCGCAAATCCAATACTAAATGTAAACACTAGCAAACATAACACAACCACCATGAGAAGTCCCATTTTTCTAATCTTCATCATAAGTCCCTCCTGAATAGTTTAGTATTGACAAAACTTACAACCGGCTTCTTGCACCCCCTTATATTCTCAATTATTAACGGAGCCATTAATTTCGCCACTGCAACCCGTTACCTGGCGAATAATTTGTTTTCCAATTCCCCCCAGTTAGTTGCCTGGTTGATTCTTACTATTGAAATGCGATGTTTTTTCTATTTCGGATATTTCTAACGATAGTAAATACCGATACTAACAACGCGATCCCAAACAGGCCGCCGCTAATCGGCTTGGTTATAAAAGGCAAGAAGCTTCCGTCTGTTAAAACCAGCGACTGCCTCGTGTAGATTTCAATCATTGGCCCTAAAATAAAACCAACAATCAACGGCGATGGGTCCAGATTAACTTTTTTCAATAAGTAACCTGCCAACCCGAAAAAAATCATTATAAAGATACCGAAAGCGCTATTATTTACTCCATAAGCCCCTACCAAACACACTAAAACGATTATCGGCATCAGGATTCGTGTTTTAATCTTTAAAACACTGGCAAATACACCTACTAACGGCAGATTTAATAACACGAGAATCACATTCCCAATATACATGCTGGCTATTACAGTCCAAAACATAAGCGGGTGATCCCGGATGAACAAAGGCCCCGGTGTGATCCCGTGAATCATAAAACCCGATAATAAAACGGCAGTCGCGGGAGCAAAAGGAATACCAAGCCCGAGCAATGGGACCATCGTCCCCACGGCCGCCGAATTGTTGGCTGATTCAGGACCAGCCACGCCTTCGATGGCGCCTTTTCCAAAAGCGCTCGGGTCCTTTGCTACCTTTTTCTCCAGTTTGTAAGAAGCGAAAGAGGAAATTGCCGCAGCCGGTCCGGGAAGTAAACCTATTAAAAAGCCTACCACGGTTCCTCTCAATGAAGGATTGATTATTCGCTTCAATTCCTCCTTTTTGGGATAAAGATCTTTGAATTTTACCGAAGCGACTAATTGGTTTTCTTCACGATTTTCCAAGAACGACAAGACATCCGCTATCCCAAACAACCCCATAATCATCGGGACTAAATCCAACCCGCCAATTAAATCTACGCTGCCAAAAGTAAACCTGGTCATTCCAGTCATATTATCCGTACCGATACAGCCAAATATCACGCCTATCAAAACCATTAAAAAGGAACGGCTCGGTTTATTGCCACTCAAATTGCCTAAAACTAAGATCCCTAAAACAGTAATTGCAAAACATTCAATCGGGCCAAATAATAACGCCGCCTTAGACAGGGCCACTGAAAAAAACATCAGCCCTATCAGGCCTAAAGTACCCGCGATCCAAGACCCAATGGCTGCAGCAGCTAAAGCTGCGCCTGCCCTACCCTTTTTAGCCATTTCATGTCCGTCAATGCACGTAACTACACTTGCCGCCTCGCCTGGAAGGTTCAATAAAATCGACGTTGTAGACCCTCCGTACATAGCGCCATAGAAAATACCGGCCAGCATAATAATAGCTCCAGTCGGATCCAGCACAAAAGTAAATGGTAGGAGCAAACCCATTGTCGGAACCGGCCCCAGTCCCGGAAGAACTCCCACTAACGTTCCAATAAAGCATCCGGCAAAACACGCCAATAGATTTCCCAGTGTCAGCACTTGTTGGAACCCTGCAAATAACCCCTCAAACATTAACAGTCACCCCCTGGATTTGGTTAAAAGAAAATTAGTCCTGCAGGCAACGGGACGCCCAACCATTTTTGAAAACAAACCCAACAAACTATCACCGATATTAAGGAAAACCACACGGCCATCCGCCAACCAGGCTGTCCCATAACTTTTAATGAAAAAACCAGAAAACAAAAGGTGCTTAATATAAATCCCAGTTGTTCTAGAAACATAGCATAGATTATTGATACAATTATAAATAGAAACACTCTTTTTAAACCGGCCATGGAGCCAGCTTGAGGAGTCTCCTCTGTTACAGGCTTTGTGGAAATAAACAAGTATAAACTTAGTATCAAAATAATTGCGCTGACGATGAACGGAAAGAACCCTCCTTTTGGAGAACCAACCGCGCCAATTTCATAACCAAATGAGGCAACCATAAAAATCAGGGCAACCACAGCAATTGCCGCAAAAAATAACCGCTCTTTTTGTTTCCCCGACATTCAACATCACAGCTCCTTCTTTAACTAGTTTTCCGTTTAACAGCCAAACGAAGATCAACCCGTTCCATCGAAAATTTTTAGCAGTTCACCTTTGAGCACGACTCCCGGATGATCAATTTGGTCGGAAGATATTCTTTTCGAGTCCCCATACTGGGATTTTCCATATGCTCAATCATAATCCGCGCCGCCCTCCGCCCGATTTCCAAAGTCGGCCAATCAATTGTCGTTAAAGCCGGATCCAAATTGGCAGAGACGCTATCATTGTCGAAACCAAGCACCGACAAGTCGCTTCCCACGATCCTATTGCACTGCTTAGCAGTTTTGATAACACTAGCGGCGATTAAGCCATTCGTTGCAAAAACTGCCGTCATTTCCGGAGAATTTTCAATGAATTTGTTTAGCTGTTCTTGAACAATTTTTTCTTGAACTTCATGATGTTCACCTAAAAAGACACTTCGTTCGTCCTTCAAATTATTAAGTAATAATTTCCGTTCGATTACTAAGTTATGATCGGACAGGGCGTCCCGGAATCCTCTGATTCTATCTTCCTGAGAGGTCTCAATAGTAGGCTCCTTGCTGACTAAACCGATATGGCGATGCCCCAACTCAATCAGATAGGAGACAGCCTCATAAGCGCCGCGATAATTATCCGCCGCCACAAAGCTGGTATCCAGATAACGATAATACCGACCGGTCATTACAATCGGAATATTTTTTTGATACAACTCAAAGACCGCCGGATTATAATAATGGTTTCTAGTAGGATGAATAATTAAACCATCCGCCCGTTTTACTATTAACTCCTTAATAAAAGCTCCCTCTTGTTCTATTTGGTCGTTAGTTGCATAAAGAGTGAGACGATATCCTTTTTTTAAAATAACCTCCTGAACACCGGCGGCAATCCTGCCAATAAAATTGCCGGAAAAATGAGGGACGATCATGTATATGTTCTTCTCTTGCCTGTTGTTTAGTTCTCCGGTATTTAGCTTTTCCGAGATAAACGTGCCTTTGCCGTGAATCCGGTCGATGTAACCTTCTCGTTGCAAGGTGCTCAATGCTTGCCGTATCGTCGGTCGACTAACTCCAAATTTCCGGGCCAACTCATTTTCGGTCTCTAATTTTTCCCCGGCCCCGATCGCGCCGCTTTCTAAATATTCTTTAATCCGCTGCGCGACTTGAGAGTGTAACATTCTATTTTTTTCGTCTAAGCATTGTATATTCATTACAAGCTCCTCCTTTAAAATAAAACCAGCAAAATAACGACCAAAAGTAAGTTGTAGCTTAAAAGTTGTCAAAAAAAATTACCAATATTACTTATTTCTAACTATTTTATGAATTAATTATACCTATATTACCTTTAGATGTCAACCTTTGCTTTGATTGCTTTTTATTTTTATTTCCAGACAACTTTAACACAAACCTAAAACTCACTTTTTACCTGTAACATATGCATTTCTGAGCAAAGGACTGCTTGATAAATCATGTAAGGTTATACGAGGTAATGTAAGGTAATTTAATGAGTCTTTCCACGCTAAATTTTCAATAAAACATATATATAAATTGAAATAAATAAAGAAAACTTGGTGAACACCAAGTTTTCTTTATTTATTTGCCAATCGCCAACAGTGCTAGGATAGGGATCTTGCGCTCCGCTTCTAAAGCAATCCTGGGCCGTCCACTTCATTACTAAAAATTGAATTTAGTAAAACGGAGACCGGAAAGACACTGTCCAATTGCCATTACCGGTTCATCTCACTAGTATTATTCGATTTATGATCTTGAATCATCTTTGAGATCTCTTGAAAATCGCTGACCGGCATATCTCCGGGGATGGTATTTTTCATCGCGGCCATGGCGTTGCCGAACTCCAAGGCTGATTGGACGTTATTGTATTTGAGGAGTCCGAAGAGTACTCCCGCCAGATAAGCGTCGCCGCTTCCAATCCGGTCGACCACCTCAATTTCATGATAGGGTTCTTCCTCGTAAAACCGGTCTTCCTTCCGGGAATAAATCGAGGAATTCCAGGTATGTTTGGTCGGGCTCAGCACCTTCCTCTGGGTGGTGGCTACCAGTTGACAGCCGTATTCTTCAGTGTAACTCCGCATAATCTCTTGAAGGGGACCCTTTTTTTGAAACATTCTCCGGGAAGTCTCTTCGGAAACGAACAAAAAGTCGATCAGCGGTAATATTTTACTGATTTCAGCCTTGGCTTCGCTCTCGCTCCAGAGGGTCGCCCGGTAATTAACATCGAAGGAGATCAAACAACCATTTGCTTTAAATTTTTTCACCATCGCCAAAGCCGCTTCCCGCACCGTTCCGCTAAGGGCCAAGGTAATCCCGCTGACGTGAAAAGCGGCAGTCTTTTGATAAACCTCGACGGGGACCTCCTCCAGTTTTAAAGTAGTCAACGAGGAATTTTGACGGTCGTAAACCACCGTCGGTTTCCTGGGCGCAGCGCCGCTTTCGTAGTAATAGATCCCAAGACGGGCTTGGGAGGAAGGGTCATAAATGATGTAATCGTCGCTAACTCCGCTAAAGCGGATTTTGTTTTTGATGTATTTTCCGATTTCATTCTGGGGAAGTTTGGTGATGATTCCGGTCCTTAACCCCAGCAGCGAGATCCCGGAGACCACATTCAACTCCGAGCCGCCGGCCCTTTTTTCAAAAACATCCCCGGCCAAAATCCTTTCTTTATTAGGCGGCGACAATCTGAGCAGAACTTCGCCCAACCCTAAAACTGCAAATTCTTTACCGTTAATCAACTTTTCTCCCATCACCGAGCCTCCTGACATTTAAGAAAGCCCCATAGTAATTTTTCTTAACAATTTGGCAGTCCAGACATCTTGCAGCGCAATCGCTCCCACCGGACAAAACTCCTGACAGCAGCAGCATTTAATGCAATTAGACTCCCGGATCCTGACCCGTTTTTGAAAATTGATGGCCTTGGCGGGACAATGCTCTTCGCATTTCAGGCAATTGATACAGGCTTGATAATCAATGGCCAATCTTTGGCGGATTAACCGTTGATAGGCTTTGCTAAACAACCGGTTACGGAACCGATCCAACTCTACCCGCGCCGGAATCTCAAAGTCGGCAATCCGGAATTGGGCGACAGTCCCGCCTTTGAGGTCAATCTGTTCCGGATCAACCCCGGCTACCCCTAATTCCCGGGCCGCCGCAAAGATCGGGAACTGATCCGGGTCCTTACCGATGAGCTCGACCACCATCCGGTCCAAGGCCACCGGATTAGCGCCGGCAAGCAAGATACCAAGTTCCCTGGCTCGTCCGCTGGACGGCCCATTCCCATCCATCCCGAGGATTCCATCCAAGATATGTAGAGTGGCGTTTACCGTCAAGGCTATTTCCACTAAAATCCGGGCGAAAGCATGCAAGTCCCGGCCGGCCACAAAATGCCACCGGCCTTTGGCATGGCCGACCACGCATCCAAAGAGATTTTTGGTGGCTAGAGTAATCCCCATTTGCCCGTGGGATTTCAATTTGGGAAGGTTAATAATCTTGTCGTAATCAATCAATTCCCCGGCCAGTTCTAAATTTTTAAAGCGGCGTTCCATGTCCGGGGCCTTGGTGAACTCCTTCCAAGAGGTCCTCTTTTCAAATTCTACTATCTCAACTCCGGACCTGCTTAATTTATCGGCAATCCCTAGTTTCCGAAGGACAGCCTCAGCGCTACCCATTCCGGGACTATCACCGATCGCCACCCGGCAGCCTTGATCGATTAAAAGCCGGGCTAGCGCCATGATTACCTCCGGATGAGTAAGGGCCGCGCTCTCCGGCGTTTTGGGCATCAGCAAGTTAGGTTTCAGGAGGACCCGGTCCCCGGGTTTACAGAAACTATTCAACCCGCCCAAGGGTTCTAATAACTTTTCAATTTTGCCGACCAAATCAGCTCGATAAGATTCAACCCTTAATATAGATACAGTCTCCATTAAAATCCCCTTATTAGGATGATTTCCTCAGATTGCTCTATTATAGCAAATAATAATAACTAATGAAACGAATCATTCCGGAAATAAACAACCGCCTTGTCAATACTTAATCACTTTCAAGCCCTTAAATTTTGTTTGTTCTGTGTTTCGTGGTTTAAATCTGGTTCCATCGTCCTGGCGAATGAGTTTCTCAAGGCTGCGACAGCTCAATTTGGTGAAAAACCCGGCATCCTTTGCAATCTCCAACCTTTTAATGGAAAAACACCCGTTTGAACGGTAATTTTCACCTAATAGACGTTGTATTTTGGCTTTAAATATGTTATAAATATAAAAATATAATTATATAAATTGAAATAAATTTGATTGATGCTTTCCATCCTTAAACCATGGATGGAAAAATAAAAATATGTCGCAATAATCTTCACGCGTTTAGAAAACTTATTGCCACATATATAGTTATTCAAATTACGGGGTGAAAGAGATGGAAAAAAAATTACGAGTTGGAATCTTGGGGGCCACCGGTATGGTGGGACAACGTTTTATAGCGTTCCTGGCAAACCATCCCTGGTTTGAAGTGGTTTCTGTGGCCGCCAGCCCGCGTTCAGCCGGGAAGACTTACCAAGAGGCTATCGGGGACCGTTGGGTCATGCCGATGCCGATTCCCGATGAAGTCGCCGAATTAACGGTACTGGACGCCGGCGCCATCGATAAAGTCGGCCAAGAAGTCGACTTTGTCTTCTGTGCTGTTGATATGCCTAAAGAGGAGATCAAAAAACTGGAAGAAAATTACGCCAAAGCGGATATTCCGGTTATCTCCAATAACTCGGCCCACCGCTGGACTCCGGATGTACCGATGGTCATCCCGGAAATCAATCCGGAACACATTCAAATCATTGAAGCCCAGCGGAAACGCCTTGGTTGCAAACACGGCTTCATCGCGGTCAAACCTAATTGTTCCATTCAAAGCTATGTTCCGACCCTTCACCCATTAATGAAGTTTAAGCCTAAGGAAGTGGTGGCCTGCACTTACCAAGCCATCTCCGGCGCGGGCAAAACCTTTAAGGACTGGCCCGAAATGATCGATAACGTCATTCCTTTCATCGGCGGCGAAGAAGAGAAAAGCGAAAAAGAACCCCTCAAAATCTGGGGGAAGATCGATGGTTCAGTGATCGCCAATGCCGTCGATCCGGTGATCACCACTCAATGTATCCGGGTCCCGGTAAGTGACGGACACCTGGCTACGGTCTTCGTGAATTTCGAAAACAAACCCGTCAAGGAAGAGATCATTGAGCTTTGGAAGAATTTCAAAGGCAAACCGCAACTGCTTTCCTTGCCCAGCGCGCCGCAGCCTTTCTTGAAATATTTCGAAGAGGAGAACCGTCCCCAGACCAAACTGGACCGGGACTTTGAAAACGGCATGGGAGTCACCATCGGCCGGTTGCGCGAGGACCACTTCTTCCAGTATAAATTCGTGGCTTTGTCCCATAACACTGTCCGGGGCGCCGCCGGCGGCGGAGTCTTATCCGCCGAACTGTTGACGGCTGAAGGTTATTTACAAGCCCGGTAAGGAATATTGAATTGTTGGCCAGACAGAAGCACCCCCAATTGTTCGAACTGGGGGTGCTTTTTTGGGTTAATCCGGGTGGTTCAGTAATCAAGCTTTGGTCGCATTATAGCCGCCTTTACTTCCTCACTCATGCCTTATGTCTCGCGCCTCTTGCTATAAATTAATAAGAATAGTCAACAAATCCAAACAAAATCTAAATATCTTATTTCAAAAAGGAGGTAAAATTATAACTGCCGGAAGCAAATGATATTTTCTAAAAAAAGGAGGTGTGTTGATGCAGTACCCACGAAAATGGTTGGCTTTATTATTAATCTGGTGTTTAATGTTGACGCCCGGGTTAACGATGGCCGAATCTTATCAGGTAATCAAGATTGCCGAGGATTCCGGAACCCATACCGACCGACGACGCCTGGCGCCGGGATTTTACGACCCCGGCGTCAATAAGACTTTCATCGCTTGGATGGGTCCATTCAGTTCGGCAATGGTCCGAGAGTTCGATCATCAGACCGGAACCTGGAGCGCAGAAAAAGCAGTTGCCAAATCACCTTTTGCCGATAAGCACAACTATCCGCATCTGGTTAAAGACACCGATGGCCATCTAGTGATTTTCTACGGCTGCCATAATAGCTCTTTATACATGTCCCGTTCCGCCAGGCCCCTCAGTATCGAAGGCGACTGGACAGTTACGGAAATCAAAGAAGCGGAAGCTGCCACCTACCCCATGCCGGTAGTACTTAAAAACGGCGACATTCTGGTGTTTTATCGGGAAACCATGCAGGATTTAACCGTCAAACCGGCTAAAAGCTACCCCACCGACTACCGGCCGATCCGGGTTATCCGCTCGCTTGACAACGGCAAAACCTGGAGTAAACCCCAAACAATCATCGACAATTTCCCCCGTTCCGATAACCTGTGCGAACAATATGTGGGAGAAGTTCAATACGAACCGGCCCATGGCAAAATAACGGAACGAGTTCATCTGGTTTGGGCCCTCGCCGGCGGCGGCCCCGGCAACAGCAAACATGACTATTATCTTACCGGCGCCTATCATGCTTATTACAACCCGGCTGATTCCAATCTGTATAACGCCGCCGGCGAGAATCTCGGCGAATGTATCGATGATTATGAGTCGGAAAAATTCTGCTTAGTCCGCAGAACTTCCGACGCCTTCGATTCCAAAGCCAGAAAAACCGCGGGCTACTCCCACCAAGTCCAATGGACCGACGACGGCAAACCGGTGATTATCTTCAAACGCCTCAATGACATCGTATCGGCCTCATGGAATGGAAAGATTTGGGGAGAAGCGATCGTCGCCGCCGGTTCAGAAGCGCCCGTTGGGGAACACGATCTGGAAAAATGCGGCCCCGAATCCTTCCGGGCTTATCTCGCGGTGGTCGGCACTCAAATTATTAGAGTTTTTCGTACCGATGACGCCGGGAAAAATTGGAAGGAAGAAGCCCGGTTCTCAGTCCCCGGATTTGAAAGAATCGCCAAAGTCATCCTGATTGATAACTATCATCCTGATGTAAAACTGATCATCACCGAGCTTAAATCGAACAGTAATGAAATCTACCAAGGCGCCCGGGATATCTGTATCGTGAAAGCATTACCGGATAATGCTCCGTTCGTTCCATTACCGGAGAAACCCGCTAAATAAATATGAGGTGATATTATGAAAATTAAAGTTTTAGTTCTGCTTTCCCTATTGGTTTTGAGCGTTGCCGCAATGGCCGCCGAGAACCATACCGCCGATTCAGTGGCCGGCAAGATAGTAATCGATGGCAATCTTGACGATTGGGCGGTAAATGGAAAACCGAAAAGCGTCGCGGTGGATTTTGGAACCGAGGAACAGTTGGTGCGGCAATCCGGTTGGACCGATCCGGCCGATAGTTCCGGTAAAATTTATTTGAATTGGACCAAGGAATACCTGGTGGTGGCCGCCGATATTACCGATGACGTCCCTGCTCTTTGCAAAGATACCTCCGGAATCAGAATCGACTCCGGGGACTCCATCGGACTTACCTTCCTGATGCCTGATTACACTTCATTAATGATCGAGATGACTCCTTACCCGGAGAATGATGATTGGAAACAAGCGATTCTCTTCCGGCAAGGAATCACCTGGACCGAGTTTGACAGCACCGCCGTCGTCAGAGCCAAAGCCAAAACGGACGGCACGGGTTATTATTTTGAGGCGGCCATCCCCTTCAAAGAATTAGTCCTTAATGGTCAAAAAGTCGATCCTGCCGCCAAATCAGTCCCCTTCACCGTTATTCTTACCGATTGCGACAATGGCATTGAGCGTGAGTCGGTGCTCCAGCATAACCGTACCACTGCAAACAAATTAAAAAGTTGGTTCAAGCAACCCAATGAGTTCGGGACGCTCAATTTCGCCGGCGCCGGCGAAGGCTCGGTTACTTGGTAGTCTAGCGCTACGTTTATTTATCAAATTGAATCTATCCAAATTATCATTTTAGCCACTTAGTTGGTACCCGAGAGCCAGCGCTATTACCCAGACGCGCTGGGGTGAACCCTTGCCGAATTGGCTGAACTTTCAGTTATTCATTCGCTTCGTCAAAAGTGGTACAATGCAAGGCGCGCCGGGAGCGAGGAACGGAGGCGTACTCGATGTACGTTGAGTACCGTAGCGACCAAGCAACGCAGCAATGTGCCGCTTTTCATGAAGCATCAGCCAATTCGGCAAAACCCACTGAACCTCCCCACTCCTTCACCCATAAATAAAGAAGGCGCGAAACCCGGTTCTTCAATGTCCAATTATGCAAATCAATCAAAGCGTTCCGGCTTACTTCCCAACCTCAGTCCACATCTCCGGGCTTTCCCCGCCCAGCCTCCAAAAGGCGACGCCTTTTACCAGCTCCGGATACTGTTTAATGATGGCCACCCGTCTCTCGATCGCTTGTACATCTTGAAAATACACCGTATGAGTCGCTCCATCCAACTGGTACTGAAAATGAGGCTCGTTGTTATCAGTATAAAAGCGGCAGAAATCCTCTGAATCGTCGACATGCTCCCGGGAGGCGCTCTGAATGTTTCGCTCCGTCATTAGTTTAACAGTATCATTATAAGTCAGCGCCTTGGCAATCCCCGCCGGACCCCAATCATACCCATACAAAGGCAGGCCGATGATGATTTTACCCTTTGCTTCGGGAATACCGGCGGCGTATTCCAAGATATCCCGCAACCAGTCGAGGGGAGAGATTGGCCCGGCATGATAGCTAATCCAGTGAAAATCATAGACCATGATTTTGAGCTCATCGGCATACTGGGCCATCACTGCCCAGTCTTGAGCACCGGGGCCGCTCCAATTGGCTTCAGTGGTAGTTTTGGGATGCAAGGCGACGGATAATGATTTGCCATGATCATGGAGGGCCGTCCCCAGCTCTCTAATAAAAGCCGAAAATCCCTCCGTATTGGTCACCGGTAGATTTTCATAATCGATATCGATCCCATCATACTCATTTTCCACGACTAATTCGAGTATTTCCCGGACATGCTTGGAACGGTCGGACGGGTTATTGATGATCTTGCTAATAACAGCGGCGTCGAAATTGGCGGTTCCCCAATTTTGAATCGTCGGTACCAGCTTAACCCCATTAGTCTTGGCTAAAGTCTCGATCGGGCCTTTATGAAATAAATCAGTAGTGAAAGGCTCCGCCCCCGGCTGGAAGTAGGACTGGTTCAAGTTATACCAGACCGGGTTGATCTCGTTAAGCTCATCGGCATGTTCAGTGAAACTTTGCAAGCCGCGATCAATATCGAAAGGGGCGAACCAGGCGGATACATATAGTTTCGGAAAACGGCTCAAATTGCGGGGTTGTGGCGCAGGATCTAAATTAAGAGAGTTTGACGAAGAAGAACAACCGGTAAAAAACAGTAAAGATGATAACAATAATATTATAATCGATTTAACCATCGCTTCGCTCCTTTTAGGTGTATCTAATTACATTGCGATAGTTAAATTAGTTATAGTTTGAAATAATTACTCCTGCTGGGAATAGGAGTAAAAGACGCCGATTGACCCCCGCTCTTTCCGAACGATGTAATTCAAAGAAGTAGATTCACGGAGAGGGATTATGAAGCGGAAATGTGGACTTTTGTTCGGGTGGTTTAAACGAGTCGACCCAATCCTTTTTAAACAAGGATTGGGTTTGGACTGTAAAATTTATAAAATTAAGAATAATTTTTCAGAAATAAAAGGGAAAGAAAAATTATTGTAGAATAATTTCCCACAATTGTATGCTAACTCTAGTTTGGAGGCAATAAAATGTCAAACCGAACAATAACGAAGGCTTTAATAGCAACAACCGTGCTGCTCTGTTTATTTGCCACACAGGCATCCGGTTCAATGTCCCATCGAAAACATTT
The DNA here is from genome assembly GCA_023394955.1 of Bacillota bacterium. Taxonomy (GTDB): domain Bacteria; phylum Bacillota; class UBA4882; order UBA8346; family UBA8346; genus JAAYHS01. The sequence continues at coordinate 143,797 of JAEWZY010000041.1, forward strand.
TCGGGCCGGCAAAGACCGGCCCACCAAGGTAGTTTTCAACGAAATGGAGATCGAAGTCCCCGCCGGAGCGACAGAGGAAGAGCTATCGGTGGAATGGGGCGATCCGGATCTGAGCGGGATTAAAAAGCCCCATGGGTTTAAGGCAATCGGGAGACCCTACCGCTTCGGGCCCCATGGAAAAAAGTTCGCCAAAGACAAGCCATTAAAATTCAAACTTAACCTTGAAAAACACATTGTCAAAAACCCAGACTTGTCTGATAAAGCGAAGTTATATTACATCAACCGTGAACAAGGCCGTTTGGAAATGGTCGACGACCAAACGGTAAATGTGGATAATCACACCCTGGAAGCTACTATAAAGCAGCGAATATGTCCCCGGAATCACCGCCGGCTTTGACGGTGGCGGCCTGGATCCCTTCAAAGACTACGTCACCAACGGCGAAGAAAAGGTTAGCATCGGCGGGTTAAAACTCACCATCGTCTCGGATATCATATCTCTGGGCGAAAAAAACAACAACTTCAAATTAGGCCGGATTTACCGCGACAACGGGTTTACTACTGATAAATATTCAGATGACTATGATTACTCAGGATATAAAGCTAATGGAGTTTCTTTTAATGACCCCTTTGCAATTAGTAAGAAATGGGCATGGGATTTACCTCATAGGCATGAAAAAATTTATTATCCCGGGGGTGTAGTGTATAACTTAAAAAACCATATTCGTGATATTCAAATAAATGGAAATATTGCCCGATTTTATGACGAAGGTGGAGCATGTTTTGCAAGATCGAGCGAAGGCCTTTACTTGAGTGATGGCACTAAATATACCTCTGATATATTGATCCTGATGGGAAAGACTATATTTTACTTAATAGATCATATGGTGCGTATGGCTATGGCCATAATGCTCCTTTAGTTGGTAATGATAAAGAAGGTTGGGTTTACTACTCAAAAGATGGAGCAAAAGATGGAAACGCTAGAATACCTTTTGAAAATTTAGAGGATTTTCTAAATCATGATGTAGCAAAAACTTATGATCGTGCATACCGAATATCAACCACACGAGATCAAGATGAAAAAATGAAAGCATATGGTGATAAAAATTACAATAAACCTTATTCTGTTGATAAAAAAACCGATGAAAAAGGTAGAACCAAAAAAGAAAATTGTGCCGATTTAGCTGGCGGGGTTGGAAAGGCAGGTGGAGTAAATGTTTCCAGCCCTCAATCATCTGTTCCGATTATAGGGAGTTTTACTGATCCTAACAAGCAGTATGAACAAACCGAGGAGAACAATAAAGGAACTGAAATTAATCTTAGTAACTCAACTTTCGCAGTACGAAATCGGGAGATACACCTTGATATAATTAGGTAAACCAGCCATCCATTGCTCAAGTTGACATTTTATGATTTTTGAAGTTTTCTTTCCAGTCTTGGTTGCGATATC
>JAEWZY010000055.1 GCA_023394955.1 Bacillota bacterium
AAGGCTTACAAAAACTTGCTGAAGTATCGAATGCTAAAGGTGAAGAATGTCGGAAAGCCGGATGAGGGAAAACTTCACGTCCGGTTTGATGAGGAGGGGCAGGTTCGCCCTGCCCTTTACTCTATTACAGGAGGTAAAAAAGCGGTCGCCATCGGAAGCCTCCACTTAGTTGACAGCCGAAAGGACAGGGATGTCGAAGACCCTCTAAAAACCGGGATGACTTGCAGGAGGTCTGGAACCACGCCGGTTCCAGCGCCCTTTTTGCGTCACTTTTTGGGCGAGCAAAAAGCGACCCGCCGCCGGAACCGTGGACAGTAAATTTAGTCTAAAACCAGATCCCTCAGCCCTTAAAAGGACAACCACCAGCCTCACAAATTATTTTACACATAATTATTGACAGTCCCAATCGGAACCCTCCCGATACTAATTCTTACTCTCACGAGACTAACCGGAACCCTCCCGAAGGTAATGCAAAAAATTTTATATAAATAGAAATCCTGTCTTATATTTTTTTATTCGCTTTTTAGACACCCCTAGACAGCCGTCCACGTCAATCTCCGATTGACCCACTTAAAATAATGAAAAATAGGCCGACTAAATTAATTATCACCGATCTTATCTCCCATTTACTGCAGGAAAGCCCGGTTTTTACTTGAATATATAAATCGATCGTCATCAGCTAGCGTCCCTGCCATTTTACGAAAAGCAAGGAGGAACCGAAATGTTCTGGTTGGACTTTATCTTTAAATTAATTAAAGCTCTGCATTCCAAGGAAAACCCCCATAATATCGCTATGGGGTTCGCCTTAGGTTCAATTATCGGATCATCTCCCTCAATGACACTCCAAAATTTCATCGTATTCCTGCTCATTTTAGTCTTAAACGTCAGTATCCCGGCGGCATTTTTCGGCATCTTCTTCTTCGGTTGTTTCGCCTACTTTTTTGATCCCCAGTTCCATAACTTGGGTTACTTTTTACTTGTAAAACTAGAATTTTTAAAACCATTCTGGACCTACCTTTATAACATCCCTATCGCCCCTCTGTCCAAATTTTATAACACTGTGGTCCTAGGCAGCCTGGTAGTTTCTGTGGCGACCTTTTTACCGGTATATTTGGTCTTTAAGCAAATAGTCAAGGTTTATCAATCCAAAATAGCGGATCAAGTAAATAAATTTAAGCTAATGCAGATCATCAAAGGCAATAAAGTCTTCCAAATGTATCAAAAGATTAAACTGCAGTAATAGAGGTGAACGGAATGAGAAACAAAGCGGTAATGATTCTAATCGGTTTTCTATTGATTATTGGCCTAACCTGCTTCTTTTGGGGCAATTCCTTCATTACCTGGGCCATTGAAAATACCTTGCAAGCAATTACTGGAACTAAAGCTGATATCGATGGTTTTCGGCTCAACCCCTTTGATCTGTCGGTCCGAATTGAGAGTATCCAAATCACTAACCCGGCCGATACCTGGAAAAACATCATTGATACTAAAAAGATCAGCTTTAAACTAGCGCCCGGACCCTTATTCGAAGGGAAAACAGTCATCGACGAGATCGTCCTTGAAGATTTGACCTTTAATACCAAACGCCGGACCGACGGTAAACTAAAAAAGAAGGTTTCGCCCAAAACGGCGGAAAAAAAACAATCCCTGCTACATAAGACCATCGCTACCATGCCGATCCTAAAACCGGAGACCATCGCCGAAAACTTGGATCTGGAAAAGATCACCGCTTCCTATGAGTTTAAGACCGATCTTTCCGCAGACCGAATCAAATCGGAACTAACAACTTATCAAAAGAAATGGGACGCCAACCTGGATGAACTTAACCTTACCAAGGTTGAACTTAAAAGATTGGATGACAAAATAGCCCAATTAAAGAAGACTAAACCCAATAATCTTTTGGAACTTAAAGACCAGTTGGATTCTATCGGTGAGATCCGGGATTCGGCGCAAAAAATCCGGACCAAACTTAAGGCTACCGATGAGCAGTTTCGACAAGACAATCAATCGTTGGAAGACGCCGTCAAAAGTTTGAAAAATGAAGCGGAAGCCGATTACCAGGCGCTATTGGCCCTCGCCAAATTACCGGATTTCGGCGGCATTAATTATGCCGAAGCCCTTCTAGGAAAAACCATACTTAACTATTCGACTACCATTATCAATCTTATTAATGATCTCCAAAAGTCCCTCCCGGCCAAAGTAGAAAACCCTCCCAAGGCAAAACCGACCCGCAACGGACAGAACATCGTCTTCCCGGGAAGGAAAACCTATCCCCGTTTCCTAATCAAAAAGGTCGCCGTTTCCGGAAAAGGGACTCCCGACTCCTCCATGGATGGATTCTACGCCAAAGGTATCATCTCGGGTATCGCCAGCGAACCCCCGATTTATGGTTTACCGTTAACCGCCGCGGTTTTCGCTCAAACTTCAAATCAAGCGTCTTTACGGCTTGATGGCCAACTCAACCATACTTCTCCGGCCTTTGACGACCGGATTAACTTGAAACTAAAGGATTTACCCTTGCCCCAGGTGAATTTGGGCGACAACGAACACTTACCCTCGAAGATCCTTGCCGGTAAAGCCGAAATCGACGCCATGGCGCAAATGGCCCCTGATTTCATCAGCTTACAGGTGTTAATCACCGCCGCTAATCTTAAAGCGGATTTTAGCGGCAAAAAAGAACCGGATGATCTGATCTCCGCCATCGTCCGGAATACTCTCGCCAATTTAAATCAAGTTACGGTCAACTACCAATTGGAACAAACCGACGACCAATTGGAAATGAAAATATCCTCAAACCTGAACCGGATGATCTCCGATCGTGTCCAAGAAGCCGTCGGCGAAAAAGTAACCGGCTTTACCAATGAACTAAAGGCCAAAGTCGACGCCAAACTTCTCGAAGGGCAAAAAACATTGGAAGCCGCCCAACAGCGCTATCGGCAAAAGGTCGACGCCGAACTGGCTCAAGTCCGGACCAAGGTAACCCTTGAAGAACGGGAAATAGAAGCAAAACAAACAGAGTTAGAAGCAAGGAAAAAGGAGCTTGAAAGAGAGCAGCTAAAAAAGGTCGATAGCGAAAAGAAGAAACTGGAGGAGAAAATCCAAAAAGAACTTGAGCGCTTCAAAGATAAGCTGTAGAATCACTTCAATAAACCGATTAACCGGGTAACAAATTCATCCATGGCCTCTTCGACGGCGGGGGAAATGTTTTCTCCAAATTCGAGACTTTGGGGTTGGATGCCCACCATCAGAATTTGCCGCCCGACAGCGGAACTCAAGTAATTACAGATGATCTTCAACGGTAAAACATGGGAGGCGAAATTCATCCCGTCAATCTGTTCCGGAGGGATTATCAAAAATGTCCCAGGCGGTTTTCCTAGTTCCGCAGCGTCGAAAATGATCAAATATTCCGGACTAAACTGGCGGATTGCTCCCGTGAAATTTTCGGGGGCCGATTCTCCTTGATAAAATTGAAATTCTTGTCCGGGACGGGCCGTCAGTTTTGCGGCCAAAAGGGCTACAACCCGGTTGCCTACATTATCGTCACCCCTTAAAGGCGAACCAACCCCTAAAAAAGCGACTTTAGGGGTTTTACTAATGATTTTGGCGAGTTGTAGAAGAATTTCGTTCATACCTGGGCATCCTTAAATTTTTTCCGTTCAAAGCAAGTCAGTTCAAATTCGGTTGACGCCGCCAGAGCCTTGCGCGGGCATGAATCAACGCATTGGGCGCAAAAAAGACAACGATCCAACCAAAATGTGCATTTAAACTTCTTCGCCACCCCGGTAGGTTCGATCTGAATCGCCCCGGCCGGACAGTCTCGCATACACATTTTACAACCGATACAGGAATCAGAACTAAAAATGATCCTGCCCCGGAAACCATCCGGCGTCTTAAACTTTTCAGCAGGATAGTTGATAGTAGCGGGAGTTTTGAACAAGGCCTTAATCACCTCGGGTAACATCTTAGGACGGTATCTCTTATGACCTTTCATTTGAATATCTCCTTAGGTAATAGCTAATGCCGATAGCGGTAAACAATCAAACTAAAAACGACTTCGCCACGATATTAATGAGTAATTGAAACAAAGCAGCCGGGGCCAGGTATTTCCAACAAAAGCGCATCATCTGTTCCATTCGCAAACGGGCCACCACCGACTTGAACAATGCCAACAAGGCGACGATAAACAAAGTCTTGACAATAAATAATAGAAAACCCCATACGGGGCCAAGCCCGAAGGAGCCACCCAGAAAGATAGCGGAGGTTAAAGTAGCCAGGGCCACCATTTCCACACTTACCGACAATCGAATGATGGCTAACAAACGGCCGCTGTATTCGGTAAAAAGCCCTCCTACTATCTCCGTCTCCGCCTCATCAATATCAAAGGGCACTCGTCCTAATTTTCCTTGGATCGCCACTATGGCCACGACGAAACCGGGGCTGTTAACGACTAACAAAGCGGGGTTCTTAACAAAAAAAGCGGTAATCTCACTAATCGACCAAGTTCCGGCTAGCAAGGCCGGTCCCATTAATACTAATAACAACGGCACCTCATAAGCGAACAGCTGCGTAAGGGTGCGTATCGAACCCAAGGCCGCGAATACTGAGGTTGAATTCCAACCGGCTAGGAAGAAGGCTAGTGTCGGAATGGTGAGTAAATAAAAGACCACTACCAGATCGGCGGGAAATGAAAAAATGGCCTTAACGTTCCAAAGCGGAATATAAAGAAATGAAGTCAATACCGCTGCCAGCGCTATCATCGGCAGTATCTTGAACATCTTCCGGTCGGCCGCCGCCGGTATAATCGTTTCTTTAGTCAATAATTTGATGAAATCCGCCAAGGGTTGGAACCAAGGCGGACCAACCCGGTTTTGAAACCGGGCGTAAAGTTTACGGTCCACCCATTCGCAAGTCATTCCATAGATAGCTAAAAATAAAAAACCGGGAAAAATCAACATATAACCTAAGTTTAGAATTAATTCCATATCTTCACCACCAAAGCCCATTAATCTATGTCGCAATTATAAAATACAGACTGGTGATCACGACATATTTCCCTTCACTAAACTGAAATAAACACCGGACTTTACCCTTTTCCATCCATGTTCAAGGATGGAAAGCATCGATCGAAATTCATTTCATTTATCCGGATTGTGTCAAATCAATTCCACGTTTGCGATACCATTGGATACTATAATTACGAAGCTGCTCCCAATTCCACAGTTTTCCGTCCCGGTCCCCGGAGATCCGAATCATCCGGTCCGCACAGGAAAAACAAGGGTCAATGGCGGCGATAATAATCGGAAAATCAGCCAAATAACCGCCCCGCGCCATCTTACGAATTGAAGCCAGATTGGCCAAGGTCGGCGCCCTGACCTTGACCCGTTCCGGGACCTCGGCGCCGTTTGTTCGTACGTAATGAATATTCTCGCCCCGGGGAGCTTCGTAACGGGAAATTGCTTCTCCGGCGGGAATCTTCCGCGGCGCTTTAACAGCGAGCGGTCCCTCGGGAAGGTTCTCGATTAAATCCCGGATCATCTTGTAACTTTCCAATAACTCGTAAACTCGGACCACCGTCCGGCCGAAAACATCGGCATGGTCGTCGGTGATTACCTTAAAATTCACTTTACCATAAGCCGCATATGGGTCGTCCTTTCGAATATCACGGGTGATTCCAGAGGCTCTGGCAGTCGGTCCCACCGCCCCCAATTTTAAAGCTGTATTTTTGGACAGTTTCCCGACGCCGGAAAGTCTGCGTCTTAAGGTTGATTCCCCGATAGCGACTTTAATATAATACTCAGTCCGTTCCGTTAACAATTTGAGGCTTTCCAAAACCTGCCGCGCCTGGTCGGTGTTAATATCCCTCCGGACACCGCCCACCATATTCATCCCATAATTGATCCGGTTACCGGAGATCAAGGCCAGTAAATCCATGACTGTTTCACGGTCGCGCCACGAATACATAAATAAAGTGTCAAACCCCACTTGGTGCCCGGCCACTCCCAACCAGAGCAAGTGGCTGTGAACCCTCTCCAATTCGGCAATGATCGTCCGGATATAGAGTGCTCTAAGCGGGACCTCCACCCCGGCAATTTCCTCCACTGCTTGAACGAAAGCGGTCGAATGGGAATGGGAACAAATGCCGCAGATTCGTTCGATCAAATAAATACATTGGGTAATATTTCTGCTTTCACAGGCTTTCTCAATGCCACGATGGTTATAGCCCAACTTTACTTCAGCGTCGATAATGCGCTCACCTTCTAAAATCAGGTCAAAACTTTCCGGTTCTTTAAGCGCGGGATGTTGGGGCCCGAAGGGTACTTTAATTGGCGCCATCAACCGTCACCTCTTTCTTTGCGGGGAGTCCTTTCCAGTCTTTACGAAGGGGATATTCTCCATCCGGCCAATCTTCAGGAAGAGGATATCTCCGGTTATGGGGCGTTCCATCCACCAAAATCCCGAATAAGTCGATTAATTCCCGTTCATACATGAATACGCCGGGAAATACATCGGTTACGGTGGGTACATGAGGATTTTCCCTTGAAACGGAAGTCTTTAGGCTCAACAATACGCCGTCGTTATTATATAAATGATAAACGACCTCAAACCGGTCGCCTACATCTAGTCCCGTAATCGCGCCGATATTGATCATGCCGAATTCCTTTAAGGCCTGAACCGTTCCGACTAATTCCGTGACGGAAACCTCGCCAAAAACCCTCCGTTCACGGGAGATGTTTACATTTTGGACTTTCAAATGTTGGGTGATAAAATCCGTTAGTTTTTGATCGCTCATCCTTGGCCACCTCCATCCACCGCTGCCTCCGGGACTGATATCTCAGGAGACTCAGGAGACTCCGGATTGTCAACCCGCTCCAATAACTTGACGACTCCGTCGATAATCGCCTCCGGCCGGACCGGACATCCAGGTATATAAGCAGCCACCGGAATGGTGGAGTCGATCCCCCCCATCACGCTATAACAACCGTCGAATACTCCTCCGGAACAAGCACAGGTACCTACTGCCACAATAAATTTAGGTTCGGGGGTCTGCTCATAAATCCGCATCAACCGGTCTTTAATCTGCCTGGTCACTGGGCCGGAACAGAGAATAATATCCGCATGGCGCGGTGTTCCTTTTTGCTGGGCCCCAAAACGCTCCAAATCGAATTTGGGAGTCAAGGTGGCTACGATCTCTATATCGCAAGCATTACAAGCTCCGGTATTGAAATGTAATACCCAAGGCGATTTTACCCGGGCCCATTTAATTATTTTTTCGATCATCCGCTCTTCACCTCGTCATCAATGTAAAAAGGGAAATCGCCACACCGACCAAATATAAAATACCCATTAAAGCGATGTTTCCGGAAGGTAGTGTAGCCATGATTAAAGCTGTCACATGAATAATTGAAAAAAACAGAGCAAATGGAAAAAAATCACTGTAGTCCGGCTGGACTCTTTGAGCCGGCACATCCTCGCCGCAGGCATACGGGGTCTTTTTCCCGCCGCTCTTTCTACCCTTAGCCGCCAGCCATGAGCCGCAAAGTTCAATTAATCCGCCGACACCTAGAAATATCATAAAAGCAACCGGTGGAAAAAAAATAAATTCCGCTGCATTCATTGAATTCACCCCTTGAGTTTGGTGAGTTTCCGTATATCCAGTGATCGTTTGTTCTTCTGGGTAATCATTACTATTGCCAAAGCAATCGCGATAATTACTACTTCGATTACAATCACGGTAATAGTCAAAGTCTGACTGAAAGCGATTTTCCCGTTAACGCTGCCGGCGGTGATTAACGCTAAAGCGACCCCTTTGGCCATAATCTCGAAACCAATTAGGATCCGTAGCATATTTTTAGCCGCAATCATGGTGTATAACCCGATACAAAATAAAGTCACCACCGCGATCCAATCAACTACAAATAAATTAAGCATTCGGCTTCCTCCGTCGAAACAGAATTGCGACTCCATAAACCCCTACAAATAACACAATAATCTGTCCGATTAAGTCCAAACCCCGGGATTTCCATAGCACTTCCCCAACAGTTTCAGTCTCAGCATATTTAACAAAGGAAAGTCCGGAAGTCCAAAGATCTTGATAGCGGAACATGAGCAGACCAATTAAAACCACTAATACCGGTAAGAACGCAAAACGCTTATAATGGTCTTTGGTCCGTTCCAACAATTCTTCCTCAGTTATTAACCTGGTAAGGCTAATTGCATTTACAAATAACACCGTAATCAGTCCGGCTCCAACCGAAAGTTCAAACACGCCGGCCAGTGGAGCACCCAGATCAAACATGGTCAGGGCCAAACCCAAGCTGCAAACTAATAAAGCAATGGCCGCCCTTAATAAATCCATGGCAAAAGCGGCTATAATCGCCGGTAACACTAGCAAGCCAATTAAAAGCAATAGATGGAGTTCCATAAAATTACCTCCATTATTTTATGAGTATATCCGAGAGAGAATAGAGTATCCGAATGATCACCGGATAAAAAATTCCACCGGCTACTGCCAGTAACGCCATTAAAACGGCGGGTCCGTATAATAGCGGGGAAACCTCTTTGATGCCTTCCAAACCTTCACGAATCTTACCGAAGAAGACCTGTCTTTGAAGGTAAAGCAGATAAGCCAAAGTAACCACGCTGGTAAAAACGGCGAGCATGGCAAAGAATTTATAACCTGATGACCATAAAGCGATAATAATTAGGAGCTTGCTCCAAAAACCGGCCAGCGGCGGAATCCCGGCTGCCGATAACAGTCCGATTACCGAAGTGATTCCGGTAACCGGCATCTTAGCCGCCAACCCGCCTAGGTCATCAAGCTTTCTGGCGCCGGTGGCTGTCTCCACCGCCCCCGCGTTTAAGAAAAGCAGCGATTTGAAGACCGCATGGTTAACAAAATGAAACACTGCTCCAATCAACCCGATCGTTGTTCCGGTAGCAAAACTCATTAAAATATAACCAATTTGACTAATGCTTGAAAAGGCGAGCATCCGTTTGAAATCTTTCTGTCCCAAGGCTATAAAAGCCGCTAAGGTCATGGAGAGCGCTCCTAAGATCATGACCAAGTTGGAGAAAGCATTGGAAAATCCGAAGACGGCAAGGATAACCCGCATTAAGGTATATACTCCGGCAACCTTAGTGATAATACCGGCCAGTAAGATTGAGACTGATTTCGGGGCTGCCGTATATGCATCGGGAAGCCAGCCGTGAAACGGCATTAATCCGGCTTTTAAAGCTAGGGCAAAGATGATGAATCCCAATCCAAACTGAGCCAAAGGCGCGCCGTTCTTTAATTCCGCCGCCAACCCACTAAAAGATACATCACCGGTAATGGCAAACAAAGTAGCGATCCCAAACAAAAGAAAAAAGGTAGCTACCGCCGATAAGAGCATATATTTGAAGGAACCTTCGGTCCCGATTTCATCCATGTTATAAACGATCAAAATAAAGGAACTAATCGAAACGATCTCAATGAAAATATACATTGAAAATATGTCGGTGGCCATCGCCAACCCGTTCATCCCGGTTACCGCTAACAATACCAAAGCGTTAAAACCCGAGCGACGGCCGATCGGGACTCCTGCCGAAAATATAATAGCAGCTAAGGTCACCAAGGCAATTACTAGCAAAACCACTGCCGATAGGCCATCGATGGAAAGCACCACTTTATCGCCTAAGACCATTTGATTAAAATGGATACTGCTTTTAGAGGCAACTTCCTGACGGATATTTAAAATTGATTCCACCAACATAAAAAGAGTGACTGCCGTTGTAACCAGGGTTGAACCTTTTACCCAAAATTTCCGCATAATCGGCATCATCGCCGCTCCGCACAATGGTACAAAAATAAATGCTAAAGTCATGGTAAAGCCCCCTACTCTCTAAACATGGCGCGCCAAGCCAAAGAGGCGCATCTCAATTAAAAAACAACACTACAATTAACCCTGCTTAACCTCGCGCCTCAGCTTTCACCCATTCCAAAACCTATTTTTAGATAAATTCTACCAGATATATCAAGATGAAGATCAACCCTAATAGAGACCATATCAGATAATTTGAAAACAGACCGGTATGAATCCGGCGAACCGACGACAATAACCAAGTAAGCCACGGAATCAAAGTTTGATATAACCAGTCCAGCGCCTGATCCGTCACAAATAAAGCCCGGGCTAGATAACGGCCGACCTTCCTTCCTTGAACATAAATATCAAAAATCCGGGCTTCGGCTAAATCGTAGATTTGTTTTAAACCTTTCGCCTGATGGATATGTTCGGAAGCGCCCAACCCGCTGCCGCTCAATTTAAAACCGAGCAGGTGATTGAAGATTGCAATACTCAAGATGATAATGGTTACCCACAAAAGCTCGGTCAAACCGAAGGAAAAATGAACTGAGTTAATCTCGGGAAACAAACTAAAGGCAAGAGCCGGTTTGATTAAATAATCAAGGGGAAACCGATACCAAATCCCAAACAAAGCGCATCCCGCCGCCAGGATTCCCATGGAAATCACCATTGACCAATGAGCTTCATTTACTTTTTTCAATTCCGGAGGAGTCTTTCCAAAAAAAACAGCATGCCCCAACTTTAAAAAGGAGGCGGCGGTAAAAACCGCTCCGATAACAGCTGCCGCAAAGAATACGCTATATCCTGATTCCAGAGCGCCTTCCATAATCAATTCCTTGGAAATAAAGCCATTGAAAGGCGGAACCCCGGCAATAGAACAAGCGGTGATCATAAAACACCAAAAAGTCAACGGCATCCGCTTGCGTAAACCGCCCAAGTGTTTCAAATCGGTAGTCCCGGTTTGTTTTTCGATGGCGCCGGAAGTTAAAAAAAGGCCGGATTTATACATGACATTATTGATCATATGATAAATACCGCCAACCGCGCCGATTGCGGTACCGGTACCAATGCCGAGAATCATGTATCCTACTTGGCTCACGGCATGATAGGATAATAGCCTCTTAAAGTCTTTTTGAATCAAGGCCATCATTACGGCAAAAACGATCGAGATCGCGCCAATTGTCATCATAGCAACCTTCATTCCGGAGGTCAATGTAAAAAAGTCCAATGAAACCCTGGCTGCCAAATAGATGCCGAGTAACTTTTCCAAAGCGCCTGGCATTAAAGCCATAAAGGGTAACGGAGCATCGGTAGCCGCATCAGGAATCCAAGTGTGGAAAGGCATCGCTCCAGCTTTGGCCATTGCGCCGATGAACATCAAAACGAATGCCATACCATTTATTCCAACGGTGTTAAGGTGGATATAAGACATGACCAAAGTCTTGGCCTGTACTCCAACAATGGCAATCCCCAACATCAGGCAAAGATCGGATAAGCCGACAATTATGAAGGCTTTTAAACCGGTCCGATAAGCGTTCTCCTTACCCAAATTAATCAATAAAAATAAGGTGATTAAAATACTTTCCCAGAAAAAGAGCATTACTACCAGATTATTTGCCAATGCCGCGCCCATGGCCATAGCCTCTGAGATGAAAAGCAGTCCGTAAAAAGTGTTCTTCCGGGGGTAGTTTTCCAAAAACTTAATCGAATATAAAGTGATTAAGAAAGTAATCCCGGCAATAGCTGCCGTAATGAACTGGCTAAACGCATAAAAACGGAATTGAAGATTGATCCCAAAACCGGCCCAAGGAATATTAACTGAAACATTACGCCCCCAAAGGCTGATTATCAAGTAGAACAGATAAGCCGAAAATATCAAACCGATGCTCTCTTGAAAATATTTGAACTTGGTCCGAATCGCCAGAAATGAAGATCCCAGCGCAGCCGGTATTATAATCAGCAACATCAGAATAGTCTGGTTCATCATTCAATCCCCACCATCTGCCGTACGGCGATTTGAATATACTCATTCGGATATCTGATTAAAAATCCACTTACCAGTGATAATCCTGCCAGTATGGCTACAGCCCATAACATTCCGACCGTCCCTTCCTTTGCGTCGGAGTTTTTAGGTTCACCCAAGAAAACTATGGCAAAAACTCTGAGCAAATAGAGAACCGTTAAAAAAGCGCTTACGATAAAGATCCCTGCAATCCAAGGGTTTCCACCCTCCACTGCCCCGGCGATTACCATGTATTTGCTGAAAAAGCCGCCGCAAGGAGGGATCCCCATCACTGAAAGGGCACAAAAAGCGAAGGAAAATGCGGTAACCGGCATAGTCTTAATCAGGCCGCCCATTTTTCGGATATCCTTAGTGTGAATGTTATGTTCAACGATACCGGCGCAAAGGAATAATCCGGCTTTAGCCAAACCATGCATTAATATATAAAGTAAAGCCCCAGCCAGGGCCAACCGACTCTTGGAAAACAACCCCAAAAAGATAAAAGCTAGTTGACTTACGGTCGAATATGCAATGATTCGTTTAATATCCTTTTCCACCAGCGCAGCCCCGCCTGCCACCAAAGTGCTAAGAGCGACAACTATCGGCAACACTTGTCCCCAAACGGGTTCCAGAGTTAAATTCCCTACAAATACCCGGGCAAAAACAAACACCCCGATCTTAACCAATACCGCTGCATGTAATAACGCGGTCACCGGAGACGGGGCCACCCCGGCGTCAGGAAGCCAGGTGTGAAACGGCAAAGTAGCTGATTTCGAAAAGATTCCGATCATAATCAAAAAGACCGCCAAATTGGGAGCTGCCATTCCTTGTAAAACCCGAAGATCGAAACTGCCGTATTCAGTATACAAAATAATGAAACCGAGCAGCATGGCGAGGGCGCCAAAGACAGTAACCAAGAACGCTTTATCAGCTTTTAAAATAATCTGGGGTTCGCGATAAAAACCAATCAAACGCCAGCAAGCGATCGCTGAGATTTCCCAGAATAAATAAATAAAAATTAAATTATTGGAATACGCCAATCCGGCCATGGCGCCTAAGAATAAGACCACCAAAAAATAATATTCATCCTGATTAGACTGATATTTAATATAACCTAAAGAATAGAAGCTAATTATCATACCGATTAAGGTTGAAGTCAACGCCATAAAAACACCTAGGGCGTCGGCGCTAAAGATTAAATCCATCCCTAAAATAGCCGGAATAAATATGGTGATTGTTTCCCCGGAAAGGACCGGACCCAACAGCAAGGCGGAAGCTGTAAACGACAAGCCAATCAAAACCAGGGCCGAAACATTCCGTGCTTTTTCGGAATATAGTCCTAAAAGCGGTAATAAAAACGCTCCCAAAACCGGTGTTAAAACGGCAAACATTAAGATACTTTCCATTCTCATTCCCTCACTTGGTCAATCCGTCTTTTTTAGGGTTAAATATTAGAAAACGCCAAAAGTTTTAGGCGAAAAATCTAGCTAAATCACTCATATGTTATTTTACTCCTCTTTTCGAAGCTGTCAACTGAAATATACATCTTCTTATTGCATTTTCCCTTTTAATAAATTTTTGTTACATATTAGTTATTAAAAAGTAACCCCTATTTAACGTGCGTTTAGAATTGTAGTAGGTTCAAATTTTATCCAATACAAATAAGCTCATTTCAGGATGGGTTGTATTTTAACTCAGATGCAAGCCGGGAAAGAACTCCAAGCCATTAATGCTCAAACAAAAATGGCCCATCTCAACGGACCATTTAATAATACCAGCCTATATTTTTTTGAAAAACCTTTTCAACAAGGGATGTTTATCTGAAGTTCTTGTATGGCCTTTACTAAACAAGTCGGCTCCACATCTTTTGCAAAATTCTTGCCAAGAATAAACCTTTTCACCGCAATCTTTACAAAACATTCATATACCTCCACTCGTTCTACGCTTACCTGGTTAAAATATGCAACCGATTTTCTTTTCGCCACCATTTTTTTGGCATTTTTTTCAATACTGTATTATCTAAGCTTGCTAATTATAATGATCCCTTGTTTAGTAAGTTAGCAATCGAAACCCGCTTCAACCTTTTCAAAAACTTCCTTAGTTCTAAAATATTTGGTTTTCCGCATACACATATAAGGCTGAAGAAAGGTGGGGGAAATGCCTGAAATCGGAAAGAAGCCTGAACAATACGAGGTTCCTGTCTGGTTTACTTACGGGACTTTAGGAGTTTTTTTGATGTTTATCGGGTTATTTGCCGCAATAATAGTTACTTCGTTGAAACAAAGTATTATTGAAAAGAATACCATCGCCAGAGTCGGCACCCGTCTTTTTCAATTGGACACCCATACCAGCCGTTTTATTTTACGGAACGGGATACCGGTTTTAGACCGGTCCGCAGGTGAAGAAGACCCCTTTACCTTACTGCATTTTAATTGGGTTGAATTTTATTGGAAAGTCGCGGCTAACATTAACCAAGGCGCACCTCAAGAAATTATCAAAACCCAAGTGCCGTTGCTTGCTCTTTCCAGAGTTAAACCGAGTCCAATCAAATATCCGCCACTGGTGAAAGAACCGCTAAAGCCGCCTGCGCCTGCGCAGCAGTTGCCGATCCCGGAAAATAAAATTTCAAGTTCTACTAAGCCCTCGGTATTGGTTTATCATACCCATACCTCGGAATCGTATCTTCCGGTCAGCGGGAAAGATCATTTGTTTAATCAAAAAGGAGATATTGTAAAGGTTGGAGAATACTTACAAAGAATATTGGAGGAAAAATACGATATTAAAACAATCCACTGCGACCAAATTCACGATCAATACCCTTTCCGCGAATCTTATCTGCGGTCCCAGGAAACTCTTGTTAAATATCTTAAAGATCATCCTTCCCTCGAGATATTGCTGGATGTTCACAGAGACGCCACTCCCGGATTGAAGCAAACCTGCAATGTTAAAGGCATTGAAGCTGCTACAATGATGATGGTGGTAGGAAGTGACAAGATGGGATTAGCCCATCCCAACTGGAAGCGCAACCATGAATTCGCTACCAAAATAAACGACTCTCTGAATCTATATTATCCGGGCCTTAGCAATGGCATTATAGTTTCGGATGCGCGTTATAACCAACATTTGTCGGATCACGCCATTATTATTGAGTTTGGCAACCAAAACTCGAAACTCGAACAAGTTTACCGAACGGTGGAACATTTTGCGGAAATCTTAGCCGTCGTCATTCAACAAGAATTATCTTCAGGACCAACTACTGCTACTAATTGAGGCTGCAATTTTGTTCCTAAACCTTGTAACCGATCAAACCACCGTAAAGCGAGAAATGTGAGGACTAAAAAGAGAAAGCTGGTTCCAATACCCAACAGCTCAGCCGGTTCGGGGCCCATTCCCCGGGATAGGCCTGAGGATTGTCCTACAAGAAACCCGATGACCATAGTTGCCAATGGGATGGTATATACTAAAAAAGCCGCTTTGAACAAGGCTTTGGATCGCATTTCGATTAGCACTCGGTCTCCGACTTGGGCCCCAATATCATTTGTTAACATGAAGCTCATTTCGGCTCTTCCGCCAATACCGCAAGCGCCGCAACTCTCACAAGAACTGCGCCGTTTAACAATAACCTTCGCCATAAGCCCTGAAAGCTCCGTGACCCGGCCTACTTCGCGCAATGAATCTCCCAATTCAACCACCTCCCGTCCATTATACACAATTTTAAACTGGAATTCGACTTTCAATATTTCCCTCGCTTATTAGCGATTAGCCGTTAGAAGTAGCTTTAACACCACATGTCATGAACCAAAATTTAAAGGCCAAAAAACTAAATAGCCATAGCGCAATACCCGCCATCAGCGTTATCTGCGACAAAAAAATGCGGGTTATTTTATTAATTAATCCCGCACTCTAATGCAATCAGTTTATTCCAGTTTAGCTTATTGATGTTGAATTTATTTTCACTTCTAGTTTTATCAAAACCCGGATACTCCTTTTTAGCCAATAGTTCCCTGTGGATTTGATTGTTCATTCATTCACTCCTATCGTTATTAGTCTCCCAATTGGCCGGTGAAAAACCCCGACTTACCTCCGGTTAAGATTAACCAATTCACCACTGCAATGAGGGCAGTAAACCCGGTTGTATTTTACATCTTTCTTGCAATCTGGACAGAGCATGAATTTTCACCTCCTTGATGTGGGACTTTTTTTGTCCAAGTATTTTGTTTTTTGTCCCGGTTTAATTTTATTATACTCACTTTGTTTCCAAAATTCAACTGATTTACATAATAGTAACCAAACGGATACATCGTTAACCTGTTTTTTGCAGCCTGTTAATAGAGTAAAAAGCAGCTGTTATTACCGAGGCCGGGTAATGCCGGATCCAAACTGGAGAAAAAGCTTGAGTCGATTTCCGGCGATCGAAATTCAATAAACTCTTTGGAGGTGGTAATAATGAAAGCAATCAAATCTTTATTACCGTTCCGAAAGCGGCATTCGAAATATTATCCGACGCGGATGGATCGGTTCGACGATTTGTGGCGGGAAGAACCCGCCACACCGCCAAAGCATCAAAAATGTAGCGCGGACTTAACCAAACAAAAAAACAAAAGGCTTTCTAAATGAAGCTTTTTGTTTTATATAGCAAAACACCGGTCCCCGATTATTGGGCTGCACCGACCAGTCCCAAGATGATTGCCGCAAATATGTACCGGTTTTGTTTATGCTTTGTCTCACCGTATTCAGCTCTTAGTCTAGCCATATCATCCTTAAGTCTGATGTTCTCCTCTTCCAGTTGTTTTATTCTCATGCTAAGAGTTTGAATCTCATCCAGGATTTGCTGGGCTTCTTTCTGAAGCAAAATTTGTTCCGCGGTCAATTTTTGCACCATGACCATGGTTTGGGTTAAATCTTCCTTGAAAATCTGGTCCTGTTTCGATAAGCTCTCCATTCGTTTGCTGGATTGGCTTCCTTTGATGTTCATCTCTACCAATTCGCTCCAATACTCGTTAGTGAGTTTACGCAACAGTTCCACATCTTCTTTGGCGCTGCCGACTCTTCCGGCGGCGATTTCGTTCAAAATTTTGGAGATGACTACTGCCAGGGTATAACGGTCTACCGGTTTGTCCCCTTGAAAACTTTGGTCTTGATAAAGTTGGAGGTATCCCTTGTCGATCATCACTTTAACAGCTTGATAAGCCCAGTGTGAAGCTGAAACATCAGCAGGACTGTTCGCCGCCATACTGGTTATAGAAAAAACAACCAGCATTGATAATACTGCCAATCCAACTAGGATCAATTTAAATGTTTTCATTTACCATCCCCCTCTATTTTATATTCCAATTTATTTAGGCTAAATGGAATCTCTCCTTCATCCGAACCGATAATCACCAGATTTTCGGTCTCAATTTGACCGATCCCGCTGCCGATTACCAAAAAATTCAACCTGGCCAAGACCGTTTCTTCTCCATTAAAAGGAGTATCCCGGATCCCATAAATTTGTTTGACAATACCTGAATCATGAATTTGGCCGCTGGACCAATAGGCTAAATCCTGGCCTTCTACTAAAAAAGTTCCCCGGGAAATATAGACTAACCTCAACTGTTCGGGATTATACTTTATATCAAGAGAGAATTTCTTAGCCCCCGTCAAGTTTATCGCATGCAAATCACAATTAAAGATCTGACCGGGCCGGAGTGTTCCCGGATCAGTAAAATTAACTTTCACTGTAGGCACTGGAATCATGAATGCGTCCTCAAAAATTAACTGTTTGGTATTGGACCCGGAGATAGCGACTTTAAACTCACCTTTAGTAGCGCTAGTCAAGGGCAGAACCCGCCAATTAACAGTGACTTCATGGCCCGGAGGTAACTCCGGGAGGTATTTTTCGCTTCGCTCGCCGCCGGCCAACCGAATCCCATTTTCGGAATT
The DNA here is from genome assembly GCA_023394955.1 of Bacillota bacterium. Classification (GTDB taxonomy): domain Bacteria; phylum Bacillota; class UBA4882; order UBA8346; family UBA8346; genus JAAYHS01. The sequence goes on from JAEWZY010000055.1 coordinate 17,767, forward strand.
AAAGACCGCTTTCATCCCATAAGCTGTCGATTGACCGACATTTGTAATTTTAACCGACAATACCAGCGGGTTTGGTTCCAGCCGATGATTGACTATTTTAAGTTCCGGAACGAGGGCGGCAACCTCCAAAAGTGGCGGTCCGATTATTTTGATATCCCTTTTTACCTGGTTTGACTCCAAGCCGTCACCGGTGACGCTAATCCCAAAAGCGGTCTCGCCCTGAAAGGCCCCATCCGGCTTAATCTCCCAGACAAATTGTTTGGTAATCCCAGGGGATAGTTCCTCAAGCTTGATCTCAGAGTTGCCTTTTACGGTCTGTAAACCTTTAGGCAAAGATAGTTTAACTTTAATATTTTTCGCCTTAGCCTCGCCTCGGTGCTCCAGATACAGAATGACCGAATAATTACGAGTTCCGTCGATACTATATTGGACTTCAGCCGGAGCTGAAATCCCCAAAAATGTATTGCCCGGGGCAAAGGAAATACCCCCTAGGCCATAATAAAGAATGACCTCAAATTGTTCCCCCGGGACGAGTTTTCTTGGGTTCCAATACATTACCACCGCGCTGTCCAACTCATCCTCGCCCAATCTAGTAAAATCACGGCCGGGTTCCAGGGGAAAATCCCATGGTTTGGATGCCGGTTTACCCCAGTTAGTGAAGATAATCTGGTCTGGCTGAGTTATGCCTTCACCCTTCAAACTGCCCTGAGCGATCACCGATGGCTTTTCTAAAGAATCAAAAGCTTGCCAAAAGTCGGGGTATTGGTTCTTATTCATACTTAAATCGCCGGTGATCTCGGTTTCGCCAATCCGAAACGGAGCCCCGTCATTACTGCCGAGCATGGTGTCGATCAGGGTACGGACTCCGATTTCCACCGGTTCGGAACCTTGATTGGTAAAACGATAAATGATACGCGCGGTATCCAACGCTCCGGTACTGGGGCTGCGGGCAATATCTAGAACTTGGTCCGCCAGAACTTGACCATATTGGCATTGAGTCAGCAATTGATTATCAATTAACGCCGGTCCGGATATAAGCTCTCCCCCTTGTAATCCAGCTCCAGCCCGCCTTCTAGTGGCCCGCCCAAATACAAAATTTTCACCATTGATCCGAATAGTGGTATAGGAAGTCCATGGCTTCGGGTGGCCGTAAATCAAAGGCTTTTCATCATCATCAGTCCGTAATGGGTCCCCGGCGGCCACGTCTACCGCAAAACGCCCGGTCTCTTCAGGCCCTGAGTTGATAAAGATCTTGATGTATTTATTTTCAAGAAACAACAGATCCTTGACCCCATCCTCTGCCGCGCCCATACCAATAGTCGAAAGTAATGCGAATAGCGCGGTCAAAACGATAATTATTGCTTTAGCTTTATATCTCATTTTAAATCTCCGACCTCCCCCTAAGGCCTGGTGGCAGACTTAATTAGTTTATAATCAGTCTCATAGTTGATGAAAGTGAACTTTATTTCAATATAGTAGTCTTCGGTATTTGGCTTAAAGGTCCACTTCCTATTCAAAGAATCGAAGGCGGCATTATCCAAACGGGAATCACCAGATCGTTTGATGAATTCTGTACTTTCGATTGCGCCGTCCTTTGTAATAAGCACCCGGACCAGTACCTCTCCTTCCACCCCTTCATTTTCAGCATTCTTGGGGTAGCTTGGTTTCTCACCGAAACCCAGCACCATCCCAACGCCATCCCCTAGACTAATTGGTCCTTTTGGCGTACTTTCGATTGGTTTTGGGTTTTGACCCGGCTCTCCGCTTTTAGGTTGCTGATTGATTGGAGCTGCCGGTTTAGGTCGACTCGGTACCGGTCGGGAAAGCGTTTTTTCGGGTCCAATAGCAATCTCCGGTTCAGGCGCAGTAGTTATTACCTGCGGTTCCGATGGGGCGAATTCATAAACCCCGACCGCCACTTCTTCTACTCCATCGGGAATCGAGAGTAATTGCATGGGAAAAACGATCAGCACTAGTGACAGATGCAGGATGATTGAAAACAATACAGCCACTTGATAATTACGGCGTTCAAATACTGTCATCACCGGTACGCTCCATCTGTTTGTCAAGAGTGGACTTGGGAATTTGACGCCGGTCTACTCCTAATAACGGCTGTTTTACACCTGCTCCGGCTAAGGCGTCCATCACTTTGATCAGCTCAGCATAAGGAACCACTGCGTCGGGTTTAATTACAAAACGGCTCCCCGGATCTTGTCGCAATTCCCTCGTCGCCCTCTGCTCCAATTCTACTAATCTTACTGGTTCTTTATCGAAATAAATTCGTTCTTCCTTAGTAATACTGATCACAACAGTATTCTGTTCGGATTTGCCCATGTTTACCGTTTTCGGAAGTTCAACCTCAACCCCGCTTTGACCGGTGTTAAGAGTTGAAAACAGGAAGAAAAAGATCAACATGAAAAAGATAACGTCGATCATAGGTACTATTTCAATTCTCGGTCTTCTTCGTTTAATCTGTAACAGCATTCCCACCACCTACCTTTGGTTTAATATTGTTAAAATCTCTTGGCAGGCGCCGGTTAACTGTTCGGCCCGGTATTCAGCAATTTTATAAAAAAAGTTAAGAAAAAACAATGAAGGAATGGCAATAGCCAAACCAAAGGCGGTAGTATAAAGCGCTTCGGCAATTCCCAAACTGAGCTGGGTGGCTTGGGCTCCTCCTCCCAGTGAAAGAGCGGTAAATGCCCTAATGATTCCGGTCACTGTACCAAGCAAACCCAATAAAGGGCTAGCGGTTACAATAGTATCCAACATCCCTAACCCGCGCTCTAACCGTTTTACTTCGGCGGCGCCGGCGGATTGGACTGCGGTTTCCAATAAATTTTTATCCTTCACCGTTTGTTCAATGGCGGCAGCTGTAATCCGCGCTGAACCGGACTTCACCCTTAAAATAATCGATTTTACGTCATCTAGTTTTCCTTGTCTTAAAAAATGAAGAATTCCTTCTTTGCCTTCAGTTTCATCTCTGTTCGTAATGTAGAAAAATAACAACCGCTCAATGACAATAATCACTGCCAAGAAGGAACAAAATACCAACGGGATCATCATTATGCCGCCTTTAATTAAAAAATCCCACATTATTTCAGCCTCCCAAAAACTTGATCTTTTTGTAAACTTCGCTAATAGGTTTATAATTCCTTTGCCCAAAATGATCCATGCTTCAAATTAATTATAGTAAACAGCTCTGATCTTGGCAAACTTTTCTTCAAAAATATGATAATATATATTAGAGAGGTTCTATCGCAACCGATAAGACTATGTTTAGTAATAGTACGGAGGCGCATAGGTTCAGCTTTGATAACGGACTAATTATTCTCCGCATAAAGAACAATCATTTGGAATATAGAATAATATATCTGTAATATCTATATTTCATAAATTGCATTTTCTTAATTTCACTTGATTAACCAGGCTTCTGTTCGTCAATACTGATATAGTATTGACTCACCATAAACAATCTTTAGGAAAGGAGGAATTTTCCAAAAGTAAAGCGAATACTAAAATACTATTTATCTGGAGGTGGAATTATGCGCTTAAAATCACTTGCCGCATTAAGCTTAGTCCTAATTTTTACGCTTAGCTTCTCTATAATAGCTTTAGCTTGCCCGGTTCCGGTATTTAGTTCAATCAATCCCGAGCAAGGAATCAACAGCGGTAGCGTCACCGTTACAATTAATGGTGAAAAATTCCATAAATCAGTTAGGGTAAGATTGACCAAAACCGGTGAATCCGATATTATTGCCACGGATGTCCAATTAGTTTCCAAAAATGAACTTACTTGTACTTTGGATCTAAAAGGCAAATCCGTTGGCAAGTGGGACCTGGTCGTTTACAACATAGGTTCCATCACCAAAAAAGAAAAACCAGCCGCTCCTCCGGGAACATTTACAATTACAGCTAACGCCCCGATAGTCTCCGCAATTATTCCGAAGATGGGACTGAAAGACACGGTAGTGCCGGTTTCAGTTAACGGAGCGAACTTTAAAAATGGAGCCGAAGTAATATTAACAGCTCCAGGATTACCAGATATCAAAGGCAGCTCAGTTAAGGTGATTTCCGAATCTCAAATTTCTTGCGATTTGAATCTTAGCGGAGCGACTCCCGGGGTCTATGATGTAAAAGTAATTAATTCAGATAGCCAATATGGAGTTTTAAACAAAGCTTTCGCCGTTGACAGCCAGTCCCCCATGATTAAAATGATCATTCCGAACCGCGGGACCAACGATGGGCCAATTACCGTGATCTTGACCGGTGAAAATTTCGATAAAAAGGCATCGGCTAAACTTAGTAAATCGGGTAAGGAAATTGAAGGCTCCGATACCAGTATTGTTTCCAGCGATAACGCGTCTACTACTTTTAACTTGAATAACCAAGAACCCGGAGCTTATGATGTGATCGTGACCAATCCGGATGGTAAATCAGGTGTTTTAGCCGGTGGGTTTACCATTGAAAAAATAATGGAAGAAAAATTATTGAAGTCTATCTTCTTCGATTTCGATAAATATAATATCCGACCGGATCAAGCTCCCAGAATCGATTTTAATCTGGAACTCCTCAAGGAATTCAAAGAAAACTACATAGTATTGGACGGCCATGCCGACGAACGGGGGACCAGGGAATATAACATAGCATTAGCCGAACGGCGCGCCGGAACTGTTAAAAAATTCTTGGTCCAAAACGGATTCGACCCTGACAAAATCACTATTAACGCTTATGGCGAAGACTATCCGGTCAAAAAAGGACACAATGAGTCTTCTTGGTGGTATAACCGGCGGGTTGATATTTCCATCTGGGAAACCGACCCGGATAACTGGGCCAATCGCAATCAATCAATCTTCTTTGACAAAAAATCAGCCGTTCTTGAGCAAGCTCAATATGCCAGGATCGATCGAAGCGTTTCAATGTTGCAAGAGAGTTCCAACAGCTTTATAATCTTAGTCGCCAACACCAAGGACTATGGTTCCAATGAGGAAAATCAAAAATTAGCCAAAGAGCGCCTGAATGTAATTAAAAACTACCTCCTGACCAAAGGGATCAGTGAGGAACGTATGAGTACCATTGATAATGGTAAAGTATATCCCTTTTTCTCGGACGCAGCCGATCAAAGAGCCTCGGTTGACAGTCGGGTCGATTTATTGGTGATTCAATTCTAATCCCTTTTCTTCCCAATTGCCTGTGAAATCCTTAATCCAGTAAGTTCTGGTATAAGAAAGACCCTGTTTATCAGGGTCTTTCTCATTCGAATTACTTGCCGGACTTGGCCATTCCAACTAGTTCTTTAAAAGCTTGGTCATCATATACCGCTAAATCCGCTAACACTTTCCGGTTTACCTGAACTCCCGCTTTTTTCAAACCACTGATGAAAGTACTGTAAGACATGCCATTCATCCGCGCAGCCGCATTGATCCTGGTAATCCACAATTTCCGAAAATCACGTTTCTTAGCGCGACGGTCTCTAAAAGCGCTGGATAGGGCCTTTAGCACTTGGGCATTTGCCGGCCTAAAAAGTCTGCTCTTCGAACCACGATATCCTTTGGCTAATTTTAATATTTTTTTATGACGATGACGGTTGGTAAAACCGCCTTTTACCCTTGCCATAAAAATCCTCCTCCTGTCATCTTTCTAAGGATTATTTACTGCTTAAAAGTTTTCTTTTATAAACCAAGCATCCGCTTGACTCTTCTTTCATCACCAGCACTGATAATCTCAGCTTTACGCAAACCACGTTTGCGTTTGGAAGTTTTCGACTCCAGCAGATGACTCTTATAAGCTTTACTCTTTTTAATCTTGCCGCTACCGGTAACTTTAAATCTTTTGGCGGCTCCACGATGAGTTTTCATTTTCGGCATTTTAACCAAGCTCCTTTCTTAATCTATTCTGTTTTTCCAGCCAAGATCATAATCATATTTTTTCCTTCAATCTTCGGTTCCCGCTCCATTACAGCTTGGTCCCGGACATTTTCGAAGAGTTGCAACAGAAGAGTCTTGCCTAATTCGGCATGGACTATCTCCCGGCCACGGAAACGAATCATCGCTTTGACCTTATCCCCGTCTTTCAGGAATTTTTGGGCCGCTTTAACTTTGACCTGAAAATCATGAGCCTCGATCTTCGGGGTCATTCTAACTTCCTTGATCTCAATAACTTTTTGCTTTTTACGGGCTTCCCGTTCCCGTTTACTCTGTTCATAACGGTACTTTCCAAAATCCATAATCCGGCAAACCGGCGGTTTGGCGGTAGGAGCAACTTCAACAAGATCAAGGTCCTTTTCCAGAGCTACCTTTAATGCGTCTTTAACCGACATAATGCCTAGTTGTTCCCCGTCAGCGCTAACTACCCGGATCTCTCTGGCCCGGATCTCCTCGTTTATTCGCAACTCGTTACTAATAAGTAAACACCTCCTAAAAAAAATAAAAAAAGCGGGTTTACCACCCGCCCTAAAATCAATGCCTTAAACATTGTTTATTAACCTGTCACTTAAGCGATCAGGTGAGAAGCGGATGGCTTCTACTTGAATGATTGATAAAAGTATACCATTTGTTCCTTGATTCGTCAACTGAAATATCATGTAATCCTCTTAGCGCATTCCGATTATTTAAGATACTTACGGCACCAATCCACCGCTTTTCGCATTTCATCAGGGATGGCTTTTGAAAATTCAAGGTATTCACAGGTCCTAGGATGGATAAAACCTAAAGTCTCAGCATGCAAAGCTTGACCTTGAATCGGCGCCGTTTCCTTTTTACGGCCATATACCGGGTCTCCTACCACCGGATAACCCAAATGACAAAAATGGACTCGTATCTGATGAGTGCGGCCCGATTCCAAACGGGCTTCCAACAAAGCGTAACCAGAAAATGATTCCAGCGTTCGATAGTTGGTAGCCGCCGGTTTGCCACTGGCCACAACCGCCATCTTTTTTCGTTCTACCGGATGTCTGCCGATGGGAGCTTCTATTCTTCCGGATTTCGGAGGGTTCCCGTGGACTAAAACATGGTAGATGCGTTTCATTGACCGTAATTTGATTTGCGCCGCCAGGTTTAAATGGGTAAAATCGTTCTTAGCCACCACCAGCACCCCGGAGGTATCTTTATCTAAACGATGAACTATTCCAGGCCGGATTACTCCGCCAATACCGGATAAATCATGACAATGTTCCAGTAACGCGTTGACCAGAGTCCCCCGGTAATTTCCCGCCGCCGGATGGACTACCATTCCTCGCGGCTTGGCTACCACCACCAAATCCGAATCTTCATATAAGATATCCAAAGGTATCGCTTCCGGCTCAGCCACCAATGGCTTAGGATCTTCCCAAGTCACAGAGAACTGGTCCCCATCCTCCAAGCGATAACTGGCCTTTAGAATTTGTCGGTTTCGGGAAACACCACCACTATTAATTATTTTTTGAACAAAAGACCGGGACGGCCATAATCCGGTTTTAGTCAAAAAATGGTCGAGCCGTTCTCCGACCGCATCCTGGTTAGCGGTTAAGATCCGCTGCGGCATCAGGATTGCTCCTCCCTCGATTAAAACGCCGGTCAATCCAGATAATTAAGGAAAAAGCGAAGATTGCTAAAACAATACAAACTAGTTGGGCCAGACTGAGCCAAGGAAAAACCATTGGAGCCACCCTGAAAAACTCGACTAAAAACCGGATCATCGAATACAAACCAATGTACAACAGAAACAAAAAACCGGGAAATCGTTTGTGATTACGAAGCTTCCACAATATTAAAAAAAGCAAAAAACTTCCCAACATCGAATAAATCTGGGTGGGATGACGGAGTAAATGGTCATTCCCGGAACAGGCGATCGCCCAGAAAACATTCGCTTGTTTGCCATAACAGCATCCTTTGAGAAGACAGCCGATTCGTACTATCCCGTATCCCAAAGCGATAAACGGGGCAACAATATCAGCTAATTGCCAAGGATATATCCCTTTTCGTTTCACATACCAAAAACCGGCTCCAAATCCGCCCAATAAACCCCCATGGAAAGCCAAACCACCCGAATTAAGTAAAAAAATCTCCCGAGGATTATTGAGAAAATATTGATATTCGGTTACTACATAGGCCAATCTAGCGCCGACAATCGCTCCGACTAAAATCCATACTCCCAGATCGATAAGATTGTCAAAACTGATCCCGATTTTTTGGGCGGAGCGCCTCACCCCAAATATCCCAATTAAAAAAGCCATCGCCAACGTCAGTCCGTAAGAATGAATCGGCCATCCCCATACTTCAAATAAAACCGGTCTCATTACATCTCCTCCTTGCCTACCGTACCCTGGGAAACCTCCGGCGGGGCGTCGCTCAAATTTTTACCGGCTTCTACCTTATGATCATAGTAAAAACCAAGAATTATCAACCCGACACCACTTACAATAGCGATATCGGCCACATTGAACACCGGCCAAAACTGAAAATCCAGAAAATCAACCACATAACCAAGACGGATTCGATCAACCAGATTGCCCAAGGCCCCTCCTAAAGCCAATCCCAGTCCGACTTGGAAAACCTTAGGGTAAACGGATAATTTGTTTCGATTGAGCCAGACGAAAAGAATGACTGTTATTGATAAAGCTATCAAAATTAGGGTTTTCGATTGTAAGATCCCGAAAGCCGCTCCGTAATTACGGACGTATGTGATGGTGAAAACACCTTTAATAACGGTAACGCTTTGCAAGGGGTCTAACTTTACGGTAACAATTACTTTGATGAATTGGTCAAAAGCCAACACTAACAAAGTCAATAAAAAATAAGGCAATAGCGCATCCCCTTTTGCTTTTTAACTTTTATTCTACTAATTAATTAAAAATCCTTTCACTCTTCGACTAAATCCGGATATTCTCTAGGACGGGGCGGAATGTCATCCGGACCAACATCAATGACACTATCGATTTCTTCCACGATACCCCGTTCCTCCTCCGATCCCAAATAGGCATCCTCATAATCGGCTACCCCTCCCAAATCGGAAGGACTTTCGGAAGTGCCATATCTGGCGACATCTTGCCAAATATCTTCCCCATCGGTTGCCACCATCTCAGTTTCATCCAAAAACGTACGTCCAAAGGGCGGGCCAAGGACTTCCTCTTCAACCGGCCTTTCCCGGGATTGGTGGTTGTCTTCTTCTTGGTGTTGACAATGAACGCACAAAGTGGTGTAAGGAACCGCTTCCAAGCGTTCCGCGTCAATTTCCCTGCCACAATCCTCGCATATTCCGTAAAAACCTTTATCCAAATGGTCGAGAGCTTCATTGATCCTTTGTAGAATCTCATGAGAATTATTCCATAGCGCCAAATCTTTTTCCCGCTCGAAAGTCTCCGAACCCAAATCGGCCGGATGATTGTCATAGGCCGACAACTCCTGGACCGAATCGGTAAGGGATTCATCCAAATTAAACCGGCTTGATACTTTAATCTCATCTTCAAGACGCTCTTTCTCAGCCAGTAAACGACTTTTAAAATAGTTAAGTTGCAATTCCTCCATTTTTTTTTTCCTTTCATGAATATAATTTTAATTGTTGATTAACGATCCTTACCAGATCGGCAATATATTTCCCGATAACCGGCAGGTTCAAACTGGCTAATCTGGTGAGTAAGACCAGAAATAAACTGGCGATAATCGTGAGTCCGATGGCGATCCCGAATCCACGCGCTAGGCCGCCTAAAAAGTTTAAAAAGATTAATCGGACCGGATTCTGGACTAAATCCATGAATTGCGCCAAGTTGGCCCGCTCCAGTTTATGCTCGACCTCAATTAGTTTTCTGTATAAAGCCTGTGCTTGTTTTCGGTTTAATATTTAAACCACCCGGGATTAGGTTCCCACCTTAAAGACTATTTTAATCAGAATTCAATTGAATAAGCGCGTGTCTATGTTACTTATGTTTCGAATTATAATAACTCAACTTTCGCAGTACGAAATCGGGAGATACACCTTGATATAATTAGGTAAACCAGCCATCCATTGCTCAAGTTGACATTTTATGATTTTTGAAGTTTTCTTTCCAGTCTTGGTTGCGATATC